>CAJMQU010000027.1 GCA_905215555.1 uncultured bacterium
TAACACTACAGATTCTGGTCCTGTCATTCCTGGTTCGAATCCAGGTAGCCCAACTATCTTACGCTTATTTAAGTCAAAAACCCACTAAAATCGCAAGTTTTAGTGGGTTTTATGTTTTATCCAAGTGATTTTAATATCTGATACAATGTGAAGCTTATGAAAGGAATTATTCGTTTTCTGTTAGTGCTGCTTATCCTGCTTACCGGATTAGGGGAGGTGCTTTGTGCGAAGTGCGGTGACACCATATTGGTGAGCCTTACTACACAGCAGCGGTTAAAGGTGAAAGCGTGCGAAGCGAAAGCATATTGTGTTAGTAAAGGCTTCAATACGAATTTTTGTTTTTTGGTTGATTTCAGCATACATTCCGGTAAGAGGCGTTTCTTTGTCTGGGATCTTAAGGGTGACTCTATTAAATATGCGAGTCTTTGCGCACATGGTTATGGAAAAGACGGTACTCCTTCTAAACCTGTCTTCAGTAATGTGCCGGGAAGTCTATGTTCTTCTTTAGGAAAATATAAAATCGGTATCCGCGCTTATAGCAAGTGGGGAATCAATGTTCATTATAAATTGCACGGACTGGAACCAACCAATGATAATGCCTTTAAACGTATTGTTGTGCTACATTCGTATACCCCTTTGCCTGCAGCGGAGATTTATCCTTTACATCTGCCGTTGGGGATGAGTCAGGGGTGTCCGGTGATTTGTAATGAAACGATGCGGCAAGTTGATGCTTTGCTGAAGGCTGAAACTAAGTCTGTATTATTATGGATTTATAATGAGTAATTATATTCCTATTCAGTAATTTTGTAGCAATTCTATTCAAAATAATTAAAACTATGGCAAAAGAGTTAGAACTCAAGTATGGCTGTAACCCTAATCAGAAGCCGGCCCGCATTTTTATGCAGGAGGGGGAACTGCCTATCGAAGTCCTGAACGGACGTCCGGGATATATCAATTTTATGGATGCCTTGAACGGATGGCAGTTAGTGAAAGAACTGAAAGAGGCTACCGGTATGCCGGCAGCTACTTCATTCAAGCATGTCAGTCCGGCCGGTGCAGCTATCGGTCTTGAACTGGACGAGACAATGAAGAAGATTTATTTTGCGGATGACCTGCCGCTTTCTCCGTTGGCTAATGCCTATGTACGTGCCCGTGGGGCCGATCGTATGTCGTCATATGGTGATTTTATCGCTTTGAGTGATGTGTGCGACGAGGCAACCGCCCGTTTCATCAATCGTGAAGTGTCGGATGGGGTCATTGCTCCGGGGTATACTGAAGAGGCGCTCGAAATTCTGAAGAATAAGCGTAAAGGTACCTATAATGTAATTCAGGTTGATCCGAGCTACAAACCTGCTCCGATTGAACGCAAAGAAGTATTTGGAATTACTTTTGAGCAAGGACGTAATGAGATTAAGTTGAATAACGATGAACTGTTTGCGAATATTCCCACTCAAAACAAGAACTTCCCGGATGCTGCAAAACGTGATTTGATGATAGCACTGATTACTCTGAAGTATACGCAGTCAAACTCCGTTTGTTATGTGAAGGACGGACAGGCTATCGGCATCGGGGCAGGGCAGCAGAGCCGTATTCATTGTACCCGTCTGGCAGGAAATAAGGCGGATATTTGGTATCTGCGCCAGCATCCGAAAGTGTTGAACTTGCCGTGGATCGAAAAAATCCGTCGTGCTGACCGTGATAATACGATTGATATTTACATCAGTGATGATCATGAGGATGTATTGGCTGACGGTGTTTGGCAACAGTTCTTTACTGAGAAGCCGGAAGTGCTGACCCGTGAAGAAAAGCGCGCATGGCTGGATACGCTGAAAGGTGTTTCTTTGGGTTCAGATGCTTTTTTCCCGTTTGGAGATAATATTGAGCGCGCGCATAAGACAGGTGTGGATTATATTGCCCAGGCAGGAGGCTCCGTACGTGATGACAATGTTATCGAAACTTGTGATAAATATGGCATTGCTATGGCGTTTACGGGTATTCGCCTGTTCCACCATTAAAAAATAGGAAACAATAAAAAAGCTGTCTCACGATTTATCCGGAGACAGCTTTTTTTATACCTTTTTTCAGTAAACTTTATGTTTGAAAAGCAAACAGTTTATTTCTGTTTCTATCAAATTTATTCGGCGCTGCGAATGGATTCGTCGATAACCTTAATCTTCTGTTTAACCAATTCGATGTCAGCTTTCAGTTTTTCAACTTTACGATTCAATTCTGTCAGCAGGCTGTTACCTTTCTTAGAAGAAGTAGTCAGGAAGCCAAGGTTGTTTTCATACGTCTGCAACTCGTTTCTCATGGCATCTGCCGCGCGAACCAGTTTCTCGCGTTCACGGTAAAGAGCCTGCGGACTGCCTTCCTGGATGTTGCTGATGTTCGATTTGAAGTTGCTCAATTTTTTGTTGGCTGCGCTGATGTTGAAGTGGTCGAACAGTTTATCCACTTGTCCGTGATATTGCTTGTACAGACGGTCTTTCTCTTTGAAAGGTACATGACCGATGTTGTTCCATTCTTTCATCAGTTCGCGTACTAACTGGGTAGCCTCGTCAGTATCCATGTTTTCATCGATGGCAGTAAGCTTTTCGATGATTTCTTTCTTCTTGTTCAGGTTTTCAACTTCAACGGAACGTTGGGAGGAAGTTGCCTTATTTTTCTGTTCGAAGAAGTAGTCGCAAGCGGAAATGAAACGTTTCCATATTGCATCGGAATATTTTTTTGCTACCGGACCGATAGTTTTCCATTCTTTTTGAAGTTTGGTGAGTTCGTCAGCTGTTGCTTTCCAGTCGGTGCTGTCTTTCAAAGCTTCGGCCTTTTCGCAAAGTGCACGTTTCTTGTCCAGGTTGACATTCATTCCCTCTTTCAGGGATTTGAAGAATTCACCTTTCTTGCGGAAGAACTCGTCACAAGCCTTACGGAAACGTTCGAATATCTTCACGTTCATCTTTTGTGGTGCAAAACCTATGGTCTTCCATTTGTTTTGCAGGGCGATGATTTCCTGAGTTTTATTGTCCCAGGCAGCGAAGTTAGTCAGTTCGTTGTAGTCGATGGCCTCGATGATTTCGCAAATCACTGTTTTCTGGTCGAGATTGTGTTGCTCTACTTCTTTCAGTGATTCAAAATGTTGCTGGTGACGGCGATTTACGGCGGTGGAGGCTGCTTTAAAGCGGTTCCATACCTCGTCACGCAATTCTTTGGCTACCGGACCCGTATCACGGAATTCCTGGTGTAACTTCTGCAACTGGTGGAAAGCCGATACTACATCCTGTTCATCTGCCAATTTTTCGGCAGCCTCGCAAAGATGAGTCTTTATTTCCAGATTTTTCTTGAAGTCATATTCACGGAATTCATTGTTCAGCTTCAGTAAATCATAGAATTTCTCCACATAGAGTTGATAGCTCTTCCAAAGCTCATTGATTTTAGCCTGCGGAATAAGTTTCACTTCATTCCATTGCTGTTGCAGTTTCTTGAATTCGGTGTAGGATTTGTTGGCATCGTCGGGCGACTCTACCAGTTCTTTCAGTTCCTCAATTATGGAAAGCTTGATTTGCAGGTTCAGCTCTTTCTGTTGTTCTTGTTCGGCTGACAATGCGCTTCTCTTTTCTTTAATGACGGACATGGTATTCTTGAACTCCTCTTCCACAGTATCCACTGTCGGAACGAAATTCTCTGCTGCTCCCCCGTTTTCAATGAAAAGCTTTTTGGCCGCTTCCTGCTCGGCATTGTGCAGCTTGTAGAAAGCTTGTTTCAAGCTGTCTATTTCTTGTTTACCGGCATTTTCCACTTCAGCGGAAATTTCTTTTAACTTGGCGAGGATTTCCTCCTTGCTTAGTTTCTGTGCGACTTCTACCGGCTTCTCTTCCTGCGTGGCTTCTTCAGCCGGAGTTTCCATCAGAGCCGGTTCGGAAACCTCTGCTGCTTTCTTGTCTTCTTCTAATTCTGCCGCCTTTTCGGGGAGATTAGTGTCATGAGTGTCCATCATTGTAGATACATTTTAAGAAACGGTTTTACCCGTTCGGGTTACATTAGGTCACAAATTAATGAAATAAAACAATTACTTCATACTTTTTTCATCAGTTTTTTTTCATTTTTCTTCATTTAGGCAAGTAGCACGGTTATTCCCATGTACAACATCATGCCTATAATGTCGTTAGTAATCGCTATAAACGGTCCGGTAGCGATGGCAGGGTCTACCTTCAACTTTTCCAATGTCATGGGCACCAGTGTGCCGAAGATGGATGCGAACATCACTACGGCGAACAGGCTGATGGAAACGGAATAGGTGACGGTGGCGGTGGCACCGAACCGGACAAAATTATAGATATATACTACTAAAGAAATGATAGTAGCGTTGATGAGGGCTACTACGGATTCTTTGGTGATTTGCTTGAAAATATCTTTGGCATCCAATGAATTGTTGGCAAGGCCTTGCACGATGATAGCCGAAGATTGTGTTCCGACGTTTCCACCCGTACCACCGATCAGCGGAATATAGAGTGCCATTTCGGGATGGGCGGCAAAGGTTGCGTCAAAGTTTCCCAGAATCATGGAGTTGCCTATACCACCCAGCATGCCGATGATGAGCCACGGCAGGCGTGCGCTGGTCTGGCGCATCACGTTATCGTCTGTTTCTACGTCTTGTGACAAACCGGATGCCAACTGATAGTCGCGTTCCGATTGCTCACGAACTTCATCCATGACGTCGTCTACGGTGATCTGTCCTACCAGTCGTCCGATGCTGTCGACGACGGGAACGGCCACAAGGTCATATTTCTCAATGGTCTGTACCACATCTTCAACGGGCGTATCTACGTGCACGGAAATCGGATCTTTCCGCATCACATGTTTCACTTTTGACACGGAAGGGGAGGTAATCATCTTCTTCAGCGGGAATACACCTTGCAGGCGGTTCTCGTCGTCGATGACATAGACGTAGTAGATTTCGTCCAACTGTTCAGCTTGCTGGCGCATCTCTTTCAGACATTCCGGCATACTCCAGTTCTCGTTCACGACCACCATTTCCGTACCCATCAAGCCACCGGCGGTATCTTCGTCGTACTTCAACAGGTCTACGATGTCTCCTGCCTGCTCGATGTCTTCAATGTGGGAGAGGATTTCCTCCTGTTTCTCTTCATCCAACTCACGCATCAGATCTACGGCGTCGTCTGTGTCCATATAGTCCACAAAGCGCTTGGCGATAGTTTCTGACGGGAGTATCTCCAGGAATTCCTTACGGACGTCTTCGTCCATTTCCATCAATACATCTGCCGCTGTCTCATTGTCCAGCAAGCGATATACAAAACGGGCCTCTTCCGGACTCAGGTCGTTGCAGAGTTCGGCAATATCCGCAGGGTGCAGGTCTATAAGGAGCGATTTGACGTTTTCTGCGTCTTTCTGCTCAATGAGGTTTTTGACATTGTCAATGTAGGTTTCGTCCATCTCCATAATCTTCCTCCTCTTGATTAAAATGATGACTCATCATTTATTTATTTCATCATTCTTTTCTCTAATCTCTTTTAACGCCTGTTCCACTTGGTTGGTCAAGTTGATAAACTCCTGTACGGACAGCTGTTCCGGCCTTTTGTTGAACACGGCATCTTCCGTCAGCGGACAGTCTTTGCCGAGTATCGGCTTTATCGAGTTTCGCAGCGTCTTGCGTCGTTGGTTGAAAGTGGTTTTTACTACTTGCTTGAACAGCTTTTCGTCACAGCCCAGGTCTTTAGTCTCGTTTCGTGTCATGCGGATGACGGCACTCTTTACCTTTGGCGGTGGGTTAAACACATGTTCGTGCACAGTGAAAAGATATTCCACGCGATACCATGCTTGTATCAGTATGCTTAGAATACCATATGTCTTGCTACCGGGACCGGCAGCGATACGTTCAGCTACTTCCTTCTGTATCATGCCGGTGCAGCAAGGTATCAGTTCTTTGTTATCCAGCATCTTGAAAAAAATCTGGCTGGATATGTTATAAGGGTAGTTTCCTGTCAGCACAAACGGCTGTCCACCGAACAAGCGTTGCAGGTTCATTTTCAGAAAATCGTCTTCGATGATGTTGTCTTCCAATGACGGATATTCTTCGCGCAGATAGGCTACGGATTCATAATCCAGTTCCACTACCTTTACCGGACGTTCTTTCTTTACCAGAAACTGGGTTAATACACCCATACCCGGACCTACTTCCAATATAGGGAGTCCGGGACATGCGTCTACGGTGTCGGCTATGTCCTGTGCCACTTTCAGGTCTTTCAGGAAGTGTTGGCCGAGAAACTTTTTAGGCTTTACTAATCTCATTTATCAACTGAATCGTTACTTTTGAACAATCTTTGCACTATCTTTGCTCCGCGAAGACAGGCTGCACCTCGGCATTAAAAATAAGCAAGCTTCTTTTGTACTACCCTCGGTTTGCACTATCTTTGCTTCGCGAAGATAGGCTGCACCTCGGCATTAAAAATAAGCAAGCTTCTTTTGTACTGCTCTCGGTTTGCACTATCTTTGCAGCTCGCAAAGGTAATCCTTTTCGATGAAGAATAACGAATTCTGCATGAATAAACTATTAAAAAAGACACTGAAAATCCTTTTGCCGCTCGCTTTGGGCGGTTTTATTCTTTATTGGGTGTATCGGGATTTTGACTTTACACGTGCCAAGGAAGTGCTTTTGCATGGCACTAATTGGGGGTGGATGTTGTTTTCATTGTTTTTTGGTGTAATGAGCCACGTGTTCCGTGGTTGGCGCTGGAAGCAAACGCTTGCGCCATTGGGTGCCTATCCGAAAACGGGTGATTGCGTGGATGCCATCTTTGTTTCTTATGCCGCTAATCTTGTTTTGCCTCGTGTGGGTGAAGTTTCCCGCTGTGGGGTGCTTGCCAAATATGATGATGTGTCTTTTGCCAAATCGCTTGGTACGGTGGTGACGGAACGTTTGATAGATACGCTTACCATTCTTTTGATTACAGGAGTTACTTTTTTGATGCAGATGCCCGTTTTCCTGCGTTTTTTTGAAGAGACGGGGACAAAAATTCCTTCGTTGCTGCATTTGGTGACGTCTCCTTGGTTCTATGTTGTACTTTTCTGTGTGATAGGGGTATTGGTGTTGCTCTATTTCCTTTTGCGTATGCTTTCTTTCTTCGAGAAAGTGAAGGGGGTGGTGCTTAATGTGTGGGAAGGTGTGATGTCATTGAAGGGGGTGAAGAATATCCCGCTTTTCATTCTTTATACATTGCTTATCTGGATATGCTATTTCTATCACTTCTATATTACTTTCTATTGCTTTTCTTTTACCGGGCATCTTAGCTTTTTGGCCGGATTGGTTATGTTTGTAGGCGGAACCTTTGCGGTGATTGTTCCCACACCCAACGGGGCGGGATCCTGGCACTTTGCTGTCATCACTATGATGATGTTATACGGTGTCAATGCTACCGATGCGGGAGTTTTTGCTTTGATTGTGCACGGTATACAGACATTACTGGTTATTGTGCTGGGGATTTATGGATGGTTGCATCTTTCGCTGGTGAACCGTGTGAAGCAGAATTCATGAGCGGTAGTGTAAATTGAAAAAGAAGTTCAATTTATTTAAAAGTTGCATCTCTTTATGATATAATGCCAGGATCACTATATCTCACCGCTTTTTGTACTAATACTAAAATCGTACCCGTTTATTGCATGGTTTAAGAATAAAAATGTATATTTGCGAAAACTAACTTTTAAACGTTATGAGTACAATCTTGCAATTAGCTCCACAGAATGTGTGGAAGCATTTCTATTCGCTGACTCAAATTCCCCGTCCGTCGGGACACATGGAGAAAATAACAGAGTTCCTTGTAAACTTTGGAAAAGGCTTGGGCTTGGAATCATTTGTCGATGAAGTAGGCAATGTTATTATCCGTAAAGCCGCCACTCCGGGTATGGAAAACCGCAAAGGCGTCATTCTTCAGGCACATATGGATATGGTGCCCCAGAAGAACAATGATACTGTCCACGATTTTACAAAAGATCCTATTGAAACTTATGTAGATGGCGATTGGGTGAAAGCTAAAGGAACAACGTTGGGTGCGGACAATGGTCTGGGCGTTGCCGCCATCATGGCAGTGCTGGAAGATAATAATCTGAAGCATGGACCGTTGGAAGCATTAATTACGAAAGATGAGGAAACCGGCATGTACGGTGCTTTTGGCTTGAAGCCGGGAACATTGAAAGGTGAAATCCTGCTGAATCTTGACTCGGAAGATGAAGGCGAACTGTACATTGGCTGCGCCGGGGGTATCGATTTGACGGCTACGTTGGAGTATCAGGAAGAGACAGTACCGGCTGATTTCGTAGCCCGTAAGATTACATTAAAGGGCTTGCGTGGTGGTCATTCCGGTTTGGAAATCAATCAGGGACGTGGAAATGCCAATAAGTTGTTGGCTCGTGTGGTACATGATGTACTGGTTGAATTTGATTCCCAGTTGGCAAGTTTCGAAGGTGGTAACATGCGTAATGCCATTCCTCGTGAGGCACATGCTGTATTAGTATTCAATCCCGAAGATACGGAAGGACTGGAAGACTATATTAAGGAATATGAAGCGCAAATCAATGCGGAATATACTCCTATTGAAAGTGGTATCACATTGGTTGTAGAACCGGTTGATCTTCCGACACATATTGTGCCTGTAGAAATTCAAGACAATATGATTAGTGTGCTGATGGCTTGTCAGGACGGTGTGATGCGTATGATTCCAACTGTGCCCGATACGGTGGAAACGTCTTCTAACCTGGCTATCGTGATTATTGGAGAAGGTAAGGCGGAGGTTCGTATTCTGGCTCGCAGTTCTTGTGACACGATGAAGGAATTTTTGGCTGATAGCCTGACCGCTTGTTTTGCCATGGCAGGTATGAAAGTGGAGTTGAGCGGAGGTTATTCCGGTTGGCAACCTAATGTGGATTCACCTATTCTGCATGCCATGAAGCTTTCCTATCAACAACAATTCGGAGTAGAACCTGCTGTGAAAGTTATTCATGCCGGCTTGGAATGTGGTATCATTGGCGCCAATTGTCCGGGATTGGATATGATATCATTCGGACCTACATTGCGTTCTCCGCACTCGCCGGATGAACGAGCTCTGATCCCGACCGTCTCTAAGTTCTATGACTTCCTGGTTGCTACGTTGGAACAGACACCTGAAAAGTAAATAAGTCTTTTTTTATATAAAAGGCGGAGAGGATGCTTAAACATTCTCTCCGCCTTTTTTATTTGATATTTTTATTAAAAAAAATGCCGTTACTTTATAGGTAACGGCACAAAATATGGTGCAAACATAACTGTTTTTCCATAAATGTGCAAATAAAGCTGTTTTTTTTTCTGTAATTCATTAAAAAAAGAGTAATTGTACTCAAAAAACAATTTATCATGAAACAAAAATTATTATTGGATATGCTATCCTCGACTATTCAAGAGCTTCGTGCTAACGGTCAATGGGGAACTGCACATGTGTACCGGAGTGCCCGGAATTCTTTCTCTGCATTTAATAATAACAGGGATATACCATTTGGTAAGTTGACTCCGAACCTTCTGAAGAACTTTGAAATCTATTTGCGCCAGCGGAGATGCAGTTGGAATACAGTCTCTACATATATGAAAGTGCTTCGGGCAACTTATAACCGGGCAGTGGATAATGGTTATGCTTTGTACATTCCACGGCTTTTCAGACATGTGCATACCAGTGTATATGCGGATCAAAGAAGAGCTTTGGAGGCTTCCGACATAGGGAATTTACTTTGTGAAGCGGAGAAAACTCCCGTACACAATACCTTACCTGTAGATTTGCAAAAGACTAAAATCTTATTTGCACTGATGTTTTTGTTACGTGGTATACCATTTGTTGATTTGGCGTATTTGCGTAAGACGGATATTCAGGGTAATATTCTGAGGTATCGAAGGCGAAAAACCGGTAGGCCGCTGACTGTAATACTTACTCCTGAAGCTTTGAGGCTAGTGCAATTAGTGGCTAATAAAGATGGGGATTCTCCCTATCTATTCTCCTTTTTGTCCAGTCCGGAGGGAACTGAGATGGCTTATCATGAATATCAATCGGCATTGAGGGCTTTTAATCATCGTTTGTCCGTATTGAAGAAGTATGTGAGAAGCCATGCCCATTTGAGTACCTATACTATTCGGCATACTTGGGCAACAATGGCCTATTATTGTGAAATACACCCGGGTATCATATCAGAAGCTATGGGACACTCATCTATCAAGGTTACGGAAACTTATCTAAAGCCTTTTCAAAATCAGAAAATAGATAAAGCCAATCAGGAGGTAATTTCTTTTGTGAAAGGATATGCCTCTGTGTTTTAAATGGTTGGAATGGTGATTGTCTGATTTTTAGTTAGAAATCACTGGTGTTTTGTAGAAATAAATCTACGAATGGTTAGAATCTTTCCTGGAATATAATTTCAGGCAGTTACTTTTTTCTCTTCTTTAGTTGCCCTCTTTCATATTTATCGTTCAGTATTACAGTATAATAGCTTTTTCTTCTGAAATGAAAACCTTCTTGGATACTTCGTCTTGAAAAATGTGATGTATCTATTTTTACAAGCATACCATATGGTATGCTTGTCTGTTGTTGAATATATTCTTTAGCTGATAATAATGTTTGTTTTGTGCTTTTTTGGCGTGAAATATGCCTTCTGATAGCTTGTGCCGTTACCTATAAAGTAACGGTAGAGATGGAGATGAGGGTTATTGATTAGACTATTATTATTCTTTATTTTTTTAAATTTATAAATTTAAAGTTTTTTATTATGAACAAGAAGTATTTGAGTGTAGCCCTGTTTGGAGCCTTGATGATGGTTTCTACAGGTGTATTTACGTCTTGCAAGGACTATGACGATGATATCGATGGTCTTGAGCAAAAGTACACGGATCTGAACACTGAACTTAGCGCACAGAAGACAAGCTTAGAAAAAGCTTTAGCTGGTGTACAAGCTGATGCTGACGCAGCTCAAGTTGCTGCAGATGCTGCAAAGGCCGCCGCTGATGCTGCTAAGACAGAAGCAGACAAAGCTGTTGCCGAAGCTGCGGCTGCTAAAGCGCTTGCTGAAAAGGCTGCAAGCGATGCAAAAGCTGAGGCTATCAAAGAAGCTAAAGCTTACATTGACGAGCTAATGAAAAATGTAGCAACGGATGAGGAACTTTCTATACTCTCTGGTAAAATAGATGGTATTCAGAGTGACCTGAATACAATGAAAGAGGACTTGAAAGGCTTAGGCATTGATTTAAAAGCAGAAGTAGAAGCACGGGCGAAAGCTGAGCAGGCATTGCAGGTTCAGATTGATGCTTTGAAAAAGTTTGAAGAAGCTACTGGTAAGAAGTTTGACTCTCTTCAAGGACAGTTGGATGCTATGAAGAAAGAGTTGGCCAATTTAGGTTCTAAAGAAGAAATTGAAAACCTTCTGAAGAAAGCTAATGAGGAAATGCAAAAGGAAGTAAGTGACCAGTTGAATACTTTGTTAGGTGTACTTTCTACTCGTTTGAATAGCTTAGTCTTTAAACCAGCTTTTTATTATCAGGGTATTGAAGCGATGGGAGCTTATTCCTATAATTACAACATCTTGACTGTTGCTAAGGTTAATGCAGACGGTGACTTTAAAACTGATGCTCCTAAGGTGGGAACTACTACTTCTATGAGTCCAGGTTTGGTTGCTGAATATCATATGAATCCTTCTGTTGCAGATTGGAAAAAGATCACTAAACTAACTTACATTTCTGCTGATAAAGGATATACAAGAGCGAATGGCGTAGTAGAAGCTGTTGTTGACGATTTCAAGGGAGACAAGGGGATTTTGACTGTAAACTCTCACTTAGTGAATGGTACTGTTAAAGATATTGAGCAGGATGCTAAAGTTACAGTACTAGCTTTGGAAGCTCATTATAATAATGGTAAGCAAGATACAATCATTACTTCTGATTATGCTGCTATAAAAGCAGTGAATGCTCATAATCTGACATTGGCTTTAAGTCAACCGTTCGAGCAAAAAGAAACGACACATTTGTATAAGACTGCTGCTGAGGCTATAAATGCTGCGGCTACTCGTGAAATTATCTGGAATCATACAGGTGAAGACTTGTCTAAACTTATTAACACTCATTTTGATGAAATAGTTGATCCGAAAGATGTTTCTAAAGATATTCACAAGAAACTGGATAAGTATGCTTACGATAAGACATCTGAAAAATATGGATTCAAGTACTCTTATGAACTGGTTGGTTACCATGTAGGTAATAATAAAACCTCTGAAAGTGCTCATGCAGCTCTGGATGGTGCTATTTTTAGACCGCAAATGCCGAAGGATGGTTTGCAACAAGGATTTGGCGCAGAACAGAACAAAGCTGAAAAGGGGCGTGAACCGTTGGTTCGTATTACTTTGACTGATATGAAGAGCAATAAAATAGCAGCAGTAGGTTATTTGAAGTTTAAGATTGTTGATACTATTACAGAAAGTGATGTTGTGTTAACTCCGAATTTTGACTTCGCTGATATTTATACTGTAAATTGTACGGAAACTCAAAAAGAACTGAAGCTTACTTGGCATCAATTTGAGGAACAAATCATTGCACAGCTCGAAAAACAAGGTATTTCTAAAGAAGACTTCCATGATAACTTCACATTGGATGGTGGCGTGAATGATGCTACTCAATATGATGGTATTTTGGCTACTTCTAAGGCTGTGACAACTAAGTATGGTGTTGTATCTCAATCTATCCAAGATGATGGTGGCAACGAAACTCAGATATTGAAATGGATGGTTAAGAATAATCAAGCTTATCAAGTATTTAAGAATAAGGAAAGCATGAAAGCCATCGTTCGTTATACTAAGGTTATCGATGCTGCTAAGGGCATCAACCAATATGTATATGTAACATTGAATTGGACTCCGTCAAAACGCAATGTAACACCGGCTGGTACAGTGGCTGATGCTGATAAGAATAGAGCTTATTGGTATGCTAAAAATGATCCGAAAGCAGGAACTGGCTATAGCGATATTCATGCTAATGTTGAAACAGTGGGTCAGGCAGGTGCAGACGATAAATTCAAGTCTGATATCTTGAATACATTTATGGGTAACGATGTGACAGTTACTGGTATTGATGCTGTTTATACTGCATTTACAGATGCTAAGTTGGCTAAGACATTCACTTTCGTAGATCCGCAAGGAACTGCTTTGACTCCGGTTATAGGTAATTCTGGTCAGAACTATGATATTACAGTAGGTAATAACGGAAAGACTTTGTTTGCAAATAAGGTAGGTGCTCCTCTTGTTAAATATCCTGTTGTAACTATTACCAACGGTTCTGTATTAGAATATAATGCGGATGACGCAACTAATGAATGGGCTAAGGACATCTTGAACTATGCAGACCACAATGAATTGAAAGATAAGCAAACCTTTACTGCTAAAATTCAGATTAATGCAGCTAATTGCGACTATGTTCCGTTTGCCTTGTCTAACAATACATTCTTTGCGAAGTTCTTGCGTCCTGTTAGTGTAGCTGATCCTCATGAAACTAATTTCTTGGATGGTGAAACAGGCGGCTCTAAAGCAATGTTGAAATTGACTTTCACAGATTGGCGTGATCATAACTTTGATAATATTGCAGTTACTAAGGGAGAAAACTATTATAAATATTATGGTATTAAGTCTATCTCTTGTCTGGAAGATCAAATCAGAACTGATATGAACTCTACTTCTGGTGATTTTAAAGATTTGTTGAGTGCTGCAAGCAAGAAGATTAAGTTCAATTTTGTTGAACCTACAGAGTCTGAAATTCAGAATGGTAAGGGTACTATTGCTCATTACTTCGGTGAACTGGTATATGAGAACAATAATACAACTGTAGGTGATTTCCAGATTAAGGTTCCGTTTGATGTTAAGTACGATTGGGGTACAATTCGCGTATATGTAATCTGTAAAATCGCTGCAACAGTAGCTAACTAATTCGGAGTAATCCGATCCATAAATGAGAGTAAGGGCATTGCCTGCCCTTACTTCTTTATATTTTTCAATAATAAAAGATGAAACAACTGATTTTTGTTTTTGTACTTGCTGCTCTTTTTAACCTTTTATCCTGTCAGTCTATGGATAAAAAACAGGCTGTAGTAGATTTGTCGGAAGAACTATCGAATGATTTTGTTAGTGGATTAGTTCGGGAAGATACTTTAGCCGTAAAAAAGTTGGTGGATAAGTTTATGACTTGTGTGCAAAACAAACAATACGAGCAGGCTGTTGTCATGCTTTACAGGCTTGATCCTGAAGATGCATGGAACGAGCCTCTTCAACTCGGCAATGAAGAAATGAATAATATCGTCTGTATGCTGAAGCAGATTCCAGTGTTGAGTTATCGTATAAACAATATAAAGTTTGAAACGGCCTTGATGAATGAGGTGAAATGTACTATAGTGATGAGGGAAGCTGACGATACAACGTCGGAAGTCGTCAATAATTGGTATTTTAAACCTGTCAATTATTTAGGCGGATGGCGTCTTTGTTTGATGGACTCAAATTCATAAAATGAATGACGCTATTATAAAAGAGAAAACTACTCTGTGAAGAATAGTCCTTTTTTTCACCATCGTGAAAAGTAAAATGTTGTTGTGTGAGGCTGTCCCCAGAGGGGGATGGCCTCACTCTTTTTCTGTCATCTTGTCTCTGTCCTTGCCATTTCTTCTTTTTCCTGCCATACTTGACCTTTTGTGACTTGTCTGATCTTCTTATTTTTGATTTAAATCAAGAAATGTGTTATTAAACATGTTTTTCTATCAGTTATTGCTTCTATTCTTGAACAAAGGTCTTATTTTTGTGTTGTATAACATGAAATCAATAGGATAACAAGTTTTTTAAAGGAGGATAACAAAATGAAAATGTTAAAGAAAATTTTTAAGCACATCAGCGAGGCTGATAAGCATGTATGGGGTTACTCAACAATTTATTAATCCCCTTTTTGTTGTGTGTATTTAGATTTTAGTTTTTTAGGTATTAGATTAATTTTAAGGTTATGAAAAAAAAGATTTTTAAAACATGGAGAAACATTCTTGCCGAAGTAGGTCGGAATGAAATGTTGATGATGGGGTATACCCTGAAAAAGTAAGAGAGCATTTAACTAGACTTTATGGAGCGAGGAGTACGTCCTGAAACGTACTCCTCGCTCTTTTTATATCCTCATGAAAGATTTTTTATATAAAAAGCAGCATTTGTTTAAACTTTATTCCTTTCCTTTGTTGTTAGTACAAAGACTAACAGAATAGTACCCATGGAAAGAATTCGAAGAATTTGTAGTTTAGTACTGCTGGTAGCGTTAGGGTGTTATGTACCCGTGTTGCATGCGCAGTCGTTTGATAAATTGTGGAAACAAGTGGAACAGGCGGAACGGAAAAGCCTGCCGCAAACTGTAATTAAACTGACGGATGAGATATTCCGGAAGGGGGAAAAAGAAAAAAACACCCCGCAGATGTTGAAAGCTTATATGTGCCGGAGAGACAATCAGGATATGCTGACGCCTGATAGTTTCTATGTCAATCTGCAAGGGTTGGAACAATGGGCTAAGTCGGAACAGAATGTCGTTAGCCGTGCTGTGCTCAACTCGCTTGTGGCAAATATTTATGCAGATTATGCTGCCGGTAACCGATGGACCCTGCAAAAGCGTGCTTCGCTCAATCTGGAGGGGGAAACCTTACCGAAAGATATCCGTGAGTGGAGTGGCAATTTATTTGCACAGCAAGTTCTGAAATATACTGGCGAAGCTCTGAAAGATTCTGCAGAGTTGTTGAAAACCTCCTCACGCAGCTATATTCCTTTTGTCATTTTAGGGGATGCCAGTGAGTATTATCATCATGATATGTATCATTTGCTTGCATCACGCTCTATTGAAGCATTGCAAAATGTGTCGGACTTTGATGCGGATACACTTGTGAAAAGTAGGATTATGGATATTTACGGGCAGATGATAAATACCTATCGGAAGGCGGCTGACCGGGCAGATGCTGCTGTATTGACCATGTTGGATTATATGAAGTGGCGTAATCAGAGAGAAGATGTATTGCTACGTCCCCGTGCCTTGAAAGCCGGAGAGAGCGATGCTCCGAATCAGTATTTGAGTGCACTGGACCGTATTATCAAGGACTATGGAAAACGTGATGTCTGTGCGGAAGCTTATCTGGCTAAGGCAAATTACTATCGTGACAGACAGAAATATCCGGAGGCTTTGCGGCTTTGTGATGAAGCTATCAGGCTATATCCTGGCTACAAACGTATATCGGCATTACGCAATCTGAAGGAAGATATTCTACGTCCTCAACTGACTTTGAATACGAATAAAGCTACCTACCCCGGTGATTCTTTGGCATTGCAGGTTAACCATAAGAATTTAGATGGCTTTACTGTCAATTTGTTCCGTACCACTTTGAAGGAATCGGTTGCTGAAATGCCGGAGATAAATTCCGCTTTTTATAAGAAATATGCCCGTAGGGTAAGGACGGAGCATTTAACGTTGTCACGTCCGGAGGATTATAATTTAGCTTCCGACACATACAGTATTTTATTACCTGATGAACCGGGGATTTATGTTTTGCAGGTTGTGCCGGACAGTAAGGAAGGGAAGAGTTCGGAAAATTTCATTTATCTTACCCGATTCAAGGCTCTGACGATGACTCTGCCGGAAAATAATAATGAGGTCGTGGTGCTGGATGCCAGATCTGGTAATCCTGTTGCTGATGCCGAAGTCATTTTCTATTCTACCTATTATATAGGAAAGGACAACAAGGAAGTGGAACGAAAAACGACAGATGCAGACGGTAAGGTGGTGTATAAATCGGATTCTAAAATTCGTTCTTTGGTTGTCAGGAAAGGTATGGATACTGCAATGCTGCTTCAACGTATATCTTCCGGTTCTTTTGTGAATTGGGGAGAAAATTTTGAGAAACCGGTTAATGAGTTGAAGTTGCTGACTGACCGTTCTTTGTATCGTCCCGGACAAACAGTTTATGTAAAGGGTATAGCTTATACTCAGAAAGGCGATACGGCTGGCGTTATCCCGAATGCTGTGTATGGAGTGGTGTTGCGTGATGTAAATCGCAGAGAAATTTCACGCAAAGAATTACGGACGAGCGAGTTCGGTTCATTTGCGACGGAGTTCATACTCCCAACCGCTTGCTTAAATGGAAATTATACTATAGAAGCTTCCAGCGCAGAGGGCAGGGGCTGGGCAAATATACAAGTAGAAGAATATAAACGCCCAACTTTTGATATCGTGTTTGATCCTCAAAAGGCATCTTATCAAGTGGGAGATAGTGTTCAGGTGAGAGGGAAGGCAAGTTCGTTCAGCGGTGTACCTTTGCAGGGACTTGAACTGAATTATACCGTAACCCGGAATATTTATTCGTGGTGGTGGGGATATGAAGATGGGGGAATTCCTATTGCTTCCGGTGATGTCGTCATAGGTGATGATGGAGATTTTATTATTCCTGTCCGCCTGAAAGGTGATGATAAAGAAGATAATAATGGCGTATATTATACTTATCAGATAGAGGCGTCCGTTACGAATCAGGCCGGTGAAACACAGACAGCCATCACGTCATTGGCGGCAGGAAATCGTTCGGTAGTTCTTTCTGTTGACAACGAAGACCGTATTTGCAAAGATGACAGTATTCGTCTTACTTTCTATGCGAAGAATCTTAATGGAGAACTGGTAGCATTGAAAGGAGATTATCGATTGGTACAAGTGGTAAACGGAGATTCATTGGTTCGTATCAGTGGTATTTTTGAATCTAATGTAGCTACTCTGTTGCCGGAATGGAAGAATTTACCTTCCGGTGAATATGAATTGCAACTGAAGGCTAATGACGATCAGGGTAGAAATGTGGACTTTGAAAAGAAGATTGTACTTTTCTCATACAATGACAAGCGCCCTGTGGTGAAGTCCGATGTTTGGTTCTATATACGCAATGATGAGTTCGATGCCGGACACCCGGCACAGTTCTGTTTTGGAACTTCTTATAAAGACGCTTATGTGATGCTGGATATATTCAACGGTAGACAGCGTTTAGAAAGCAAGGCGCTTCAGTTGTCCGACTCCATTGTTCGTTTTGATGTTCCTTATCAGGATACATACAGTAATGGAATCGAATACTTGTTTACTTTCGTTAAGAATGGTCGTGTTTATTCAAAATTAGTAAGATTGAGTAAGCGTATGCCGGACAAGAAACTGACAATGAAATGGGATGTTTTCCGTGATAAGTTGCGTCCCGGTCAGGAAGAAGAATGGCGCTTGACGGTAAAGACACCGCAAGGCGTTCCGGCTATGGCCGAAATGCTTGCTACGATGTATGACGCTTCTTTGGATAAGATATATCCTAACCGCCAGAGTTTCTTCGTAGACTATTCCAATTATATGCCTGGCATCAGTTGGCGTGAGAATTATACGAACTGGTTGTATTATTCTTGCAGTTTCCCAATGAAGGATTGGAAAGTGCCTGTGATGGTATATGACCGTTTTTATTCTCAAGCGGATTTTGCAGGAGCAGTAGTGATTGGATATGGTGTTACAAAGAAATCTGTTTTGACGGGTGCTGTACGAGGAGTAGCAGCTGTTCAGAACAGAGCTATGGCAAAGAACTCTGCAGATATGGTTGTCGCAGATGATGAAGCCGGGCTTGATGAACATGTGATGTTTGCGAAAACGATGGAAGAATCCGACATGGTAACAGGTGCGTCTTCCACTGTTGAACTTCGCACCAATTTTGCCGAGACAGCTTTTTTCTATCCGCAACTACGCACTAATGAGCAAGGTGAAATATCTTTCTCTTTCACCATGCCGCAAAGCCTGACGCGTTGGAATTTCCGTGGATATTCCCATACAAAAGGCATGCTCACTGGCACGTTGGATGCTTCAGCAGTTACATCTAAGGAATTTATGCTGTCTCCCAATATGCCGCGTTTCGTGCGGGTAGGGGATAAGACGAGTATTGCCGCAACCGTTACTAACCTGACAGGTAAAACTTTGAAAGGAACTACCCGATTTATCCTCTTCAATCCAATGACAGAGAAAGTGATTTCCACTCAGAGCCAGTCCTTTACGGTGGAAGCGGGAAAGACAGTTCCTGTAACTTTCCGCTTTACCGTGACAGACAAGTATGATTTTTTAGGTGTCCGCATGATTGCCGATGGCGGTACATTCAGTGACGGTGAACAGCACTTGTTGCCCGTATTGAGCAACAAGGAATATATCACTGAAACCCTCGCCATGCCGATACGCGGTGAAGAAACCCGTACCTTCTCTTTGGACAGCCTGTTCAATTATAACAGCCGTACGGCTACCGACCGTCGCCTGACAGTGGAGTTCACCGGTAATCCTGCCTGGTATGCCGTTCAGGCATTGCCTACGTTGAGCCAGCCTTGCACAGACAATGCTACAGCCTGGGCTGCTGCCTATTATGCAAATTCCCTTGCGTCGTATATCGCTAACAGTCAGCCGCATATCAAAGCAGTCTTCGATAGCTGGCGTATGCAAGGTAGTAAGAAAGAGACTTTCCTCAGCCAGTTGCAGAAAAACCAAGATGTGAAGAATATCCTTCTTGAAGAAAGCCCGTGGTTGATGGAAGCCACTACGGAAGCTGAACAGCAGGCACGTATTGCTACTTTGTTCGATCTTAATAATCTGGCAAACGGAAATATAACCGCTCTTACCAAGTTGAAAGGCTTGCAAGAAGCAAACGGTGCCTGGAGTTGGTACAAAGGCATGCCCGGTAGTCGTAGCATGACGGGATATATAACGGAACTTCTTGTCCGATTGCCTTTACTCACCGGAGCCAAGAATCCCGATGAAGCCCTCTCCATGCAGCAGCAAGCTTTCAATTATCTGCATCAGCAGGCATTGGAAGAATACAATAATATCCGTAAAGCCGAAAAGAACGGTGCCAAGATAACTGCCCTTTCATATCCGGCTATGCAATATCTCTATCTGATAGCTATTTCCGGTGAGAAAGTTCCCGCTGCCAATGAAGTTGCTTACCGCTACTTCCTTTCTATGGTAGGCAAGAACCTGAATTCAAATGCAATGGGCATTAAAGCGCAGTCGGCCGTCATTCTGCAAAAAGCAGGACGTGTGTCTGAGGCAAGCCAATTCATTGCCTCCATCAAAGAACATCTGGTGCAGACAGATGAGCGTGGTGCTTACTTTGCTTTCAATGAAAAACCCTTCCTTTGGGGAACTCAACCGATTTCCGTTCATGTGGAGGTAATGGAAGCTTTGCGTATGGCAGGTGGAAATGACGCATTGGTGGAAGAAATGAAGCTTTGGCTGCTGAAACAGAAGCAAGTTACAAGCTGGAATTCATCTGTGGCAACAGCAGATGCCATTTACGCATTGCTTTGTCAGGGCAGTGATCTGTTGGCATCTCGTGGTGATGTGCGTATCGTGCTTGGCAATAAAGTTTTGGAAACGTACAGTCCTGCCAAGACTACTGTTCCCGGTTTGGGGTATATTAAGGAGAGCTTTGCACAAGGCAGTCCAGAGTTGCGTGCCAAGTCCATTACGGTAGAGAAACGGGATGCAGGTATTGCATGGGGAGCAGTTTATGCACAATATTTATCTCCGATTTCTGATGTGAAACAACAAGGAGGTGAATTGGCTGTCGAAAAGAAACTTTACGTTGAACGTACCTTGTCCGGCGGAAAGACCGAATTACAGCCGATTACATCTTCCACCCGTCTGAATGTGGGTGATAAAGTCGTTTCCCGTCTGACGATACGCCTTGACCGTGCTATGGACTTTGTTCAGCTGAAAGACCAACGGGGCGCTTGTTTCGAACCAATGAATTCCATTTCCGGTTATCGCTGGAATAGCGGAACAGGTTACTATATGGAGATTGAAGACGCTTCCACTAATTTCTTCTTCGACAGTTTGGATAAAGGCGTATATGTGCTGGAATACAGCTATCGCGTTGCCCGCAGCGGCCGGTATGAAGCCGGACTGGCAACCATACAATGTGCATATGCACCGGAGTATGCAGCTCATTCGGCATCCATGAAAGTAGATGTAGAATAGCATTGCATGCAGACATATAGAGACGCGGGGGGCTTTTCGAAATATGCGAAGGAACCTCGCGTCTCTGTATATAATACAAGAAATTTTAAAACAGCCTTTTAGGAACTCTCATTTAAAACACCTACTTTTGTGCATCCTAAAAAAGAGAAACGAATGAAACGAACCCTGATATGTATATATACACTTGCCGCTGCACTGACCGCCACGGCACAACCGCGTTTTTCATCCAATAAAGAAACGCATAGCTTCGGACAGATAGAATGGAAACACCCCGTCAGCGTGCAGTATGTCATCACCAACACGGGCGACCAGCCTTTGGTGCTTACTGATGTGGATCCTTCCTGTGCCTGCTCCGTAGCCCAATGGACGCAGACGCCCATTGCCCCTGGTGATAAAGGTACTATAACCGTGGAGTTCGATGCGAAAGCATTGGGACACTTTGACAAGTCCATAGCCGTTTATACGAATGCAGATCCTAATCTGGCTTACCTGCACTTTACGGGTGAGGTGGTGCGTGAGATAAAAGACTTTACGAACGCCTATCCTTATCTGATCGGTCAGATACGTATCGACAGAAATGAGCTTGATTTCCCCGACACCCAGCGTGGAGAGAAGCCTGTGATACGTATCGGTGTAGTGAATCAGTCGGACCGTTCATACGAGCCCGTGCTGATGCACCTGCCTTCTTATCTGGATATGAAGGTGGAACCGAATGTGCTTCAAAAAGGTGAGAGAGGACTTATTACATTGACTCTTAACACTGAAAAACTGACAGACTTGGGATTGACCCAGTCGTCTGTTTATCTCTCGCGTTTCACGGGTGATAAGGTAAGCGATGAAAACGAAATACCGCTTTCTGCTGTTCTCTTGCCCGATTTCTCCGGTCTTTCAGTTTCAGATATGGCTAATGCTCCCGTTATTCGTCTTTCCGAAACGGATATAGACCTGAGTGCCTTGCTTGCAAGAAAGAATAAAGTGAAACATGATATACAGATTACCAATGCCGGACGTTCTCCGTTGCAGATAAGTAAGTTGCAGGTATTCAATCCGGCTTTGGGTGTAGGTCTGAAGAAGAGCGTGTTGCAGCCGGGCGAAACCACCCGTTTGCGTGTGACCGTAGATAAGAAGAATATTGCCAAGAAGAAACGTCACCTGCGCATTCTGATGATAACGAATGACCCGACGCAACCGAAGGTGGAAATTAATATTAAGGCAAAAAACTAAAATTATAAATCATGATGGAACATCCTGAGAACAATGAAGCCTATAAAGGATTGGTTGTCAATGCAGGCATTGAGCAACCTTCGTCTGTCAATCCCTATCGTCGTCCGAAACCCAAGAAACGCCAGCTTTCCGTAGTGGAGTTTGTGGAAGGCATTGTGAAGGGGGATGTAACCATTCTGAGCCAAGCGGTGACTTTGGTGGAAAGTGTGAAACCTGAGCATCAGGCTGTGGCACAAGAAGTGATAGAGAAGTGTCTGCCCTATTCGGGCAACTCTGTACGTGTAGGTATCAGCGGTGTGCCGGGAGCAGGGAAGAGTACTTCTATTGATGTTTTCGGTCTGCATGTATTGGAGAAGTATGCAGGTAAGCTGGCAGTACTTGCCATTGATCCTAGTAGTGAGCGTAGCAAAGGCAGTATCCTGGGTGATAAGACACGTATGGAGCAGCTGTCGGTTCATCCCAATTCCTTTATTCGTCCCAGCCCGTCAGCAGGTTCACTGGGTGGTGTGGCGCGCAAGACGCGTGAGACGATCATTCTTTGTGAAGCGGCAGGTTTTGATAAGATATTTGTGGAGACAGTAGGTGTGGGACAGAGCGAGACGGCTGTGCACTCTATGGTCGACTTCTTTTTACTTATTCAATTGGCTGGTACAGGTGATGAATTGCAAGGCATCAAGCGCGGCATCATGGAGATGGCGGATGGCATTGTTATCAACAAGGCTGATGGTGACAACTTGGATCGCGCTAAGTTGGCCGCAACGCAATTCCGTAATGCTTTGCATTTGTTTCCTGCTCCTGAGTCCGGATGGACGCCGCAGGTGATGACCTATTCCGGATTCTATAATCTGGGAGTAAAGGAAATCTGGGATATGATTTACGAGTACATTGCTTTTGTGAAAGAGAATGGTTACTTTGAATACCGCCGTAACGAACAAAGCAAATATTGGATGTATGAAAGCATCAACGAACGCTTGCGTGACGGTTTCTATCATAATCCGGCTATAGAGGCAATGCTGGCGGATAAGGAACAACAGGTGCTGCAAGGTAAACTCACGTCTTTTGTTGCGGCAAAGAGTCTCCTCGATACGTATTTCGGAGAACTGCGAAAGAGTTAGTACATAAGCAACGAACTACGGGCTACAAGTGCTGCGCTATTATACCGAATGGCACTCGTAGCTCGTAGTTCTTTCATACCTCTTTGCCCGCTTTTTCAAAATCTGCCTTTGACTTACTCTTGGTTACAATGTATACACCGAGGAATACCAGGGCAATGGCTGCTCCCTTTTCCCATCCGAATACCCCCAATCCCATGATGATGGCAGCGATAGAAGCTACGATAGGCTGCATATAATTATACATACTTACCACTGTCGGACGCATCAGTCTTTGAGCAGTCATAATAAAGATATAAGCCAGAAAGCTACCTCCCACTACTACATATCCCACTTGTATGAATGTCGCCGTAGAGATTTCCGTCCACTGAATACTTGCCACATCATGGTAAGAGAACGGGATATAACACATGGACGCATAAACAAACATCCACTTATTCAGCGTGATAGGCGAGTACTTCTGCGACAATCCTTTGAACACAGTCAGATAAATAGAGAAACTTATCTGGGCTACCAGACAGAGCAAATCTCCGATAATGCTACTGTTGCCACCACCCGCAGTCTGACTACTCATAATAAGTATCAGTGCGCCCATGGCACCTACAAATATGCCCAGCACTTTCAGATTCGTGATAGGCTCTTTCAGGTAAATGGCTGCTATAATCATAGTTACGATAGGTAACGTTGTTGTCACAATGGATGCATCAATCGGTGAAGTCATCGAAAGTCCGAAGATATAAACCCCTTGATTGAATACCAGTGCAAAGAGCGATGCAAAGAATATTTTCAGCATATCCCGATGATCTACATGTTCGCGTTTGCAGAAAGCGGACAACAGCCAGAAACAGGCCGCCGCTCCCACCATGCGGAACGTAGTGACCGATAAAGCCGAAAACTCCATAAGTGCAGATTTACCGATAGGAGCCATTAGTCCCCATAAAACATTGGCAGTCAAGGCAAACATATGCCCTTGTACATTTTTGTCCATACTCTTTTCGCTTTTGAGGATGCAAAAGAACAACTATTTTTTGAAACAAGGAAGTCTTTTCTGCTTTATATATTTGTAGCTGACAAAGGGACTGGTTGACAAGGGGATTAAATAACCATTTATAAATGCGGATAAATTTGTTCTAACCTTTAAATTGTTATACATTTGTAACAGAAGCGACAAGTTATTCAAATTGTCCCGATATGAAAAATCACTTGGTAAGAATAATAATGGGGGTATGGATGATGTCTTTCTGCCTGCGAGTCAGTAGTGCTCAGACGATTGATATAGACCAGACCAGAAAGAATCTGTTGGAAACACTGCAAAACAATGCCATTGATCCGCATCAGCAGATGGAACTGTATGTTGACTTGTATGACTTGTCCGACGATGCGGTTGCTAAGTATGCCTATATCCGCGCATCACTAAAGCTTGCCGTTCAACTGAAAAATCAGACCTATATTTTTGAAACCCTCGACATCCTTTGTCGTGCCTATAAGGATGAACCGGATTCTTTACTGTACTATCAACAGTTGGGAGAGAAACATCTGAACGAGCCTTATAAGGGATTTTATATGGCATGGCTCAAGTCTTTTCCTTCTGTCTGCAAGATGGATGAGGCGGAGAAGCCGGATGAAGCCAATGAAGAAATCACCCGCTACAAGCATCATCAGGCTAATCTTTTGGACAAGTCACAAGAAGTGCAGTGGGAGATGATTCTCTGTTCGGCAATGGAGTGTGTCAGTTACTTTTCACCATCTGTTGCTAATGCGGAAGACCGCATTGCTCATTTGACGAATATCCACCAATTAGTCAGTGGCTTGCCTTTTGAAGTCAGTTATAAATTCAATTGGTATTATCTGACCCGTGTTGAGTTCCTTCATCGTGCAGAAGGAAAGCCTGAGGAAGACATTAAGGCTGTGGAAACTTTGGAACAATTGGAGCATCTTTATGACAATCAGTTTGAATTACCTTTCTATAAAAGACGTGCTTATATCCGTACTCGTAGCCGCGAAGCGTTGCGTATGGGTGTTTATAGTGAAATGCTTTATTTCGGAAAAATCATTGGCAGAAAGAAGGCTGATAAGATATACTCCCGGATGAAGGAATACTATCAGGACAAGACTTCGGCAGATATTGAGGAGTATTTCTTGCCTTCCACTTTCCGTTATTATTTTTATACGGCGCAGTACGACCTTGCTATGCAGACAGTGAATGAATTGCTGGAACGGACGGATTCGGCTGATACCAACCGGCGTACAGAGCTGCTGGCAAAGAAGATTAATCTGATTTCCCAATGGAAACAGTGCTACAAGGAGGGCTTTAATGCTTTCTGGGAATATACTGATCTGATGGAGAACAACCGTGTGGAAGAAACGAACAAGCAGTTGTCCGAGATGCGTTCGCTTTTCGAAGTAGATAAGCTGAAGATAGAGCAGGCCGAACTTCAGGCTCGTTATCATCGCATCGCCCTTGCCGTGCTTATTGTCTTGTTACTCATATTTTTAATTTGGAGTCTTTATCAGTATCGCCTGACAAAACGGTTGAAAGCCACCAAGCAGGCATTGCTTCTTTCGAACAAGAAGGTGGCGGAGGAAAGCGAACGAGCCAAGGCAGGCGACCGTATGAAGACGGAATTCCTTCAATCCATGTGTCATGAGATACGTACACCGCTCAATGCCATCTGCGGCTTTAGTGCTATGCTGTTGGATGATGATTTGGATCAGGAAGACAAAAAGGAGTTTCCGGTTATCATTGAAAAGAACTCCAATCAACTGACCGAATTGTTCGAAGACATCCTGCAAGTAGCGGATTTAAGCAGTTCATTGGAACTGTTCCCTACGGAGCAGGCAGATATGCTTCCGCTTTGTATCGACTTGCTTGATGCCTGTAAGAAACGGACAGCTACTACCGGACTTACCTATATATTTGAATCCACGCTGACTGAGTGCCTTGTTAAAACGAATGTCAAATATCTGCAACGCGTTGTGGAACACCTCTTGAACAATGCCGTGAAGTTTACTCCTGCCGGTACTGTCTGCATGAATCTTGTGCGTATCGGAGATAAAGTCCGTATAGTCGTGAGTGATACAGGCATCGGTGTTCCCGCTGATAAGGCCGAATATATCTTCGACCGTTTCACTAAATTGGATGAGTTCACGCCCGGTACCGGACTTGGGCTTTATTCCTGCCGCCTTATTGTCACCCGTCTGGGCGGTTCCATTTATCTTGATACATCCTATCGGGCGGGTGCCCGTTTCTGTATAGATTTGCCGGGTGAGGAGTGATTTTTCTATCCGGAGGGGGGGAAATCAGAGATTATCACGTATATTTGTTTCTGATTAAAAGCAAGAACTATGGAACAACAAGCCAATTACATTCAACGAATCGAGATATACGGGCTGTGGGACCGTTATGACATAGCTTGGGATTTGCGTCCCGATGTAAACATTCTCTCCGGCATCAACGGAGTGGGGAAGACCACTATCCTTAACCGTTCCGTACACTATCTGGAAGAACTCTCTGGTGAGATAAAAAACGGTGAGATAGAAGGTGTACGCATTACTTTCGACCGTTCCGATGCCACCTATATCCCCTATGACGTCATCCGTAGCTACGATCGCCCTCTGATAATGGGTGACTTCACGGCCCGCATGGCCGACCCGAACGTCAAGTCCGAACTTGATTGGCAACTCTACCTCTTGCAACGCCGCTACCTCGATTATCAGGTCAATATCGGCAACAAGATGATAGAACTCCTCTCCGGCGATGAGCAGCAGCGTGTGCAGGCCGCTTCGCTTTCCATTCCCAAGCGGAAGTTTCAGGACATGATGGATCAGTTGTTCAGTTATACCCGAAAGACCATAGACCGCCGCAGCAACGAAATCATTTTCTATCAGGACGGCGAACGGCTTCTGCCCTATAAACTCTCTTCCGGTGAAAAACAGATGCTTATTATCCTCCTCACCGTACTGGTGCGTGATAATGCCCACTGTGTCCTCTTCATGGATGAGCCCGAAGCCTCCCTACACATAGAGTGGCAACAGAAACTTATCAGCATGATACGTGAACTGAATCCCAACGTGCAACTGATACTCACCACCCATTCCCCCGCTGTCATCATGGAAGGTTGGCTGGATGCGGTGACGGAAGTTGATGAAATATCTACAAATGTAAAATGATGGCGGGTGGGAGTGAACTATCCCTTCCATCATTCTATCACTTATGAATTATGGCTACTTCTTTAAAACATAATCTTACTTCTGCTTATTTCAACGCTGCCAACAAGCTCTATCCCAAGAAGGCTCGCCGACGCATTGTGGCTTATGTGGAGAGTTACGATGATGTAGCTTTCTGGCGCACGTTGCTGGCAGAGTTCGAGACAGATGAATATTATTTTCAGGTGATGCTGCCTTCGGCTACTTCCCTTGCGAAAGGAAAGAAAATGGTGCTGATGAACACTCTGAACACTGCCGAACTGGGCAAAAGCCTGATAGCCTGTGTGGATAGCGACTACGATTTCCTGTTGCAAGGCAAGACGAGCGTTTCTCATAAGATAAACAGTAGTCCCTATATATTTCAGACGTATGCTTATGCCATCGAGAACTTTCACTGTTATGCCGAAAGCCTGCATGAAGTCTGTGTGCAGGCCACGCTGAACGACCGTAAGCTAATAGATTTCCCAACTTTCCTGAAAAGCTATTCGCAGATTGTCTATCCGCTTTTTTTATGGAATGTCTTTTTCTATCGCAAACGTGATACGTTTACTTTTCCGATGTACGACTTCAATGCTTGTACCCGTCTGCAAGAAGTCAATGTGCATCATCCCGAACGAACACTGGAACCCGTGCAACGTGCCGTCGCAGCGAAACTTTCCGAATTGCGCAAACGTTTTCCGCAGTATGTAAAGCCTGTGGATAGTCTGGCTGCCGATCTGGATAGATTAGGACTCAATCCTGATACTGCTTACCTATATATACAGGGACATCATCTGATGGACAGCGTGGTGATGAAACTTCTCATTCCCGTCTGCACTGTACTGCGGCGCGAGCGCGAACAGGAAATCAAACGTCTGGCTGCTCACGACGAGCAATTCCATAACGAGTTGACCAGCTATGAGAACAGCCAAGTCAACGTCAGTCTGATGTTAAAAAAGAACAGCGGATATAAGAATCTTTATCTGTATCAGTGGTTGAAAGAGGATATAAGAGACTTTCTGGAAAAAGAGAAATGAAGGAAGGGGTAGGGAGCTGGAAGATTTAGTAAGAGTTATCAGCCTGTAAGCAGGCTTAGTAGTTAAAGTCGATCGTGTCATAAGCGTAGGAAAGAAGTAAACATAAAGCGTAGTATCGGTTTTAATTCCCTTAACTCCTGATTTACATTATTAATAAATAAACCCTTAGTATCATGAGCATTGTACAACAAATCAATGAAGGACTTCAAACATTAGGTTTCAGCCAGTCATTGGCCAATCAGTTAGATCAATTTATAGCTTTTCTGGGAGTACTCCTTGTGGCTTATCTGGCAGATGCTGCTTGCCGGAATGTCTTGTTGAAAGTCGTTTCACGTCTGGTGAAGCAAACGAAGGCCACGTGGGATGACATCGTTTTCGATCGTAAAGTCATGGTACATCTCAGCCGGATGGTGGCGCCTATTCTTATTTATCTTTTAATTCCGCTGGCATTCTCCGATGCGGATTCGGCAACTCTTGCGCTTATACAGCGTTTTTGCCTTATTTTCATTATTATCATGTTCCTAAGCTTCATCAGCGCTCTGCTTGCGGCTATTTATGCCGTTTACAGCGAAAAGGAACAGTTTCGTGACCGGCCTTTGAAAGGGCTTTTGCAGACGGCACAGGTCATTCTTTACTTTGTCGGAGGGATTATTGTTGTCAGCATACTGATAGACCGTTCACCCGGTGTATTGCTTACCGGCTTAGGAGCTTCGGCGGCCGTGTTGATGCTGGTGTTCAAGGACAGTATCATGGGCTTCGTCTCTGGTGTGCAACTCTCCGCCAACAATATGCTGAAAGTAGGTGATTGGATTACCATGCCCAAGTATGGCGCAGATGGTGATGTAATAGAAGTGTCACTGAACACGGTGAAGGTTCGTAACTTTGACAAGACCATCACTACCATTCCTCCTTACTTGTTGGTGAGTGACTCTTTCCAGAACTGGCGCGGTATGCAGGAGAGTGGCGGACGCCGTATCAAGCGTTCCATCAACATCGACATGAACAGCGTGAAGTTCTGCACCCCCGAAATGTTGGCTAAATATCGCAAGATACAGATATTGACGGGCTACATCGAGCAGACGGAAGAAGTGATAAGGGAGTATAATCAGGAACACCATATTGATAACTCCATCCTTGTGAACGGCCGCCGTCAGACGAACCTCGGCGTTTTCCGTGCTTATCTGAACTGTTACCTGAAGAGTCATCCGGGTGTGAATCATGATATGACCTGCATGGTGCGCCAGCTTCAGCCTACCGATCATGGTATTCCATTGGAACTTTATTTCTTCTCCGCTACCACATCCTGGATACCTTACGAGGATTTGCAGTCCGATGTCTTCGACCATCTGCTGGCTATTATTTCCGAGTTCGATCTGCACGTGTTCCAGTCACCATCCGGAGATGATTTCCGGCAGACGATCCTGAAGGCGTAAAAAAACTCTTTTATATATATGCGAAAAATCCTGCAAACTGATAGCAATCGCAGTTTACAGGATTTTTTTATTGAAATATTTTAAGTTCTACAGTTTATTTATTTCTTCGATTGTCAAGCCCGTGATATCAGAGATAATACTATTATCCAGCCCCTTGGCTTTCATTTTACGGGCGTTATTAATCCGTTCTGCCTCGCGGCCTTCTTCGCGGCCTTCTTCGCGGCCTTCTTCACGGCCTTCTTCACGACCTTCCGCCCGGCCTTCCGCTCTACCTTCTGCCCGCTCTGTTAGTATGTTGTCGCGAAGAATGACGATATTATCCAGATGTCGGTAGTAAGCATCCAATTCATCTTTGGTCATTCTGTCCAGTTTCAGTCGTTCGCGAGCTTCGTGTAAACCCGGGGCTGTGGCAGTATCAGGAATATCACCTGTATTCAGATAACAAATCCACTCTTCAAGCGGACTTTTGGCTACTTGGTTAAAGTCGTTCACTTTCAGGATATAATACTCGGGATATAGCTGACTTACATAGTCCACTTTAAAGGTTTGCTTCTGAAAAGGAGTCAGTTCGAGTACATCACCTTCGTGTATCCCCCGAAATTCAGTTTTTCCGTGATACACGATATCTTTTCCGCTACCTAAAGAGAAATATACGATATTGACACTGTAGACTTTCCGTACTTTGTCATAACCTTCTCCACGGTTGATATATTCGGTTACCAGTTTGGAAGTGCCGAACAACATACGCTGGAAATAAGCATATTCATTGTTATTCTGTACTTCAATCAGAATAAGTTCGCCTTTAGAATTCTCTGCGAGCATATCCACACGATTATACTTATCAAATTCATCTTCCTGGTTACTTTCACTTTCCAGTAGTTTCTGAATTGTGATAGTCTCTTTCAGCAGGGTGGTCAGGAAACCTTCGAGCACACCGAAATTGGCCTTGTTGCGCAGTAAACGCTTCATTGCCCAGTCGAAACGAATATAATTACTTGCCATAAGTTCGTCTCCTTTCTCTTGTTTCGTTTTCATTATAACAAAGGTAATGGGAAAATGTTGAAATCCAAGTAATAACGATGATTTTATTTGCACTATATCCTCATCCCACAAAACATACATATTCATTGTATTTCTCATCAGGACTTAGTACCTTTGAGTCCTACTTTGAAAGGGGATAACATCCTCCTCTTTTTCCAAAAACATCCCCATGTTTTTTGGTAAAACATCCGGGTGTTTTGGGTGAAAACATCCCCAAGTTTTAGGGTAAAACATCCGGGTGTTTTCGATACTCAGTCCTAAAGTGATGGGGGCTCAGTCCTTATATGCGGACCATAAGGTATAGGTATGATGGATGCCAAGTATAGGTATGTATGGCATAAGGCAATGGTAATAAACTAATAATAAAGGAAAAGAAGAAAGACATGACAATGAATTATGTAGTCCGCAAGAAGGTGGACAAGAGTAAAGGCAAAGCAGTGGTGCGCTACTATGCCGCTTCGAAGGTGTTGCAGCCGGAACCGGTGAGTAACGAGGAGATTGCGAAACGACTGGCCGAAATCAGTTCGTTACAGGTGGGCGATGCGTACTCCGTGTTGGTACAGTTGCCGGACATTATTGCCGACTTTCTTGCCAGCGGGCGGACGGTGAATATCCGTGGATTGGGTAACTTCTTTCCCGCCATCACCAGCGAACCTGTGGAACGGGTGGAGGACTGCACGGCGGACAAAGTACGCATATCGCGCATTTGCTTCAAGGCAGCGGGCAGCTTTATGAAGCGCATCTATAAGAATCTGGATTTGTTTAGCTTTCAGGTGCGGGAATTGAAGAAGGAACAGAAAAAGAATAGGGAAAAGTGACAGGTTATGAACTCTTAAACGCGCAAACGCCGGACAGGTTCAAGGAAACCGCCCGGTGTTGCTGTTGTAGAAGCTGTTTTTCTTTTGCTTCGAGTGATGTGTGTTTCCAGTGTATTATTGTTTAAGCCAGTTGCCGCTGGTCCATATGTCGTCTGCCTTCACTGCGCCCTGGTAGGCGGCTGGGGTTAAGAAGCGGTCGCCCAGTCCGCGGACAATCAGTTGTCCGGCACTGGCTATGGAGATACCTGTTATCTTCTTCACGCCTTCCTCTACGTTGCTGATACCTTTGATACTCATCTCTTTGGCTCCGGGGTTCTCGATGGCGAGGGTGGCTTTTTGCCGTTCCATTTGCAGGGCACGTTCACCTTCCAGGTTCTTCTTGGCTACTACGGAGACTTCGCTATATCTCATGGTTACGATTCTCAATATGATTACATCTTGGTGACACAACACTTTTGATAAGTGGTTAGTAGCTAGTAGTAAGTAGAGAATATTCCGGATTATGGCAATCTTTATGAATAGGACTATTCTGCCAACTGTTTTTTTTGTTGATGTGAATGAGGGCAAATTCGGGAAGTAAACATTATCTTTGCACTCTTTAGAATTTTAATGCGCATTAAATATGAGTGTTGTCCTTTCACAAGAATCAGAGCGCTTTCGCCGCCTTTCCACTATCGCACAGATAGGCTGGTGGGAAGCTGACTTTACTACCCGGGAGTATCTTTGTTCTGAATATGTTTGTAACTTACTCGGTTTGGAAGGAGATACTTTGACCTTTCGTGAGTTCGGCATGTGTATACGCGAAGATTATCGTGAACGCATCAGTCGTGAATTCGTTTCTATAGAAGAAGTTGAGATGTACGAACAGACTTTCCCTATTTATGCCGCGCATGGTGTGGTTTGGATTTGTTCGCGTCTGGGTGAGAAGTGGATGACGGAAGACGGTCACTTGAAAGCTTTCGGTATCCTTCAGGTGGTTGATGCTCCGGAGAATATGAAGTCTAAGGATATTCTGAAACAATTCAATGCCCTGTTGTTCCGGCAACATTCAGTATCAAACTCCCTGCGCAACTTCCTGAAGGATAAATGTCTGGATGAAGTGATCCCGAAAGTGTTGAAAGACGTGCTCGAACTCTTTCATGGCGGACGTGTGTATATCATTGAATATGATGAGGATTATCATACTCAGAATTGTACATACGAGGTGGTGGCGAAGGGCGTAGAGCCGGAGATTGAGTTGTTGCAGTCCACTGCAACCCAGGGTATGGAGTGGTGGCACAGGCAAATATGGGCAGATAAGCCTATTCTGCTTAACTCTTTGACCGAACTGCCGGAAGAAGCCGAACTGGAACGCCAGATATTGTCCGTACAAGACATAAAGTCATTGATGGTGATCCCACTGCGTAATACCGAACGTATTTGGGGATATATAGGTATCGACCTGGTAGAACGGGAGTATAGATGGGATAATGAAGACTATCAGTGGTTCTCTTCCCTTGCCAATATTATCAGCATTTGCATCAACCTGCGTCGTGCCAAGGATGAGGCAGAACGTGAGCGCTCTTTCCTGCGCAACTTGTACAAATACATGCCTATGGGTTATGTGCATCTTTCCATTATTTTCAACGGGCAGGGAATTCCCATCGATTATCTCATCACGGATGCTAACCAGTTCAGTTCCGATTTGTGCGGCATGCCATTGGATAATTACAAAGGCCGTTTGGCTTCGGAGATTTATCCGAAGGAAATAATGAAAGAGAAGATAAGGGGCTTGTCCGAAATACATAGCCGGAATACATATAAAGAGTTGGATGAATATTTTGAGGCTTCCGGCAAGACTTGCCATTGTGTCATTTATTCGCCGGTTCCGGAAGAACTGGTCTGCCTCTATATGGATGTCACAGAAATGCGGCGGACTTACATGGCATTGGATCATAGTGAGAAACTGTTGCGCAATATATTCTCCAATATTCCGGTAGGCATTGAAATCTACGATAAAGACGGTTACTTGATCGACCTCAATAATAGGGATCTGGAAATATTCGGTGTCAAGGACAAGGCGAATACCATTGGTGTCAACTTCTACGAGAATCCCAATGTGCCGGTGGATATACGCGAAAGGGCGCAGGTTGAAGATGAACTCGACTTCTCACAGGACTATGAGTTCACTAAGATAAGCGATTATTATGAATCGGGAAGGAAGGGCAGTATAGAACTCTATACCAAAGTAAGCAAGATATACGACAGCAAAGGCGATTGCAGTGGCTTTGTACTTATCAACATCGACAACACCGAACGGATAAGTTCCATCAATCGTATCCGTGATTTCGAGAACTTCTTCCTGCTGATTTCCGACTATGCCAAGGTAGGCTATGCCAAATTGAACCTACTCACCAGAGAAGGCTATGCCATCAAGCAGTGGTATAAGAATATGGGTGAGGATGAAGATACGCCATTGGCGGATGTGGTAGGCATTTATGATAAGATGCATCCGGAAGACCGGGCGCGCGTACTGGATTTCTTCGAAAAAGCCAAGAGGGGAGAAGCGTCAAGTTTCAAGAGTGAAATGCGTGTGCTAAGAATCGGAACACTGAATAAATGGAACTGGGTGCGCATGAACGTGGTGCTCAACCGTTATGACCCGATGAATGGTCTGATTGAATTGATCGGTGTCAATTATGATATCACCGAGTTGAAGGAGACCGAAAAGAAACTGATTGAAGCCAAAGAGAAGGCAGAAGAGGCGGACAGACTGAAAAGTGCGTTTCTGGCAAATATGAGTCATGAGATACGTACACCGTTGAATGCCATTGTCGGTTTCTCAAGCTTACTGGTAGAGACTGATGACTTGGAAGAAAAGCAGGAATACGCTAAAATGGTGGAAGAGAATAATGAACTGTTGCTCCAACTGATTTCAGATATTCTGGACCTGTCGAAGATAGAGGCGGGAACCTTTGACTTCAAGTTCAGGGATTTCGACATAAACACTTTGTGTGGCGATCTTGCACGCTCCATGCAGTTGAGGGTGAAGCCGGGAGTGGAACTTATCTTTGAACCGGCTTTGCCGCAATGCATCATAGTCAGCGATCCTAGCCGTTTGCATCAGGTGGTTTCCAACTTTGTAAATAATGCCATTAAGTTCACCACCACGGGCAGCATCCGGATCGGATATGATAAGCCGGATGAAAAGCACTTACGGGTATATGTGACAGATACTGGCATTGGTATTGCTCCCGAAGCCTGCCGTAAAATATTTGATCGTTTCATTAAACTGAATTCTTTTGTTCAGGGTACAGGATTGGGACTTTCCATCAGCAAGAGCATCATCGAGCAGTTGGGGGGCAAGATTGGAGTAAAAAGTGAGTTGGGCAAAGGCTCGACGTTCTGGTTTACCCTGCCGTTGGAATAATATTGGTTACGAGTAATAAAATACGAGCTACAAGTAGCTGCGCAGTCATACCGCAGGCACTTGTAGCTCGTATTTTATTACTGGTTCAGTTTATAGCTAATTCAGTCCGAACGAGAACTTGTCGATGTTCTGATAAATCACGCTTGCAAAACTCAGTACAATGATACCGAGTGTGCAGATGACAAGACTGGCACGTGTGTAATTATCGCTGCGGAAAGCGGCGATAGGCTCATCACTCTTGTTGATATACATGGACTTCACAATCTTCAGGTAGTAATAGAGTGACAGCACGGTGTTGACCAGCGCGATGAACACCAGTAAATGGAAACCGCTGTTGAAGGCTGCCGCGAAAATGAAGAACTTCGAGAAGAAACCTGCAAACGGAGGAATACCTGCCAGTGAGAACAAGGCAAGCGTCATGAGGAACGCCAGCTTGGGATTGGTGCTGTACAGCCCGTTATACTCTTCGAGGGTGAAGCGATGGGCGCGCAGGGCGATAATCGTAATCACCGTGAACACAGAGAGGTTGGCGAACATATAAATAAGTATATAATACACCAGTGATGTCATGCCTTGCGCACTACCGCCGATGACACCCAGCATAATGTAACCTGCCTGCGAGATACTGGAGAACGCCATCAGCCGTTTCAGGTTCTCCTGGCGTAAGGCAAAAAGGTTGGCAAGGGTGATAGAGGCGATGATAACCCAGTAGAGTACTTCCTGCCATTGGTCTATCATCGGAGCAAATACCTTAATCAGTATGGTCAGCAGCACGAAAGCAGCCGCGCCTTTTGATATAACGCTCAGATAAGCAGTCACGGTACTTGGAGCACCTTCGTAAACGTCTGCCGTCCAGAGATGGAAGGGAACCAGGGAAAGCTTGAAGCCCATACCGGAGAAGAAGAAGATGAATGCCATGATCTGCAGAGGATTACCGGTCAGGTGAGCCGGAATATCATCGAAGTAGAGAGTACCTACCGTACCATAAATCAATGAAAGACCATACAATAGCAAACCGCTGGAGAAGAGTGCGGTAAGAATATACTTGGCACCTGCCTCGGCAGAGTGGTGGCGGTATTTATCAAAAGCCACCAGCGCAGCCATCGGAATGCTTGCAGTCTCCAGTCCGATGAAGAACATCAGGAAGTGTCCGGCGGAAATCATGAAATACATACCCAGCAGCGTGCAGAGTGTCAGCATATAGAATTCACCCTGCTTGATGATGGTATCCGGTAGCTTCAGCCATTCGTGTGCCATCAAGAAAACGATCAGCGTACCGACACTGAGAATAGACTTCACGATGCTTTGTATCGGTGCATTGTGGTACATGCCGCCGAACGCATCGGTTGCCGGACCGGGTATGATAGTGATCAGTGTGTGTATCGTTAGCAGCACGACGGGCAGCATGGTATTGAGCCGTGGGTTACCGTCTTTCTTATGTGCATCGGGGCTCATGAAGAGGTCGGCCACAAAGAGAATGACGATGACGGCTATCAGCGAAAGCTCTTCTTTGAGAATGAGAAATTGGGAATAATCCATATCTTGCGAAATTAATAATTAATAATTAAAAATTAAAGAAAGGAAAGCCTTTGGTATACCCTAGTGCGGCCTTTCATCCTTTAATTCTTGCATTCTTTAATTGAACGAAATTATCAACGGCAACACGCTGTCTCCAATCATCGTACTTATCCACAACGGGGCAATACCCAGGCCTGCAACGCATACGATAAGAATGATGACGGCGGTGCGTTCATCCCAGGTTGCGTCGGTCAATGTCAGGTGATGCTTGTTGGTGCAGGTACCGTAAAGTATCTTGCCGACAAGGCGGAGGATATAAACAGCAGTAATCACGATACTGGTACAGGCGATAATCGTCCATGTACGGTGGAAAACATCTGCATGTTGGAAAGCGCCGTTGAAGATGGTCATTTCGGCAACAAAACCGCTGAGTCCCGGAAGTCCGAGATTGGCAAGTCCGGCAATGACATAGCACACAGCGAGAAAAGGCATGATTTTCATCAGTCCCGACAGTTCTCGTACGTCACGTGTGTGAGTACGGCCATATATCATACCGATAAGCGCGAAGAACAAGGCTGTCATCAATCCGTGGCTGAGCATTTGCAGGACGGCACCTGTGCAGGCAGTCTGATTCATCATCAAGATGGCGAAGAGTACAAGACCACAGTGAGATACGGAGGAGTAAGCATTGATATACTTCAAGTCCGTCTGTACGCATGCTGAGAAAGCACCGTAGACAACGGAGATACCTGTAAGTATCAGGAAAATCCAACCCAGTTCCTGTGCAGCTTCGGGCATCAGATACATGGCGATGCGGAAACAACCGTAACCACCCAGTTTCATCAATACGCCGGCGTGCAGCATACTCACGGCGGTAGGTGCTGAAGCATGACCGTCGGGGCTCCATGTATGGAACGGGAACAGTGCACCCAGCACACCGAAACCGAGGAACGTAAGCGGGAACCAGATGCGTTGCTGTTCGATGGGGATATTGTGCAATGCGGCAATGTCCAGCAGGTTCATACTTGTGGCACCGGCACCGTAATAGATACCGAGAATACCAATCAGCAGAAAGGCGGAACCGCCCATCAGCATCAGTGTCAGCTTCATGGCAGAATATTCCTTGCGTCCGCTCCCCCATACACCGATAAGCAGGTACATCGGGATGAGCGCTACTTCATAGAACATGAACATGGTGAACAGGTCTATCGAGATGAAGAAGCCGAATACACCGATGGAGAGGAAAGTGAACCAAAGGAAATATTCTTTCGTGAGCGGTTGCAACCGCCAGGAAGCGAATGTTCCGGTGAAGACGATGATGGCAGAAAGCAGCAGCATAGCTACCGAGATGCCGTCTACACCGACAGAATAATGTATGTTGAGTGCCGGATACCAGGGTACATCTGCGCGGAAAAGCATTTCGGCAGTGTCGCCGGCGGCACGGGCTTGCAGGTAGGCAATGGTCAGGCCTACTGCGGCCAGCACCAGTGCCGATGCACCTACCACCATCACCGTGCGTATCTGCCGAAGGTTGCGGCTCAGCCAAAGGCCAAGGAGCATCAGCAGGGGGATGAGAACAAAAATACTTAATATGTTCATCTTTATATTGCGTTTTTTACTATTTACGAATTACGATTGACATTTCTCTACTACAACAGCAACAGCAGGATCAGTGCCAGTGTACCCAATAGGAACACATAGGTATACTGCTGGATCTGTCCGCTTTGCAAACCGCGTATCTCATCACTGGTAGCATTGGCACTCCAGGCAAGGAAGTTGAAGAAGCCATCCACTACATGGCGGTCGAACCAGGCGATGGGGCGGGAGATGCAACCGAAAATAATTTTGTGAGTGATGAATTGGTATATATCATCAATATAGAAACGATGATAAGCAGCTGTCCACAATCCGCGGAAACGGCGGGCAAGTGCGTTGGCAACGGGTTGTTTTGCCCGTGCATACATTGCTGTGGCAATCGCGATGGAGACGACAGCTATGGCAATGCTGGTACCCGCCACCGTCCAATCGAGATGAATCTCGTAAGCTGTACCGTTGGAAGAGATGAACTTGCCGAAGGGGATGAAACCTGCCACGATAGTAACGACGGCAAGGAACATCAGCGGGAAAGTCATTGTCAGCGGACTTTCATGAGGCGTATGTTCAGCGTGAAGTTCTTTGTTTTCTTTCCCCCAGAAAATACCGTAATAAAGACGGAACATATAGAATGCTGTCATTGCAGCAATCACCGTCATAATCCAACCCATGACAGGACTGAATTGGAAGCATGCCGTCAATATCTCATCTTTAGAGAAGAAGCCTGAGAATGGAGGAATACCTGCAATGGCAAGACATGCAATCAGGAACGTGATGTGTGTCACAGGCATATATTTGTACAAGCCCCCCATTGCGGACATCTCGTTGCTGTGTACTGCATGGATAATGCTACCTGCACCGAGGAAAAGCAATGCCTTGAACATGGCGTGTGTAAATAGGTGGAACATCCCCGCCATATATCCCAAACCTCCATGATGAGGATCGGCAGAAGTACAAACGCCCAATGCCACCATCATGAAACCGATCTGTGAGATAGTAGAGAATGCAAGTACCCGCTTGATGTCACTCTGCACACAAGCCACCGAAGCGGCATAGAATGCCGTGAATGCTCCCACGTAAGCCACTAAATGCAGCACGTCCGGTGCATAACTGATGAACAGTGGGAACATCCGCGCCACGAGGTAAACTCCGGCTACTACCATAGTAGCTGCGTGAATCAATGCACTGACAGGTGTAGGACCTTCCATAGCATCCGGCAACCAGATGTGTAATGGGAACATTGCACTCTTGCCAGCACCACCGATGAACATCAGTCCGAGGGCCAGGGGAATCATCGTTGCACCACCTTTCAGCAATGCCATTTCGCTGGGCTGAAAAGTATATGTGCCTGCATAGTAACCATAGACAAGGATACCGATCAGGAAGCCCAGGTCGGCAAAGCGGGTAACGATGAATGCCTTCTTGCTTGCTGCAACGGCAGATGGCTTCGTATAGTAGAAACCGATGAGCAGATAGGAAGAAACACCCACCAACTCCCAGAATAGGTACATCTGGAAGATATTAGTAGCCACTACCAGGCCAAGCATAGACATCGTGAATAGGCTGAGGAATGCATAATAACGTTGGAATCCGCGCTCGCCTTTCATATACCCGAACGAGTAGACATGTACCATCAGTGACACGGTGGAGATGACAATGAGCATCATCACTGAAATAGGGTCGAGCAGGATACCCAGGTCGATACTCAGCGTCTCGGTGAAAGGTAGCCACATCACATTATAAGGCATAAGTGTGGCGAAGGTGCCGTCCGCCAGGCGCGGAGCGGAGAAGTATTGCCAGGCAGTGGCATAACTCAGCACGGCCACCACAGCCAATACCGTAGTACCGATGATGCCTGCCGTCCGGTGCGTCATCCATTTGCCGCCGATTCCCAACGTGAGGAAGGAGAGCAATGGGAGAAGCAGGATTAGAATTGTATATTCCATATTTATCTAATTATTAGGTTTTAGATATTAAATATTAATTCTATGCAGCATTACAGCACAGCTGATTAATACCTAATATTTAATATTTAATTGTTACCACTTCAGTTCGTCCAGTTTGTTCACCTGGATACTTCGTATATTACGGTAGATGTTAATCATGATCGCGATAGCTACCGCCGTTTCGGCTGCCGAGATGGCAATGGAGAACAGGGCGAAAAAGTACCCTTCCAGCCCGTCGGGGAAAAGGAAACGGTTGAACACCGCGAAATTTATGTCCGTAGCATTCAGTATCAACTCGATGCTGATAAGTATGGCCAGTGTGTTGCGGCGGGTAAAGAACCCGTAGATACCGGCAAAAAACATGATAGCCGAAACTATCAGATAATATTCCATGTGGATCATGTTAAAACTGCGTTTTAGAATTAATAATTAAATAATGAAAGGGACGTAAGGTTTCATTATTCATTCTTTCATTTGCTTGCCATTATCGTTTACGTGCAATCATCAGTCCACCTACGATACATGCCAGCAGCAGGATACTGATAGCCTCGAAGGGAAGCAGATAACCATATTTATCACTACTCAGCATTGCGTTTCCGATGTTTTTGATATTCGTTTCTAACGGTGCAAGGTCGGTGGTGACGATAAACTTATGTTTCAGTGTGATGAACACTACGATGATGGCTCCCACTACAGTGGCACCCAGTCCGGCCAGCAGTTTGCTACGCTTTAACTTGTCGATAGTATGGTCGCCTTCACCGCTGGTCAGCAGTATGGAGAAGACGTAGAGTACGACAATGCCGCCGGCATAAACCATGATTTGTACCGATCCCAGGAATGTGTAGCCCAGCAGGAAGTAGATGCCTGCCGTGCCGAAAAGCGTGAACAGCAGATACGTTGCCGAGCGTACCATATGGCGTGTGGTTACGGTGAGAATGGAACACGCGGTGATGAACACTGCCAGAAAGTAGAATACTACGGTTTCAAGGGTTGTTTCCATATTCTTGAATTACAAATTACTTAGTTTCAAATTACTTTGTTGCTTCACTTTGGGGAGCAGCGGGTTTCTTTTTCTCTACAACGTGACTGCCCGGATGATTCAGCGTCTTCACCAGTTTCGTGCGGTCGAACACAGCGTGTTCGAAGCCGGTATCAAACGTAATCGCATCGTGCGGACAAGCTGTGACACAAAGTTGGCAGAACATGCACGAACCGAGGTCGTACTCGTACTTTGCCAGTATCTTCTTCTTTTTGCCGTCTTCCGTCTCTATCATTTCACTCGTCACCTTGATGGTATCGTTGGGACATGCCATCTGGCACAGTCCGCATGCTACGCAGTGGTGCTCGTTCTGGTCGTTATGAGGCATGGTCAGCGTACCACGGAAACGGTCGAACATTTTCAACGTCGCGCGGTTTTCGGGATATTGTTCTGTTACCTTCCGGCGGCAGAAGACGGTCATGGTAGTTTTCATACCCGTCAGCAGGGAGCCGATGCCATGTACGAGTCCGCCCAAATATGTATACTTTTCCATAATTAGAAGTGTAGTTTAAATACAACAATCAGTACCATGATGATGAGGTTCACCATTGATATCGGTACCAGGTATTTCCATTCCAACGCCAGAATCTGGTCGATACGCAAGCGGGGGAATGTCCATTTAATCCACATCAGCAGGAACACTACGAAGAATGCCTTACCAAAGAACCAGACAAAACCCGGAATATAATCCATCACAGCGTTGAAACCGTCCAATCCTGCAATGTGCAACGGCATCCAGCCGCCCAGGAAGATGGTGGTAGCCACACTGGCTACGATGAACAGGTTCAGGTATTCGGCCAGGTAGAAAAATCCGAAGTGCATACCACTATATTCGGTGTGGTATCCAGCTGTCAGTTCGCTTTCTGCCTCCGGCAGGTCGAACGGACCACGGTTACACTCAGCATTTCCGGCAATCAGGTAGATGACAAAGGCTATTATAGCTGGGATATGTCCTTTGAAGATGAACCATCCGTCAGCCTGTCCTTCTACGATTTCGGAGAGTTGCATGGTTCCCATCAGTACAACCATTGTCAGTATGCTTAGTCCTACGGACAATTCATATGAGATGATCTGTGCTCCGCTTCGCATGGCGCCGATAAGTGAGAACTTATTGTTGGAGCCCCAGCCTGCCAGCAAAATACCTATCACACCGATGCTCGATGCTGCCAGCAAGAAGAACACACCCACATTGAAGTTCAGTACTTCCATACCCTTGTTGATAGGCAGGCAGGAGAATGTAAGGAACGAAGCAATAATCACCATGAATGGTGCCAGGTTATAGAGGAAACGGTCGGCAGCCTTCGGGGTGAAGATTTCTTTGGTCAGCATCTTCAGCACGTCGCAGATGACCTGGATGCTCCCCCATTTACCCACACGGTTCGGACCGAGGCGGCATTGGAAGAAGGCGCATATTTTGCGCTCCATATAAATAAGAATGATGGCGAGCAAGGCATACATCAAAATGATGCATACGCCTATCACTACACATTCGAGGAATATCGCCAGACCTTCCGGCATGAAAGAGGTCAGCGTCTGGTGAATCCAGTTGGTTACTATACTAAAGTCAAACACGTTGTTTAAATTAAGAATTAATAATGAAGAATGAAGAATCATCATGCGGGTGATGGCGTATTCATTCTTTTATTTAATTATTTATCAGACTTATGAATTAAGAGGAAGAAAACTGTGCTGTACTTTTGCACTCTTTAATTTTTCGCTCTTAATTTATCATTCTTCATTTTCACTATCTGTCAATATCCGGAACTACATAGTCCAGCGTTCCACCTATGGCAATCAGGTCGGCAATCTTCGCTCCGCGGCAGATGGTGTCTACGGTGCTCACCAGCGGCAATCCTGTGGAACGGAAATGCAGGCGGTAAGGTGTTTTGTCGCCGTGACTTTCCAGGAATACACCGAACTCACCGCGGCTACCTTCTACAGAAGTATAATACTGTCCTTCCGGTACGCGGATAATCGGTTTCATCTTTTCCTGATACGGTCCTTCGGGGATGTTGTCGATGAGTTGCTCGATGATGTTCATGCTTTCCATGATTTCGTCCATACGAACCATGTAGCGTGCCCATGAGTCGCCTTCGGTGTAGACGATTTCCTTGAAATCTACCTTGTCATACACTCCGTACGGATGACGTTTGCGCACGTCGCAAGCCCAGCCGCTGGCACGTCCTGTGCCGCCCGTGGCTCCGAAAGCAATGGCATCTTCGCGGCTCAGCACACCTACGCCTTTCAAACGTTGCCTGGCGATGATGTTGCCGGTGAAAACCTGATGGTATTCGTGGATGATGCCGCGCAAATAGGGAATAAACTCTTTCACCCGTTTCTGGAAGTTGGGATGCAGGTCGGCCTGCACGCCACCGATGGTATTGTAGTTCATGATGAGGCGTCCGCCACAGGTCTCCTCGAAGATATCGAGTATCTTCTCGCGGTCGCGGAAACCGTAGAAGAAAGCGGTCAGGGCGCCGAGGTCCATTGCCAGGCAGGAATAGAACAGTAGGTGAGAGTCGATCCGTTGCAACTCATCCATGATGGTGCGGATGTACTTCACACGGTCGCTCACCTCGATACCCATTGCCTGTTCGATGCATGAACATAAGGCATGGCGGTTCTGGTGTGCGCCCAAATAATCAAGACGGTCAGTCAGTGCCAGTGTCTGAGGATAAGTGAGGCTTTCGCACATCTTTTCAATACCCCGGTGGATGTATCCGCAGTTGGCGTCTATCTTCTCGATGGTTTCACCTTCCAGTGATACACGGAAGCGCATTACACCGTGTGTAGCAGGGTGCTGCGGACCGATGTTCACCACATATTCTTCGTCACCGAAGAGTATGAGTTCTTTATTTTTTACCGTACCGTCCGGATTCAGTTCCAGTTCGGTGGTCGTATCTATTGTTTCTTCGTTGTCCATGCGTAACGGATTATCCTTTTCGGGATCATTGTCTTTACGCATCGGATAGCCTACCCAGTCGTTGCGCAGGTAGAGGCGGCGCATGTCGGGATGTCCAATGAAGACGATGCCGTAAAAGTCATATACTTCACGTTCCAGGAAATCGGCCGCTTTCCAGATATCGCTGACACTGGGTAGCTCGGGATTCTCGCGGTTCAGGGTAGCGGTACGCACCACTACGCATTCTCCGGTAGCGGTGGACTCCAGATGATAAACTACTCCCAAGCCTCGGGCCTGGTCCGGCGCATCGCTGTCATCTGCTTCTCCCCAGTCCATACCGGTCAGACATTTCAGAAAGTCCATCTGCCCTTCACAGTGCAGGCGGAGCATTTCATCATGCAGGACCGCAGGTTCTATAAATCGTATATTATTCATATTTTGATTATGTTTCGTTATTGTCACTCATCACTCTTCACTATCCGGCTTGGCCTCTTTTCGGTTCACTCCGCCGAAGAATTTTTCTATCTTCACTTTGCGTTGCAACTGCATCATGCCATAATAAAAAGCTTCCGGACGAGGAGGGCACCCCGGAATGTATACATCCACCGGCAAGACCTTGTCAACCCCGTTCACTACATGGTATGATTTCTTGAACGGTCCGCCACTGACGGCGCATCCGCCCACGGCAACCACATATTTAGGGTCGGGCATCTGGTCATACAAACGTTTCAGTACAGGTGCCATCTTGTTGGTGATAGTTCCGCATACCATAATCATATCTGCTTGTCGCGGACTGGCACGGGCTACTTCAAATCCGAAGCGCGCCATGTCGTAGCGCGCGGCACCCAGTGCCATGAACTCGATACCGCAACAACTTGTTGCAAACGTAAGCGGCCACAGCGAATTGCTGCGTCCCCAATTGATGAAGTCGTCCAGTACACCGAGGGCAACGTTTGCACCTCCGGCATTAAGTTCGCGAACGAGTTTCTCCAACGTCTCATTATCCGTAAATTCTTCATACGGGATAGATTTTATTTTTGGCTTTTTCTTTATTTCCATTCCAATGCTCCTTTCCGCCATGCATAGGCAAGTCCCAATACCAGGATAAGTAAGAAAAATAAGATACTGAGTAATCCCGTTATTCCCAGGTCGCGAGCGATAACTGCCCACGGAAACAGGAATACCGTTTCCACATCGAACATCAGAAACAGGATGGCAAACAGGTAGTAACCTACTCTGAATTGCATCCACGATTTACCACGGGTAGGAATACCACACTCGTACGATTCCATTTTCTGTGGATTGTACGAACGGGGTGATATCGCTTTGGACAGCGCGATAACAATACCCACGAAAGCAATTGCCGTCAGCAAGACGACTACTAACAAAGTAAAGTTCATAAATCTAATTATCTTTTAGATGTATATAATAGGATAGTTGGCCGAAAGGAACAATCCCTCTGAATTGCCTTCGACGGACTTTGGCAAACTCACCGTCTGCCCGACTTGTTGTATCAAATGATTATCTTTCTCAACCCGAAGACGTAGTACGAGAGCGGATCGGGTATAGCATAGAAAGAGATATGCAACAATGAGTTGCAGGCCGGAGAATCGGTCAGCCAGTACATCCGGAAATAATTCAGCAGCAGCAGGACGCTCTTGTTGCCGGGCACTTGCGTACTGTCCACATTATCTATATATAGAGGTGTGGAAAGAAAATGATTATATATGTTGCGGATGTTCTGTTGGTGTGAAGTAGGGGCTTGGGACAAGACACAACGTCCGTTGTCATTGCGTATGAAAGTGCATGATATACCTGCTGCTTGTGCTGCACCGTCGTACAGCAATACGCCGAGTAGGATAATCATGAGGTATTTTATACACTGTTTCATACAACTACTTTTCATTCGGCTGCAAATGTATAACAATTATTGGCTATTTTGTTATATGGAGATGTCAAAATGTTCGGTTTTTAGCACTTTTTGACCTTCTGTCAGCTTCTCTTCCAAAATTCTGGGGTGAAAAGCAGCAATACGGTGAACAATTCGAGACGTCCCAGAAGCATGAGGAAAGCCATCAGCCACTTTGCTATATCAGGCAATGCATTCCATGAGAAAGCAGGTCCTATTTCGCCTAAACCGGGCCCCATATTGCCGATACTGGAAATCACACATCCCACGGATTCCACAAATCCGATCCCCAGCCCCATCATAATCAGTACGCTGATAATGATGATTACTGCATATATGAAACAAAAAGCCAGCACTGTAGATTGTACGGAAGGTGAAATCACCTGTTTGTTGAGCCGCACCGGCAATATCGCATTTGGGTGAAGAATGTGTTTAAACTCATTGCGGGCTACTTTGCCGAGGATAACCATACGGATGCACTTCAAACCGCCCGTCGTACTTCCTGCACAGGCTCCCATCAGCATGACGATGGTCAGCAGCCCCCACGTCACGGCAGGCCATAGCATATAGTCGGCAGTGGCAAACCCGGTGGAGGTGTGCAGCGAGATAACTTGGAAAAGTGATTGGCGGAATGATTCCTCCACTCCCATTGGTTTGGAATAGTGAAGTACCGTAGCGATTATTCCGGTGAATAGCACCACTGACCAAAAATACCATTTTAATTCGGCATCATTGATGAGTTTTTTGAATTTCCGGTTGAAGAAGAACAGCAGCAACGTGAAGTTGATGCCTGAAATGAACATGAAGATGGATATGACGTATTCGATATACGGGGAGTTGTAATAGGCTATGCTGGCTTGTTTGGTCGAGAATCCGCCCGTTCCGGTAGTGGCAAAGGCGTGGCAAACGCTGTCGAACCAATTCATACCGCCCAGCATCAACAGGATTACGAGGATGCAGGTGATGCCGGCATAGATACTCCATATCCATTTAGCTGTGATGCCGATACGCGGGTGTACTTTGTCGTGTGTCGGTCCGCTGGCTTCGGCGGCGAATACTTGCAAGCCGCTGACACCGAATATCGGAAGTATGGCGATGGTGAACATGATGATTCCCAAACCACCTATCCATTGCGTCATGCTGCGCCAGAAGAGCAGTCCGTGAGGCAGTGTTTCGATATCATCCAGGATAGTGGCGCCCGTACTGCTGAAGCCGGACATGGTTTCAAAAAAAGCATTGGTGATGCTGGGGATGTATCCGCTGATATAGAATGGAAGCATGCCGAAAAGGGAAAATGCCACCCAGGCAAAGCTGACGAGTACGTAGCCATCTCTGCGTGTCAATTGCCGGTTGCCGCCCTTGCCCAGAATCGCCAGAAGTAATCCGACACCTGCTGTGATACCTGCCGATATCCAGAAATCCATCAGAGCTTCATCCCGATAATAGAATGAAACCCCTGAGCTAATCAGCAGCATCATCGTTTCCAGCAAAAGGAGGATGCCGATAATCCGTATAATCGTTTTGAAGTTAATCATATTATATATTAATGAAGAATGAGGAATATGCTATCATATTGCAGGAAAATTCTTCATTTTTCTTGTTCTTCATTTAATTAAAGTATTTCTCAATCTTCTTAATCATCATATTCAGGCAGAATACCACTACATGGTCGCCCGGCAATATTTGTGTGTTACCTGTTACCACAACGCCTTCACCTTGGCGGATCAATCCGCCGATGGTTGTCCCCTTGGGCAATCCGAGGTCTTTTACCTGGTGTTTTGTGATTTTGGAACCGGCTTTCACGGTAAATTCCGCAACATCGGCATTGGCAAACGTCAGACACTTCACATTGCTGACATCAGCGTCCAGCATCATCTGATAGATGTGGCTGGCGGTGATCATCTTCTTGTTGATTACCGTACCGATGTCGAGACTTTCTGCCATACCTATATAATCTATGTTTTCCACTTCTGCCACTGTCTTGCTGACGCCCATTCGTTTGGCGGCAAGGCAGGAGAGAATGTTCGTTTCCGAGTTATCCGTCAGGGCAACGAATGCCTCTGTGTTTTTCAGGCCTTCTTCGATAAGTAAGTCCATGTCTCGCCCGTCTCCGTTGATAATCATGACTTTATCATCGAGCAATTCTGTCAGACGGTTGCAGCGGTTCAAGTCACTGTCTATGATTTTCACCTGCATATAGTCGGGGACATATTGTGCCGTGCGCACGGCGATGCGGCTTCCGCCCATGATCATTACATTGCGTACGTCAGCGTAATCTTCCTTGCCGGCTATCTTACGTATGTAAGGCACGTACTTGCGGGTAGTAGTGAAGTAGACGATATCGTGCAGCTTGATTACGTCATCACCTCGGGGGATGAGTGTTTCGTTGCCGCGTTTGATGGCTACCACGTGATACGGCTTGTCTGTTCCGGCGAGTTGGTGCAGGGGGATGTCCAGTATTTCCGCCTTTTCGCGCATCTTGGTACCTATCAGTATCAGTGAGCCACCGCAAAATTCCCACCACTGGCGCACCCAACTCATGCGTATGGAAGATACGATTTCCTTGGCGGCAAGCATTTCCGGATAAATCAGCGAGTCAACGCCCAGTTTCTGGAAGAATTCCTTATTCTTGGGCAGAAGATATTCGTAATTGTCGATGCGGGCAACGGTTTTCTTAGCACCGAGGTTGGTGGCCAACATACAAGCAGTCGTGTTACGGCTTTCGTCTGGCGTGACGGCTATGAATAAGTCCGCCTCTTTAGCCCCTACCTCTTTCAATCCCTGAATAGAAGTAGGTGATGCCGTGACCGTCATCAAGTCGAAGTTGGAACTGAGTGTACTCAACCTTTCCTCGTTGTCGTCCATCAATATGATGTCCTGTTTCTCGCGGGACAGCAATTTTGCCAAGTGTGTGCCTACTGCGCCGGCACCGGCAATAATGATTTTCATTGCTTTTCTATTACTCTTTCAACCGGCAACAAATTGTCGCCATTTTATGTTCTTTTTACTTACTGATAGCTGCCAGAATCCCTTCCTCGTCCATGCCGCACAGATGATATAACTGCTGCACCGTTCCGTGTTCAATGAATTGGTCCGGTACACCTATCCGTTCGATATGTGGTGTATATCCGTTGTCTGACATAAATTCCAGTACGGCGGTACCCATACCACCTTTTCGTATGCCGTCTTCAATGGTGACAATGTGGGAAAAGGAGCGTCCTATTTCGTGCAGCATCTCCTCATCCAATGGCTTGAGGAAACGCAGGTCATAATGTGCTATTGAGATGTTCTTTTCTTTCTCTGCTTGTGCGATGGCTTTTGAAGCGATATTACCTATCGGGCCGAGAGTGACGACGGCAAGGTCTTTGCCCTCTTTCAGTTTGCGTCCTTTACCGACGGGTATTTCCTCCAGCGGACATTTCCAATCGGTCAGCACACCGCGTCCACGTGGATAGCGGATGACGAACGGGCCTTTGTCCGGTAGTTGTGCCGTGTACATAAGGCGGCGTAACTCGTGTTCGTTCATGGGCGAGGATATCGTCAGGTTAGGGATAGGGCGAAAATAAGCCAAGTCGAATACTCCGTGGTGTGTCGGTCCGTCTTCGCCTACCAGTCCGGCACGGTCGAGGCAAAGTACGACGGGAAGTTTAAGGATAGCGATATCGTGGATTACGTTATCGTAAGCGCGTTGCATGAATGAGGAATAGATGTTGCAGAACGGTTGCATTCCTTCCTTTGCCATCCCACCGGAGAAGGTGGCGGCATGTCCTTCGGCAATGCCGACGTCGAAAGCGCGGTCGGGCATTGTCTGCATCAGCATATTCATGGAACAGCCTGTAGGCATGGCGGGAGTGACACCCACAATGCGTGGGTTCTGTTTGGCGAGTTCTACAAGGGTTTCACCGAAAACATCTTGATAGAGTGGGGGCAGGTTGTGTGTATCCGCAGTGAAGCGTTCGCCTGTTGCAGGGTCGAATTTGCCCGGTGCATGCCAGATGCCCGGAGCCATTTCGGCAGGTTTGAAACCTTTTCCTTTGATGGTATGCAGATGCAGGATTTTCGGACCTTTCATGTCCTTGATATCCCGCAATATACGTGCGATATTTATGACATCGTGTCCGTTGATGGGGCCGAAGTAGCGGATATTCATTCCCTCGAAAATATTCTGTTGTTGGGCAGCTATCGATTTCAGGCTATTGCCAAAGCGTATCAGTGCCTTGCGGCGGTCTTCATTGAGGATGCCTACCTTGAAAAGCATCTTGGATATTTTGAAACGTAGCTGGTTGTAGCGGTTTGAAGTTGTCAGGTTAAACAGATATTGCTTCATGCCGCCTACACTACGGTCGATCGCCATATCATTATCATTGAGGATGATGAGGAGATTGTTGGGAGTGGTAGAAGCGTTGTTCAAACCTTCGAAAGCCAGTCCGCCGCTCATCGAGCCATCGCCGATTACGGCAACCACATGGCGGTTTTCTTCACCCTTCTCGGTAGCTGCCACTGCCATACCCAGGGCAGCTGAAATGGAATTGGAGGCGTGTCCGCAAGTGAAAGTGTCATAGTCGCTTTCATCGGGAGAGGGGAAGGGGCGGATGCCCTTGAATTTCCGGTTGGTAGAGAATATCTCCCTGCGTCCGGTCAGTATCTTGTGTCCATAAGCTTGATGACCTACGTCCCACACTATGCGGTCGTAGGGGGTGTTGAACACATAATGCAGGGCAACGGTCAGTTCTACCGTCCCCAAACTGGCTGCAAAGTGTCCCGGGTTGCACGAAACTTCTTTTATAATGTCCTGCCGTAATTCTTTGCAGACTTCCGGAAGTTGCTCGACACTAAGTTTACGCAAATCTTCGGGGTCGGAAATGGAATTTAGCAAGTTATATGTTGTTGTCTCTGTCTTCATCTCTGTTCTGAGGATTACAAATTGCAAAATTAGTAAAAGAAAACGGAAGGCATTTCCTTTTTTCCAAAAAAAACTCAATCTCTTGTTCTTTAACTTCTCCGAAGTTTTGTAGGGGGAGGACGTTTCATAGCTCAGGTTACGTTTCTTTTATGCAGAAAATTCCTATTTCTATTGAGTTATGAGTTAAACCGACACTTGAAATTTATCTTCTATTTTTGCATCCGATCAGATACGTTATTTGAGGTACCCTCAGTCGTTATGAGAGGCTATCTCGTGCCACAGTCGTTATGCGAGATATTCACCTTTTAAGTACTTGAAATGCAAAGCGCTATAATCTCGTATTTTCTTCTTTTTTTCGAGGAATTAAAATCTTCGGACAAAAACAGTGGTAATTTACCTTTGAACTTATAATTGACTGTACGCAAGCAGTCTCCACCACGGACTAAAGACTCTTTTTTGCGCGTTTTTGAAAAAACTCCTGTTTTTTGTAACTTTCATACTTTTGTTTGTTTGTTTAGGAACAAATTGATTAGTTTTGTTGCGGCAAATATAATTGGATTTTCGTATAGAAAACAAAAGCCTTTAGAACTTGATTTAAAATGGAAAAAGAAAAGGACCTCTTATTTAATGTTGCAGACATTGTGAAGCGCGCCAAACTTGTATTGAACTTTAAAACCGATGCTGACTTGGCTGTCCGGAAAAACATGATGATGTAAACCGAACTTTAGAACAATCAGCCTAATATGACTTTTGCTATTTGCTTATGAATTTTTCTACTCCTGTTGAATTACCTTCCGGCCTGCCTCGTCTGATTCAGTCGGACGAGCTTCTGTTGATGGGCTCTTGCTTTGCCACCCATATTGGTGCATTGCTGGCAGATGCCAAGTTTCGGCCGGACGTGAACCCCTTTGGCGTTCTTTACAATCCGTTGTCAGTTTCGGCAGCCTTGCGTGAGGTGGTGTCAGGCAAGGCTTATACGAAAGGAGATTTATTTTTCTTCCGCGAATGTTGGCACAGTCCGATGCATCACGGAGATTTCTCTTCCACTTCGTCAGAAGAAACCTTGCAGCGCATCAATGTTCGTTTACAGGCGGCTCATGCCCGCATCCATCGACTGAGTTGCTTGCTGCTGACTTTCGGCACATCGTGGGTATACGAACAAACTGGACGCGTTGTGGCAAACTGTCATAAGCAACCGGAATCTGTCTTCACCCGCCGCCGGCTTAGCGTACAAGAGATTGTGGCGGATTATACTTCCCTCTTCTCAGGCCTGATAGCCCGGAATCCGAAGTTGAGAGTCATCCTTACCGTCAGTCCCATCCGTCACGTGCGCGATGGAATGCATGCCAATCAACTGAGCAAAGCTACGCTTCTGCTTGCCATCGACCAGTTGCACACCACTTTCCCCGAACATGTGTTTTATTTTCCGGCCTACGAACTCTTGCTCGACGAGTTACGCGACTACCGTTTTTATGCCGATGATATGGTGCATCCATCCCCCCAGGCGGTGCGCTACGTATGGGAAAAGTTTGTGCAGACCTGCTTCTCCGAGGATGCGTTAGAAATTATGCAGGAAAGTGAAAATATCAATAAAGCGCTGTCTCATAAACCCTTTCATCCGGACTCAGATGAGTATAAGCGTTTTTTAGGACAAATTGTGTTAAAAATAGACCGACTTAACAAAAAATACCCGTACTTAGATTTCCAAAACGAGAAAGAAATATGTCATATACAATTGAAACAATAGCCGAACGCATCGGTGCACGGCGTGTGGGGGATACGCCGGCAACTATAGACTGGTTACTTACCGACAGCCGTTCCTTGAGTTTCCCCGAAGAAACGTTGTTCTTTGCTTTAACTACCAAACGCAATGATGGTGCTCGCTATATACCTGATTTATACTCTCGCGGCGTCCGCAACTTTGTAGTCAGCAAAGAAACTTATAAACAAGTGGAGAGCGGAGAGTTGAGGGTTGAAAGTTCTGTGCAGCATGATAGTGCGCAGCCGACTCTCCATTCTCCACTCTCCTCTCTCAACTTCTTGGTGGTCTCTAATCCGCTGAAAGCTTTGCAGAAGCTGGCTGAACAACATCGTGAGCAGTTCCAGATACCGGTAATCGGCATTACGGGTAGTAACGGAAAAACCATTGTGAAAGAGTGGCTTCATCAGCTACTTAGTCCAGAGCGAGTGATTGTCCGTTCACCGCGCAGTTATAACTCGCAGATTGGCGTTCCTTTGTCTGTTTGGCAGATGAACGAACAATCTGAGCTTGCCGTTTTTGAGGCGGGTATCTCGGAAATGGGGGAGATGCGTGCTTTACAGAATATTATCAAGCCTACTATTGGTATACTGACCAACATCGGCGGTGCTCATCAGGAGAACTTCTTCTCTCTGCAGGAAAAATGTATGGAGAAACTGACACTGTTTAAAAACTGCGATGTGGTTATCTATAACGGAGATGATGAATTCATCAGCAATTGTGTGGCGAAATCCATGCTCAGTGCCCGTGAGATAGCGTGGAGTCGGAAAGACATGGAACGTCCTCTATTTATTAGTAAGGTGGAGAAGAAGGAAGATTGCACCGTTATTTCTTACCGCTATCTGGAGATGGACAATACGTTTATGCTGCCTTTCATTGACGACGCTTCTATTGAAAATTCTCTGAACTGCCTGGCAGCCTGTCTCTACCTGATGCTTCCTGCCGAGAAGATTACGGAGCGTATGACGACTCTGGAACCGGTGGCTATGCGTCTGGAAGTGAAGGAAGGAAAAAATGGATGCTTGCTGATTAATGATAGTTATAACAGCGACCTTGCTTCGCTGGACATAGCACTCGACTTCCTGTACCGCCGTTCGCAAAGCAACGGATTGAAACGTACACTTATCCTTTCGGATATACTGGAAACAGGGCAGAATGCACCGACGCTTTACCGGAAAGTTTCGCAACTGGCGGGCAGCCGTGGCATTGAGCGCATCATCGGTGTGGGAAGTGAGATATCCTCGTGCGCTGCACGGTTTGATATCGAAAAGGCCTTCTATCCTAATACGGAGGCATTGTTACGTGCCATCTCGCGTGAAGAGTTGCGGCTGGAAAATGAGATTATATTGATAAAAGGCGCTCGCCAGTTCGGCTTCGATACTTTGACGGAAGAACTGGAGAAGAAGGTGCACGAAACTATTCTTGAGGTGAATCTTGGCGCCATGGTAGCCAACCTGAACTATTACCGCAGCCGGTTGAGGCCGGAGACAAAGATGGTATGTATGGTGAAAGCTTCTGCTTACGGTGCCGGTTCGTATGAGATTGCCAAGACTTTGCAGGAACATCATGTCGATTATCTGGCTGTGGCTGTGGCGGATGAAGGTTCCGAACTGCGTAAGGCGGGCATCACGGCAAGCATCATCATCATGAATCCGGAGATGACGGCGTTCAAGACAATGTTTGACTATAAGCTGGAACCGGAAGTGTACAGTTTTCATCTGCTGGATGCGTTGATAAAGGAGGCGGAGAAGGAAGGCATCACTAACTTCCCTATTCATATTAAATTGGATACAGGCATGCATCGCTTGGGCTTTGCCGCCGAAGATATGCCACGGCTTATTGAGCGGTTGAAGGGACAGGATGCAGTGATTGCACGTTCGGTGTTCTCTCATTTTGTGGGCAGTGATGCGGCGCAATTCGATGCATTTACGCGTGGGCAGATCGAGGCGTTTGAGGCGGCATCCATACAATTGCAGGAGGCATTTCCGCATAAAATACTGCGGCATATCTGCAATTCGGCGGGTATTGAGCGTTTCCCGGGCGCACAGTTTGATATGGTACGCTTGGGTATCGGGCTGTATGGTATCAGTCCGATTGACAACAGCATTATAAATAATGTGAGTACGTTGAAAACGACTATCCTGCAAATACGTGAAGTGCCCGAAGAAGATACGGTGGGATATAGCCGCAAGGGACACCTGACTCGTAATTCTCGTATTGCCGCATTGCCTATCGGGTATGCCGACGGGCTGAACCGCCATCTTGGCAACGGCCAGGCTTACTGTCTGGTGAACGGGCGGCGTGCGCCCTATGTAGGCAATATCTGTATGGATGTCTGCATGATCGACGTGACGGACATAGACTGCAAGGAGGGGGACACGGTAGAGATATTCGGTGACCATCTGCCCATTACGGTGCTCTCTGATATACTCGAAACCATTCCTTATGAAGTGTTGACGAGCGTTTCGACGCGGGTGAAACGGGTATATTATCAGGACTGATATCTGTAAGTGATAACATTGTTTTTCGGTTTCATTCTTATTCTTTTCGTTTTAATCTATTCAAAAACGCAGAATCTGTGGTGAAACCATTATATTTGCATCAAATTAAAAAATACTACGGATATGACAAACTTACTTTTATTAGGCTTTTTGCCCAGTGGTTCCGAATGGGTCATCATTGCTCTGTTGATCCTGTTGTTGTTTGGTGGTAAAAAAATCCCCGAACTGATGAAAGGACTTGGAAAAGGCGTAAAAAGCTTCAAGGAAGGTGTGAACGAAGCAAAAGAAGAAATCAATAAAACTAAGGCGGACATCGACGAACCGGTAGCGAAAGATAAATGAATTAGCTACGAGTTATAAGCTACGGGCTACAAGTGGCTGCGCCGTTAGCGCTGAACAGCACTCGTAACTCATAGCTTGTAGCCCGTAACTCGTACTCATTATGGCGGATAAAGAACTAACTTTCTGGGATCATTTGGATGAATTGCGCCGTGTGCTGTTTCGCGTACTCGGCGTATGGTTTGTATTGGCTGTCGGTTACTTCATTGCGATGCCTTGGTTGTTTGATAATGTAGTGTTGGCGCCTTGTCACAATGATTTCATCTTCTATGACGTGTTGCGTTATGTAGGCAAGGTTTTCGACCTTCACGATGACTTCTTTACGCAGGAATTCCAGGTCAAACTTATTAATATCAATCTGGCAGCCCCGTTCTTTATACATATGTCCACTGCTTTTTGGATGTCGGTGGTGACGGCTACTCCTTATATCTTTTTTGAAATATGGAAATTTATCAGTCCTGCCCTCTATCCCAATGAGCGCCGTGGGGTGAAGAAAGCTTTGTGTATCGGTACGGTGATGTTTTTCCTCGGTGTGTTGCTGGGCTATTTCATGGTCTACCCGTTGACATTGCGTTTTCTCTCCACTTATCAACTGAGCGCGGCTATCGAAAATCAGATTTCCCTGAATTCCTATATAGATAATTTCATGATGCTGGTGCTTTGCATGGGACTGGCTTTTGAATTGCCATTGGTGACCTGGCTGCTCTCGTTGCTGGGGCTGGTACACAAATCTTTCCTGCGTAAGTATCGCCGTCATGCACTGGTGATTATCGTGATTGTCGCAGCTATCATAACACCGACGGGCGATCCTTTTACTTTGACCGTGGTTTCCGTTCCGCTTTATCTGCTCTATGAGTTGAGTATCTTGATGATTAAAGACAAGAAGACCGACACGGACGAGACTGATGAAGACAAGGAGGAATGATGGTGGGAGAAGGAACGATGGAAGAAGACATACGGGAATACTATCATTTTCTATTCACAGTTTGCCGGGATGAAGATATTCCATTGGTGGCGGCTTATCGTCAACTTCGTGAATTCCTGGAGCGTCTTTGCCGCACACAGATGCCGGATGGCAGTCTGCAAATGACCGACCTTTCCGCACGCATCAGTTTCGTGGCGTCCAAAGCCGGACTATCTGTGGTGGAACAAAATCGGCTGCACACTTTCCGGCTGACTTCCAATGCAGTACTGAACCGGCAGGCTGAACCCTCGCGTGAAAACCTTTTACGGGATGTCAAGACACTGACTTTCTTTGTGAAACGGCTTACAGGAGAAGAAATTCCTGCCGTGCTCTATCGTCTGTTACCCCGTGCAGATGCCACTTATATCATTACTCCGCCCGCCAGGGAACGGGTACGACGAATGCGCGTCTGCTTTCAGTATGCTGATGACACCTATTTATATGTATCTCCTGTAGACACTGTTGCTGACGAGCCGTTACGTGTGCGTTATAATGTGCCTCAGGTGAATGAAGAGTTTGCCGAAACCTGCCAGTTGCTGTGGCGGCATGCGCAAGTCAACTTGCTGGATGTGGCTGTGGATGAGGAAGGCATCTTGACTCCTTCTTTTATTATTTTGGAACCTGATTACCTGTTGGATATCAGTTCTCTTGCAGAGTGTTTTAAGGATTACGGACATCATCCCGCCAATTATCTGTTGGCGCGTTTGCAGTCGCCCGATAATACGCGTCCTCTTTTGCTTGGTAACATTGCCAACCTTTTTCTGGATGAATGGATTTACGCCAAGAAAGACCCCGACTATCTGGCTTGCATGAAGAAAGCCTTCCGCAGCTATTCCATTGAGCTGGCTGCTTGTGCCGATTTATTGGACAGGGAGAAGGAAAAGGAATTTTTTGCAGATTGTAAGCGGCACTTCGATCATATCCGGCAGATGGTGACGGAGACATTCCGCGCTCCCGGTTATGAATTGGATAAGACGGATGCAGTGTTGGAGCCTACCTATATTTGTGAAGCCTTGGGGTTGCAAGGACGTTTGGACTATATGCAGCGTGACATGTCTTCTTTCATAGAAATGAAGTCAGGTAAAGCGGATGAATACTCTATCCGGGGTAAAGTGGAACCGAAGGAAAATAATAAAGTACAGATGCTGCTCTATCAGGCTGTGCTGGAGTATTCTATGGGGATGGACCACCGCAAGGTGAAAGCGTATTTGCTGTATACCCGTTACCCGTTGCTGTATCCTGCCCGTCCATCTTGGGCAATGGTGCGGCGTGTAATGGATGTACGTAACCGGATTGTGGCAAATGAATATGGTATGCAACTGCGTAACAGCCCGCACTACACTGCAGAACGGTTGAAGGATATTAATCCGGATACGCTGAACGAACGCCATTTGAACAATACGTTGTGGAAACGCTATCTTTGTCCTTCCATTGATGCCGTGGCACAGCGTATCCGTACGCTCACTCCACTGGAACAGTGCTATTTCTATACGCTCTACAATTTTATAACCAAGGAACTATATACTTCTAAATCAGGAGACATTGACTATGAAGGTCGCACGGGTGCCGCTGCTTTGTGGTTGTCTACGCTTGAAGAAAAGTGCGAGGCGGGTGAGATTTTGTATGACCTGACCATTCTGGAAAATCATGCGGCGGATATACACAAAGCCTATCTTGTACTGGCGCGGGCAGATAATAACTCTTCGTTGTCAGGCGGGTGCGATGCCTGTAGGGACGAATCATCCTTCGCCCGTTCCTCGCAAACCTTACCGAATTTCCGTGAAGGAGACTCCATTGTTCTATATCAACGTAATAATGATACGGACAATGTAACCAATAAAATGGTATTCAAAGGAAATATCGAGTGCATCACCGACCGGGATATCCGCATCCGTCTTCGTGCTTCGCAGCAAAATGCTTCTGTGCTTCCTCCTGACAGTCGATATGCCATTGAGCACGACTATATGGATACTTCTTTTCGCAGCATGTATCTGGGGCTTTCTGCTTTTCTTTCTGCTAACAAGGATCGCCGGGATTTATTATTGTTCCAGCGTGAGCCGGAGTTCGACCCTTCTTTTGATACTTGTATTGAGGCTGCTCCGAATGATTTTTCCCGTATCACTCTGAAAGCTCAGGCAGCAAAAGATTATTTTCTTCTGGTCGGCCCTCCGGGTACAGGAAAGACTTCCCGCGCTTTGCGTGGTATGGTGGAGGCTTTCTATCGTGAAGGGAAACAGATATTATTGCTCTCGTACACGAACCGTGCAGTCGATGAAATATGCAAGACTCTCTCTGCCATAACGCCTGAGGTCGATTTTATCCGTATCGGGAGTGAACTTACCTGTGACATTTCTTTCCGCTCGCATTTGATAGAGAATGTGCTGGAACCTTGTTCCACACGTCGTGAAGTGCATGCCCGGATAGAACGTTGCCGTGTTTTCGTAGGTACTGTCTCCACTTTCTCTTCTAAGACCGAACTTTTCCGTCTGAAGACTTTCGATGTGGCAATTGTGGATGAAGCCACTCAGATATTGGAACCACAACTGTTAGGACTTCTCTGTGCCCGGAATGTGGCTGGCGGAAATGCTATAGGTAAATTCATCCTCATAGGCGACCATAAGCAACTGCCTGCTGTCGTACTTCAATCCGAATCTCAATCAGAGGTTTGTGAGGATTGTTTGCATAGCATCGGGGTGCATAACTTAAAAGACTCTCTTTTCGAACGTCTCTACCGTAAACTTGCCTGCACCGCTGATCACTTATCGCTAACCGCTAATCACTTCCATGACATGCTTTGCCGCCAGGGACGCATGAACGTGGAAGTAGCTCGGTTTCCGAATCGTGCCTTTTATGGTGGGTTGCTGGAAATTGTCGGCTTGCCGCATCAGCAAGGCGAACTTGTGCTTGCTCCTGAACTCGAAGGGGATGAGTTCGCGGATATATTGGTGCGTCGTGTGGCTTTCCTGCCTTCCGAGTCGGAAGCTGCATCTCAATCAGCAAAGATTAATCATTTTGAGGCACGGCTTGCAGCCCGACTGGCCGCTGCTGTCTATCGGCAATACGAGGCTGGTGATTCAGGCTTCCAGCCTGCCATGACTTTGGGTATCATTACTCCTTATCGTAGTCAGATAGCCCTCATTAAGAGTGAAATAGCTGCTTTAGGAATTCCGGCTTTGAGTGATGTTCTGGTGGATACCGTCGAACGTTTTCAGGGAAGCGAGCGTGATGTGATTATTTATTCTTTCTGTGTGAATCGTGCTTATCAACTAAAATTCCTTGCCAATCTTACGGAAGAGGGAGGAGTTTGGATTGACCGTAAACTGAATGTAGCACTCACTCGTGCCCGTAAGCAACTGTTTATGACAGGGGTACCCCATTTGTTACAACAAAATCCTATCTATGCAGACTTGTTAAATACGATTCTCTAAAGCTTTTCCCTCTTATTTAGGAACTGTTCAGAAATGAAATATTAAACCTAGATACACAGAGAATAAGCAAGTATACAGAGAAAAAACTGTGTTTCAGTATCTTTGTGTCTGGAAAAGTAAGATTCAGACTGGCTCTTTAGTAAATCTTAAATGTTTATCATTCCTTTATATCTTTTATTAATATCTTGATATGCGATAAACCCCTATATTTGTCGCACGTTTTTTTCATAGAGATTTAGATTTAAGGTTAGAAGAATTGTGGAAGTCGT
>CAJMQU010000028.1 GCA_905215555.1 uncultured bacterium
ACTTAAAATCCTTTGGCCATTGCGGCTGTGCGGGTTCAAGTCCCGCTTCGAGTACCAAATTAGAGCTCTGTAAACTATATGTTTACGGGGCTTTATTCTTTTAGATAGCTGCTGGGGCTTCCATTCAGGATTATATATTTTGTTTTCGGGATTACTAAATTTTTCCCTTATTCCAGAGAGTTATTAAGTTGCTTCTTATTAAAGTACACGAGATGTGCCAAGGAAAAGGTGATAAAAAAACTGTCAGTGTGCAGTACTTTTCTTTTTTTTGCATTTAATAGAAAAAACATTATACCAATCATTATGAAGTACTTGCTTTGTTCCTTTGTAGGGGTATTGCTGACCACCTCTTTGTATGCCCAAAGTGCAGGTGATAAAGGGTCCTCTTTTTCTGTTCATGCCGGACCATCGTGGTATTTGGGACAATTAATGGGAATCACCGACAGAACGGATGCCTATCGCAGTGATTTACGAAAAGGGGTGGCTTGGGATGTCAGTTATCTGGCACAGCTTGTCGGTCGGACGGTGAGGTTTGGAGTGGGAGCCTTGTATCAGGGAAGTTCTTATAAGAATACGTATGAATCCGGGTTGGATAAGATTCTGATGCATTATATGGCTCCGCAAATATCTTTGTCGATGGTGAAGACACATTACCAACTTCAGTTGTCCGGTGGAATAGGTTATCAGTGCTATAAGGATAAAAGTAAAGTATATGGTAAGCCGCGGAATGTTTCGATGGACAAACTTGCTGGCAATCTGGCATTTTCGGGTGAGTATTTCCTGACGAGCCACTGGGGGGCTTCGGTTCGCCTGAATTGGCTGGCATCCAGTTCGGATACTTATTCGGTGAAGTATCACGATAAAAGGTGGAATGTGGAAAATCCGAAAACCGGTACTGGTTATTTCGGACAGTTATCTTTAGTCTTCGGTTTAAACTATCATTTTTGAGCACTATGAAAAAGTTATTATTTCTGTTCCTACTGGTTCTCTGTTGCGCCTGCGAGGAAGATAAGTCGGTAGACCCGACACTGATGCCCGAAGCTACAACGACGGGAGAAAATACGTTAGGTTGTTTGATAGACGGCTGGGTGTATGCTTCCGGACGGTTTGGAAAGCCGGATGTCCGTACTTATGATGAAGAAGGCAACTATTACGTTAGGATTACTGCCGAAGTCGGTGTTTTCAGTTCTTTGCATTTTACGCTTGTGAACCCAAGGCAGGGAGCTGTCTGTACTTATGTCAATACAAGTTTTGACGGTGAAACACTGGAAGATGGTGAGGCTTATATCACTCGTATGAACGGAACTATTATCAGTGGCACGTTCGGTGGCGGGAGTATAGAAGAAGGACGTTTTGATATAAGATATAGCGAAGACTCCGAAGGTGGAGATGTGGTCTATTAATAAAAAAAACTGCCCGCTTGGAATTCTCTTCCGGCGGGCAGTCTTGTTTTACTTCGTCTTCTCTTTAGCCTTAAACTTTTCGGTTGCTGATGAGCCGTACAGCTGCGGTGTACGGCTGACAGGGAACAGACACATGAATGCCATTACCTCTATCTTCAGTTGAAGCGTTGATGTAAGCAGACTTTAACAGTTGCTTCACACTTTCCACTTCCCAGGGACTACCTGCGAAAACGTTAATCTGGGAAATCTTTCTACTTGTAATCATGTGCTTAAAACTTTTAGTTGTACTTTTCGGACGCAAATGTAAGCGGTTTGCATGAAATGCAATAACGCAAATCGGTCAAAAAGTAGCATAAAAGGTGCAAACGATGTAGAAATAGCTTATTCTGTGTTATTTCTCTTTTATTTAGTATCATTTTCCCGGATTTCCACGCGGCGGATTTTTCCGCTGATGGTTTTCGGCAATTCGTCTACAAATTCGATGACGCGCGGATACTTGTAGGGAGCAGTCACTTTCTTCACATGGTTTTGCAACTCTTTGATGAGTTCTTCGCCTTCTTTGCCTTTATATTCCTTGGCCAGTACGATGGTAGCTTTCACTACCTGCCCCCGGATTTCGTCGGGCACGCCGGTAATGGCACACTCTATTACGGCAGGGTGAGTCATCAAAGCACTTTCCACTTCGAACGGACCGATGCGGTAGCCGGAACTCTTGATTACGTCATCGGCACGGCCTACGAACCAGAGATAACCGTCTTCATCTTTCCAGGCAACGTCTCCGGTATAGTAGATACCGTTGTTCCAGGCTTCGCGCGTGCGGGCGGCATCACGATAATATTCTTTGAATAGTCCCAGTGGCTTGCCCTTGTTCGTACGAATTACGATTTGTCCCTGTTCACCGGCTTCCACTGAACGACCGTCGTTGTCTATCAGGTCTACATCGTATTGCGGATTGGGCAATCCCATACTGCCAGGTTTCGGTTCCATCCAGGGCATGGTGGCGATGGTCAGGGTGGTTTCTGTTTGTCCGAAGCCTTCCATCAGTTTGATGCCTGTCAGTCTTTTGAAGGTCTCAAACACAGCGGGGTTCAGAGCCTCTCCGGCAATGGTACAGTATTTCAGTGACGAGAGGTTGTACTTCGTCAAGTCTTCGTGAATGAGGAAGCGGAAGATGGTGGGAGGCGCGCAGAGAGAAGTTACATGATAATCTTGTATCTTCTCCAATATGGCGGCAGGAGTGAACTTCTCGTGATCATACACGAAGATGTTGGCTCCGGCAATCCACTGACCGTAAAGTTTTCCCCACACAGCTTTTCCCCAACCGGTGTCGGCAATGGTGAGGTGCAGACTGTCTTCCGTCAGGTTGTGCCAAAAACTGCCGGTGACGATGTGTCCTAGCGGATAAGTGAAATCGTGGGCAACCATTTTCGGCTGGCCGGTAGTTCCGCTGGTGAAGTACATCAGTGAGATGTCATCATTCGTATTCGGATGTTCCGGTTTCACAAAAGGAGCAGCGTTTTCGACGCCTTTGTGGAAATCTTCAAAGCCTTCAGCCACTTCAGGGCCTACGCTGACCAGTTGCTTCACGCTGGGAGACTCTGGCATTGCGGCGGTGATGTGTTCGGTGATGACAGACTCACCAGCACAGACAATCATCTTGATATCTGCGGCATTACAACGGTATATGATGTCTTTCTTTGTCAGTAAGTGTGTGGCGGGAATAACGATTGCACCGAGTTTATGCAACGCTATGATGCTGAACCAGAACTCAAAACGGCGTTTCAATATCAACATCACCATGTCTCCACGTCCGATGCCGAGGCTTTGAAAATAGGAAGCCGTCTTGTCGGTATAGTACTTCATGTCGGCGAATGTGTATTGACGGAATTCTCCTTTGTCATTGGTCCATAACAAGGCACGTTTGTCGGGTTGTTCCTCAGCCCAGGCATCTACTACATCGTAGCCGAAGTTAAAGTTCTCCGGTACGTTTATTTTCAGGTTTTTGATAAAGTCCTCTTGTGAAGTGAAAGAGGTTTGCGATAAAAATCTTTCTACCATGATTACATTATTATTGCCAGGAAGCGTACCGTTTTTCCATCCAGTGCTTTCATGCCATGTGGCAGCTTGGAGTTGAAGTAAAGGCTGTCCCCTTCGTTTAGTATAAGTTCTTTGCCGTCGATGTTAACCATCATGCGTCCTTCGAGTACAAGGTTGAACTCTTGTCCGGCGTGGCTGTTATAGTGTATTGGTTCATCGTCCGGTTTGGGTTCAACGGTTACGATGAACGGGTCTACGCTGCGGTTAATGAAACCTGCGGCCAGTGACTGGTATTTGTAGGCTTTCGTACGTTCGATGCTGGTCCCTTTTCCGGCACGGGTCAGGAAGTAGCTACTCATTTTGGGTTCTTCGCCAAACATTAGTGCATCCAGTGACACCCCGTATCTGCGTGCGATCTTTTGCAGCATGCTTACGGAGATATCAAAGTCTCCTGTTTCGGCAAGACGGTAGTCATAAGGAGAGATGTCACATTCGTGAGCGATGTCTTCGGCTGTCAGTTCCAGTACATCACGAAGTCCGCGAAGGCGTTCTGCAATTTGCTTAATTTGTTCGTCCATGTGGTTGTTATTTAATGAATAAATTATGAGTCCTTAATCCATGTGATAGTTTGCATCACACGCTTTTTTTTATGGCGTTGATGATGGCGGAGGTGTAATTTGCATGTTCCAACTCGTTGATGCCTTTGATGGTGATACCTCCGGGAGTGCATACTTTATCAATTTCCACACTGGGGTGTGTGTCGTTTTTCAGTATCAGTTCGGCAGCTCCTCTCACGGTTTGTGCCACCATGCGCATACCGTCTTTGGGATAGATGCCCATCTCGATGCCGGCTTGCATGGCTGCCTGGATATATTTCAATACATAGGCAATGCCGCAGGAAGTCATGGAAGTGGCGGCGGCGAACTTTTCTTCGGGGATAAGCATGGCAAGTCCCATCTGGTTGAAAATGTCCAGCATCAGCTGTTCCTGTTCTTTGGTGGCATTGCGGCTGGCGATGAGCGTCATACTTTCCATTTCGCTGATAGCGGTATTGGGGATGATGCGGAACATGGTCATTTCCTTTTCAGCAACATTGTGGGCCAACTCCTCGAAGTTGATGCCTGCGGCAACGGAAATGATGATTTGTTTACTTTTCAGCTTCAGTTCACGCAGTACGGGTTTGATGAGCCAGGGCTTCACGGCAAGTATGATAAAATCGGCACCGGTGACGGCTTCCTGATTATCGTGAGTAGTCTGCAAAGCGGGGAATTCAGCTTTCAGTGCATCCAGTTTGCTTTGAGAAGGGTTAGAAACGATGATATCGCTGGCGGGAATAATGCTCCCCTTTGCCAATCCGCGGGCGATGGAACCACCCATATTTCCAGCTCCAATAATTGCTGTTTTCATATCATTTTGTTATTAAAAGGGTTGACGATGGGCAAAGGTAGATATTTTTTCTACTTTTATACTCTAATAATAGTAAAAACTGTCACTACATACTAAACAAAAAGCAGCTTCTAAAGACATTGGAAAGTCCGGAAACTGCTTTATGGCTGATTATCTCAAATATCAAAGTACTTTCTTGAAGCGCTCAAGAAACTCTTTAGCTTCCTCCATGCTGAGACAGAGAGGCGGCAACAGACGGATTACATTAGTGCCGCTGACACCGGTAAATACATGCTGTTCTTTCAGCAGTTTCAAGCGTAATTCCTTGATCGGTTCTTCAAATTCGAGGCCAATCATCAGACCGCGTCCGCGAACTTCCTTGATCTGTGGGAACTTTTTCAGTTCCGTCATCAGGTAGTCACCGACTTTGGCTGTATTTTCTATCAGGTTTTCCTGTGCTATCACGTCCAGCACGGCGAGCGCTGCGCTGCATGCCAGATGGTTTCCACCGAAAGTGGTGCCTAGTTGTCCGTAAACAGGGGTGAACATCGGGCTGATAAGTGTGCCTGCCATCGGAAAACCGTTACCGATGCCTTTGGCTACGGTGATGATGTCGGCTTTGATTCCATTATACTGGTGGGCAAAGAATTTACCGCTGCGTCCGTAGCCGCTCTGAATTTCATCAAGAACCAGTACAGTGTTGTGTGCCGTGCAGGCTTCACGCAGGGCATGCATAAATTCATCTGTCGGTAACTGAATACCGCCTACACCTTGAATGCCTTCAATGATTACTGCACAGACATCCCCCTTATCCAGTTCGGCTTTCATGGCTTCTATGTCGTTTAGGGGAAGGTATGTAACGTGTCCGCAATTGTTGATAGGAGCAATGATTTTAGGGTTATTGGTTACTTCCACTGCCAGTGAAGTACGCCCGTGGAAGGCCTTGTTGAAGGAAACAACACGCGTACGTCCGTTATGGAAAGATGCTAGTTTCAAAGCGTTTTCATTAGCTTCAGCACCACTGTTTATTAGGAATAAGGAGTAGTCGTTATAACCGCATGCTTTTCCAAAACGTTCGGCAACTTCCTGCTGCAACTTGTTGATGACCGAGTTGGAGTAGAATCCCAACGTAGCAACTTGTTTGCTTATCATTTCCACATAATGCGGGTGGGCATGTCCGATAGAGATGACTGCATGACCACCATAAAGGTCGAGGTACTCCGTACCGTTCTCATCCCATACGTGGCAACCTTTCCCTTTGACGATATTGATGTCAAAAAGAGGATATACGTCGAATAGTTTCATGTTTTTAATTACAAATTACTTAGAAAGCACTGGGTTTTAATTTTAAACCCACTGTTTCTTCCAGATTAAACATTAAATTCATGTTATGCACCGCCTGTCCGCTGGCGCCTTTCAGCAGGTTGTCGATGCAGGAGATGATAAGCAATTTATCACCGTGCTTCTCCAGATGCAGGAGGCACTTGTTGGTGTTCACCACTTGTTTCAGATCAATGTTCTTGTCTACGATATGTACAAAGGAGTCTTTGGCATAATATTCTTCGTACATACGGGTGATTTCGTCCAGTGCAACCTTGGTCTTAACTACGATAGTAGCAAAGATGCCGCGTGCAAAGTCACCGCGATAAGGAATGAAATCAATCTCCGAGTCGAAACTGTTCTGCAACTGTTTGAGCGATTGTTTGATTTCGGGTACATGCTGATGGTCGAAAGCCTTATAAACGCTCATATTGTTGTTACGCCAACTGAAGTGGCTCGTCGCACCCGGCTTTACGCCTGCGCCGGTACTGCCGGTGATGGCGTTTACCATGATGTCCTCGTTCAGCATCAGGTGCTTGGCGAGAGGCAACAGTCCCAGTTGGATGCAGGTGGCAAAGCAACCGGGATTGGCCACATATTTCGCTTTGCAGGTGGCGCGGCGGTTCAGTTCCGGCAGGCCGTAGATGAATTCGTGGTCATCACTCTCAATGCGATAATCCATCGAAAGGTCGATAACCTTCAGTTCCTCAGGCAGATTATGGCTTTCCATGAATTTCTTCGTATCGCCATGGGCGGTGCAGAAGAATAATACATCAATTTCGTTCAAAGGCAACTCGTCGGTGAAGACAAGCTCCGTTTCCCCGTACAATCCTTCGTGTACATCGGTAATTTTGTTTCCGGCATTACTTGAGCTGTTGATGAATACGATTTCCGCTTCCGGATGGTTAATCAGCAAGCGTATTAATTCACCTGCCGTATATCCTGCTCCGCCGATGATTCCTACTTTAATCATTTCGATAATATCTATTGGGTTCTTCTGGTATGATAATTAGCATTATAAAATAGATGACTACACCTGCAAAGGCAGTAAATATCGTAGCCATAACGTACACGACCCGTACTAAGGACACGTCGAGTCCAAAGAAATTGGCTAATCCGGCACATACACCGGAAAGCATCCGGCCACTACGTGGTCGTGTGAGCTTCTGCTTCTCATTCATAAGATTTAAATCTCTTCGTCCTTATGATTGTTATAGTACACTCTCAGCGGGGTGGAAGTTACTTTGATAAAGCCTTTTGCATCTTCTGCCGTCCAGCCTTTCTGCATTTCACCGTATTCGCCGAATTTGGTCTTTACCAAATCGTCCTCGCTCTCTACACCTACGGTTGAGAAACCCAGCGGGCGGAGTTCCAGGATAGCCGTACCGTTCACGTTGCGTTGTGAAGATTCCAACATGGCTTCGATGTCACGCATCACCGGTTCCAGATACTGACTTTCGTGCAGGAACATACCGTACCAGTTGGCAACCTGGTCTTTCCAGTATTGCTGCCATTTGCTCAGTGTATATTTTTCCAGGAATTTGTGTGCACCGATAATCAGCATCGGAGCGGCAGCCTCGAAGCCTACGCGTCCTTTGATACCGATAATCGTGTCACCTACGTGCATATCACGGCCGATGCCGTAAGCGGCACCGATCTCTTCCACTTTCTGGATAGCCTTGATGGGATCGTCGAATGTTTCATCGTTTACGGCTTTTAGTTCGCCTTTCTCGAAGGTAAGGCGCAGTTGCTCGCTGCCTTCTTTAGTGCAATGCTTCAAGTAAGCCGTTTCGGGCAGGCCTTGTGCAGAATCCAGAATTTCCCCCCCACAGATGGAAGTGCCCCACAGGCCTACGTTATAGGAATATTTCAGTTTGGTGAAGTCGGCAGAGAAACCATGCTTGTTCAGGTAGTCTATTTCTTCCTGGCGGCTCAGCGCCATATCGCGGGTCAGCGTGATGATTTCTACACCAGGAGCCAATACAAGGAATGTCATGTCGAAGCGAATCTGGTCGTTCCCTGCACCGGTAGAACCGTGGGCGATGGCATCCGCACCGATTTCATTGGCATAACGGGCGATGGCAAGTGCCTGAAAGATGCGCTCGGAACTTACGGAAATGGGGTAGGTACCATTGCGCAGTACGTTGCCGAATACCATGTATTTCAGACTCTTCTCGTAATATTCCTGGGTTACGTCGATGGTGACATATTCTTTTGCACCCAGTTTGTAGGCGTTTTCTTCGTTCGTTTTCAGTTGTTCGGGGCTGAAACCGCCGGTATTGGCACAAGCTGCATATACTTCGTATCCTTTTTCTTTGGCAAGGTACATTACCGTAAATGAGGTGTCAAGACCACCGCTGAATGCGACTACTACTTTTTTCTTCTTTTCCATATCCTTGTATTTTAAATTTTATCATCTTCATGTAAGTCCGGGTCATAGAGCATTGCGGTGCAGATGCAGAACTTACGGTTTTTAGCTACTAATATGTCGTGGTTGATGCAACCTTCGCAACCTTTCCAGAAAGCCTCGTCATCGGTCAGTTCATTGAAAGTGACGGGGACGTATCCCAGTTCCGTATTCATTTTCATGACGGCTGCTCCGCTGGTGAGACTGAATACTTTGGCATTAGGCCATCGCAGGCGTGCCAGACGGAAAGATGCCATTTTGATTCGCTTTGCCAGTCCTATGCCGCGGAAGTCGGGATGCACAATCAAACCGGAGGTAGCGACGTATTGCTTGTTTCCCCAACTTTCGATGTAGGTGAAACCGGCAAATTCATCTCCGCACAAGGCGATGATTGCTTTTCCTTCTTTCATTTTTGTCGCCACATATTCGTGTGTGCGTTCTGCGATGCCCGTTCCACGTACTTTGGCCGCTTCTCTGATGGTATCCAAAATCTTATCTACATAAATTTCGTGAGAGGCGTCAGCCACCATCACATCCACTTTTTTGGTATCCATTTCGTATTTAATTAATAATTTTAGAATGAAGAATCACCATGCGACATGCTTACACAGCGCAGCAAAATCCTCTATTCTTCATTGTTAGTTTTTCATTTATTCTATGTTAGGTATGATTTGTGACAGGAAGTCGCGTACTTCACTATGCGAAGCGGCTTCGTGCACTACCAACATGATGGTATCGTCTCCGGCGATGGTGCCCAGAATAGCGGGACATTCGCGGTTGTCAATATCGTAGGCCATACTGCTGGCGTAGCCCGGTCTCGTACGGATAACGGCAATGTTGCCCGAAAATTGTAGGGAGACGAAGCCGCTGTTCATCAGCATTTCACTGGCGCTTTGGTCGTTGGTTCGTTTGTACATAATATTGTTGGGTAATACATATACGTATTTCCCGTTCATGTTCGCTGCTTTGGCTACTTTCAGTTGTTTCAGGTCGCGGGAGAGGGTGGCTTGTGTCAACTCAAAGCCTTCCTTACCTAAAGCTTGCAGCAGTTCTTCTTGTGAACTGACGTCCTTGCTTGAGATAATCATCTTAATTGCGTCTAACCGATTGGCTTTTTTCTTCATTTTTTTGTATAATTATTCTTAGAATGGCGCAAAAGTAGAGAATATTTTGGAGAGAATATGCAAAAAAGAGAGGTTTTTTGTACTTTTTATACTATTAATGCTGTGCTTTATGCATAAAATGGGAAATCTGTATCTAAAATATATTCATAACCGTCCTGAAAGTGCAAAACGGGTTTAAAGATAAATCAAACTGGCTGTTTCTTCTATAATAGTAGGAATGATTCTTATAGGCATTCTTTGTTTCGCTGTATGTCTATCAAGATCTATTTTATTTGGCAATGGAAGAAGCCGGAATGGTACCTTGACGGAGAAACTTTGTTAAAAGTTGCTTGTAACTTTCCTGAAACGACAAAAGCAATAAGAAAACTATCAAAATATAGAGAGGGGATTTCGAAGGAAACCTCTATTTTTGTGCCGTCAGATTCTGGCATATTCTGTTTTTATATTTAATCTATGTGAATCTATAAACTATTAAAGGCACATGAAAAAGCTCTTTTGGTTTTCAATTTTCCTTTTTTTAGGTTTGGTTGCTTCTCTCACAGCAGAAGCAAAAGTAATACTTCCTGCTATTTTCTCAGATAACATGGTGTTGCAGCAGAACACACAGGTAAACCTGTGGGGTAAGGCTGCGCCCGGAGAACGGGTAACGATAAAAGCGTCCTGGACGGATAAGGCGGTTACGGCAAAGGCGGCTACCGATGGAAAATGGGCGGTGAAGTTGAAAACACCGGACGCAACCACCAATCAGTCTATTACGGTGAGTGGTGAGAACACGATTCATATTAATAATGTATTGATAGGTGAAGTCTGGCTTTGCACAGGGCAGAGTAATATGGAGTTTTCGGTATCACGTCATCCCGATGTGAAATGGAAAACCGGTATGCTGAACGAAGCAGAGGAAATGAAGGATGCCGATTATCCTGAAATCCGTTTGTTCCATGTAGAACACCAATTGGCACCCGATGGTGAGATGGATGATTGTGAAGGACAATGGTTGGTTTGTAATCCGAAGAATCTGTATGACTTCTCGGCTGTGGGTTTTGTTTTCGGTCGTAAGTTGCATAAGGAACTGAAGATGCCTGTGGGGTTGATCCAGTCGACCTGGGGCGGTACGCATGCCGAATCATGGACGAAACTGGATGTGATGAAGAAGAATCCGCTTTATGCCGATGTGCTGAAGGACTTTGCTTTGGAAGGCGTGAAGCAGCAGAAAAACTATTCTAAAGTGCCGGCTACATTGTGGAACGGTATGATACATCCCATTCTGGGCTATACTATAAAAGGTAATATTTGGTATCAGGGAGAGTCGAATTCCATTCGTGCAGATAAATATCAGCGGGTTTTCACCAATATGATAAACAGTTGGCGCAAGGAGTGGAAGCAACCGGACATGCCGTTCTATTTTGTGCAGATAGCTCCACATTACGGGCAGCCTGCAACGATTCGCGAAGCACAACTCAAGACGTGGCAAAGCGGGTTGAAGAATGTAGGTATGGCGGTAATCACTGATGTGGGTGACTCGCTCGATATCCATCCGCGCAATAAGACGGTGACTGGTGAACGTTTGGCTGCATGGGCACTGGCTAAGCAATATGACAAGAATGTAGCTTATTCCGGTCCGGTGTTCAAGGCGATGAAAGTGGAAGGTAATAAAGCTGTGTTGAGTTTCGACTATGCTGAAGACGGGCTGACGACATCGGATAACGAACCGGTGAAAGGAGTTATCGTTGCTGGTGCCGATCGTCGTTTTTATCCTGCTACAGCTGTGATAAAAGGCAATATGCTGGAAGTCTCGGCTCCGCAGGTTTCCAGTCCTGTAGCTGTGCGTTATGCATATTGTAATTTCTTCCGAGTGAATCTTTATAATAAGACAGGCTTTCCTGCTACTCCTTTCCGTACGGATACTTGGGAGCCGGACTCTTACGCGCGTTGGTTTGCTGATTCGGAGATGGTGCGATTCCCGAAAGCTTATCAGTTGGATCATGGCAAGCGTCTTTTCTTCGGCTATGCTCAAGGTGTGGGTTGCTGCGCGATGCTGAAAATGTGGAAGAAGACGGGTGAACGCCGTTATTTTGACTATGTGGAGCAATGGGCGGACTCACTGATTAACGATAAGGGAGAAATCCACTTATATCATGTGGAGACCTATAATATTGACTATATCAATTCCGGTAAAGTCTTGTTCGATTTGTATCGTGAGACGGGTAAGGAGAAGTATAAAACGGCGATGGATGCGCTTATCAAGCAACTCAAAAATCATCCCCGCACGCTGGAAGGTGCTTATTGGCATAAACTGATTTACCAACATCAGATTTGGTTGGACGGTCTGTATATGGCTTCACCTTTTATGGCTCAGTATGGTGCGGAATTCAACAAGCCTGAATGGGTTGATGAAGCTGTGAGGCAATTCACGCTTTGTCAGAAACATACGTATGATGCCAAGACTGGACTTTATCATCATGCTTGGGACGAAAGCAAGAGTCAGCGTTGGGCCGATCCGGAAACGGGACATTCTCCCAACTTCTGGGGACGTAGCATCGGCTGGTGGTTTATGGCAATGGTGGACGTGCTGGATTTCATTCCGGAAAATCACGAAGGACGCGCTCGGATAATAGGCTGGATACAGGGACTGGCAGAGGTGTTGCCGGAATATCAGGACAAGAATGGTTTGTGGTATCAGGTACTTGACCAGCCGAAACGGAAAGGAAACTTCCCGGAAGCTTCCGTGACTGCGCAATTTATGAATGCGTATGCGAAAGCAGTGAATAAGGGATATATTGATGAAAAATATCGTGCCGTAGCCGAGAAGGCTTTTAGCGGATTGAAGAGCAAGTTGATGGTGGAACGCCAGGATGGTACGTTGACGCTGACCCGTTGCTGCCAGGTAGGCGGTTTGGGCGGACATCCGTATCGCGACGGCAGCTTTGAATATTATATAGGTGAAAAGATGCGGGATAACGACGCAAAGGCGACAGGACCGTTTATTATGGGATGCCTTGAATTGGGCAAATGATAATTTAGGGGCGAGGCGCCCCGACCGATTTTCCTTTCGGTATACTAATTGACGTGATAGCGCTTTACAGGCTGATAGATTCGCCCCTAAATTATCATTTATCCACTATCCGTCTGTTATTATGTGAACCGATTATGGATATCTATTTATAGAAATTTATATGAAAAAGAATTTATTGGTAATACTCATAACTTCCTTTTGTGTCGGCACTCTCTCCGCACAAAGTATTTTGTGGCCCGAAGTGACTGTTGAGGCTAAACCGGCAGCTCGTTGGTGGTGGATGGGGAGTGCGGTGGATGCCGCCAACCTGACTCATAATCTGGAAGCGTATTCTAAAGCCGGAATGGGGACGATGGAGATTACCCCTATCTACGGTGTACAGGGAAACGATGCGAATGATATTCAGTTTCTTTCTCCGCAGTGGATGCAGGTGCTGCGTCATACGGAAAACGAGGCTGCACGCCTAGGTATGGAGATTGATATGAATACAGGTACGGGTTGGCCTTTCGGTGGACCGGAAGTGTCCGTTGAGGATGCAGCTTGTAAACTGTTGATTACAGAATATGCATTGAAAGGCGGTGAACGCCTGAAAGAAAAAGTAGAAGTGACGGACGAAAAACAACGCCCGTATGCTAGACTCGCCCGTTTGATGGCTTTCAGGGTGCTGACTGATTCTTCTACTCTGAAAGAGCAAAAGGCGGTACGCTGTTACGACCTGACTTCAAAACTCACAGACGGAAAACTGAATTGGAAAGCTCCGAAAGGAGAGTGGCGGCTGATTGCCGCTTTCGTAGGGAAGACATTCCAGAAAGTGAAACGTTCTGCCCCCGGTGGAGAAGGATATGTGATGAATCACTTCTCTGCGAAAGCTGTCTCCAACTATCTGGGACGTTTTGAACGTGCTTTTGCCGGCCAGACGGCCGACGGCTCTGCCGGAATACCAACGGCATATCCTCACAATTTCTTTAATGACTCTTACGAAGTTTATGGTGCCGATTGGACGGACGACCTGTTTGAACAATTTGCCCGCCGTCGCGGCTATAAATTGGAAGAACATCTTCCTGAGTTTCTATCGCAGGAACGTACGGAAACTACTCGCCGTATCGTTTCCGATTACCGCGAGACCCTTGCCGAGTTGCTTTTGGAGAACTTCACCCGTCAATGGACGGATTGGGCTCATAAGCATGGTTCGCGTACTCGTAACCAAGCACATGGCTCGCCCGGCAATCTGATAGACCTTTATGCAACGGTTGACGTACCGGAATGTGAGGGCTTCGGATTATCCGACTTCGGCATCTGCGGATTACGCAAGGACTCTCTGACACGTCCCAATGATTCGGATCTTTCCATGTTGAAGTATGCCTCTTCGGCAGCGCACATCGCCGGAAAACTTTTTACGAGCTCGGAAACATTTACGTGGCTGACGGAGCACTTCCGCACTTCGCTTTCGCAATGTAAGCCTGATATCGACTTGATGTTTGTTTCGGGGGTGAACCATACGTATTTCCACGGTACCACTTATTCTCCCGTTCAGGCGGCATGGCCGGGATGGAAGTTCTATGCTTCCATTGATATGAGCCCTACGAACAATATTTGGAGGGATGCTCCTGCGTTCTTTGATTATATTACCCGTTGCCAGAGTTTCCTGCAAATGGGGCAACCGGACAATGATTTCCTGGTATATCTGCCTGTATATGATATGTGGGACGAACAGGGGGGGCGCTTGTTGTTGTTCGACATTCATAAGATGGCAAGACGTGCTCCGCGTTTTATTGAGGCGGTACACCGTATTTATGGTGCGGGTTATGATATGGATTATATCTCTGACAACTTCATTCGCAACGCTATGTGCCAGGATGGTAAGATATTGACTTCGGGTGGTGTTTCTTATAAAGCACTGGTGGTTCCAGGTGTCCGCCTGATGCCTGCTGATGTGCTGGAGAAGTTGCTTCAACTGGCGGATGAAGGTGCCATGATTGTTTTTCTGGAACAATATCCAGAAGATGTGCCGGGACTTAACTCTTTGTCCGGACGCCGCGCGGAGTTCAATCAAGTTCTTGCGCAAATAAAGGAACGTGAAGGAAAAGGAAATGTGATTTTTGGAATAGACTATATCAGCACACTGGCTGCAACTGCCGCTGTTCCCGAAGAAATGAAAACAACCTTTGGGCTGAGCAGTATCCGACGTTCGCATCCTGAGGGATATCATTATTTCATTTCCGCACTGAAAGCGGAAGATACTGAGGGGTGGGTTCCATTGGCTGTACAAGCACGTTCGGCGATGCTTTATAATCCGATAAATGGAACATCGGGTAAAGCGCGTTTGCGTCAGAATAATGGTAAGACGGAGGTATTCCTGCAATTGGCATCCGGTGAGTCTGTGATATTGAAGACGTTCGATAGCCAGGAGGTTGTTGTGCCGGAATACGGATATTGGACGCCTGTGGTGGGGGAGAATGGAGCTTTTGATAAGCTCATAATGCCAGATACTAAGCATTCTGTCATTATGAATGAGGTGAAAAATTTGTTTCTTGACGGTCAGTGGGGCTTCCGTTTTGTTGAAGCTACCCCAGCAGTGGGTGCCACTCCGGATAGTGTGTCTTTGGGTTCCTGGACGGAACTTGCCACCAAAAATGCAAGGCATATAATGGGAACCGCCTGTTATACCACTACATTCACCGTGAAGAATCCTGCTGATGCCGGAGAGTGGATGCTGGATCTCGGTGATGTTCGTGAAAGTGCCCGTGTCCGCATCAACGGTCAGGAAGTGGCTACGCTGATTGCGGTTCCTTATCGCTGTCTGGCAGGCAAGTATCTTCGTGCAGGAGTGAATACCCTTGAAGTGGAAGTGACCAATCTGCCAGCCAACCGCATTGCTGATATGGATCGTCGCAATGTTCCCTGGCGTATTTATAAAGATGCCAATATTGTGAATATCCATTACAAGAAGGATCATTACGGAAAGTGGGAAACGGTTCCGAGTGGTTTGCTGGGACCTGTACGTCTGATTCCCATGCAGGCTTTGAAATGAATAAAACAATAATCTATGAAATCTAATTTTATTATCCTCTGTCTGCTTGGGTTGGCAAGTGTTCTGAATGCCCAGGACCCTCGTGAGAGACATTACTACTACGAGATACTCGATCCGAAGCATGAGCCTAAATCCCTGGTGGAAGGTTTTGCCGGGGAGCGTGTGACCGAAAATCTGAACCGCGGGCTGATGGCAATCCCTGCCCGCGAGGGTGAAGGCGTCTATCTTAGTTGGCGATTATTGGCATCGGATGCTCCGACCACCGGCTTTCACGTTTACCGGGAAACGGACGGTAAAGTGCGGCGTCTGACAAAGAAGCCACTCACACAGACCTGCGATTTCACAGATGTCACTCCGGCGGAAAAGGCGTCTTATTGGGTGGAAGCACTGGTGAGAGGGAAAAAGCCTGTTGTATCGGAGAAGCAGGAAGTTGTTCGTTCTGGATTAAAGTCTTATACTTCTATTCCCCTGAAAGATAATGTAAAAGCCGGGAAGATTGCTTTGGCGGATCTGAATGGTGACGGCATTTATGATTACATCATTCGCACCCCCGAGACAAATGTAGACCCCGGTATGCCCGGTGATACTACCGGAAAAACATATAGAATATCCGCCTACCTGAGTGATGGAACTTACCTCTGGACTTATGATATGGGACTGGGTATCGAGCCGGGTATCTGGTATTCACCTTTCATCGTGTACGATTTCAACGGAGACGGAAAAGCCGAGGTTGCCATAAAGACTGCCGCTGATGACTATATAAAAAATGAAAAAGGCCGTGTTTGCGGCGGTAGCGAATATCTCTCCGTGTTGGATGGCATGACCGGTAAGGAAATAGACCGCGTGGACTGGCCCGAACGGAATGATCGCTATGGAAATCTGATTCGCCAGAACCGTAATCAGATGGGGGTTGCCTATTTGGACGGAAAGACACCTTATATATTGGCTGCCCGCGGCACTTACAAGTTGATGGTGGTAGATGCCTGGATGCTGAAAGACGGAAAATTGCAACATGCCTGGCGTTGGGATGGGGATGAAGAAAATCCCATTGTCCGCAGTATGGGTGCTCATAGCATGGTGACGGCCGATGTGGACGGCGACGGACGGGATGAAATTATGTTAGGCTCGTGTATGCTCGATGATAACGGTACGTTACTTTGGTCTTCCGGTCTGGGGCATAGTGATAAGGCTTATCTTTGTAAACTTCGTCCTGATATGGAGGGAATGCAGGTGTTCATGGTGAGCGAACCGAAGAAAGAGGACGGTCGTGGGGTTTCTGTTGTGGATGCCGCTACCGGTAAGTTGGTTTGGAAAATCGGACAGACAACGTATCATGTCGGTGACGGTATGGTAGCGGATTTTGATCCTTCTTATCCCGGATTGGAATGTTTTGCAAGTGAAGACCGCAAAGGCGGAAGTACCGATAAATATCTACTCACCGCCGATGGCCAAAAGATAAATGCCACGAATGAAGAAGTACCCGGCTGTCGTAATTGGATATGGTGGGATGGAGATTTGTTGCGTGAAACTTTCAAAGGGGATGATAACCGTTGGGGAGCTTCTTCCTCATCCGGCGGGCGCAAGCAAAATATTTGGAAGTGGAAGGGAGAAGTCCTGACCGGAGGTATCGAAGGAGATATACTGCTGATAGCTGATATGGAGGGGGACTGGCGCGAAGAACTGATTACTGCCTTGCCGGGAGAGTTGCGCATTTATCATACCAATATTCCGGCTCGCGACCGTCGCCTGACATTGATGCAGGATCCGCTTTACCGTAGCTATGTGGCACATCGCAGCATGGGTTATCCGCAGGCCCCTGTACCTTCTTTCTACTTGGGTGAATGGAAATAATATCTGATTATAAATGAAAAAAAGACAAAGAATGACGAAACAATTGTATGTGATTGCAGCCGTTTGCCTGTGGTTGCTCAGTGCTTGCCAATCTTCAACGTATAAGTATGAAGCGGTATATAAAGACCTGCCTTTTGATATGCCAAGGGTAGAAGCACCGAAATTCCCCGATCGCAAGGTGAACCTTGCTGACTTTGGCGCAGTGGGTAATGGCGAAGAACTTTGTACGACCGCCTTTGCCAAAGCCATCGATGCTTTGGTGGAAAAGGGGGGCGGACACTTGATTGTTCCTGCCGGTGTCTGGTTTACCGGACCGATTGTGCTGAAGAGTAATATAGACCTGCATCTGGAAAAAGGTGCTGTCATTCTCTTTTCGCCCAATGTAGATTTATATCCGTTGGTAGAGACTGTTTTTGAGGGTTTGGATACCCGCCGTTGCCAGTCGCCCGTTTCCGGCCGTAATCTGGAAAATGTAGCGATAACGGGAGAAGGCGCCATTGATGGTAACGGACATTACTGGCGTCCTCTGAAGCGGGAGAAAGTAACGGAAGGCGTATGGAGGCAGACCATTGCCCGTGGTGGGGTTTATAAACGTCCCACCTATTGGTTCCCTTATCCGCAAACGCTGAAAGGCGATACTATCAGCAATATGAATGTGCCCCAGGACTTGAAGACGGAGGAGGAGTGGCAGAGTGTGCGTCATTTCCTTCGTCCGGTGATGGTGAGCTTGATAGAGTGTAAGAATGTATGGTTGCAGGGAGTGATTTTCCAGAATTCACCTGCTTGGAATCTGCATCCGTTGATGTGCGAGAATGTGCTGATAGAAGAGGTGCAGGTTCGCAATCCGAGCTATGCGCAGAATGGCGATGGACTGGATCTGGAGTCTTGCAAGAATGCTCTGATTGTGAATTCCACGTTTGACGTGGGCGATGACGGCATTTGTCTCAAGAGTGGCAAGGATGAGGATGGACGCCACCGTGGACGTGTTTGCGAGAATGTGGTGGTAGACGGTTGTACAGTGTTCAAAGGCCACGGAGGTTTCGTGGTAGGTAGTGAGATGAGTGGCGGTGTACGCAATGTATCTGTCAGCAATTGCCAGTTCCTCGGTACGGATGTAGGTTTGCGTTTCAAGAGCAAACGTGGACGTGGCGGGGTAGTGGAGAATATCTGGATACGTAATATCTCCATGATGGATATTCCGACAGAACCGATAACCTTCAATCTTTATTATGGAGGCAAATCGGCAGTCGAAGTGCTGGAAAGCGGTGAAGTGGTGCCCGCTAAGGTAGAACCGATCCCGGTGGATGAAACAACGCCTTGTTTCCGCAATATTCATGTTGAGAATTTGGTTTGTGCCGGTGCTCGTCGCGCTTTGTTCTTTAATGGTATTCCGGAAATGCCTATCGACGGCATTATGCTGAAGAATGTGGATATCACCTCAAAGCTGGGAGCAGAATTTGTATATAGTAAGAATATCACCATGAAGAATGTAAATATTCGTAATATGGAAGGGGAGAAAGTTGTGACCCGTTATTGCGAAAGCGTGACAGAGAAATAATAATTCTTCTCTGCTTTTAAGTTGTAATTATTAATTCTGTGCAGAGCGTGGCATATCTGTCAGAAACAATATCTTTTCAGTCAAAACTGATACAGAGTATAGGGGAGTAATCCCCTATTTTTGTATCGTCAAAAATCTATTTAATATCATGAAACATTGCTTTTTTGCGGTCGACCTGGGAGCTACCAGCGGTCGTACTATCTTGGGAACGTTCACTCCGCAGGGATTGGAATTGCAGGATGTGAACCGCTTTCCTAACCATCTGATTGAAATCGGAGGACATTACTACTGGGATATTTACGAATTGTACCGCCACATTTTAGAGGGACTGAAACTGGTTGCCCGTATGGAGGATGTACAGATAACTTCCATCGGAATTGACACGTGGGGAGTGGATTTCGTATGCGTCGGCAAAGATGGCGCCTTGCTCCGTCAACCTTACTCTTATCGCGATCCTCATACCATAGGTGCCCCAGAAGCGTTTTTCGCCCGAGTTCCCCGTAAGCAAGTGTACGGATGGACGGGGATTCAGGTCATGAATTTTAATTCACTTTTCCAATTAGATACATTGCGCCGCAATAATGACAGTGCCTTGACTGCTGCTGATAAGCTGCTCTTTATGCCCGATGCACTCAGCTACTTGCTGACGGGCGAGATGGTGACAGAATATACTATCGCCAGTACTGCTCAACTGGTGAATGCTGAAACACGTCGCCTGGAGCCTGTTTTGCTCGAAGCACTCGGACTGACGGAAAATAATTTCGGTCGTTTTGTATATCCGGGTGAGAAGGTGGGAGTATTGACAAAAGAAATACAAACGATTACCGGACTGGGTGCCATACCTGTGATTGCCGTTGCCGGACATGATACCGCATCGGCTGTTGCTGCCGTACCTGCTTTGGATCGTAACTTTGCTTATCTAAGCAGCGGTACATGGTCGCTGATGGGAGTGGAGACGGATGCACCGGTCATCAATGAGGAAACTGAAGCACTGAACTTTACGAATGAAGGAGGGGTGGACGGAACCATTCGTCTGTTGAAGAATATTTGTGGAATGTGGTTGCTGGAACGTTGCCGTTGCAATTGGGAGGAAGTATCTTATCCCGAACTAATTGCCGAGGCACAGGCATGCGAACCGTTCCGTAGCCTGATAAATCCGGATGACGCGTTATTTGCCAATCCGGCGGATATGGAGCAAGCCATCCGTACCTATTGTGCCGACCATAGCCAGCCGAAACCCGAAACCCGCGGACAAGTGGTACGCTGCATTTTCGAAAGTTTGGCATTGCGTTACCGCCAGGTGTTGGAGAATCTGCGTGTCCTTTCTCCCCGTCCGGTGGAAGTGTTGCACGTCATTGGCGGTGGAAGTCGCAATGATTTGCTGAACCAGTGGACCGCCAATGCGCTGGGTGTACCCGTCGTTGCAGGGCCGTCGGAAGCGACAGCCATCGGCAATGTGATGATACAAGCCCTGGTGGCCGGTGCAGCGAGTGACATCGTGTCCATGCGTCAGCTCGTCAACCGCTCCATCCCGTTAAAGACTTTTAAACCCGAAGACGTGGAAGTGTGGAATGTCGCCTACCAGAAGTTCTTGCAGTTGGCATAATCCCTTGTCTTACTCCGCAAGCTATAATTTTTAATTTATAATTTATAATTAAACTGATACCATCATGAAAGAAGAATTAATTCAGAGAGCTTATGAAGTGGCAAAAGAACGTTATGCTGCTATCGGCGTGGATGTAGAAAAAGCGATGGACGCTTTGCAAAAGATTTCCCTCTCCCTGCACTGCTGGCAGGCCGACGATGTGGCCGGATTTGAAGCGCAGAGTGTGCTGACCGGAGGAATTCAGGCTACGGGAAACTATCCCGGCAAAGCTCGCAATATGGAAGAATTGAGACAGGACGTGCTGAAAGCAGCCAGTTATATCCCCGGAACCCATCGTCTGAACCTGCATGAAATCTATGGTGATTTCGGGGGCAAGTTCGTTGACCGCGATCAAGTAGAACCGGCCCATTTCGAAAGCTGGATGCAGTGGGCTGCCGAAAACAATATGAAACTGGACTTCAACTCCACCTCTTTCTCCCATCCGAAGAGTGGTAACCTCACCCTCTCAAATCCGGATAAGGGTATCCGTGATTTCTGGGTGGAACACACCAAACGTTGCCGTGCCATTGCCGAGGAGATGGGACGTCGTCAGGGCGATCCTTGTATCATGAACTTGTGGGTGCATGATGGCAGCAAAGACATCACTGTCAACCGTATGCTCTACCGCGACCTGCTGAAAGATTCTCTCGACCGCATCTTCGAAGTGGAATACAAGAATATGAAGGATTGCGTTGAATCCAAAGTATTCGGTATCGGTCTGGAAAGCTACACGGTGGGTTCCAACGATTTCTATATCGGTTATGGCGTAAGCCGCAACAAGATTGTTACGCTGGATACTGGCCACTTCCACCCGACGGAAAGCGTTGCAGATAAGTTGTCCTCACTGTTGTTGTTCATTCCTGAGATTATGTTGCATGTGAGCCGCCCGGTACGTTGGGACTCTGACCATGTGACGATTATGAACGATGAAACGATGGATCTCTGCAAGGAAATCGTACGTTGCAATGCCCTCGACCGCGTACATATCGGTCTGGACTACTTCGATGCCAGCATCAACCGTATCGGTGCTTATGTTATCGGCAGCCGTGCCACTCAGAAGTGTGTGCTTCAAGCTTTGTTGGAACCGCTGGATACATTGCGCCAATACGAGGCGAACGACCAGTTGTTCGAACGTCTTGCCTTACTCGAAGAGGGTAAATCTCTGCCGTGGAATGCTGTTTGGGATATGTTCTGCTTGAAGAATGGTGTACCTGTGGGTGAAGAATTCATTGCCGAGATACAGAAATATGAAGCAGACGTTACTTCTAAACGCTGAAATTAGTGTACATTTGTAGCTATGAATACACTGATAGGACTTTTGATTATTGCCATTGGTAGTTTCGGGCAGAGCAGCTCGTATGTACCGATAAAAAAAGTAGACGGCTGGTCGTGGGAAAGCTTCTGGCTGGTGCAAGGGATCTTTGCATGGCTTGTCTTTCCGTTGCTGGGCGCACTGCTTGCCATTCCGGCGGGAAGCTCCCTGTTGGAACTTTGGGATGCGGGTGGTGCCCTGCCTGCTATAGTTTACGGTGTGCTGTGGGGCGTGGGTGGACTGACTTTTGGTTTGAGTATGCGCTATTTGGGGGTAGCGCTCGGACAGAGTATCGCTCTCGGCACGTGTGCCGGTTTCGGTACACTCTTCCCGGCTTTGTTTGCCGGAAAGGATTTGCTGCACGGCGAGGGGCTGATGTTACTCATCGGAGTATGTATCACGCTGGCGGGTATCGCCATCATTGGATATGCCGGTAGTCTTCGTTCCAAAAATATGACGGAAGAGGAAAAGCGTGCGGCAGTTAAGGATTTTGCACTGACGAAAGGTTTGCTCGTGGCTTTGCTGGCGGGTGTGATGAGTGCTTGTTTCGCTCTCGGACTGGATGCGGGAACACCGATTAAGCAGGCTGCGCTTGATGGTGAGGTTGAGGCTCTGTATGCTGGACTCCCTGTGATTTTCCTGGTGACCCTCGGCGGTTTCTGTACAAATGCGGTTTACTGCATTCAGCAGAATATCAAAAATAAGACGGGGAGGGAATATCTGTCCGTGAAAGGTTCAGTACTGACGAATAACCTCTTGTTCTGTGCCCTTGCCGGTGTGTTGTGGTACAGTCAGTTCTTCGGTCTCGAAATGGGAAAGAGCTTCCTGACAGACAGTCCTGTGCTGCTTGCTTTCTCATGGAGCATCCTGATGTCGCTGAACGTCACATTCAGTAATGTGTGGGGCATCTTATTGAAGGAATGGAAAGGTGTCAGTAACACCACTATCGCGGTGCTTATCCTTGGTCTGATCGTGTTGATATCTTCTATTATCGTAGTGGCTATGGCACAAGCATAATTAAAGAGTTAAAGAATGAAAGAATGAAAGAGTTGTTGTACGGCATGATAGCGTAGCCTAACTTTTTCATTCTTTCACTCTTTTATTATTAATTCACATATTATTTTATGAAATCAATTCTTGAAAATCGCCCAGCATTGACTTATGCAGTCAATCAAGCGGCAGAAGTAGCCGGATATCTCTGGCAAAAAGGGTGGGCTGAACGCAATGGCGGTAACATCACCCTGAATATCACCGAGTTTGTAGACGATGAAATAAAGGCATTGCCTGCCATCAGCGAAGTAAAACAAATAGGTGCTACTCTTCCTTATCTGAAAGGTTGTTATTTCTATTGTAAAGGTACTAATAAACGTATGCGTGATTTGGCTCGTTGGCCGATGGAGCACGGTTCTGTCATCCGGATTCTGGACGACTGCGCCACTTATGTCATCATCGCCGATCATCCGGTAATGCCTACTTCCGAGCTGCCTGCCCACCTCAGTGTGCACAATCGTCTGATTGAGAAAGGTTCTCCCTACAAGGCTTCTCTGCATACTCATCCTATCGAGCTGATTGCCATGACTCATTGCAAGAAGTTCCTCGAAAAAGATGTGGCTACTAATTTGCTTTGGAGCATGATTCCCGAAACGAAAGCATTCTGTCCGCGTGGGTTGGGTATCATTCCTTACGAACTGCCGAGTTCGGTGAAATTGGCAGAGGCTACTATTGAGCAACTGGAAGACTATGATGTGGCTATGTGGGAAAAACACGGGGTTTTTGCTGTGGATGTAGATATAATGTCAGCTTTCGACCAGGTGGATGTGCTGAATAAGTCCGCTCTGATCTATATTGCTGCCAAGAATATGGGTTTTGAACCCGATGGCATGAGTCTGGAACAAATGCAGGAGATGACTCGTGCATTCAATCTGCCTAAATGATGAGTAAATGTATAGAAAGTGACTTTTGACACATGCTCACTTTCTACTAATTATTAATGACTGAAAAATTATGAAGCGAACATTCCTCTCCCTCGCCCTGCTGCTGGCAGCTGCAGCCCTTACCGCCCAAACTAAAATGACGGCAAGAGAAGCTGCCGTGAAGATTGCAGACCGCATTTTGGCTAGCACTACATACGAGTTCAAGAATACGAAGACTGGCGAAACATATAAGTCTGTCAAAAAGTTACCTCTTGATATGGACGTGAAGGTGGCGTGCAAATACAATAACTGGCACTATACCAATGGAGTAACAAATATCGCCCTTATGGAACTGGGTGAAAAGCTTGGAGACAAGAAGTATGATAAATACGTCTTGAAGAATATGAATTTTGTATTCAATGAAGGCAATCTTGACTTCTTCCGCAAGCAATATGACGAAGCTTTCAAGCAAAATGGCTGGAATGCTGTCCGTAAATTGAGCTGGCATATGATTTTCCGTGGCAAGCGTTTGGATGATAACGGTCCGATGGGGGCCAGTCTGATAGAGTTACAGATGAAGCACCCTAATGATGCTTTTCTGGGTTATATTAATGAAACTGCCGAACATCTGAATTATGGCGAGCCCCGCTTGGTTGACGGTACTATTGCGCGTATCTGGCCCCACGTCAATACGATTTGGGCGGATGACGCCTTCATGGCTATCTCTTTCCTTGCCCGTATGGGTAAGATGACCGGTGATGAAAAGTATTTCAATGATGCTGCCAATCAGGTACTGAATTATACCCGTTATCTTTGGTGTCCTGAAAAACGGATTTATTATCATTGCTATCATACGGATAATAAGGAGCACGGAGTGGCTCATTGGAGTCGTGCTAATGGTTGGGTGTTTATGGCACAGGCCGATTTGCTTAGTATGATGCCGAAGGATCATCCGATGCGTGAAGCCGTTATCGAGAACTTCCGTCAGCAGGCCAGCGGTGTGGCCCGTTATCAGGGTAAGAACGGACTTTGGCATCAACTTCTTGATAAAGAGGACTCTTATGAAGAAATCACCGGTACGGCAATGTTTGTATTCGGTATTGCCCGTGGTGTAAAGGAAGGCTGGCTGCATCCCGACTTTATCTATGTGGCCGAACAAGGTCTGAAAGGCATGATGAAAAAGATTTCCGATAACGGAGACGTAACCTCTATTTGTGTGGGAACTGGTATTATGCCTTCCATCGCATACTATTATAACCGTCCTACCCAAGAGAACGATCCTATGGGTGAAGGTCCTGTACTCCGCGCGCTCGTTGAAATGATAGATGCTCCGAAGTATACGGAAATCAAGGCAGAACAGCAATATGATAAGATTGTTGTGAAGAAATAGATTCCCTTCTTTAATGATATTTATGGGTCCGTTCCGGGGGTATTTTACAATTAACCCGGAACGGGCATTTTTTTATTCACAAATAATTCCTATTTTTGCCCGAACCTATCATGCAAAACACGTATTATGACTAAGAACTATAATGATTTAGGAGTTGAATTCAAATATCTGATTGTGAATGATATGGACCATAAATTTGGTCTGTGGGTAAATACTGTAGGTTTTCAGGCTATTCAGCCAAATTCTCCTTATCCCCTGAAAGATCATCCTTCCGGCTACTTTTTTAATGCCCAAAAGGGGCGTGTTTTGCGTGAGTATCAGTTGGTCTACATCACAAAAGGACGCGGACTGTTTACTTCTGATACGACTCCTGAGAAACAAGTCTGCAAAGGACGGCTCATGGTGCTCTTCCCCGGGCAGTGGCATACTTATCATCCTTATCAGCAGACAGGCTGGAATGAATATTACATCGGTTTTGAAGGTCCGGTTATTGATGATATGATGCACGGTGGCTTTCTCTCTAAAGACAATCAAGTTTTGGAAGTCGGGCTGAATGAGGAATTGGTCACCCTTTTCTCACGTGCTTTGGAGATAGCGGAGGCGGATAAAATATCTTCCCAGCAATATCTTTCCGGTATTGTTCTGCATATGATAGGGATGATTCTCTCTATTTCTAAGAATAAGATTTTTGAGATGGGGGATGTGGACCAGAAGATCGAGCAGGCGAAAATCATTATGAATGAGAATGTATTTAAGGATATTGATCCGGAAGAACTTGCGATGAAACTGAATATCAGTTATTCGTGGTTTCGCAAAGTATTCAAGGATTATACAGGATATGCGCCTGCAAAATATTTCCAGGAACTAAAGTTGCGTAAAGCAAAACAATTATTGGTTGGCACCTCTCAGTCAGTCAAGGAAATCTCTTTTATGCTCGACTATAAATCAACAGAACATTTCTTTTCTCTTTTTAAAAAACGCACAGGTTTTACTCCACTGGAATACAGATCTTTTGGCCGTGAGACTGATGTGGAAGAAGAGGGCTTATTGTAAAATCAAAGCGATTGGTTTAAGGTCAAAATGATTATTGATTGATTGTGATTTAGGGGCTTTAAAGGAATATTTTTGCTTTCAGCCAATATTTATACGGTAATCAGGGGGAGTTGACAGGAGGAATGGGGATTGGGTAAAAAACAAGAAAGGAAGCAATGTTTTAACGGCTTTCATTGCTACTTTTGCCTCAAAACAAGCAATGTTATTGATTAAAAGATACTATTTAATAAGGCCGGTATCCAACACACACGGTCTATATCCCTGACATGATGAAATTTGGAACTTTCTGACATTAAAAAATCTAATGAAATAGCATTTATTAAATATGAAGAATTTCGTGCTTGCACTATTGGCTGAAAGCTGAAAGTAGAGAGATTTATTCTCTCAGAAGATGCTTTCAGTCAGAAAACCGATGAACAGGGCAGTTGACGGAGTATAAAAGGGCTGAAAGATAGTAAGACCCCTTTCTGGATATATGCAAGATTTAAATTATTTGGTAGTTGACTCTTATTGCTAAAATCAAAAGGAGAAGTGTTTCTATCAAAAAAGGATATATGTATGATTGTTTTATTGCTTATTTTTGCTCACTATAAAACTTGTATTTGCTAATAAGTTTTTCAATAACTTATTTATTTTGATTGTTAATCATACTTTTACTATGAAGAATTACTTTGTTTTCATGGGGGTGTTTATGATGATAAACTGCTTGAGTATAAATGCTCAGAGTAGGGGAGTACCGGATTTCTCTTGGATGAAAAAGACAGGTGCGATGTCTTATCCGGCACAGCAAACTGTATATAATGTTGTGGACTATGGTGCCAAAGGTGATGCTATAAGTATGGATACCAAGGCTATTCAGGAAGCAATTGATGCAGCAGAACGGGCTGGAGGTGGAACGGTAATGTTCCATTCTGGTATTTATCTTACCGGTTCCTTGTTTGTAGGCAATAATGTGAATCTTCATATTCCCAAAGGAGTCACTTTGATAGGTTCTCAAGATATAGTTGATTATAAGAAGATAGATACTCGCGTAGCGGGAGTAGAGATGGAATGGCCTTCTGCACTGATAAATATCATTGGCAAGAAAAATGCTGCTATTTCCGGTGATGGGGTGATAAACGGACGAGGCAAGATTTTCTGGGATAAATATTGGAATATGCGTAAAGATTATGAGGAGAAAGGATTGCGTTGGATTGTGGATTATGATTGTGAACGGCCTCGTGGAATTCTTATTGCCGAGTGTGAAAATGTGACGGTATGTGATATTGTATTGTATCAGGCCGGTTTCTGGAGTTTGCATGTTTTGTACAGTAAGCATATTACAATTGATGGTATTATAATCAACAATAATATTGAAGGGCATGGGCCAAGTACGGATGGCATTGATATTGATTCGTCAGAATACGTTTTGGTTCAGAATTCTAATATAAATTGCAATGATGATAACTTTTGTCTAAAGGCTGGACGCGATAGCGACGGGCTTCGGGTGAATCGTCCTTGTCAGTATGTGGTAATTCGTGATTGTATAGCGGGTTCGGGAGGAGGTATGTTTACTTGTGGTAGTGAGACTTCGGGAGGAATTCGCAATATTGTGGCATACAGGATGAAGGGTATAGGTACAAAATGTGGGTTACGTTTTAAAAGTACTTGTCAACGTGGTGGGGTAATTGAAAATATTTATTTGTATGATATTGAAATGGTGGAGGTTAAACGACCGCTTGTTGTTGATTTAAATTGGAATCCTGCATATAGTACTTCTAAACTTCCGGAAGGACATGATATAAAGAAACTTCCAGTGCATTGGCTTAAAATGTTAGAACCAGTGAACTTAGAACAGGGTACTCCTGTGTTTCGGAATATAACTCTTGATAACGTAACTGCTTCTAATGCGCAATCTTGTATAAATGCTGTTGGAATTGCCGGCAGTAGAATTGAAAATTTCGTGTTTCACAGAGTCTGTCTTAAAGGTGACAAAGCCGGGAAAATAGTTTGGGCTAAGGACTGGGATTTGAATGATGTTCGTATTGAAGCTAATAATGATTTGATTTTGGAGTGTAATGAAAATGTGGTTATACCATAATATGTTGTTTATTGGTATTGTGTGATAAATAAATTTTTTAATAATATCGTAATATGATTAAGAAGAATCTTTTTGGAGGATTTTGCGCTGTAGGTATGTTGGCACTTCCTCAAATAGTGGTAAAGGGGCAGCAGGCAACCTCACTGAATACAGAAAAGACTAATATCATTTTTATATTGGCAGATGATATGGGGTACTGCGATTTGGCTTGTTATGGAAACAAGTATATTGAAACTCCTAATATAGATAAATTGGCAGCTACGGGTACCTCTTTTACTCAGTGCTATGCTGGTTCAGGAATAAGTTCTCCTTCCCGTTGTGCATTAATGACAGGAAGAAATACGGGAAACACCACTATTCGTGATAATTTTTGCACTGCGGAGGGAATTGAAGGATTGAAAGGTACAAAAACTATACGAAGAATGCATTTGTTGCCAAATGATACAACCATTGCTACAGTGTTGAGTAGTGCTGGCTATAGGACATGCCTGGTGAATAAATGGCATTTGGATGGTTTTAATCCTGAAGCAACTCCTTTAAATCGGGGATTTGATGAGTTTTATGGTTGGCTTATTAGTACTACATACTCCAACGATCCATATTACTACCCTTATTGGCGTTTCAATAATGAAAAACTTGAAAATGTGAAAGAGAATGAAGGAGACAGACATATCAAACATAATACTGATCTTTCAACGGAAGATGCAATTAAGTTTATAAATAGAAATAAGGAGAATCCCTTCTTCCTGTATTTGGCTTATGATGCACCGCATGAACCCTATATTATTGATGAAACAGTTTGGTATGACGATGAAACCTGGGATATGAATACCAAACGATATGCTGCGCTTATCACGCATATGGATCGGGCGATTGGACGTTTGTTAACGGAACTTGACAGGTTGGGACTGCGTGAGAATACAATGGTTATCTTTGCTTCGGATAATGGAGCTGCCAAGCAGGCTCCATTAGCTGAATTAGGCTGTAAAGGTTCGCTTAGGGGGATGAAGGGACAGCTTTATGAGGGAGGGATTCGTGTACCTTTTATTGTTAACCAGCCAGGTAAAGTCCCGGTTCAGAAACTGAATAATATTATTTATTTCCCAGATGTAATGCCTACACTGGCAGCAGTGGCTAACGCTACGGATAAGTTACCTCAAAAACTAAATGGCATAAATGTCTTGCCTTTATTCTATGGTAAACAGATGGATACAGACAATCGTCTGCTATATTGGGAATTTCCCGGTAAGCAACGTGCGGCACGTAGGGGTGACTGGAAAGTGGTTACTATTAAAAAGGATACTCCTTTGGAATTGTATAATATAAAAGAGGATATGACCGAATCTGTAAACCTGGCTGATAAATATCCTGAAATGGTGGTTGCATTCGAGAAAGAAATGAAAAAAATGCGTGTACCTACTCCTAATTGGCCATTGCCTGGTGAGTTCTGATTGCTTTGTGAAACAGCCTTTTTAGTTGAAACACAGGGCGTTTTATAGTGAAAATCAAAAGAGAAAGTGTTTCAATCAAAAAATGTATATAGTAGATTAATTGTATACTTTATTTTTGCAAGCAGAATAATGTGCTCGATAACGGTTACATATTCTGTTGGGCTTAAATTTATTTATTAATCAATTATATTAATAATCTATGAGAATCTTACACAAAAAAATGTGCTTATTAATGCTTCTGTTGATAAGCTGTCCTTTAGGTATTTTTGCCCAGAACAAGACGCTTTCCGGTACGGTTCGCGATGCGATTGATGTAGTGGTCGGGGCTTCTGTAACGGTGAAAGGTGACAAATCCATTGGTACTATTACTGATATGGATGGTAATTTTAAACTCTCTGTACCGGCTTCGGCTAAAGAATTGGTAGTTTCGTTTATTGGTTATGAAGACCAAACTGTATCCATCGGCAGTAAAACTCATTTTACTGTTACTCTTCAGGAATCTTCAGTAATGTTGGAAGAAGTAGTTGCTATTGGGTATGCGAAGGTGAAGCGTAAAGAATTGACAGGTTCTTCTGTTTCTGTTGGCAGTAAGGATTTGGCTATCGCTCCTGTGACTACTGCTGCACAGGCATTGGCGGGTAAAGCGGCAGGTGTGAATATCGTACAGCAAAGTGGTGCTCCGGGGGCTGATATTAATATTACGGTACGTGGTGGTACATCTATCACACAAGGAACAGAACCGCTTTATATTGTTGACGGTTTCCAAATGGAAAACGGTTTGCAGAATGTAGATATCAATGATATCGAAACTATTGATGTAATGAAGGATGCTTCTGCAACGGCTATTTATGGTGCTCGTGGATCCAATGGTGTTATATTGATTACTACGAAATCAGGTAAGGCAGGTAAGACCGAAGTCTCTTATAATGGTTTTGTCAGTTTTGACCGATTAGGAAAGAAATTGGATTTGATGGGAGTTGAAGACTATGTAAAGTATCAGTATGAATTCCAGTTACTTCGTGGAAATGAAGATAACTTTTCAAATATTTTTGGTGGTGATATTAACTCTGGTGATTTTTATACTGGCGCATATGGTCGTATTGCTAATGAGTATGGTAATCGTGCCGGCATTGATTGGCAGGATGAGGTGTTCGGCAATACGGGTATTACACAGAATCACAATGTGAATATCAGTGGTGGCAGTGAGAAAACTAAATACATGTTGAGCTATAACTATACGGGTGAGGATGGTATAATGGATAAACATGGATATCAGAAGAACAGTATCCGTGCTAAGATTAATCATGAGTTATGGAAAGGTGTGCGTTTTGATTTTTCTTCCAGCTTACAGATGACCAAAGTTGATGGTGGAGGTTCATTGGGTGGTACATTGAAACAGACTATTTTGCAACCGGTGACAGGTGGTATGAAGTGGACCAATGAGCAATTGTTAGGTTCTGATTTGGCTGACCTCTTTTCTGAAATGTATGGTGGGGATAATTATGATGCTAATAATCCAATCATCAACAATCAATCTATAACCAATGAGAAATATACTCGTATGGCAACAGTGAATGCCGGGTTGGAAATAGATATATTAAAAGATTTGACTTTCCGTACATCCGGAAGTTATATGTGGCAGCAAGTGCGTAAAGATTATTGGGATAATGGTAATACGAAGACAGCTTCGTCCAATCAAAGTCCTTATGGATATGGTTATCGCAATAACAGTGAAAAGTTTTCTTGGCAGATTACGAATACATTGAATTATGCATTTAATGTGAAAGAAGCCCATCGCTTTAATGTTTTGCTTGGTCAGGAAACCTGGTATCAAGAATCTATGAATCTGGATAATGAATACCGAAAATTCTCAGATGGCAACTTTGGCTTGAATGATGTCAGTATGGGTACTCCGCAGACATGGAAATCAGGAAAAAGCAGAGTTGGCCTTGTCTCTCTCTTTGGACGTCTTTCCTACAATTATAGTGACCGTTATTTGTTTACAGGAACATTACGTGCCGACGGATCTTCTAAGTTTGCCCGTGGTCAACAATGGGGGTACTTCCCTTCTGCTTCTGCAGCATGGCGTATTTCAGAAGAAGGTTTCATGAAGGACTTTGATTTCTTCCAGAACTTGAAATTGCGTGTAGGTTATGGTACTTCTGGTAATAACAACGTTGATAATAACATGTATGCCACAGATTATGGCTCAGGTCATTATGGTTATAATGGTAGTGATTATATAACACTTGTGCCTGGTACAACGCTTGGAAACCCGAATTTGAAGTGGGAAAAAACCACCACCACCAATGTAGGTTTGGATATATCAATTCTTAATAGCCGTGTTAATCTGTCAGTAGACTGGTATAATAATGAATCTTCTAACTTGTTGATTAAGAATAATATCCCCACTTCTACCGGTTATACCCATCAATTCCAGAATATTGGTTCTATCCGTAACCGTGGTGTCGAGTTAGTATTGAATACAACCAATATTCGTACCAAGGATTTCACTTGGACGATGGACTTCAATATTGCTTTCAACCGTTCAAAGGTATTGAATATTTATGGTGATAGTGAAACTGATAATTTCATAGCAGAATATGAATCCCATATGGGCTTCAAAATTGAAAAAGGAAAACCGTTGGGGCAATTCTATGGCTTGATTTATGACGGCATCTATACAACGGACGATTTCGTGCAGAATGCTGATGGCAGTTATACGTTAAGAGACGGTATGCCTTATCTGAAAGGTTCCAATCGTGAGAATGTGAAGCCGGGTGATGCCAAATACAAGCCAACTGCCGGTGAAGTAGATGCGGACGGAAATCCGGTATGGGGTACCAACGACCGTACGGTGATAGGAAATGCTGCTCCTAAATTTATCGGAGGTTTGAATAACACCTTTACCTATAAAGGATTTGATTTGACTATTTTCATGAACTTTGTAGTAGGTAATGATGTGTTCAACATGAGTACTCAGCGCTTTATTGGCCCGTACTTGGCTAATCAGAATACACTTGAAAAAATGAAGAACCGTTTTACATTGATTGATCCTTCAACAGGTAAGGAAAGTACTGATTTGGCTCGTTTGGCTGCACTGAATCCACACCAATATGCTGGTAATGCTTTGTGGAATATTTCAGGGAATAACAAAACTGCCATTACTGAACGTAGTAGTTATTACTTGGAAGATGGTTCTTACTTACGCTTAAATACGATCACTTTAGGATATACTTTACCAAAGAAACTAGTGCAACGCGCTAAAATCAGTAATGCCCGTGTGTATTGTACTTTAAATAACATTCATACTTTTACCGGTTATACAGGTTATGACCCCGAAGTATCGGCATCAAGCAGTGCTTTGACACCGGGTATTGATAATTCTTCCTATCCGCGTTCCAAAAGTTGGGTAGTAGGTGTAAACTTAACATTCTAAATTAGACAATGAATATGAAAAAGATAATAAATATTTTAGGTGTATCCGCTGCTATGCTATTGGCTTTTACTTCTTGTGAAGACTGGTTGGATATGCCTTCCGAATCAAAAGCGGATAGTTCCACTGTTTTTGAAACAGTAGGAAGAGCAGAGATGGCTGTGATGGGTGGCTATTCATGGTTGCATACCCAAGAATTGGGATATCAATTATTGATGGGTACGGATGAGTCGGCTTCAACAGAGTCCAATTCCAAGTACAATGTGGCCAACTATGACTATACCAATACTTCCAGTATGTTGAGTTCTACTTATACTAATATGTATAAGGCTATTGAATATGCCAACGTATGTGTCAAGAATCTTCCGAAAATGAGTGTCAGTGACAATGAGAAGAAAAAAGTAGATGCGCTGTTGGGGGAGGCTTTGGCGATAAGAGCTTATGCTTATTGGAATATAGTTCGTTTTTATGGCGATGTACCATATACTAATGTACCGACAGCCGATTTGACCACATTTTCTTCTTCGCGCGTCAGTCGTGATATAATTTATGATAATTGTATCGACGATTTGCAGCGTGCCATAGAGTTGTTACCTTGGAAAAGTGAAGGTATGGTTGCTACTCCCGAACGTTTTACTAAGAATTCGGCATATGGTATATTGGCTCGTGTTGCTCTCTATGCCGCTGGTTATTCTTTGCGTTGGGATTTGAATACGGTACCGTATACTCAGAGTTCGTTAAAGATTGCGCAACGTAGTGATGCTGCCCGTATAAAGGAACTCTATCAGATAGCGGCGGATGCTTGTAAAGCGGTCATCACTAAGGGAGAGAATAAATTGCTGGAAGACTATGACCAGGTTTTCAGAGATTTGGGAAATCAGCAATATAATGCTGAGACCATGCTTGAGTATGGTTGGTACAGTACTAATGGACCGGATGTCCGCACCGGTTATACGAATGGTATACCTACGAGCGGTACGGATAATGAAGGTTTGGGTAAAGGCGGTAGCCAAATGATAGCTATGCCCACATTCTATTTTGAGTTTGAAGAGGATGACCAACGGCGTGATGTTTCGGTATGCAATTATGGACTTAAATTATCTACCGGTAACAATGCTTACCAAATGAATACTTTTGCAGGTATGGGCGTAGGTAAATATCGTATAAACTGGAAAAAGGTTAGAGGATCTTCTGACAGTAAACGGGATTTTAATTGGCCTATATTGCGTTACTCTGATATCTTGCTGATGTATGCTGAAGCTTTGAATGAACTGAATAATGGTGCCACTTCCGAAGCTAAGAAGGCTGTGGAAGATGTACGCTTGCGCGCATTCAGGAATGATGCAGCCAAAGTGGGGACAATCCCTTCCGACTATGAAGATTTCAAGGATTACATTATACAGGAGCGTAAACTGGAGTTGTCCAATGAAGGACTCCGCAAAAGTGACTTGGCTCGTTGGGGCATATTGGTCGATTATCTGACGGCTGAAAAGGAAAAGCTGGTTCAATTGGCCAAGCGTGAGGGCAGATATGCTGATGTGGACGTATATCGTGCTTATAAGTTGGCTTCAACACCGACTTTTGCAGATCCGACGATAGCGTTACCGTACATCTCAATGACTGAACAAGACTTGGTAGATATGGGGCTTTCTGAGGATGAATTGACCATTTTGCATACTTTAAATTCAGGCTCTAAAGGTGCCTTAAAGACCAACTTCTTTGAAGCGGATGGAAAGGTTTATTTTAAGAAAGAAGATGTGCCGGCTGATGCAAAGAAGGTGGAAGAAGTGGAATATACGATTCTGAACATGTTCAGTGTTAATTCTATTAAACAGAAAGGGAATCTTTGTGTAGAAGATGTTGAGGGACTTTCTGCTAACAATGCATGGATTACGGGTAAGACTGGTGTCTTTTATGGCATGAAAAAGAATATGGTGGAGATACTGCCATTCAATACTACGAATATTATTGATGTGAATCCGGGACTTGCCGGTCAGCAGCATCCGTGTTATTGATAAATGCTTTAAAAATAGGAAAAGGCGGATCTCCGGAGAGAGGTACCGCCTTTTTCTTCAGTAGCATACTTTTATTGAATGACAATCTACGTTTCAAAATACAAAATCAAGACAGTTAAATAGTGCAGTCATGAAGAATGCTTTTCTTATCACTTGCCTGCTTTTGGCAGTTACCTGTATGCAAGCGCAACAAATAGCTTTTCCCGGAGCTGAGGGATATGGTAAATGGACTGTTGGCGGCCGTGGTGGCCGTGTACTTACCGTGACTAATCTGAAAGACAGTGGTGAAGGCAGTTTCCGCGATGCGGTGGAGCAAACCGGGGCTCGTATAGTGGTCTTTGCCGTGGATGGAACCATTGGGCTAAAGTCTCCGCTTCGTATAAATAATGATAGTATTACTATCGCAGGACAATCTGCACCGGGTGACGGTATTTGTCTAAAAGATTATCCGCTAGTGGTAAATGCCAGCAATGTTATCATACGTTATATACGTGTACGTGTGGGCGATCGATACCGTTTGGATAGTGACGGTGTGGGTGGTGGACGTTATGGACAGAAGAATGTGATTCTAGACCATCTTTCTGTCAGTTGGAGCATTGATGAGTGTCTGTCTATTTATAAAACCGAGAATCTTACTGTACAATGGTGTTTGGTTGCCCATAGTCTCAACACCTCGGTTCATACAAAAGGAAGTCATGGCTTTGGAGGTATCTGGGGAGGATATAAGGCTACTTTCCATCATAATCTGCTGGCAAATCATGCAAGCCGCAATCCTCGTTTCTCTTCTGTAGATGGTACGAAATGGGTGGATTACCGTAATAATGTTGTGTATAACTGGGGATTCAAGACCGCTTATGGAGGTGGGCATCATGCTGAGATTAACATGGTGGATAATTATTATAAACCGGGACCGGCTTCACAACACCACCGTTTGCTTGACGTTGCAGAGGATGGGACAGGGCGTTATTATGTGGCAGGTAACGTGATGGCAGGTGATGATGCTGTGACACGTGATAACCATAGTGCCATAACAGATTGTGCCGGAAAATGTTATATCCCCGGCAGAAAGAGTGCCGGACCGGATTCCGGAATTTCTCCCGAAGCTATTCCGAGTCAGGGTGAAGAATGTGCATCCTGCTTGGTCGACTCCCCTTTCCCGAGTGAACCGATTCATGAAGATACACCTGCTGTTGCTTATCAACGGATTTTGGAATCTGTGGGATGTAGTTTCTCACGGGATAGCTATGATCGTGAGGTCTTGCGTCAGGTAAAGGAGGGGATTGGCACATTCGGTACAAACGGTATTATCAACTCACAGGAGGAGGTAGGTGGCTGGCCCGTTTTGAAAGCAGGGAAAGCATTGAAAGACAGTGATGGAGACGGTATGCCCGATGTTTGGGAAAGTAAGCATGGCTTAAATCCGAAAAGCGCTTCTGACGCATCTGCTTATACATTGGATGGGAATTATACCAATATTGAAGTTTATTTGAATAGTTTGTGCCGGTAATATCTGTTTTTATTTACTGTAGAGTTTGCATTCAATAGTAAGCCTTTTAATGACTTATTGTTTAATTATTAATCAAAAAAATCACTATAAAGATTTACTTTATCCGGATTGTCCTAGTTCTGTTGATGACCTGTTTGAGTACAAATATTCAAAGTAAGGGAATACCGGATTTTTTTTGGATGAAACAGGTTGATGCTGTATCTTATCCTGCACAACAAACTGTATATAATGTTGCGGATTATGGTACTAAAGGTGATGCTATATGTATGAATACCAAGGCTATTCAGAAAGCAATTGATGAAGCTGAACAAGCCGGAGGTGGAATGGTCGTATTTTCTCCTGGTATTTATCTTACTGGTTCCTTGTTTGTGGGTAATAATGTAAATCTTCATATTTCCAAGGGAGTCACCTTGGTGGGTTCTCAAGATATAGTTGATTATAAGAAGATTGATATCCATATAGCAGGTATAGAGATGGAATGGCCTTCTGCACTGATAAATATCATTGGTAAGAAAAATGCTGCTATCTAGTGACGGGCTTCGGGTGAATCGTCCTTGTCAATATGTGGTAATTCGTGATTGTATAGCAGGTTCGGGAGGAGGAATGTTTACTTGTGGTAGTGAGACTTCGGGAGGAATTCGTGTACCTTTTATTGTTAATCAGCCAGGTAAAGTTCCGGTTCAGACATTGAATAATATTATTTATTTTCCAGATGTAATGCCTACATTGACAACGGTGGCTAATGCAATGAATAAGTTACCTCAAACATTAAATGGTATAAATATCTTTCCTTTATTTTATGGTAAACAGATGAATACGGACAATCTTTGCTATATTGAGAATTTCCCGGCAAGCAACGTGCAGCACGTAAGGGTGATTGGAAAGTGGTTACTATTAACAAAGACGCTCCTTTGGAATTGTATAATATAAAAGAGGATATGACTGAATCTGTGAATCTAGCTGATAAATATCCTGAAATGGTGGCTGCTTTTGAGAAAGAGATGAGAAGAATGCGTGTGCCTACTTCTAACTGACCGTTGCTTGGTGAATTTTGATTATTCAGTGAATTTTGACTTTTCAAGAAAGGGTATGCTTCAGAACGTCATTTCTTGTGACATTTTCAGTCTGGTTATATGTATGAATCATTAAGAATGTCAGTACGAAATATGTCTTTAATGATAAAAAATAAGCCTTTTTATTAAGGAAAGTCAAAAGCGAAAGTATTTCAGTCAAAATAGATATAATGTAGATTAATCATGTATTCTATTTTTGTGATCAGAATAATGTGTTCGATAACGGTTGCGCATTCTGTTGAACTTAAATTTATTTATTAATCAATTATATTAATAATCTATGAGAATCATACACACAAAAATGTGCTTATTAATGCTTCTGTTAATAAGCTTTCCTTTAGGTATTTGGGCTCAAAACAAAACTGTTACAGGAGTAGTGGTTGATGTGCAGGGCGAATCAATTATTGGTGCTAACGTCCTTGTCAAAGGGACGGTAAATGGAGTAATTACCGATATCAATGGTAAATTCACACTAAATCAGGTTGCTGCTGATGCTACTCTTCAAATCAGTTTCATTGGATATAAAGAACAGACGATTGATTTGAAAGGCAAGTCGAACATTAGAGTTGTGATGCAGGAAGACACGGAAATGTTGGATGAAGTTGTAGTAGTCGGATATGGCGTTCAAAAGAAATCGGATGTTACGGGTGCCATGATTAGTGTTAGTTCAGAAGAACTAACTTCGCGTCCTGTATCAAATGCTTTTGAAGCTATGCAAGGAAAGGCGGCCGGAGTAGATATTACAAGTAATGAACGACCTGGTGAAATTGGTACTATTAATATACGGGGTGTACGTTCACTGAGTGCAAGCAATACTCCTTTGTATGTAGTAGATGGAATTCCTTTGATGTCTACAAGTGGTATTGAGACCTTGAATCCTAATGATATAGAATCTATTGATATATTGAAAGATGCATCTGCGACAGCTATTTATGGTTCACGTGGTGCCAATGGTGTAATTTTAGTAACAACCAAACAGGGTAAAGAAGGTAAGATGACACTCAATTATTCCGGTACGGTTACTGCAGAAACATTACAGGATCATTCGAAGATGATGAACTCTGCGGAATATATCGAATGGCGTCGTTGGTCTTATTATTACTTGAACCCGTCTAAATATCCTAGAGCTGACCAGCCTACTAAGGAAAATGATTATGAGATATTTTTGGGAGCTACTGACCCGACTGCTTGGAAAAATATAGAAAAGGGCTGGGCCGGAGGAAGCTGGGACGGTTCCAAAGTTGCTACAACCGACTGGTGTGATATGGTATCCCAAACCGGTATAACGCATGAGCATACACTTAGTGCTAGCGGAGGTACTGATAAGATAAAAGGATATGCATCCATTGGTTATTTGGATAATGAAGGTACTGTAAAAGGGCAATCTTATACTCGCTATACAACTAAAATAAGTTTGGATTTGAAACCGACTGCCTGGTTTAGTATGGGATTGAATGTTAACGGTACATTTAGTGAGCAGCAATACGGTTCGTCTGCTACTACAACAGGTTCCTTGTTGAAGAATCTTCCGGGAACATTGTATGCAGGTGCCACAAGTATGTTTCCTTATGCAGTTCCTTTTGATGAAGAAGGCAATCGTATTGAATATCCGGGTGGTGATGATAAGGTGAAGAATGTGGCGGATGAGTGGAACCACAGCCAAAATGAACGTCGTATGTTTCGTGTCATCGGTAGTTTATTTGCACAGCTTGATTTAGGAGAAATCTATTCTCCATTCAAAGGACTGAAATATCGTTTTAGCTTCGGACCTGATTTTCGACACTATAGAAATGGTACTTTCCGCGATGAAGAGTCTTTAAGCAGTGAAGGTAAGAACCGTGCTTCTTTAAGCAATCAGTCTGATTTCTCATGGACACTGGACAACCTGCTATATTATGATAAAGAAATCGGCAAGCACTCTTTCGGGGTAACCTTGCTTCAAAGTGCTACCAAGTATCATTATGAGTCATCATCTATGGCAGCGGAGGGTATTCCTTTGAATAGTGCCAAATGGAATGCGCTGTCAAAAGAAAACATATCTTTATTGGATGATTGGAATAGTTCGTTGACTGAAAAGCAGTTACTTTCTTATATGTTTCGTTTGAATTATGACTATCACAATCGATATTTATTGACCATTTCGGGGCGTTGGGACGGTGCGTCTCAGTTGGCTGATGGCAATAAATGGGCATTTTTTCCCAGTGCAGCTTTAGGTTGGCGTATTGATCAGGAAGCATTTATGGAAAATATTAATTGGATTAATCAGTTGAAATTGCGCATAGGTTTCGGTACTACAGGTAATTCCGCTATCTCTCCTTATCAGACCAAAGGGGCGATTGTGCCTTTCTATTATCCATTTGGTAGCAGTCTTGTTCCGGGATTTGCTGCCTCCGAGCCGTTAACTGGGAAGACGGTGACCTTGGCCAATCAAGATTTGGGTTGGGAGAAGACCACTCAATATAATATAGGAATTGATTACTCTTTATTGAAGGGCAGAATTTCCGGAGTACTTGATTTTTATACTTCTCATACAACAGACTTATTAATGAATATGAGTATTCCTTCATTGAATGGTTATACACAATCTTATGCTAATGTTGGTGAGACTTCAAATGTCGGTGTTGATATTACACTGAACACGGTGAATATTAAGACTCGTGATTTTGAATGGAGGACCTCTCTTAATGCTGCCTGGCAGAAAGATAAAGTTGAAGAACTGGCAAACGGTAAAGAAGATGATATCGTAAATAATTGGTTCATTGGTCAAGCACTGGGAGTGATTTATGGATATGAGTCAGGCGGGCTGTGGAAAGAGGAAGATGTAGAATTGATGGAAGAATATAACAAGAAAGGTCATTTTTTTCAGGTTGGTATGGCTAGACCGGTCGATCAGAATGGGGATAAAAAGATAGATCCGAATGATGACCGTGTAGTTATCGGTCATACTCGTCCGCGGTGGACATTGGGTATGAACAATACATTTTATTACAAAAACTTTGAGCTTTCTGTTATGCTGTATGGGCGCTTCGATTATATGGTTGACACGGGCGGAGAATGGCAAGGAGGCCGTTATATGCAAAGGTCTATAAACTACTATAACGAAAATAATAAGAATGCCGATTATCAGAAACCCATCTACAATATTGGTGGTGGTGATCCCTACTATCGTATTCTGGGCTATAAAAAAGGATCATTTCTGAAAGTACGTAATATATCTTTGGGATATACATTCCCGCAATCTCTTATCAAGAAATGGAATCTTTCCAACTTAAAAGTCTTTGTGCAGGCCAAGAATCCTGGGCAAATATTCTCTACGATTGATTTTCTTGAGCTGGATGCTTCACAGTCGTATACATCTACTTGGAATCGTGGTTTCACGGTGGGGCTGAATGTTGGATTTTAAATTACTAAGAAAGGAATATAATTATGAAATTAGATAGAAAAATATTATTAGGATTATCATTCTTAGCATTAGGAATGTCGGGTATTTCTTGTGCAGGTTTCTTGGATGAGAAACTTACCACACAGCAAAATACGGATTACTTTGATACTCCGGAAGGTATTGACAGGCTGGAAGTAAGTCTTTACTATAATTTGCGGTTTCATTTTGCTAAGGAGTATGCTTGTGCAACAACAAACTCCGGAACTGATGAATTTCGTGTAGGAGGTGATGGCTCTAATGCTTCTTGGAATAATTATGATGGAAATTTGCAGTCTCAAGTAGTCAGTAATTCCACCAAGATGGAGGAAGTTTGGGATGGGATGTACAATGGGATAAATAATGCAAATCTTCTACTCAGTAAAGTAACGCTGGATAGTTATAAAGGTAGCAATAAAAACCTTTACATCGGTGAAGCTCATTTCTTGCGTGGTTTAAATTATTTTAAACTGGTTTCTCAATATGGTGGGGTACCGTTGAAGTTGACACCCAGCGTTTCTCCTGAACGTGAATTTACCCGTGCTACAGCCGAAGCTACTTATTTACAGGTTATTGACGACTTAAAAACGGCTTATGACTATCTGCCGTCTACTGCATCCGCTGTTGGAAAGATGACAAAAGATGCTGCTGCGCATTTTTTGGCTAAAGCTTATTTGTCTCGTGCTAGCGAAATCAATGATAGCTGGAATGGGGCGACGAAAACAGCTGATTTGGCTGAGGCTTTGAGGTTGGCGCAAGAAGTGATTGCTCATCGCCAGTTGGCTGCCAATTATGCTGATTTATGGAATTATACAGAACCCAACGGTGCAAATGAACAATTGGATGAGATATTGTTGGCAGCCCAGTTCTCTTCGGATAAATCTACAGAAGGGGCTAGCGGAAATCAGTGTCATCTCTATTATGTTTCAGTATATAAGGATTTGCCCTATATGCAGCGTGATATAGCTGGGGAAAGAGAATATCAACGTCTGAGAACAACATATTATATGTATAATATTTATGATATGGTGAATGATTCTCGTTTTTGGAAGAGCTTTAAAACAAAGTATGCAGTCAATAATCCGGGGAAGGATGGCAAGTATGTACATGGAGACTTAGGTATCATGTATATTATCAATCGTCCAGGCGATACTCGTTTTGAAAATGTTCAGTTAAAGGAACAGGTTGTTTATGAAAAAACAGGGAAAACGGTTCCTACTGTGTTTGTTGCTTATCCGAAAAGTCAGAATGGTAAAGATGATGTGGCATTGTATGATTATACCACCCGTTATTGCACACTCAATAAATTCATTGACGGTTCAAGAGATGCTCGGGATAGTAGAGTAGGGTATCGGGATGGTATTCTTGCCCGATTGGGTGAAACTTACCTGATTGCAGCGGAAGTTTTGATACGTCAGGAAAAATATGGTGATGCTTTAACATACATCAATAAACTTCGCCAGCGTGCAGCCTACAAGAGTGGGGAAGACCGTTCAGCTTATTGTGATGGCGGTGCGGCTTATAAAGAAGGTTCCCTAGGTTTTGTTGACAATGGCGTTAATTCATATTTTGCCGAAAACTCATATTATGAATCTAATAACATAGCTAAGACTACATCTGCTACAGTTCTTGATATTGAAGATATACGCAACTTGCCGGCCGAAGATGAGGCGGTTATTCAGAAGCTGGGATATTCTTCTGATTACGACCGTATGTTGTGTCTTTTGTTGAATGAACGTTCACGCGAACTATGTGGGGAATTTTATCGTTGGGAAGATCTGTCGAGAACTAAAACGTTGCTTGCACGTGCTAGAGCATACAATCCGGATGCTGCCTCAAATATTAACGAACGACATTATTTGCGTCCGATCCCTCAAACTTATTTGGATGCAATTCAAAAGAATGGGCATTCATTGACCAATGAAGAGAAGAAAGCCCAGCAGAATCCCGGATATTGATAAATGAATATTTTTAAAATAAGAAAGGCGGATATTCTTTAGAATGTACGCCTTTCTTGTCATATTATTGGGAGACTGCTAATGTAATATACCTATTAATAGCGATTGCGGCGTATACTCCTATCGAATACCCTGATAAAGAATTTACCTGCATATAGCGATTGTTTTGCTTTCAGTTTATAGAGACCTTTGCGGTGATTTATTAACTGCATAAAACTCTTTGTAAATTGAAAGCAAATATAAAAAAACTCACCTTACTTCTTGTCTTGATATTTTCTTCATTATCAGTCTATTCACAAGACAAGGCTATGGTTTCCGGCAAGATACTGTCTACCGAGAAAGAAATCGTTGATTTTGCGACTGTCTATCTGAAAGGAACCGGTTATGGAGGTATCACCAACCAAGAGGGTATCTATCACATAAAAGCTCCGGCGGGTAATTATACATTGGTAGTGTCTGCCGTGGGGTATAAGACGGTAGAGAAGCAAGTGAAGCTGGTGGCAGGGGAGAGAGTGAAACAGAATCTCACGATCACTCCGGAAACACAGCAACTGGATGAAGTGACGATTGTCTCTACGGGTGTGACCCGCTTGAAACGCTCCGCTTTCAATGCAGTGGCTGTCGATACAAAAGAGTTGCAGAACACAACGAAGAACCTGAGCGATGCCTTGACCAAGGCGCCGGGTATGAAGCTTCGTGAGTCTGGCGGTGTGGGTTCGGATATGCAACTTATGCTGGACGGATTCAGCGGAAAACATGTGAAGGTGTTCATCGATGGTGTTCCGCAGGAAGGCGTGGGAAGTTCGTTCGGGCTGAACAATATACCGGTGAACTTTGCCGACCGGATTGAAATCTATAAAGGCGTAGTACCTGTAGGGTTTGGTACGGATGCCATTGGCGGCGTCATCAATATTGTTACCAACAAGAAACGTCGCCGCTGGTTTCTGGACGCATCCTATTCTTATGGTTCGTTCAACACCCATAAATCCTACGTCAACTTCGGGCAGACTTTCAAGAACGGCTTCACGTACGAAATCAATGCCTTTCAAAATTATTCGGATAATGACTACCATGTATATGCTCCGGTGGAAGATTTCGAGACGGGAAGGATAGATAAGGACAAGAAAGTGCGCGTGAAGCACTTTAATGATACATACCATAACGAAGCTGTCATCGGAAAGTTAGGGGTTGTAGACAAGTCATGGGCAGATCGTCTGATGTTCGGTTTCACCTATTCCAATATGTATAAGGACATACAGACCGGTGTGCGGCAGGAAATCGTGTACGGACAGAAACATCGCAAAGGGCATTCGCTGATGCCTTCGTTGGAATACTATAAGCGCGACTTGTTTACTAAAGGGCTGGATGTGGCGCTGACTGCCAACTATAACAAGAATGCGACTACCAATGTGGACACTGCATCCTATAAATACAATTGGTATGGAGAAAAGGCCCGTTTGAACTCACCCGGTGAGCAGTCGTACCAGCATTCACGGTCCGATAATAATAACTGGAACGGTACGCTGACCGTGAACTACCGCATTGATAAGGCGCAAATGCTGACTTTCAACCATGTGCTGAATGCTTTCACGCGTTCCAACACTTCGCTGCTTGCCAAAGAGGCACAGTCGGATGCCATTGATAAGGAGACCCGCAAGAATATCTCCGGTTTGTCCTATCGCCTGATGCCGTCCGAAGATTGGAACTTCTCCGTGTTCGGAAAATACTATCAACAGTTTGTGGCGGGGCCGATTGCCACAAACAGCAATCAAGGTGAATATGTGCGTACTACCCGTGACGTCAGTTCTCTGGGCTACGGTGTGGCCGGTACCTACTTTATATTACCCGGCTTGCAGGTGAAGCTCTCTTATGAGAAGGCTTATCGCCTGCCCACTATCGAGGAAATGTTTGGTAACGAGGACCTGGAAATGGGCGATATCGGCATCAAACCGGAAAACAGTAACAATGTGAACCTGAACCTCAGCTATAACAAGATGTTCGGAAAACATTCCGTATATGTGGAAGGTGGTCTGATATACCGCAATACGGAAGATTATATCCAGCGTAACATTACGGACTTGAGTGGAGGTAAATCTGCCGCCACTTACGTCAACTATGGCAAGGTGCTGACCAAAGGTTATAACATCTCCGCCCGCTATGGTTTCGGAAGATGGCTGAGTGTCGGTGGAAACTTTACGCAGATGAATGTGCGTGATAATATGAAGACTTCCATCTCTAGCAGTGCGGCAAACCTTGCTTATAAAGAACGTATGCCGAACCTGCCTTATATGTTTGCCGATTCGGATGTGACATTCTATTGGCGTAATCTCTGGAAGAAGGGTAATACGCTGACTGTATCTTACGACAACCAGTATTTGCACAGCTTTACTTATTATTCGTCCAACATCGGGTCGAATAAAGGGGATTATGTAGTCCCCAACCAGTTCTCGCACAATCTGGCCCTTTCTTACAGTCTCCGTAACGGCCGCTACAACCTGTCGTTTGAGTGCCGCAACTTTACGGACGAGAAACTGTATGACAACTTCAGCCTCCAGAAAGCCGGACGGGCATTCTACGGAAAGGTGCGTGTGTACTTCGGAAATTAATTAGGGATGATTGGTTGGATATATAACTTATTGGCGGGATGGATTCATATCCGCGCAAAAAAGAGTCTTTAGCCCGTGGTGGAGACTGCTTGCGTACAGTCAATTATAAGTTTATGTTTGTATTACAGTGGTTTTTAAAAAAAGTGTGTGTCTCACATAACGACAGTGATACCCTCGCATAACGACTGAGGGTACCTCGTGCCGGTTTGACTCATAACCGCACAGAAACGGATAAATCTTGCCAACGGCTATGTATCGTATAAATTTAGTTTAATATAAAAGATAAAAAACAACATGAAGAAGAATTACTTTCTGACCGGATTCCTCGCTACTGCGATGACCGGACTAACATTGACAGCATGTACGGATGATGAGCCGAGCCTCGGCAGCGGCACTGTAGAAAAGGGTGAATATGTTATCGCATCCTCTGTAACGGCTTCGGGAAATACAACTAACGTTCTGGTTTCTTCCAAGACGCTGGACGATGGAACGGTTTCCACCATCAATAATGGTTTGGTGAATGACGGTGCTACGCAATGGGTGTTTTATAAGAACCAATACCTGTATGGCCTGACTTATAATCAGGGAAATGCCGGTACCACCCGCTCGTTTTATATGAATTCGAACTATGACATTGCGGCACGTTCGGGCGAATATGCTGTGAAGCGTTTCACTACTTACGGAATCTTTGATAAATACATCATTACTGCTTCCACTGGCGACGGTTATACCGGATATGCTGACGAAAACGGTTATCTGCCGAAAACATTCCTGTTCTCTTACATGGATGTCCCTGCCGAAACCTACACGACCAATGATACGCAGGAAAAGGCATACTTGTCGGAGAACTTTTTGGGAAATGGTGAGTTCGTAACATTGGCGGGTATCCTGGAGCATAACAATAAGATTTACAGTGCGGCCGTCCCGATGGGATTGAGCCAGTACGGGGCTAAAGCTGATGGTGGCAAATGGGTGTTGCCGGGCAACGAAGATCTGCTTAAGACTGAAGACGGCGGCTCAAACAGCAGCAGCTACAAGAAAGGCGAATTGCAATGGACGCAATATCCCAATGAGTGTTGGGTAGCTATCTTTGATAATGAAAGTTTCACTACGAAGAAGCTTATCAAGACAGAGAAGATCAGCTATGCCTGCGGGCGTTTCAAGTCTCAATATTATCAGACCATCTGGACTGCCGATAATGGTGATGTCTATGTGTTCTCTCCAAGTTATGCCAAAACGATGGACGATGCGCGTCAGCGGACCACTTTGCCTGCCGGTGTAGTACGCATCCCCAACGGAACGACAGACTTTGATGATTACTATTGTGACTTGGAAACCCAGTCGGGTGGAAAATCATTCCTCCGTTGCTGGCACATCACGGGTGATTACTTCTTGATGTTGATGTACGACCGTCCTTTGACAGAGGAAGATTTCACTGCCAATCAACTGGCCGTCTTCAAGGCGGACAGCAAGAAGCTGACTTACGTGACCGGGCTGCCTGCCGGTGAGTTGATTTCCGGTTTCGGAAACGCTCCTTATGCCGAGAATGGTGTTGTCTATATGACAGTAACGACTACCGATGGTCATCCTGCCATCTATAAGATTGATCCGGCAAGTGCGGTTGCCACCAAGGGACTTACTATAGAAGCTACTCAGGTCAGCGGTGTCGGCCGATTGAGTCCTCGTTAAACATTCAGTTAGAAAATACAATAAAGAGCCTGTAGATGTGTGCCTGCCATGCTCTTTTTTACGAACTTCATAAAATGACAATGAGAAAGATATTCCGTAACATACATTTGTGGCTTTCCATTCCTTTCGGAGTGCTTATCACCTTGATTTGTTTTTCGGGTGCCATGCTGGTCTTTGAAAAGGAAGTAATGGAGTTATGCCATCGCGACCTCTACTTTGTGAAGAAGGCCGGAACTGCACCTCTGCCCATGGATCAGTTGATGACGAAAGTGGCTGCCGCCTTGCCGGACAGCATATCGGTGACGGGCGTCAACATTTCATCTGATCCCGAAAGAACCTATCAGGTCACGCTCTCCAAGCCCCGCCGTGCGTCTATGTATGTAGACCAATACACGGGTGAAATCATGGGGAAGTATGAGCGTGCACCATTCTTCAACCTTATGTTCAGGATGCACCGCTGGATGCTGGACTCAATGAAGCCGGACGGCGGCATCTTCTGGGGCAAAATCATTGTGGGAACCAGTACACTGATGTTTGTGTTCGTGCTGATATCGGGCTTAGTCATCTGGTGGCCGCGTACACGTAAGGTGTTGAAGAACAGCTTGAAGATTGTGGCGAATAAAGGATGGCGTCGTTTTTGGTACGACTTGCACGTGGCGGGCGGAATGTATGCACTTATTTTCCTTCTGGCAATGTCGCTTACGGGACTGACATGGTCTTTCCAGTGGTATCGGACGGGATTCTATAAAGTATTCGGTGTAGAAGTGCAATCTGGCACGGAACATGGAAACGCCGCCGCCAATGCTACGGCCAAAAGTGGAAAGCAGGGCGGCAAACCGGAAGGTCGTGGCGGTCGTTCCGGAAATAGAGGCGAAAGACCCGCGGGTGAAACTGGCAGACCCGAAGGCCGTGGTGAGCACAGGCGTTCTCCTTATGCAAAATGGGAACAAGTGTACGAACAACTGGCTCAGACAAATCCCGGTTACAAACAAATCAGCGTATCCGACGGTTCCGCCAGTGTTGCCAATAATCGTTTCGGCAACACTCGGGGCACAGACCGCTATAAGTTCAATCCCCGCAGCGGTGAGATAACCGAAACGATTCTATATAAGGATCTGGAAAATTCCGGTAAAATTCGAGGTTGGATTTATTCCGTACACGTAGGGAGCTGGGGCGGTATGCTGACGCGGATATTAGCTTTCATTGCAGCATTGATAGGTGCAAGTCTTCCATTAACAGGATATTACCTGTGGGTACGTAAGAAGATGAAACGTAAACCTGTCTGTTAGGGGGATATGTAAAAAACAATAAAGTGTCAGTTCGGCAAAATGATGTCGGACTGACACTTTGCATTTTATGCATAATGAGAATGCGATATTTCCGACCGATGGCAGGGCAGAACGAAAAGAAACGAACGAAAATCAGCATGTTGTTGATTGAAAGTGTAATCCACAAATATATACAACTCTGAAAAAAGAAAAACATATGGTCTGTATGCTGGAAACACATGGTCTGTTTCCCATCTATAGACCGTTTGTTTCCGATATATAGATGGTTTGTGTTGCATCTATAGTTCTTTGGCATCCCATCTATAGTTCTTTCGTGTCCCATATATAGATTGTTCGCGTCCCATCTATACTTCTTGTATGAAAGAACTATAGTTCCTTGCATAAGTATTGTATGTATCGTCTGCTTTATGCAGAAACAATGCATTTATATTCTAAAGATTATACGATTAAATTCTGTTTGAGCAGTTTGCAGAGAAGGCTCTGTTGGGGAAAGCTGACTTTTAGTGGCTTTTTGTTTACTATGGGGCATGATTGATAACTTCTTGTACTGTGAAAAGTCCGGCGGGAAGAAGCGGGTAATCTTCCCTCCGTCATTTTGTACAGACAGAAAATCATTCTGTTTATTTATGTTTTGCCCGGGAATGCCTTTCTTTGTAAAATCGAATAATAAAGCCAAATACTATGAGTAGAAAGCACTTTCTCATAACTATCCTCTTCCTGCTGACAACTTGGGTAACGCAAGCTCAGGAAACAGAACGCCAATATCTTTCCGGAACCGGGTTGGGCAATACAACGACCTGGCAATTCCGGGTGTCCGAAGGCCGTAATAGCGGACGTTGGAGCAAAATAGAAGTCCCCTCCCAATGGGAACTGCAAGGCTTCGGCGAATATACTTACGGTCGCTGGTACAAAAAGCCGGGCGTAAAGAATCCCTCGATGGAAGAAGGCACATACAAACGCTCTTTCCGCATACCCCGCAACTGGCAGGGGCGGAACGTACGTCTCTGGTTTGATGGCGTCATGACCGATACCGAGGTTTTCGTTAACGGACAATCAGCAGGTTCGGTGCATCAGGGCGGTTTCTATCGCTTCTCTTATGATGTGACGGATTTATTGAAATATGGAAACTCCAACCAGATAGAAGTGCGGGTGAAGAAGCACTCCGACAACCGCACCGTGAACGCTGCCGAACGCAAGGCGGACTGGTGGCTGTTCGGTGGAATCTATCGCCCCGTATGGCTGGAGGCAAAGCCTGCCGTGCACATTGAGCGCCTGGCGGTGGATGCCCGTGCAGATGGAGAATTGAAAGTCGAGGTACATCTGCAAGGCGTCACTGGAGAAGAAAGTCTTTCGATGGAAGTGTCACCTGTATCTGCAAAGGATTCTGAACACCGGCCGGTGAAGGTCACCGCCGATTCCATCCAACTGCTGACTGCCCATTTTGACGGCATCTCTCCCTGGACTCCGGAGTCGCCTACGCTCTACCGGCTCACGGTTTCCCTGCTCGGCAAAGCGGGAAATGTCATTCATTCCATGAACACCCGTATCGGTTTCCGTACCATTGATTTTCGTCCCCGCGACGGTCTTTACCTGAATGGCACAAAACTGGTGATGAAAGGTATCAACCGTCACTCTTTCCATCCCGATGGCGGACGAACCACAAATAAAGAACTCAGCATACAGGACGTGAAGCTCATCAAAGAGATGAATATGAATGCGGTGCGTTCCCATTATCCGCCCGATACACATTTCCTGGATGCCTGCGACTCCCTCGGCCTGCTTTACATTGACGAACTGGCAGGCTGGCAGAATGCTTACGATACTCCGACAGGCACCCGGTTGGTGCGCGAGATGCTGACACGCGATGTCAATCATCCGTGCATCGTACTTTGGAGCAATGGCAATGAGGGCGGATGGAACACCGCCATCGATAGCCTCTTTCGTACATACGACCCTCAGAAACGCCACGTTATCCATCCCTGGGCCGACTTTGATGAATTGGATACACACCACTATCCCGCTTATCTCACAGGGGTAGCCCGCTTCACCAATGGTTATAAAGTCTTTATGCCTGCCGAATTCATGCACGGCCAGTACGACCAGGGGCATGGTGCCGGACTGGAAGATTTCTGGGCGCGCTATACGGCGCATCCTCTGTTCGCCGGAGGATTTATGTGGGCATATAGCGATGAGGCTGTGCGCCGTTCGGATCGTGGCGGGGCGTTGGACAGTGAAGATTATAATGCGCCGGACGGCATTCTCGGCCCTTTCCGTGAGAAAGAGGGCAGTTACTATTCTGTGCGTGAAGTCTGGTCGCCGATACATGTGGAACCGTTGATGATTACTCCTTCATTCCGTGGAAATTTCCGGGTGTCGAACAGATATTTGTTTACCAATCTGAGTGCATGCTCCATGCGTTGGCGGGTGCTTCGCTGTGTGTCGCCGTTGAATGGAAAGGAAGAAGGGGAAGTCGTGGCTGTGGCCGACGGTGGTGCACGGGCATGGCGTCAGGTGGTGGACAGTGGAAGCGTACAGTTGCCGTCATTGATACCCGGTGAGACAGGCTTTGCACACATCAGCCTGCCGGACAACTTTTTCAATGGAGATATTTTGGAACTTGAAGCATACGGGGCGGATGGTGAAAGTGTCTGTACACGTACATTCCCGATACATTATGCACAGGATTATCTGCAACGGGAGAGGGCTGCGCTGTCGGGACGGGCGGATGATTATTTGTCCTTACAGCCATCCGGTTCTTCTGCAAGAAAGCTTGCTGCTTCGGAAAACTCTGCTTTCATTCCTCCTTGCCATATTGATGAAACTGGCACTTCCATCACTCTGTCTTCTTCTGCCGTCACCGTCTCTTTCCGGAAGAGTGATGCTACTATCACTTCTGTGACGAGAAATGCCGATGGACAGATTATTCCGTTAAAAGACGGTCCTGTGGCTGTTGGTATGAAGATGGTGCTGGCCGGTTTATCCGCCCGTATGGAAAACGGTGATGCTGTTCTTTGTGCCCAGTATCGGGGGGCGGCGGACTCTATTGTCTGGCGTATGTCGCCCGATGGCTTGCTTTCGATGGATGCCGTATTGCTGAACCGTGCTTCTGGCGGCGGAGGTTTTGACGATGCTTTTACGGATACGGAAGTGTTGAATCTTGGTCTCACTTTCTCTTATCCCGAATCGGACTGTTCCGGTATGCGCTGGATGGGTCGTGGCCCTTATCGTGTATGGAAGAATCGTATTCCGGGCACGAGTTATGGTATTTGGCAGAAAGATTATAATAATACAATCACCGGTGAGAGTACCGACCGTTTGGTTTACCCGGAGTTCAAAGGTTATCATGCCAATTTCTACTGGGCAACCCTGCAAAGTCCCACTTCTCCATTCACCGTCTATGCAGCCAGTGACGGCATATTCCTGAGAGTATTTACCCCTGAAGAACCTCGCGGACGTCAGGATGGCAAAAACACCATGCCCGACTTTCCCGCCGGAGATATCTCCTTCTTGCTCGAAATTCCCGGCATCCGTTGCTTCAAGCCCATCAGTCAGCACGGACCGCAAAGCCAACCGGGAATCATCCGCATCAAAAAAGGGGACGAAGGAGTCAGACTAAATCTACTTTTTGACTTCTGTACTTTTCTTTTGCCTTGATGCAGTAGGGGATGTACTTTCTTTTGCCTTGACGCAAAAGAAAGATACCAAAGAAAAAGTCAAGGCTTCACTTCCGGGGCTACTCCGACACTGCCATTCGCAGACGGGGCTCGAACTCGCTTCGCTCAGACAATCGCCCCTTACCTGCGCCTGACAGTGCCTCCGCTGACGCCCCTACAGTGAGGCCGGGAAACCTTTCGGTATGGGGGATAGTTGTGGAGGCAGTTTATATATCGTAGCTGATTACGGTGTATAGTTGCTTACACTGCGCAGCCGCCTACATCGCACATACATCGCGCCTACATCGCACATACATCGCGCAGCCTTCGGGCATAGGCGTAGGTGCGTGAGCGTAGGTGCTGTCAGGCGCAGGTAAGGGGCGATTGTCTGAGCGAAGCGAGTTCGAGCCCCGTCTGCGCATGGCAGTACCGGAGTAGCACCGGAGACTGAGCCCGTGCCCTTTCTTTTTGATACTTTTTCTTTCGGGCAAACGAAAGAAAAAGTATAAGACCATCATTTCACTTATCATTTCCGCCAAACCATTCAGACCTCTTTTCGCTGTAAACCGCTATATTTGCCCCAGCTATTAATCTAACTATCTGTTATAAAGAATACCATGAAAAAAGTATTTTATTCCCTTTTCGCTGCTTTGTTGCTGACGTCTTGTGGTTCGGAGAAACAAACTCCGATAGACCGCGAAGCACTGGTAGCCCGTAATAATCCCCAAGTAACCGAATTCGATTCGTTGGCTTCGCTTAGTGTCGGTAACGGCGAGTTTGCGTTTACTGTAGATGCTACTGGTTTGCAGACCTTCCCGGAGATGTATCGTAAAGGCGTTCCCTTGGGTACACAAAGTCAATGGGGTTGGCATAGCTTTGCTAATCCGAAGAACCTGAAACACGAAGAGACTCTGAAAGCATTCAACTTTGGTCGTGGACACGAGGAACTCTATGCCTGTCAGTTCAAAGAACCCGGTCGTCAGAAAGAGGCTTCCGACTGGTTCCGCGTGAACCCGCATCGTCTGCATTTGGGTATCGTCGGCCTGGAACTGGGCGAAGGAGTGAAAGCCTCCGATATTACGGACATTCAGCAAACACTGAACATGTGGAAAGGTGAAGTCACCAGCCACTTTACATTGAATGGCAATGCTTACGATGTGCAAACAGTCTGCCATCCTGATAAAGATATGATTTCCGCTTGCGTCACCAACCGTGCACATAGCGGTATTAATCTGCGTTTCCCTTACCCCACTGGCGGACATGCGGACGATGCCTGCAATTGGGATGCTAATGACCTGCATTCTACGGTTATCGTTTGTCAGGATGCCCAAAGCGCTGTGCTGAAACGTGTGCTCGATGCCACAACTTATTATGTAACCCTCCGTTGGGAAGGCAAAGCCCGTCTGGCAGAGAAGTCGAAGAACTACTTCGTGTTGACTCCCGAAGAAGATATGCTGGCATTCTCTTGTCTTTTCACGCCGGATTTCTCAGGAACCGTTCTTGAGAGCGAACCTCCTGTCTATACCAGTGACACATTGCCTGCTTTCGCTGAAACCGCCGCTGCCAGTGCCGCTTATTGGGCGGACTTCTGGAAGAATGGCGCTGCCGTCGACTTCTCTCATTGCACCGATCCTCGTGCCAAAGAACTGGAACGCCGCGTGTTGCTTTCGCAGTATCTCCTTGCCATTCAGTCGGCAGGAAGCGTGCCTCCACAGGAAACTGGTCTGACTTATAACTCCTGGTTCGGCAAGTTCCACCTTGAAATGATTTGGTGGCATCAGTCCTGGCAAGCACTTTGGGGACATGAGAATCTGCTGGACCGTACACTGGGCTGGTATGAAACCGTTGAACCCGTAGCTCGTGAAATTGCCCGCCGCCAAGGTTTCCCCGGTGTGCGCTGGATGAAGATGACTGATCCCAGCGGTACGGAAGCCCCCTCGAATGTAGGTTCTTTCCTTATCTGGCAGCAACCGCACTTTATCTATCTGGCAGAACTTGTTTACCGTGCCAATCCTTCGGATGAGGTTATTAAGAAATACAACCGCCTGGTGCAGGAGACTGCCGAGTTTATGTATGCCTTTGCCACATATGATGAGTTCCACGGCCGCTTCATCCTGAAAGGTGCCATTCCGGCACAGGAAACCTTGCGTGCAGCCACTACCATCAACTCGCCTTTCGAACTTTCTTACTGGCACTATGCCATGCAGACAGCCCAGTTGTGGCGTGAGCGTGCCGGAGAGAAGCGTAATCTGGAATGGGATGAGATGATCGATAAACTTTCTCCGCTTGCTTACAACGAAGATAATCTGTATCTGGCTTCCGAAGATGCCGTGGATACTTACAAAGATATCCGTTTCACCAGCGATCACATGGCCGTACTGGGTTCGGTAGGTATCTTGCCGATGAATAAGCTTATCCGTGACGATTATATGAAGAATACTCTGCACTGGATATGGGATAACTGGAACTGGGGCAAAACCTGGGGCTGGGATTACCCGATGACTGCCATGAACGCTGCCCGCCTGGGCGAACCGGAGAAGGCGGTGGGTGCCTTGCTGATGGACAAGCGCACGAACACTTACCTGCTGAACGGGCACAACTATCAGGATGGCCGCCTGCGCGTTTACCTGCCCGGTAACGGTGGCTTGCTGACTGCTGTGGCGCTGATGTGTGCCGGTTGGGATGGCTGTCAGGTGAAAAATCCGGGATTCCCGAAAGATGGAACGTGGGACGTTCGTTGGGAAGGATTGAAGCCGATGCCATAAAGGGCACTTTGCGATTGACGAAGTGGTTCATTATAGAGCAATTTTGAATTAAATGATAATTTGGCGCGGAGCGCTAAATTATCATTTGTTTCTTTTTTGCATCGCAATGAACCGTCTCCGGCAACCAGTTTTTTATATTTTTACTAATCCTATTCCTTTAAGATATCATGAGACGTTCTTTTCTCTATACCCTGTTTTCCTTACTGCCTGTTCTTGCCAGTGCACAGTATACCACCGGCAATAAACCTCAAGGTGCAGGAGACCGTATCGAGTCGACCTCCTTCAACGATCATAAGCGTGGCACCGCCCGCCAACTTCAATACCATCCCGATGGTGAAGACTTTGTCCGCGTGAACGGTGAAAACCGTTACACCCGTGCTTTATACGGCAGCCACACCGCTTTTCGTTTGGAAACGAGCGACCGTCCTGTCTTTGCCGTTTATGATAAGCGCAACAGTAAGAACATCAGCTTCCGCCTTCAATTGCCGGATGGTTCGGTGCTTCCGTTGGAAGAAACTGCCTGGTGTGAGTCCCGTTATACTCCCGGTCGTCGTTCCTATCGCTTGAAGCATCCCGGTTGGGGTGTGGATGCGGAGTTGCAAATCTCCGCTCTGGCTTTGTCCGATGAAGATGCAGCTATCTGGAAAGTTACTCCTATCAATATGCCTGAGGGGGCTGTACTCCGCTCTTCACTAAGCGAAATCCGTCTTTCAAGACTAAGCCGTAACGGTGATATGGGAGCCGATCCCCCGCGCTGCTTCGATGCGCCCGAACATCCCGAACATTTGCAGACTGTAGATGTGGCACTCAATGCACCTTTATATATCCTTGTCCGTGACTATTCTTTAGTCATTCCCTCACAGGAAGAAGGGACTAACCTTTACGACAAGTCCGAGCAAGCCCGTGCCGAACTTGCCTCACGCATCAGGATAACCACGCCCGATCCGTTTTTCAATACCCTTGGCGGTGCTCTTGCCGTGGCTGCTGATGGCATTTGGGATGGCGAAGTCTGGTTGCACGGTGCCATTGGCTGGCGTATGCCTCTCAGTGGCTGGCGTGCGGCGTATACCGGCGATGTCCTCGGCTGGCACGACCGCGCACGTACGCATTTCGATGCTTATGCTGCTAGTCAGGTAACCGATGTGCCGAACACTATTCCGCATCCCGCCCAAGACTCCGCGCTTGCCCTGGCCCGTTCCGTGAAGAAGTGGGGAACACCGCAATATAGCAATGGTTATATCTGCCGTAATCCCTGCCGCAACGATCAGATGCATCACTATGATATGAACCTTTGTTATATTGACGAGCTTCTGTGGCACTTCAACTGGACCGGAGATCTGGATTATGCCCGCCGTATGTGGCCTGTCCTCACCCGCCATCTCGCTTGGGAAAAGCTTAACTATGATCCTGACAATGACGGTCTTTATGATGCATACGCCTGCATATGGGCGAGCGATGCCCTCTATTATAATAGCGGTGCCGTCACTCACTCCTCTGCTTATAATTATCGTGCCAATCGTCTTGCGGCGGTGATTGCCGGGAAAATAGGAGAAGATGCCACGCCTTACCGTGCGGAAGCGGATAAGATATTGAAAGCTCTGAATGCTCGTCTCTGGATGCCCGAACGTGGACATTGGGCAGAATTCCAGGATTTCATGGGACATAAGCGTCTGCATACCAGTCCGGGCGTCTGGACCATTTATCATGCGCTCGATAGCGATATTGCCGACCCCTTCCAGGCTTATCTCGCCACCAGTTATGTGGATCGTGAGATTCCCCATATCCCTGTTCGTGGTGAAGGGCTGGAGGATGAAGGTTATGCCACTATTTCCACTACCAACTGGCTGCCTTATTCCTGGAGTATCAACAACGTCGCTTTTGCTGAAGTGATGCATACAGCTCTAGCCTATTTCCAGGCAGGACGTGCCGATGCAGGCTTTAAATTATTGAAAAGTTCAGTGCTCGATGGGATGTATCTGGGCGAAAGCCCGGGTAACTTCGGGCAGATCAGCTTCTACGATGCTGCCCGTGGTGAGTGCTATCGTGACTTCGGTGACCCTATCGGCGTAGCTTCCCGTGTGTTGATACAGGGACTTTACGGTATTCTTCCCGATGCCATGAACGGACGATTGCTGGTGAAGCCTGGTTTTCCGTCTGCTTGGGCGTTTGCATCCCTGCACACACCGGATATTGACTTTGACTACAAAAATGAAGAATCCTCATTTGTCATTTCCCATCGCCTGCCTGCTGTTCACACTTTGGAACTCCAGTTCCCTGCACAGCGTTCGAAAGTGGCAAGGCTGACGGTTAACGGAACTCCTGTTGCCTGGAAGTTGGTGGAGAACTCAATAAGTCGTCCGGTGCTTTCCGTTGTCGTGCCCGCTTCTGCCGGTGAAAAGATGGAAATCAAGGTTGAATGGGGTGGAGAAGAACTCGGTACGCCTACAGCTGCCCAGATAGAAAATCTGTCTGCCGAAGCGCCCGTTGGTTTTGTCCCGATGCAGCAGGGTGACATGAAATGGTGGTATCCTGTAGAGAAGCCGCAAGCCAAAGAAGACAGTAATCCTACGCAGTTCTCAGCCTTTACTAATGTCAATTCTGCTAAATGTGAAACGGTGGTGATGGATGCGCAGTTCAATTCTTCGGTAACGGATATCTTCCGCAACGAGTATCTTTCGCCTCGTTCTCCTTATACCACTTTGCAACTGCCGGAGCAGGGGATAGGTGAGTGGTGTCATCCTTTGCATACGGTAGATATCGATGATTCCGGTTTACGTTCTTCTATCCGGAAAGGGCTACTGGACACTAAGCTGGGAGTTCCTTTCCGCACGCCTGCCGAAGGTCGGAACATTGCTTTCACTTCTTTGTGGGATAATTATCCTGATAGTTTGATTGTTTCGCTCAAGGGAAAAGCATCTCGCGCTTATTTGCTTATGGCGGGCAGCACCAATCATATGCAGTGTCACATTGATAATGGCCTCATCCGTGTGTACTACAAAGACGGTACTTGCGATGTCATGCCTCTGCGCAATCCGGACAATTGGCCTCCTATTGAGCATATTTTCTTTGAGGATGGTCTGGCTTTTAACCGCCATGCCCCGGCTCTCTATCGCTTACGCCTTAAAACCGGTGAAATCAGTAATAACTTTGGTGAAGAATTGGGTTTCCCCGGTGCTTCCCGTGAGTTGGACGGTGGTGCTGCCGTATTGCTTGAAATGGCTCTGAATCCTGATAAGAAACTTTCGCATCTTGTTCTTGAGACACTTTCCAATGATGTGGTAATCGGATTGATGAGCATTACATTGCAGCGATAGGAATATTCCTCGTCGGAATGGTTTTGAATAAGAGGGTGTCCCCGTGGTGCCAAACGTAACCCATCTATGAGGGCGGATATGGATGTGGCAGGGGTGAAAGTGCAATGCGGGAGAGCTTAACAATTTATTTTTTTGCAAAGTTGTCAGCACTCCAGCATTGTCAGTTCTCAATCCTTTTGTCAGTCGAGGTTTGACGGCAGTGCTGGCAAGGTGTTTGTAAGTGACGACAAACGATTTGTCAGCACACTGTATTGCCTTTAGCTAAGTTGACTGAATATCAAATCGGAGTGTGACCAGGCACTGTATCGGTTTTCTTTCAATGGGAACTCCAGTTTCTTAATGGGAACTGAGGTTTCTTTTGATGGAAACTGTCATTCCTCTGAATCTGCTGTCTTTTCAGTTTTATACCACTGCTTTCACAAAGCACCATACAAAATATCCGCAAACCGCCACCTTGAACACCGTTCCTACTAAAAAGCCTATCAGTGCTCCGATGCCTGATTTCAAGGCTTCCTTTGCACTCCTGTCTCCCAGCAGTTCTCCGATGAAGGCACCTCCAAATGGTCCGATGATGATGCCCCACGGGCTGAAAAAAACGATGCCGACAATTGAGCCTATCAGGCATCCCCAACTGCCCCATTTAGTTCCTCCGCTGTATTTGCTTCCTATGATGGGAGTGAAATAGTCCAGCATTTGCACAACTACTACCAAAAGTAGCCAGATCAGTAATTGGGATGTTGCAAACTGCACTTTGTCCGTGATGTGAAGCAATAATAAACCTGCATAGGAAATGGGTGGCCCGGGAATCATTGGAACAATGCATCCCAGCAAACCTATGATGAGGCATATTCCTCCCAATGTGATAAGTATAATGTCAATCATGATGTAGTGGAGTTTGGGAAAATGTTGTTTGTGAAAGCCTGTATAACAAAAAAGGTCTAATCCCCTTTTGAGAATCAGACCTTTTTTGTGTCGGAATGAGGCGACTCGAACGCCCGACCCCTACGTCCCGAACGTAGTGC
>CAJMQU010000029.1 GCA_905215555.1 uncultured bacterium
GAAAGTCTGGGCTTTGTGCATAAAAAAGGTTGTGCCAGAGTTTTGACACAACCTCTCTTTAGTGTATGGCATACAGATTATGAGTCTGTAGTTCTTATTTCACCTCCAGATACAGCTGCTCCACCTCCGTCACATTATCATGGAACCATTCGTCCAGTTTAGCCTCCACTTTATCTTTTATCTGAGGTGTGATATACTTCTTCACCTTCTTATAGGCATAAACGGCAGCAACGCCCTTTCCTACCATAAAGAGTTGACCCAAAATATCTTCCACACTGGTAGGGAACACAATCGCTACCAAAGCAAGCATGATATTGGTCCGTTCACTTTCGGGAGTCGTATCGGCAGTCATCACATAATAGGCTGTCAGTACGGGACGACCGGCGGCACGGCCACCTTTCTTTATATACTCTTCTACTTTAATACGGATTTCATCCATTGAAAAATTTAATTTCATAGCTCTTCTTTTTTTCTTATTTAGACGCAGAAGGGAAAACTTTGGTTGCAGTAAATTGCATTTTTTTCAGCAAATAGCCTTATTTTTATCTCCGGATTCGCCGATTCATACCCGTAACTCATCGGCTTTTCTACCGTGAATCACCCGGAAAGGCTATTCAGGGACGGATAATTCACTTACCTTTGAGCCATCAACCCATAATAATGGAATATCAATCAATAACAATAGAAACAATGGAAAAGAAACAAAACGTCCCATCCCATGGAGGACCATCAGGCAAGATACTGATTGCTTCACTCTTCATCATCTCCGGAATATTACTGTTTGCCCGCAACGTGGGCTGGATGAGCCACGAGATATTCGATATCGTAGTGTCCTGGCACAGTCTCCTTATCATATTAGGCATTTATACGATGGCGCACCGCCATTATACAAGCGGACTTATCCTTACACTGGTAGGAGTCTACTTCCTGATAGGAGGATTATCGTGGCTGCCGGAAAATTCGCAAGCCATCGTCTGGCCCGTCGCACTCATCGCAGCAGGCATATTGTTCTTTGTAAAGGCACACCACAGAGAACGCCGGATGAAAAGCCACATGCACGGCCATTACCGAAATTGGGGCAAAGGAAGAGGCAGACATATGAATATGGAAAGCAATGAGCAGCAATGCGAATCAGAGAATGGCTATCTGCGTTCCTATAATGCTTTCGGTTCTGTGCGCCATGTCGTATTAGACGAACTGTTCAAGGGAGCCAGCATCCGGACATCATTCGGAGGAACCGTCATCGATTTGCGCCACACACACCTTGCACCAGGAGAAACATATATTGATATCGACTGCACTTGTAGCGGAATAGAGCTGTACATTCCTTCTGACTGGAAAGTTATCCCCCAGTGCAACGCTTTTGCCGGCGGCTGCGAGGACAAGCGCTGGCAGGGAGCAAATACCAATCAGGAAAGTACATTAATAATCCGCGGAAACATTTCTTTTGGCGGCTTAGAGATAAAAGACTAACGTATGAGAGCACATCCAATAATAGATTATCCTTACCGTTGGTTTCCGGTGCTTATGCTGGCATTGGTTCTGGCAATTATCCAGGCAGCGCTGTCATGGGGATATGCCGGGGCGGACTGGCTTCCGGCACTGACAGACGGAATCATGACTGTCGGATGGTTTGCTGCATTGGCATATTTGGCCTGGTTTGTAGTGGGCTACGTATCCATGTTACAGACAAATGTCATCACGGCTGTGGCAGGAGTGCTGCTCTGGATTGCAGGTAGCTTCACAGTTTATGACATCATGGTAAAGATAGCGGGAATACCCTATATATCTTTTGCCGCCACTATACCTTTCCGACTCTTGTTCGGCATACCGGCATGGATAGCCGTCATACTGTGGTATCACTTGTTGGCAGTAAAAGACTCAATATTACAGGAAGAAGCATTCATCGCACCGCAAGAACAAGCTACAGTACCGGAACAACAGGAAGAAATCATTGACCGCATCACGGTAAAAGACGGTACACGGATACATATCATCAAAGTTGATGAACTGCTATACATTCAGGCTTGTGGAGACTATACCACTTTGGTTACCCCCTACGGTGAGTATATCAAGGAACAGACCATGAAATACCTTGAAACGCATCTGCCTGCTGATAATTTCGCACGCATCCACCGTTCTACGATTGTGAACATAACACAGATATCACGGGTCGAGTTGTTCGGCAAAGAAACTTATCAGGTACTGTTGAAGAACGGAGTGAAACTACGGGTAAGCTTGACAGGATACCGGCTACTGAAAGAAAGACTTGGGATATGATATCCCGAACTATTCTATTTTAAGTATTTACTATTCAAAAACGAAGCGAAGAATCTACTTCCCTATACTGGAAAACAGATTCTTCGCTTTATTTTGAATAACAGTCTGAACTATTTCTTACTTCGCCTTTTCGTCTTTCTTAGGCTCTTCCTTTTTAGAAGCTTCCTGCTTATCTTCCTTTCCTTCCGGATGGATGATTCCCTTCATCGTCTCACCGATAGGCAGTTTGTCCAACACTCCAAGGCTCGGAGCAACCGTCTTCACCAATGAGCTCAGGAAGTTGCTTGTACCTCCGTTTCCACCATCGAATACAGTGATGTTTCCTAAGTTCATGTGCTCGAAAGCTTTCACCTGCTCGCCGGCAATTTCCTTCCACTGATCCACCATCTTGTATTGGATGGCGATTGCCGGGTTCGATTCTGCCGCACGCACCATTGCCTCGAAACCTTCAGCCTCGGCAAGCAACGATTTCTTCTTACCTTCCGCCTCAGCTTCCAGTTTCATCTGGATGGCACGCGCTTCAGCCTCGGCTTGCGCCAAAGTCGCTTTTGCACGCGCTTCAGCTTCACGAATCACCTTTTCTGCAACAGCATCCGCCTGAAGAATGGCTTCCTGTTTGGCCACTTCGGCAGGCACAATCTTTTCCGCTTTCAAAGAAGACTCCACCTTGCGGGCTTTAGCTTCTTCCACTTCTTTCTGAGCAATTTCACGTGCGGTCTGTACGGCAGCTTCCGAACGCGCTTCTGCTTCACCAGCCTGTTTGTCGGCATTGGCACGCGTCACTGCCAGTTCAGCGTCAGACTGCGCCACAGCTTTTTGGGCTTCGTTCCGTCCGATGGCTGCTTTCTTTCCGGCTTCTGCCTGCTTGATTTCCATGTCGGAGTTCAACTCGGCGATACGGCTCTCCTTCTCCGTATTGGCTTGTTCGATTCTGATATTCTTCTCCGCCTCAGCCTTTGCCACTTGCGATTCCTTCTCTGCATTGGCAATCGCCACCTGCGAGATTCTGTCCTTATCGGCATTGGCCACAGAGATTTCCTGCAACTTCTTCGTTTCAGCAATAGCAATATCCTGGTCTTTGCGCGTTTCGGCAACCTTTGTTTCACGTTCCTTTATCTGTGCGGCAATCTTGATGGCACCCAGTTTCTCCTGCTCTTCAATATTTGCCTGAGCTTCGTTCAGCGCCTTACTTTCCGCTTCCTTACCCAAGTTGACGATATAGTTGGCAGCATCGCGAATATCACTGATGTTGATGTTCATCAGATACAAACCGAACTTGCGGAGTTCAGTGTCGATATTATCTTTTACTTTAGCAAGGAATTTATCGCGGTCGGAGTTCAACTCCTCAATCGTCATATCAGCGATAACCAAACGCATCTGACCGTACACGACATCCGTAATCAGGTTCTGCTTGTCGTCCATCGTCAGTCCCAGCATACGCTCGGCAGCATTCTGCATAACTTCAGCATCGGTGCTGATGGCAACCGTAATGGTGGTCGGCACATCCACACGGATATTTTGGGCGGACAGCGCACCAGTCAGTTTGCAATCTATCTGCATCGGCTTCATCGACAGGAATTCATATCCCTGGATGATGGGCCACACAAACGCAGCACCACCGTGATACAACTTGGCAGACTTCTTATCGCCGCCTGTCTTACCGTATACTACCAGCACTTCGTCACTCTTACACTTACGGTAGCGAGAGAGGATACCAACAAAGGTAAGCAAAATAACCGCCACGAGTATGGCAGCCATAATCATCATTTCTTGTGTCATAAATCTATGTTTTTGAGTTTTGTTTATTGGATATATAGCGTTCCGTCCTTATAGGTCGTGATGATGGTTTTGTCGCCCGTCTGATAAGCCCTGTTCGTTTCGGACACTACATCGACTTCGCGCATGGCACCGTCGCGGCTTGCCTGCACGGTATATCTGCCGTCGCCCTGACCGAAGTAGATAGTGCATTCGCGTCCCACGAGCTGTTCCGTCTTCTCCGTCTTGTTGACCTGCTGCAACTGATAGGCTTTCTTATAGAGAAACCACACCGCAAATACGAAAAACAGACCAATCAGAATAGCGATGCTATAACTCTGAATGTCAGTATTTCCAATCAGATACATGTACCAGCCGAAACCGATACCGAAATGGGTAAGCCCTTTGAAAGACACCACACTGCTGATGTCGGTGTCTACATCCACATCCGCATCAAGGTCTCCAAAGAAAATTGAGAGGACAAACTGTATCACAAAAATACCAGTTGTGACAAGGGCGATAATAAGGAATATGTTAGTACTCATAGGAATTTGGGTTACTGTGTCTTACAATATATTTGGATATATTATTTCAAATATACACATTTGCAGGACATGCACAAAGAAACAGTTTCTTATTTAACAAATTTTCTTGAAGAGAACACAACATTACATCCGATTATTTGTTACGTTTACAGCCGCTATGATGAAACATCTGTACCATATACTCCTGTTCATGTGCCTTTTCTTAGGATTGCTGACAATCCTTCATGAGGAACAACCGGATTTTCGGATAACCGCCGGAAGCCCGGCACAGGTTTCTGTGAAGTCCTCAAAGGGAGAATGTGCCTTTTCGGCTTCACCGAACAGCCTTTCATTTATTGCCCACCGCCCGCTTCTCAGCGACGAAAACAATGAACGCAAAATCAGCGGTATATTTTTCACGGAAAACCCGTACAATCAAGCCAATGCCCCCTCAAAGCTATTGAAACTAAAAGTCTATCCGCCAAACGGACAGATACAGCATTTGTTCTCCGCACACCTGACGGTGGAACAGAGTCTCAACCTGTTTTTCACTCCCAGCGCCATCCGCTATCGCCGCGGATATTACGTCTACGCGCTGAGGCATATACTGATTTAGACCGCCACACCACGTACGTTCAATCTTTTCACCTGAGATGTGCCTAGCATATCTCAGGTCAGTTCATTGTTTATTCACTTCTAAACTTAATGCAATAATTATGCTCGATTTATTAGTAGCCACCTTCAAAATGATGGGGCTCACCTTCGTAATCGGTTTCTTTGTGGCATTCGTCATCAAGATGATTGCCGTTGCTGCCGACACATTCGACTTTTACAGTTCGCACCAGAAAGAACTGGACCGTCTGCGCCGCTTGCGCAAACTACGCCAGAAAGTGGAACTCATGATACGGGACATCCCCCTGGAAGAAAACAGCCAATACAGTGATAAGCGCGAAGAGTTCAGCCGGGGTATCAACCGTGAACTCGGAGACTATCGCGGATACTACCACGGCGTAAGTACCGGAGTCTCCCAAAGTAACCTGATGGATTATTATTATCCCGAAGATACGCATATGATGTATCTGCACGAACAGGAAGAAATGATGTATCAAAACAAAAACAAGAAACAATCGAATAAATCTACCGGTAAGTCTAAATAAGGATATTATGGAAAATATAGATTTCACAACCCTGTTCCAGGGATTTGGAACGATGATGGAAAGTGGTTGGCTACTTGCGTCAACCCGTATGTTTTTAGTGGCTTTGGGACTTCTGCTTATATATCTGGGCTGGAAAGGCATACTCGAACCAATGGTCATGATACCGATGGGGCTGGGTATGGTTGCCATCAACTGCGGAACATTGCTGATGCCGGACGGTACACTGGGCAACCTATTCCTAGACCCGATGCTATCGGAAACAGACGAGCTGATGAACACGATGCAGATAGATTTTTTGCAACCCGTCTATACGCTGACGTTCAGTAACGGATTGATAGCGTGTTTTGTGTTTATGGGTATAGGCACGCTGCTCGATGTAGGATTTTTGTTACAGAAACCTTTCGTCAGCCTGTTCCTGGCACTGTGTGCGGAACTGGGTACTTTCCTGACGGTCCCCATTGCTTCGGCTCTGGGACTGACATTGAAAGAGAGTGCTTCTGTGGCAATGGTGGGAGGTGCGGACGGGCCTATGGTTCTGTTCACATCGCTGGCGTTAGCCAAACATCTGTTTGTACCTATCACGGTGGTGGCTTATCTGTATCTGGGACTGACGTATGGCGGCTATCCGTATCTGGTGAAACTGCTGGTACCGAAACGCCTGCGTGCTATCAAGATGACATCGAAGAAAGCTCCGAAGAATTATGATGCGAAAGTGAAACTGGCGTTCTCGGCTGTGCTTTGCGCAGTATTGTGCTTCTTGTTTCCAGTGGCTTCACCGTTGTTCTTCTCGCTGTTCCTGGGGGTAGCGGTGCGTGAGTCGGGGATGAAGCACATCTATGATTTCGTTAGCGGACCATTGCTGTATGGGTCCACATTCATGCTCGGCCTGCTGCTGGGCGTACTTTGTGATGCGCACCTGTTGCTCGACCCGAAGATCTTGAAACTGTTGGTATTGGGCATCATAGCTCTGCTGCTCTCCGGCATAGGGGGCATCATGGGCGGATACATCATGTACTTCATCAAGAAAGGGAATTATAATCCGGTGATAGGAATTGCGGCTGTCAGTTGTGTGCCTACCACAGCAAAAGTGGCACAGAAGCTGGTAAGCAAAGATAATCCAGATTCGTTCATCCTGGGAGATGCCCTCGGAGCCAATATCTCGGGAGTTATCACATCAGCTATCATTACGGGTATTTACATTACGATTATTCCATATCTATAATACGACAAAAGTAAAGGTATTTTCTTTCAGGCGCGGATTACACACAGATTAAATCCAACAAAAATCCACAGAATCCGTATAATCCGCGCCTATTATTATTATCTTTGGGCTGACGAACCTCAACAAACGAATAATACGTATGAAAAAGCCCTATTCTAATCTGAAACGAGTGTCACTACTGACCTCATCACTACTGTGCAGTGCCCTTCTGATAGCCGTCCCCCTGCGGAAAGAACTGAATGAAGGATGGAAGTTCAAACAAGCCAGACTAAGCAACTGGTATCCTGCCACCGTGCCCGGAGTGGTGCACACCGACCTGATGAACAACAAAATCATCGAAGACCCTTTCTTCCGCCTCAACGAGCGCGGCATGCAATGGATTGACAAAGAGGACTGGATATACCAGACCACCTTCCAACTCACCCCCGAAATGATGGGAAGAGAAAACATCGACCTCATTTTCAAAGGACTGGATACTTATGCCGATGTATACCTGAACGAAAAGAAAATCCTGGAGGCCAACAACATGTTCCGCGAATGGAGAACCAGCATCAAGCCCGACCTGAAAGCAGGTGAGAACATTCTGAAAATCTACTTCCACTCCCCCATCAAAATAGATATTCCCAAATGGGACGCCCTGCCTTATCAGTATGAAGCCGGTAACGACCAGTCCGAGAACGGTGGAGTATTCGATAAGAAAGTCAGCGTATTCGCCCGCAAAGCGGGTTATCACTACGGATGGGACTGGGGGCCCCGCCTCGTCACCTCCGGCATCTGGCGACCTGTATATGTGGAAGCATGGGACAATGCCCGGATCAATGATGTCTTTATCCGCCAGCCGGAAGTCAGCAAAAATCGTGCATCCCTCATCGGAGAAGTAGAGATATTGGCAGATAAAGAGATAGACCGGGCTACTGTCAGCATCACCGAAGCCGTTTCCGGCAGAGTGCTGGCAGGACAAACCGTTTCCCTACAGAAAGGCATCAACAAGATTTCCCTGCCATTCTCCATCAGGAACCCGAAACTATGGTGGAGCAACGGACTGGGCGAACAGCATCTGTATAATTTCCGTACAGACCTCACCGTCAACAATCAGACCTCCGATGTACGAACAGAAGAAGTGGGTATACGTTCACTCAAAATCATCAATCGGCCGGACAAGGACGGAAAAACTTTCTACGTAGAACTGAACGGCATCCCCGTATTTGCCAAAGGTGCCAACTACATCCCGCAGGATAACTTCCTGCCGCGCGTCACGCCGGAACAATACGAAAAGACTATCCTCGATGCAGCCAATGCCAATATGAACATGCTCCGCATCTGGGGAGGCGGCACTTATGAGAGCGATCTCTTCTACCAGCTTTGCGACCGCTATGGTATCCTTATCTGGCAAGACTTCATGTTTGCTTGCAGCCTCTACCCTGCCGAAGGGGAGCTTCTGGAAAACATCCGACAAGAAGCCATCGACAACGTGAAGCGGCTGCGCAACCACGCCTGCATCGCCCTTTGGTGCGGCAACAACGAATGCAATGATGCCTGGTTCAACTGGGGCTGGCAGAAACGATACAAAGCACAGAATCCCGAATACGAACAGAAAATCTGGAAACAGTTTAACGACCAATACAACGTCACGCTTCCGCAAGTGGTAGAGGAGTATGCGCCCGAGAGCTTTTACTGGCCTTCTTCCCCCTTCGCCCGCTATGATGGCGGCAGCGACGACCGCAACGGCGACCGCCACTACTGGGAAGTGTGGCATGGCAAGGAGCCGATTGAAATGTATAATAAGGAGCGCAGCCGTTTCTTTAGCGAATATGGTTTTCAGTCCTTCCCCGAATTTGAATCGGTGAAACGCTATGCACCGCGCAAGGAGGATTGGGACATCTATTCGGAAGTCATGATGTCTCACCAGCGAGGAGGTATGCACGCGAACAAGTTGATTGAAACCTACCTGCTGAACGAATACCGCAAGCCCAAAAACTTCGAAGCCTTTCTTTATATGAACCACGTGTTGCAAGGCGACGCCATCAAAACCGCCATCGAAGCACATCGCCGGGATATGCCTTACTGCATGGGGACGCTCTTCTGGCAGCATAACGACTGCTGGCCCGTGGCTTCCTGGGCAAGTCGCGACTATTACGGCCGCTGGAAAGCGCAGCACTACTTCGCCCGCAAAGCCTACCGTGACATCCTCGTATCTCCCATAGCCGATGAAGACGGGCAGTTGAATATTCAGATTGTTTCCGACCGCCACAAGGCTTGCAACGGCAGGCTTGAGGTAAAAGTCATAAGGCTGACGGGGGAAGTGCTCAACAGCTTCAACCGGAATGTGAAAGCAGATGCCAACAGCAGCCATACCCTCTTTTCCGTTTCTTTGGACAGAGCGTTGAAAGACGCGCGTAAAGAAGATGTCTTCATCCACGCTACTCTGCTGACCGACAAAGGAAAAAGCCTTTACACCAACAATTATTTTCTGGTGAAGCAAAAAGAGGTAAACTATCCGCAAGCCGTCATCACCCGGAACATACAGCCCATCGCGAAAGGTTTTGAAGTGACACTTACCAGCAATAACTTCGCCCGTGCCGTCTTCATCGCCACCGGCGATGAAGACAGTTCGTTCAGCGACAACTATTTCGATATTCTTCCCGGCGATTCCGTCAAAGTAGAAGTCTACACGGACTTGCCGCAGGATATATTTGAAAAACAGATGAAAGTGATTTCTCTGAGTGATGAGTATTAACTGCCAGAAGAACTATCGTGTCTCTTTCAAAGCTGCATCCAAATCGATCCCCAAAGCTTTGGCCACACCTGTGCCATAAGCCGGATCTGCCTTATAGCAATTGCGCACATGGCGTTGTTTGATGAACAGCTCGGCATCACCCATAGCACGGGCGGTATTTTCAAACAACAGTTGTTGTTCGTCCGCAGGCATCAGTCGGAACAAGTCACCCGGCTGGCTATAGTAATCATCATCATATTCGCGCTCATTGTAGTTATAAACGTCACCGTGAACTTTCAAAGGGGGTTCTTTCTTCTCAGGAGAATCCTGCCATTCGCCATAACTATTCGGTTCGTAACTTTTGGCTGAACCATAGTTGCCGTCTACACGCATGGCACCGTCACGATGGTAGGCATGGAACGGGCAACGGGGTTTATTCACCGGAATCTGATCTGCATTTACTCCCAGGCGATAGCGCTGGGCATCTCCATAAGAGAAGAGACGGCCTTGCAGCATTTTGTCGGGAGAGAAGCCGATCCCCTCTACGATATTCTGCGGGTTGAAGGCAGCTTGTTCCACTTCGGCAAAATAGTTTTCGGGATTGCGGTTCAGTTCCAGAATACCTACATCCTGCAACGGAAAATCTTTATGCGGCCAAACCTTCGTCAGGTCGAACGGATTGATGCGGTAATTATCCGCTTCCTCTTCAGTCATTAATTGAATCTGGAACTTCCACTTCGGGAAATCACCCTTCCCGATGCTCTCATACAAATCCCGCTGGTGCGACTCACGGTCTTTGGCTATGATGGCTTCGGCTTCCTGGTCAGTCAGGTTTTTAATACCTTGCAGGGTGCGCAGGTGGAACTTCACCCAGATACGTTTGTTTTCGGCATTGATGAAGCTGTAGGTGTGGCTGCCGAAACCATGCATGTGGCGATAAGAATAAGGAATGCCGCGGGGGCTCATGGTGATGGTCACCTGATGAAGAGATTCGGGAAGAAGGGTCCAGAAGTCCCAGTTATTGTTCGGACTGCGCATATTGGTGCGCGGGTCGCGCTTGACGGCGTGGTTCAGATCGGGAAACTTCAGCGGATCGCGCAGGAAGAATACGGGTGTATTGTTTCCTACCAAGTCCCAGTTGCCCTCTTCGGTGTAGAACTTCATAGCAAAGCCACGGATATCACGCTCGGCATCGGCTGCCCCGCGTTCACCGGCTACGGTGGAGAAGCGGACAAAGCACTCCGTCTGCTTGCCTACCTTGCTGAAGATGGCGGCACGGGTGTACTTCGTAATGTCATGTGCCACGGTAAACGTACCGTATGCACCGGAACCTTTGGCATGCATACGTCTTTCAGGGATTACTTCACGGTCGAAGTGTGCAAGTTTCTCCAGGAACCAGGGGTCCTGCATCATGATAGGACCACGCTGGCCTGCGGTTTGAGTGTTCTGATTGTCGGCGATTAGGCGACCATTGGCAGCGGTTAGTTTTTTCTTTTCCATGGCATTTTGTTTAATGAATGAATTTATTTTGCAACAAAAGTAGTATTCCCTAGGTTCAGCTCCAACCGACAAAATCTATACGCTAATAGACAAAATCTATGAGTTCCACAAATATAGGTAATTCCCTGAGAATTCGTACCTTTGCAATCCCTAAAAGAATTGTATGAAACGTCTATTTTATCTTTTAATAACTTTCTGGTTCATCCCCCTCGCAGCGCAGCAAGGCCAGACTGCCCGCCACATGGAAAGCCTTGGTTTCGTAAACATTGCCGAGGCGGACAGCACCATCGCCATCGACCTGATGTACACCCGTGCCGATAACTTTGCCGGGCAGGTGCTATACGAAGATTTGCATGAAGCTTATCTGCACCCCGACGCTCTGAAAGGACTGCTGCGGGCACAACAGGAATTAAAGAAGCGGCATCCCGGCTATCGCCTGATCGTTTACGATGCCGCCCGCCCCATGAGCGTACAGCAGAAGATGTGGGATGTGGTGAAAGGCACTTCCCAATACATCTACGTCTCCAACCCGGCCCGTGGAGGGGGACTGCACAACTACGGTCTGGCAGTAGACATCAGCATATTGGATGAAGCGGGAGCCCCTCTGCCGATGGGCACGAAAGTGGACCACCTCGGTCCCGAAGCCCACATCACGAACGAAGCCGCACTGGTGCAAAGCGGAAAAATGACCAAACAGGAACAAGAGAACCGCCGACTGCTGCGCACCGTTATGCGCGCCGCAGGTTTCCGCACATTGCCCAGTGAATGGTGGCACTTTAACTGGTGCAGCCGACAGGAAGCTAAACAAAAATACAAGGTTATACCCTAAAATCACCTATATTCCCTATATTTGTGCGAAGAAACAAGGTAAAAACTCATACCGGAACAACTATGAAACAAGCTCTCAAACTTATACTTTCCACCCTGTTCGGTGCATGCATCGGTTTCGGGGCAGTGATGTTCTGCATCGTCATGTTCACAGGCATTTCCATAAGCGGCTTCCTAGAGAAGATGGGCAACGTACAGATAGCCACGCTGCTACTGTCCTGTGTGCTGTCAATGGTTTGCCTCATCCTTGCCGTATTCGTGCAAATCATCCTGCACGAAGCAGGGCATCTGGTCTTCGGACTTGCCACGGGCTACCGGTTCGTGTCCTTCCGTGTGGGAAACATCATACTGATAAAAGATAAAGGAAGGTTCCGTTTCAAACGCTTCTCCATCTCCGGCACGGGCGGCCAATGCCTGCTTTCTCCGCCGGACCGGCCTTACAGGCAGATGCCTTATTTCTGGTACAATGCGGGCGGAGTACTGATGAACCTGCTGACGGCAATCATTGCACTCATCCTTTGGGTCACACTTCCAGAGATACCGCTGGCGCTGCATCTGTTTCTGCTGTTTTCCTTTATCTGCGGCTTCTTCCTGGCACTGACGAACGGCATACCACTGAAGATGTCCGGCATCACTAACGATGCCTACAACCTGATATTCATGCGCAAAGACCCGGAAAGCCGGAAGTATCTGGCACAACAACTGTCCATCAATGCCGCCCTTATGACAGGTACAAGACTGAAAGACATGCCGGAAGAATGGTTCCCGAATGATGAAATTACGGACTACGGCAACACTTTCCAAGTATCGGCCAAAGCTACCTACGGATCGTTGCATATCGACCGGGGAGAGTTTGAGGCGGCAGAGAAGATTTTCAAAGAGCTGATGTTGCACGAAAAGGAAATAGCGGGACTGTTCGTAAAGGAAATCTCCTGCGAACTCCTGTTCCTCGAACTGGCGGGCGATATGACAACAAATGAAGTGAAAGAACTTTATACGGATAAGCTGAAAGGATATATCCTGAGATACAAGAATGTGATGTCCTCCAAACAACGTCTGCTGTGCGCACTTGCCCTATATTGGGAGAAACAGCCGGAAAAGGCCAAAGAGATTTACGGGAAAGTGCTCCGTAACCGGGACAGATATCTGCAGCAGGGAGAGGTTGTCGCTGACCTGGAAATTATGGAAAAGATGCTTCGGGAGGCAGGAGTGGAACTGTAATGATGGAACTGAATAACGAAACCCTCCGCTTTATCCGCACACACCGTGACGACGATGTGCGCAGCCTGGCTTTGCAGGCGCAGAAGTATCCCGGCGTAGACATGCCCGCAGCGCTGATACAGATAGCGGGCAGGCAGGCTGCGGCAGAGAAGCTGCCGTCATGGCAGGCAATGGATGATATCCTGTATCCCCGCCATCTGTCTCTGGAGCAATGCTCGTCAGAGGCAACTGCACAATACAAAGCCTCTGTCATCCCGGAAGCTATGACCGACACACTGACCGACCTCACCGGAGGCTTCGGAATAGACTGCGCCTTTCTCTCAATGAAGTTCCGGAGCGCCACCTACGTGGAGCGCCAAGAGACACTTTGCGAGATTGCCGCACATAATTTCCCCTTGCTGGGGCTAAACCATATTCAAGTAAAGAATGCCGACGGAGTTTCATATCTGCAAGAGATGTCTCCCGCAGACTGGATATTCATCGACCCCGCCCGCCGGGACGGTCACGGCGGAAAGACCGTAGCCATTGCCGACTGCGAACCGGACGTGGCGGAACTGGAAACACTGTTGCTCGCCAAAGCACGGCACGTCATGGTGAAACTCTCGCCCATGCTCGACCTTTCCCTAGCCATCCAAGATCTGAAACATGTGCAGGAGGCACACATCGTTTCCGTCAATAATGAGTGCAAAGAGCTGTTGCTGGTACTGGGGCACAACACCGTTGCACCGGAAAACATCCCCATTCATTGCATCAATCTGCAAACCAAAGAGGGGAAGGGCGCACAGGGAACCGGACAGCCGTTCTGCTTCACACGCAGCCGGGAGTTATCAAGCCCGGCCACATATACAGATGTTCCCGGCAAGTATCTGTACGAACCCAATGCCTCCATCCTCAAAGCGGGAGCTTTCCGCAATATCGCCCATATATATAAGGTGGAGAAACTGCACCCCAACAGTCATCTCTACACTTCGGACGCACTGATAGAGAATTTCCCCGGAAGGAGTTTCCGGATAACAGGAGTGTGTACGCTAAACAAGAAAGAAATAAAGGCCACACTGGGAGATATCAGAAAAGCCAATGTCACGGTTCGCAATTTTCCCGCCTCCGTGGCGGAACTGCGAAAACGCATCAAACTCTCTGAAGGTGGAGATGTTTATCTGTTTGCCACAACCTTGAGCAACGAGCAGAAAGTACTCATCCGGTGCGAAAAAGTGCTTCATTCCGGACAAAAAGAGATTTAAACAAGCTTTTTGCTGACAGATGATTATTTCAAAACAGCCCAAATAGAATCCTGCCGCATAAGCCAGGGAATATAAATGCACGGATTTTGCATAAAACAGGCAGTATATGCAATACTTATGCAAGAAACTATAGGTCTTACACCAAGAAACTATAGATGTAATGCAAAGGATCTATAGATGTAACGCAAAGGATCTATAGATGTAACACAAAGGATCTATAGATGGGAAGCAAACGGTCTATAGATGGGAAGCAAACGGTCTATATATGGGAGACAGACCATGTGTTTTCACTACACAAACCATCTGTTTTTCTTTTATTAGAGTTGTACATATTTAGATACTGTGCTATCAATCAGCAAAATGCTGATTTCGGTTCGTTTCTTTTCATTCTCCCCTGCATCGGGACGGAACTATCGCACTCTCGTTATGCATAAAAAGCAAAATGTCAGATAGACAAATACGGGCTACAAGCTAATATATGTAACCCCAGCAAAACAAGATGTAACATACAACGCATTTCTGTAACATGAGTTCAACTATCTGACACATCATTTCTCTCCCGAATCCCTTTTTTCTTCTTACTTTTGTAACCGCTACCCAAGTGGCGAAACAGGAGACTATTAATAACAACAAAAGCACTAATACCATGAAAAAGAGAATTCAGTTACTCACTGCGATAGGATGCCTCAGTCTGTGCTTCCTCTCATGTTCCCAACCCCCTTACAAAAATCCGGCACTGAGCCCGGAAGAGCGCGCCAACGATCTGGTCGGCCGACTGACACTGGAAGAGAAAGCCTCACTGATGCAAAGCACCTCCCCCGCCATCCCCCGGCTGGGCATAAAAGCTTACGACTGGTGGAACGAAGCGCTACACGGAGTAGGCCGTGCCGGACTCGCCACTGTATTCCCGCAGGCCATCGGTATGGGAGCCTCGTTCAACAACGACCTGCTCTACGACGTATTCACCGCAGTCTCCGACGAAGCCCGCGCCAAAACCGCTGAATTCAGCAAGGAAGGCGGATTGAAACGCTATCAGGGACTCACCATGTGGACTCCCAACGTCAACATCTTCCGCGATCCGCGCTGGGGACGGGGGCAGGAAACCTACGGAGAAGACCCTTACCTGACCGGACAAATGGGCATGGCAGTCGTGCGTGGCCTGCAAGGTCCCGAAGGAGAGAAGTATGACAAGCTGCACGCCTGCGCCAAACACTTCGCCGTGCACTCCGGCCCCGAATGGAACCGCCATAGCTTTGACGCCGAAAACATAGACCCGCGCGACCTGTGGGAAACGTACCTGCCCGCATTCAAAGACCTCGTCCGGAAAGCGGGCGTGAAAGAGGTGATGTGCGCCTACAACCGCTTCGAGGGCGAACCTTGCTGCGGAAGCAACCGCCTGCTGGTGCAGATACTCCGCGATGAATGGAACTACGACGGCATCATCGTATCCGACTGCTGGGCAATCAACGACTTCTTCAACAAAGGCGCCCACGAAACGGAACCGGACAAAGAACATGCCTCCGCCAAAGCCGTCCTGACAGGAACGGATGTGGAATGCGGAGAAAGTTACGCTTCACTCCCCCAAGCCGTAAAAGAAGGACTGATTGACGAAGAGAAGATAGACACCTCTCTGAAACGCCTGATGAAAGCACGCTTTGAACTGGGCGAGATGGACAATCCGGAACTGGTGTCATGGGCACAGATACCCTACAGCGTGGTAGACAGTAAAGAGCACCGTGAACTGGCCCTGCGCATGGCACGCGAAAGCCTCGTCCTGCTGCAGAACAACCGGAACATACTGCCCTTGGACAAAAGTCTGAAAGTAGCCCTCGTTGGCCCTAACGCCAACGACTCCGTCATGCAATGGGGTAATTACAACGGTTTTCCGGGACATACTGTCACCCTACTCGAAGGCATCCGCCAATACCTGCCCGAATCTCAGCTCATCTACGAACCGGGTTGCGACCTTACTTCCGACGTCACCCTGCAAAGCGTATTCCAGCAATGCAGCACCGACGGCAAGCAAGGTTTCAGCGCCAAGTACTGGAACAATACGAAGCAGGAAGGCGAGCCCGACGTCACCGCCCAAATCAGCACCCCGTTCCACTTCATCACTACGGGTGCCACTGCCTTTGCGGCAGGAGTCAACCTCACCGACTTCTCCGCCAGCTATGAGTCTGTATTCCGTCCTGAAAAGAGCGAAGAGATTGTTTTCCGCTTCCAGACACAGGGCATCACGAAACTCTCCGTCAACGGCGAAGAGGTAGCTTCGGGCATGAATTTCAAGAACAATGCCAAGATTTATGCCCTCGCCGCAGAAGCCGGAAAAGAGTATCGCATCCGTATCGACTTCGCTTTCCGCAACCGCGATGCAGCCCTCGACTTCGATATGGGACGCGAGATACCGATCGACCTGAGCAAGACCATACAACGTGTGAAAGACGCAGACGTCATCATCTTTGCAGGCGGCATCTCGCCCGCGGTGGAGGGTGAGGAGATGCGCGTCACCATCCCCGGTTTCAAGGGGGGCGACCGCGAAATCATTGAGTTGCCGTCCATCCAAAGCCGTCTGCTTGCCGAGTTGAAGAAAGCCGGAAAGAAAGTGGTATTCGTCAACTTCTCCGGCTCCGCCATCGCCCTGACACCGGAAACGAAGACCTGCGATGCCATCTTGCAGGCATGGTATCCCGGCCAGGCAGGTGGTACGGCCATCGCCAACGTTCTCTTCGGAGACTACAACCCGGCGGGACGCCTTCCGGTCACTTTCTACAAGAGTACGGCCCAACTGCCCGACTTTGAAGATTATTCGATGAAGGGACGCACTTACCGTTATATGACGGAAGCTCCGCTCTTCCCCTTCGGACACGGTTTGAGCTACACCACTTTCCGTTACGGTGACGCTGCACTGAGCGCACAGGAAATCAAAGATGGAGAGTCACTCACCCTGACCATCCCCGTAAGCAATACGGGCGTGTGTGACGGGGATGAAGTAGTGCAGGTCTATCTGCGCCGACTGGGCGACAAGGAAGGGCCTTCGCATACCCTCCGCGCCTTCAAGCGCGTGAATATCGCCAAAGGTGCAACCGGCAATGTAACCGTATCACTGGACAAAGAAGATTTCGGATGGTTTGATAGCGAGAGCAATACGATGCGTCCGATGGAAGGTGATTACGAGATACTTTATGGCGGCACGTCGGAGCTTAAACAGTTGAAAGCGATAACTGTCACTGTTAAATGATGATTTAATATAAAACATTCCATTATGAAAAACTTATTCCTCCTCCTCTGCCTCATCACCGTGACATCCTGTTCCCGTCAGGCAGACCCGACGAAGCCCTGGGACAAAGGCGCTTTCGAAACGCAGAAGTACCGGAACCTCTTCGCTGAGATGGGATACAAACAAGCGGATATAGATGCCAAACTCAAATCAGTCTTCGACGATGTATTCTATGGTCCCAATAAAGTTTACTTCGAAGTAGGCGACTCTATGGCCTATATCAGTGACATCAAGAACCACGATGTACGTACCGAGGGCATGTCCTACGGCCTAATGCTTGCCGTCCAGTTCAACCGCCAAGACATCTTCGACCGCCTCTGGCGATGGGGCAGGAAGTACATGCAGCATCAGGAAGGCCCGTTGGAAGGCTACTTCGCCTGGAGTTGCCGGACGGACGGCACCCGCAATGCCCAAGGCCCCGCATCCGATGGAGAGCTCTATTACGTCACCGCCCTCATCTTCGCCTCCAACCTTTGGGGCAACGATACCGGCATCGACTACCTTGCCGAAGCCCAGAACATCCTCAACTGTTCGATGGAGAAAGACGGAACCAACCGCGTGATGCCGTTCATCAATCTGGAGCACAAGCTCATCACTTTCGTTCCCGACACATACGGCGGACGCTTCACCGACCCTTCCTATCACGTCCCCGCCTTCTACGAGGTATGGGCACGCTGGGCGAACGACGGCAGAGCCGACCTCTGGCGGGAATGTGCCGAACGCAGCCGTGAATATCTGCACAAAAGCATCCACCCCGCAACCGGACTGAATCCCGATTACAACAACTACGACGGCAGTCTGTTGGGCAACAACCGCATCATCGGCGACGCTTTCCGTTTCGACTCCTGGCGCGTGCCTATGAACATAGCGCTAGACTACTCCTGGGCCTGCGCCGACAAAGAATGGCAACAGGAGTACGGAAATAAAATCCAGGATTTCCTTTACAGCCAAGGCATCGACACCTTCGTAGACCAATATAATGTAGACGGAACACAAGTGCAAGACACCCTCGAAGCCGGAGGATGCAAGGCGTTGAGACACTCTTTAGGCCTTGTCGCCACTTCTGCCGCTGCATCGCTGATGTGTACGCACGAAAAAAGCCGCGAATTCGTAGATAAATTATGGAACGCCAGACACGAACCGTATGAAGACGGGTATTTCGATGCATACTATGACGGATTGCTCCGTCTCTTCGCCTTCATGCACCTGAGTGGGAATTACCGGATTATCTTTCCGGAAGAATAATCGCCGGCAACGTCTCTTACTACTACCATAAATACTTAGAATGAGCAAATTGTTTTATTTTTTGGCATTATACTACTACAATTTAAAATCAATCTTCACTACGTTTGTAACGAGTAAAAGTAACATATGATATATCTATCACGACATCGTAGTTAATCCAATTTTAAAAAGCAATATGAATAAACTGATTCTTTTGGTATACACAGCCCTGTTGGTTGGATGTACCACAAATGTAAAAGAGGATTTCACAGAATCCGGATTAAAGAAAAGTAATTTCCAGACGGAAGTCAATGGTGAAAAAACCGACTTGTTTGTCCTGACAAACAAGAACAAGATGGAAGTATGCGTCACCAATTTCGGCGGACGCATTGTGTCGGTTATGGTTCCTGACAAAGACGGTACTATGCAGGACGTTGTATTAGGTTTCGATTCCATACAGGATTATATCAAGTATCCGTCCGACTTCGGAGCAAGTATCGGGCGATATGCCAACCGCATCAACCAGGGGCGCTTCACACTGGACGGAGTGGAATATCAATTGCCGCAAAACAACTACGGGCACTGCCTGCATGGTGGTCCGAAAGGTTTCCAGTATCGCATCTTCAACGCCGTTCAGAAGAGCAACCAGGAAGTGCAACTGACTTATCAGGCAAAAGACGGGGAAGAAGGTTTCCCTGGCAATTTTCAATGCACTGTCACCATGAGGCTGACAGATGACAACGCGATCGACATACAGTATGAAGCGGAAACAGACAAACCGACCATCGTCAACATGACCAACCACTCTTACTTCAACCTTGATGGCAATCCTTCAAAGGATAATTCAAGTTATCTGTTGACCTTGAATGCCAATCATTATACTCCAGTGGACAGCACTTTCATGACGACCGGCGAAATAGCAACCGTTGAAGGTACTCCCATGGATTTCAGACAACCCACCGCCATCGGTGCCAACATCAACCAGGACTTCGTACAGTTGAAGAATGGAAACGGCATCGACCATAACTGGGTGCTGAATACTCAGGGGGACGTAAGTAAAGTATGTGCCACACTCGAGTCGCCCGCTACAGGCATCGTTCTGGATGTTTACACCAACGAACCCGGCATACAGGTTTATTGTGGCAACTTCCTTGACGGCACATTGACCGGGAAAAAGGGTATTGTCTATAATTTCCGTACGGCCGTTTGCCTGGAAACGCAACACTATCCCGACACTCCTAACAAACCGGAGTGGCCATCGGCTGTGTTACGACCGGGAGAAAAATATCAGAGCCGGTGCATCTATAAGTTCTCGGTACGCAAATAACCGGAATACGATTTCCGTAAGGACGGTAGATTAACAATAAGAACGTTCTGTTTTTCCTCATCTCATTGTCTGAACCGTACCAAATCCGTATCATTCTCGCATCTATACGCATGGACTTGATACGGACCAGGTACGGCTCAGCCACGGACCGGTTATGGTTCAAACAAGAAAACTGTTCTAAATCTCCGATTACTAATGATACGAGTTACGATACTCCTGCGGGGTCAGTCCGGTTATCTTTTTAAACAGTCGGTTAAAATAAGAATAGTCATCAAAAGAAAGGGCAAAAGCTACATTCTTCACAGACATTTCATCAGTCACCAGAATGAGCTGTGCTTTCTCTATTTTCTTCTGATTGATATACTTAGAGGGAGTAGCACCTGTTTCTTTCTTGAACAGACGAATGAAATGGTCTTTCGACAGGCATGAATTTTCGGCCAATGTTGTCAGATCTATAGTCTCGTATATGTGTTTGCGTATATAAAGAATAGCTTTCTCTATCCGGTCATCTTTGGTTTCCACCTTAGCTTGCGCACGCTTCAGGAAATGTGCCAGCAACTGGTACACTATGCCACGCGACTCAACCTTGTCGCACAACGCCCGTTGCTTGTTTTTCAGAAGGTTCTGCATGAGCATCGAGTTATTATCATAACTTGCAGGGTCCGATTTAGGTAAACTCATGTGAGGGTTTATTGCACATAGACGCTGAAACAAAGCCAAATCTAAATCTCCGGCAGGTATCTCAACCGGGAACTCCCACTCATCTAATAAATTGGAATCTGACTGATGTTCTTCATAGATGTGCAGATAGTAATGGCAGAAATAGGAGTTACAGATATAGCTATGTACGGTGAATGCCGGAATGAAATACAAATAGTTAGGCTTTAATATCTGTATACCTCCTGATAGTTGTATTTGGGCAGTTCCTTCCGTTATGTAATATAAACGTGTAAACGGACTGTTTACATTCTTCCAGTTCCAATCTGCATTGTGTACAGCCAAACCTACATTTAAGACCAAAGGGTGTAGTTTATCAACTAATAGTGCCATAGTATATAATATTTAGTAACTCGATAAAGATAGTTGAATTTCTTCATCATCTAAAACAATTATCGATATTCTCAATATAAAAACCGTTTTTATCCTATAATATCAAGCATTTACATGCTCTATCATCGATATTTTCCAATACAAACACTTTTTAATCCTATTACAACTACTTATTAATACATATCTTTGCAATGTACAATAGAAACAAAATTAATACCTATGAAAACGAAAATTTTATTAGCCTCTTTAATTCTTTCAATAGGAACCTTATCTGCCCAGAACTATCAGGTTCCGGTTTCAGAAAAGAACGAACCTATGATGAAAGGTAAATTCCAACCTACATGGGAATCTTTGGAAAATTACCAGGTTCCCGAATGGTTTAGGAATGCAAAGTTCGGAATATGGGCACATTGGGGTCCTCAATGTGTAGAAGGCTCAGGCGACTGGATGGCACGCTCCATGTATATGGAGGGAACATCAGAATATAAGCATCATGTAGAACACTACGGCCATCCTTCTGAAGTGGGTTTCAAAGACATTATCCCTCTATTTAAAGCTGAGAAATGGAATCCGGATGAACTGGTTGCATTCTATAAGAAAATAGGAGCGCAGTATTTTTTTGCTTTAGGTAACCATCATGATAATTTTGACCTTTGGGATAGTAAATATCAACCATGGAATTCAAAGAACATGGGTCCGAAACGTGATATCTTGGCAGAATGGGAGAAAGCTGCACGCAAGTACGAGCTTCCATTCGGAATCAGCTTCCATGCCGATCATGCCTGGACTTGGTACGAACCCTCCCAACGTTATGACAGACACGGACCTAAAGCCGGTGTTCCTTACGATGGCACTTTAACCAAAGCTGATGGCAAAGGTAAGTGGTGGGAAGGATATGATCCTCAGGACTTATATGCACAAAATCATCCAATGAGTAAGGGAAGTTGGGCAGACGGCATGATTCACAGCCAATGGGCCTGGGGAAACGGGGCATGTTTGCCAACCCAGGAATACTGCACAAACTTTTATGACCGTACAGTAGATGCCATCAACCGCTATAATCCCGATCTGATTTATTTTGATGTCACTGTAGCCCCATTCTACCCAATCAGTGATGCCGGATTGAAGATTGCGGCTCACTTCTATAACCACAATATGGCAACCCACAAAGGGAAACTGGAAGCCGTCATGTTGAGTAAGATATTGGATGAGAACCAACGCAAAGCCATTGTTTGGGATGTGGAACGCGGTGCACCCAATGAAATTATGGAGCAGCCCTGGCAATCTTGCTCATGCATTGGCGGATGGCATTACAATACATCTATTTATGAGAACAATTGGTATAAATCAGCGTCAGACGTTGCAAAACTATTGATTGATATCGTAAGTAAGAATGGTAATCTGCTTCTCAGCGTTCCATTACGAGCCGACGGTACGTTTGATGAAAAAGAAGAAAAGATATTGAATGAATTCGGTGAGTGGATGAATATTAATAAAGAAGCTATCTACAATACCCGACCTTGGGAAGTATTCGGCGAAGGTCCGATAGCAGAAGCCGATATCAAAATCAATGCACAGGGATTCAATGAAGGAGCATACAGCAAAGCTACGGCACAAGAGATTCGTTTTACCCAAACCAAGAAAGATTTATATGCCACGGTTCTGGCCTGGCCGGAAAATGGAAATGTAATCATCAAATCATTAGCTGCCGACAGCAAACTATTTCCGCAAAAGATAAGGAAGGTAGAACTGCTCGGATATGGACCGGTACGGTTCAGCCGTACAGCAGAAGGGCTTTCCATTAATCTGCCGGAGAAAAAGCTCAACAATATAGCTCCTGTATTCAAGATAAAGAAATAAAATCATGAGAAGTAAGAGATTATTTATCGGCTTTTTCTAAAGTCGATAAGCTCTTGCTATACCTTAAAATAACCCTATAATCAATTCAAATTATGAGAAACAAATTAACGTATAGACTTATGAAACCAATGAGATTCATAATGATTTTATTGGTTTGCCATCTGAGCAATGTTACTTGGGCACAAGTACAAAGCAATGTAAAAGGTTTGATTACCGACTCTGCCGGCGAACCTCTGATTGGAGTCAGCATATTAGTGAAAGGGACCAACAATGGAACTGTCAGCGATTTAGATGGCAAATTTACTTTAACAGCCAACTCCGGTGATATTCTCCATATCAGTTATGTAGGCTATATCCCTCAAGATATACAGGCAGAAGAGAATAAGCAGCTCCGTATTATCATGGAAGAAGATACGAAGAAATTGGAAGAAGTTGTCATTGTGGGGTATGGCACTCAAAAGAAAGTAAACCTGACAGGAGCTGTATCCTCCATATCGGCCGAAGATTTGGCAAGTAAACCTGTGATGAGTACCGCACAGGCAGTGGCAGGTTTAGCACCGGGACTGAGTGTTTTACAAACCTCCGGTCGTCCGGGGACAGGAGCAACGGTTAAAATACGTGGTACAGGTACCTTCTCGAATGCCGGAACAGATCCGTTAGTATTGATTGACGGTTTATCCGGAAATATAGACGATATAGACCCCAACGATATTCAGAGTATTTCTTTCCTGAAAGATGCTGCCTCAGCCTCTATTTACGGTAATCGTGCCGCCAATGGTGTCATTCTGGTTGAGACCAAAAAGGGAGTACAAGGAAAAACCACCATCACATACAGTAATTCTTTCGGCTGGCAACGGCCTACAGAACTACCGGATTTCCTGCCATCATGGGAATATGCAGAATACTACAATATGGCTATGCGAAATATGGATAAGCAAGATGCTTACCTTCCCGAACAGATACAGAAATTCAAAGACGGTTCGGACCCCGATAATTATCCGAATGTAAATCACCTGAAATGGTTATTGGAGTCAGGTTCCGGTTTCCAGCATCAGCATAACATCAGCATACAAGGTGGCAACGCTACAACCAATTACAATTTATCAATAGGTTACCGCAATCAGGAAGGTATGACGGCAAATACTTCTAACGAACGCATGACAGCACTATTTACTATGAAAAGTGAAATAGCCAAAGGACTTACCCTCAACCTAAATATCAACGCCTATAACAATAAATACAATGCTCCCAACGGAGAGCCTCAAAGTATCGACGGAATGATAGGATATGCCGTGCGCCAAGGTCCTATCTATGCAGGCCGAAAATCTGACGGCAGCTTTGGATATCAAGACAATTACAGTCCGGAGGCATGGTTGGCAAGTGAATCTTTTGTACAAAACATTAACAGAAATATCAGTGCTTCCGGTCAGTTGAAATGGGACACTCCCGTTAAAGGACTCTCTTTCATTGGAAAAGCAGGGGTTAATTACTGGACCAAGTATGATAAAGCTTACCGTGCGAATACTTATTTTGATGAAAGCAAGACTGTGGGACCGGCTTCTTTGAATGTTTGGACAGCCAACAATACATACACTACTTTCGAAGCATTGGCTACTTATGAAAAACAAATAAAAGACCATAGCTTCAAGTTGCTGGCAGGTACATCCGTGGAGCAATCAGCCAATAGAGGACTGGAAGGTTACAGAAATACATTCCCCAATAACTATCTGTATGAATTAGGTTCAGGTGACAAAGCAACAGCTACGAATAACAGTTCATTAGAAGAATACGCATTATTATCTTTCTTCGGACGTATCAATTACTCACTGAAAGATCGTTATCTGTTGGAAACCAATTTGCGATATGATGGTTCTTCTCGTTTTGCAGACGGACATCGTTGGGGAATCTTCCCATCTGTATCTGCCGGATGGAGAATCTCAGAAGAAGACTTCTGGAAGAACAGTTCCGTTTCTGATATATTTGATAATCTGAAAGTTCGTGCTTCCTATGGAGTATTGGGAAATCAAAACATCGGCGTTTATCCGTATCAGCAAACTTACAGCCTTGGACAAGATTATCCTTTGGGCAATCCTGCCGCCTTGCAACCCGGCGCTGCCGCAGGAACTTATAACAATCCGGAAATTACTTGGGAGAAGACAGCTATCACGGATATCGGTTTGGATTTCAGTCTGTTCAACGGACGCTTTACCGGTACTTTGGATTACTTCTATAAATATACCTCAGACATTCTGGCGCCGGTAGAAGTATCCAGCATAATGGGACGTGGAGTCGGACAGTCAAACGTCGGTGCTGTGTCCAATAAGGGTATTGAGGTGAATCTTACGTATAACGGACAAATCGGACGTGACTTCCGCTTTAGCATCTCCCCGAACTTTACCTGGGTAAAGAATGCCGTAGAGAAACTGGCGAATGGCGCTACTGAAGAAATCAACAATAACCGTATTGTAGGACAACCTATCGGAATAATTTACGGTTACGAAACAGATGGTTTATTCGTAGATCAGGCTGAGATAGATGCAGCCCCCGAACAATTGGTAGGCAAATCAAGTTTAAAGCCGGGTTATGTGAAATACAAAGACATCAGCGGCCCTGACGGAGTACCCGACGGCAAAGTGGATGCACAATATGACCGCACCGTATTAGGAAGCACCACTCCTAAATTCTATTATGGTCTGAATCTGTCAGCATCTTATAAAGGATTCGATTTCTCCGCTTTACTGCAAGGGTTAGGAGGACACAAACGGCTCATCGGTTCCTATATGGCCTATGCGTTTTACAATGGCGGACAAATTCAGAGATGGCAGGCAGATAATTGCTGGACAGAGGCAGAGCCCAATAAATGGGCAGAATACCCGCGTCTGGAAACTCTGAATATGAATAACACAAACCTTCAGACCTCTGACTACTGGGTTCGGAATGCCAGTTTCCTGCGGGTGAAGAATGTGCAAATAGGATATACTTTCCCAAAGACATGGACAAAGAAAGTCGGACTGGAAAATGTACGCGTCTATGTGAGCGGACAAAATCTGTTCTCTTTCAACAGTTTCTACAAAGGTTGGGACCCGGAAAACGAAATTGGTACAGGAGATGCCCCATCATACTATCCTATCAATAGCATATACTCATTTGGATTTAATTTCAAGTTCTAAGTTAACTATTCAATCAAGAACAATATGAAAAAGATACATCATACATTAGAAATAGCAAAAGCCTGTTTAGCTACTTTGGCTTTATCATTGGTAACGGTAAGTTGTTCAGACTTATTAGACAAAGAACCTCCTTCATCTATTTCTGACGGTAGTTTTTGGACAGGTGAAGGAGATGCCATGCTGGCATTAACCGGGTGCTATCGTTTCCAGACGGGTTGGTCGCATGATGATTTTGCCACCCCACAAGGATTGCTCTATCTGGACTTTGCCGGAGGGAATGGTGCGGAAAAAGAAAATTTCTCCACACTGATGGCAAGTTCCAACACGGCTGCCACCAATAGTAATCTGCGCTGGTTTTGGGGAAACGCCTATACCCAGATAGCCAAATATAATGTCTTCCTGGAAAATATAACAGATTGCCCTATGGATGGAGACAAAAAAGAAATCTGGTCAGCCGAGGTGAAATGCCTGCGTGCCTATTTCTTATTCAATCTTGCATTCTATTATAAGGATGTGCCAATGCCATTGAAAACATTGACCGTAGAGGAAGCTAACACCATCTCACAAACTCCACAAACGGACGTTTATACTCAGGTGGAAACTGATTTGAAAGCAGCCATCAATCTATTACCAACCAAATACTCATCAGAAGAATATGGACGTTTCACGAAAGGAGCAGCACAAGTCTTATTAAGCCGTCTCTATCTGGCACAGGAGAAATGGTCGGAAGCCGCTGCTGTTTTGCGTAGCGTCATTGATTCCGGAATATATGGACTGGATCGCCGTTATGGTGAAGATAGTTATGAAAAGCTATTCCAGATAGGCGGAGAATATAGTCCTGAAACAATATTCTGCATCATGGGAATAAAGGATCTGTATACAAATTCACGTTATCAGTATCTGTATCCCGAAGCTGCTTATGGTGGTTGGCATCAATTTTCTCCTTATAATGAGTTAGTCAAGGAGTATTTCTGTACAGACGGAAAAGATATAAAGTCATCCGAAGTCTATGATGAGAATGATCCTTACGTAAATCGCGATTTACGTTTGTATGCTTCCATTTTCTTACCCCCATTGGGGAGTTATCCGGGCAGTAAATATAACGATATAACTTATGACTGTTTTAAAGGTGCCAACACCTCAGATTACTATAACAAGTTTACGCTGTTTAATGGTTACTGCCCCAAGAAAGGGTGTGATCCTTCCATTATTAACAACTTAGGAGCTACTCCTACCTACACTCCGATAATGCGCTATGCAGAAGTACTTTTAAGCTATCTGGAAGCTTTGAACGAAGCCCAACCAAGTGCCGTAGACCAAGACATCCTTGATCTTACCATCAACGATATCCGTGACCGTGTAAAATTAGCTGGTCTGAAAAAAGAAGAAATGTCACAGGAATCAATCCGTGAGGCAGTCCGCAAAGAAAGGCGTATTGAACTGGCCTTTGAAGGCCTTCGTTATTACGATGTTCTGCGCTGGGGAATTGCAGAAAAAGAATTGAACCATACCTTCACAGGCGTTAAACTGTCAGACGATCCCAATGCCCGGAATTATCGGGGAAGCGGAACTACTGCCTCTCCGGTTGATGAAGACATGTACTATCAGTTCGAAAAACGCACTTGGTCACCTCATAACCGTTATTTCCCAATACCACAGAATGATCTGAATGTCAACAAAAGCCTCAAACAGAACACAGGATACAATTAGTTTTCTATTCAATTAATGGACAAGTGATTAATAGGTATAATCAAGTATCTAAGACGTATCGGAAAAGACAAAAAAGCAAGATAGTCATGAACAACGCCAAAGTCTAATTCAGATAGTTGAACTTGAATTAAATAAGAGGAGGGCCGGTTGACAGCAAATTGGGATCTGCCTGCGAATATTTATTCAGCTCGCCCTAAATAAAATGATTAATACAGATATGATTATGATAATAATAATCTTTGTAACTGAAATTTTATTTATAACACTGCCTGCCTTTACTGGCGGACCACGTGTATTGTTCATTGGCGACTTTATCACAGATGGTAATTTGGGAAACTATTGTGATACCGTCCCCCCTCTTCCGAACGTACGCTCTAGGAATATGAGCCACATCTATGGCAGCGGATACATGTATCTGTGTGCCTCTTACTATCAAGTAATTAGCCGGAAAAGAAGGATGTATAATAAATCATGGTATTATCTTCTTTATTATATGAATCTTACTATCAACATAAATAATTAGAATAAAAAACAAAATCAACTATTATGAAACTACCAATTACCAACTATTGGATTTCACGGTATTTGTTATGTATGATATCATTTTTATCTGTGTCCGTCTGGGCACAGATAAAAATGCCTTTTATTCTGGATATGGTTCATAACAATCCGGGAGAAAAGCCATATATTACTAAATACAACAATCCTGTTTTTCTGAAAGAACAAGGTTTTAATGGTGCTGTAACTCACTGGCACATAAATTGTGCCATTACTTATGACAACTATAAAAAGGAAATAATCAAAGATAAAAAGGAAAAGAAATGGATTGAACAACAGGCCAATGACATAGAACAAAAAATTGTAGCTTTTCATAAAGCTGGTATTGCTGTATATCCTTTCACAGACTTTATTGTTTTCCCGCGTTCAATATGGGAAAAATACGGAAAAGAAATAGCAAGTAAGGAGAAAGTAACAGGAACCGGTGGGTCAGACGAACGTGCTCGAAAACCAAACTTACAAAATAAACGTACTCAAGAACTGCTGATCGCACAGATTAATGAAATATTTGAACGTTTTACTTCATTAGATGGGCTGACATTACGCTTTGGAGAAACATACTTACACGACACCCCCTTTCATTTAGGAGGGAGCCCTATCAGAAATGGAGAAATAGGTATTAATGATCATATACTCTTACTAAAGATTCTGCGAGAAGAAATTTGTGTGAAAAGAAACAAAAAGCTTTTTTATAGAACTTGGGATTTTGGATACAATTTTCATACTAATCCAGAATACTATCTAGCTGTTACGAATCAAATAACTCCTCATCCCAACTTGATATTTTCCATAAAATACCAGCAAGATGATTATCACCGGATGACTCCGTTCAATCCGACATTAGGAATTGGAAATCATCAACAGATCGTAGAATCACAATCCCGTATGGAAGCGTATGGCAAAGGAGCACACCCCTATTATACAGCTAAAGGAGTAATAGAGGGATGGCCTGAAACAAAATATGAGATTTTATTCGGAAAGCATTGTTTCACAGGAAAAAAGAATTCAGACGAAGCTCCCCGGGGAATAAAAGATATATTATTAACAAAGAAATTGCAGGGCGTGATGACTTGGTCTAATGGTGGAGGATGGCAAGGCCCATACATCACTCATGAAATCTGGACAGACCTAAATACATATGTAGTATCACACTGGGCGCAAAACACCCCAAAAACAGAGGAGGAACTATTCTACGAATTTACCGCAAGCCTAGGGTTGGATGATTGGAACGCAGATATCTTCAGAGAAATCGCAATTCTCAGTATTGAAGGAGTACGTAAGGGACATTGTAACAGTTACTCATGGAATGATGTATGGTGGACACGAGATGAATTCTTTAGTGCTGCCGCCAATACTGATATCATCCATGACATTCTAAAAAAACAATTGCAAGAAAAAGTTCTGGCAGAAAAGGCTGAAGCCTCAGCAATATGGCTACAGATAGAAGCTTTGTCTAAACAATTAAATTGTCAGAATACAAATCTTCAAGAAGCAATTCGGGTATCTTGTACTTATGGCCGTATTAAATACCAACTTATAGAACAAATGTGGAAAATCATGATGGCAGAAGGATGCTATCAACAAAACATAGCAATAAATAATCAAGAAATAGAAGAAGCAATTGCACTATATGATCGCCTTTGGAAAGAATGGAAATTATTAAAACAATCCAGCCAATGGTGTGCTACCTTATACACAGATATGGCATTTCGCAATCAAAAAAAAGGAAGTATAGGAGAATTAGTCAACACATGGAAAAAAAGAATATATCATAATTAAAACATATATTTATGCCATCAAATCAAGGATACATAGTCAAAGAACATCCAATACCAACTAAAAGGTATTGTCAAACATTAAGTTTAAAGGATCACCCTGCTCTTATAGCAGAATATCGCAAAGCGCACAGTCAATCAGAGGCCTGGCCCGAAATCCGTAAAGGAATCCGTTCCGTAGGAATTCTGGAAATGGAAATGTATATACTAGGCTCTCAAGTATTCATGATTGTAGAAACCCCTATCGATTTTGACTGGGAAATAGCAATGAATGAATTATCTCATTTGCCCAGGCAAGCAGAATGGGAAGAATATGTTTCAAGATTTCAAGAATGTGTTCCAGGAAGTACATCTGCCGAAAAATGGAAATTAATGGAACGTATGTTTTACTTATATGACTAAAAATAGGAACCATATGAACAGATTTATCGCATACAATATCTTAATCCTCTTATGTATAGGACTTTACTCCCAGTCTCTGAAATATCAGGGATACCCCTCACGGAATGGAGATATTGATTTAAAATCTAATTTCACCAATCCCCCAAAAGGATACGGAAATGTTCCCTTTTACTGGTGGAACGGAGATTCCTTGAACTATGAGCGTCTAATGGACCAGCTCTCCATTCTTAGTGATGCATCAACCGATGGGTTATCTGTAAGTTACATCCATACACATCCGGAAGTAGATATTGAACTCAACGCACAAGGATACGGTAGTTTCGGACAGGCCGATGCTGGAATACCCAGATTCTATACAACAGAATGGTGGAAATTATGGAATCAATTCTCCAGTGAGTGTGCCAAAAGAAATATCGGCCTGGGAATGGATGATTACGTTGTCGGATGGGCAAAGAACGGGTTCTATGTAGATGAAGTATTGCAAACATCCGATTTCCAAAACTATCAAGGACGGCTGCATTACACTAGTTATACCATTCATCCCGGTGAGAAACTGGATATCCCTCTTCCCGAACACACCCTTTCCATCACAGCGTATCCAGGAAAGATTGACCTAAGTAGGTATACACAAAATGGACAACTGAAATGGCATTCACAACTAGACGAAGAGAAGAAGGTTTATATCATTTATACCACCGAATCTCCTGAACTCCATCCCCAATATGGAAAAAGATTAGTTGAGGTTTATTTCAACCGTTTTGAGAATAAACTGGATGCACAAGGAAAAAAAGGCTTGAACTACTTTTTTCAGGACGAACTACATTATAACTTGAACATCCACTCTTGGTGTGAAGATATGCAGGAAATATTTAAAAGCAGAAAAGGGTATGATATCCTTCCTTATCTACCCGCTTTATGGGAATATATAGGGGAAATAACCCCTAAAATCAGGCTTGATTATGCACAAATAGTCACAGAGTTAGCAGAAGAACGTTACTTCAAACCTGTATTTGACTGGCATAATAACCACGGACTAATCTATGGATGCGATAATAATGGACGAGGACTTGAGCCATTACAGTATATGGATTATTTTAGGGCTATCAGTTGGTACACAGCTCCTGGTAACGATGCCCCAGCAAGAGGATCAAGTTTTCGGCAAACTAAAGTATCAAGCTCAGTAGCCCATTTATATAAGCGCCCACGCACATGGTTAGAGGCTTTTCACAGTATGGGCTGGGATAGTAACGGAGAATGGCTTACATCGCAATTAGATCAACACATGATTGCCGGAGGCAATTTGTTATGCCTACATGGACTTTATTATTCTACTCACGGTGGCTGGTGGGAATGGGCACCACCTTGTTTTCACTTCCGCATGCCCTATTGGCCGCACATGAAATTTTGGCTAAAATATGCAGAAAGAATGAGTTTTATACTCAGTCAAGGCACGCATGTATGCGATATTGCCGTAATGTATCCTACAGAGTCCATGCAAGCATATCCTGAAGCTAATACCGACATTCTTTGGAAATTAACAGATAATCTCAGTGAATGTGGTTTGGACTACGATTTCATTGATTACCAATCCCTTCAATGTGCAGAAGTTAACTCCAAGCAACTCCATATCTCTGATGAGAAATACAAAGTCCTGATTCTTGCTGATATGAAAGCCCTACACTATGAAACTCTACTCAAAATCTACGAATTCTATAAAAAAGGAGGCATCGTCATAGCAGTAGGAGAGTTGCCCAAAGCAACCACCCGAATCGGAGAAAAGGACAGTCAAGTAGAAACCATATTACATGAAATTTTTAATAAAAATAGAATTCATGAATCAGATATTAAAAACATATCACAACGAATCACATCTCTGATCACCCCCGATTTCCAAGTCCAAAATCAAAAAGGCAAAGTTCTCCATCGTAAAATCGGCAATCAAGATGTGTATATGGTTATGAATATTCAGAAAGGAAATGAGATTTTTTTTAGGAGTAAAGGAAAAGTAGAATATTGGAATGCTAAGAATGGAGTTATCACAGAAATTCCCATTCTCAGACAAACAGAAAAAGGTACCTGGATAAGATATGATGCCGAATACAACGAATCCAAATTATTTGTATTCACACCAGGTACACCGTCTTACGATAACAATAAGCAAGCTGAACTCCAAATTGTTCAGGAAATCCCTCTTGAAGGAGAATGGGAGATTGAAATAATGCCTACAATGGATAACAAATGGGGGGATTTCCGGTTACCGGCTACTAATGAAATAATCGGACCAGAAGCTAGGAAATTTGCCTACCAATTCATTCCAGCTGGCCATAAGTTTACGATTGAAAAAGAATTTCAATTAGCAAATCATGGAGTATATGGCTATGCACCTTATATGGAAACCCTTACTCTGCCTAATACAGAAGTGCTGGAAGATATACTTTCCAATGGACTTTTGAACAGAAAATGGATTCCCTATTGCTACTCATGGCAATACGGAGTTTACGACAATCCTGGAAGTCAAGGTTTTCATGGGCTAAAAGGCAAAGTGGATAATCGTTTTATTATTTTAGGTCAAGGAGGCCATCAAGTTTTCAGAACATACGTATATGCACCGGAGACCCGTCTATATCGAATGGATCAGGAAGGAGAAAGACCAGATTTCTGCTACTTGGACGGAAGTCCTATTAAACAAAAGACCATAGAAATGAAGAAAGGATGGCACCAACTGATATTTGCCTATGCCAGCACTCCTAAAGGAAGTTACATACTTGCAGAGAAGAAAAGTAATAGCATAGATAACCGGAAACGTAGCGCTATTGTTTTCTATCCCTCTGATTATCCAAACATCAAAGAAAATTATGCATATGACACCATCATAGCCATGAAATGGTTTCAAACAAAACATCTTCCGTATAGCATCCGGAAAGATGATCCGGGTATATGGATATATCAATTTAAAACAGCCCCTGGTACACAAGTATTAAAGATGCAGTTAAAAGGAAAAATAAACCAATTATGGATAGACGACAAGCCCATCTCAATGAAAAATCTAAAACATATTAGTACCAATGACTATTCACTATACTTGGGGAAACACTACACATCTGGAATATGTACCATTACAATGAGTGCCGAACCAGAGCCTGACAACATTGGTCCTGCATTCTTTACAACTCCCGTAAAAATGGAATGTAAAGGAGGAAAGCTGCCTGCCGGAAACTGGACAGATTTCGGAGCATTGCAATTTTATTCCGGAGGTATAAACTATATCAAGAACATCAATTTACCCCCAAATATCTACTCTCAAAAGACAATCTTGGACTTAGGTAAGGTCAATGCTACTTGCCAAGTCAAAATCAACGGAAAAGAAGTAGACATATTGATGCATTCACCCTATAAAATTGATATCAGCAGTTATATCAAAAGTGGTAATAACCGAATAGAGGTACTAGTATACAGCACTCTCTCTAATCATTATCAGACTATCCCATCTGCATATAGAGGAGAACCTACATCTGGTTTACTGGGGCCTGTGAAAATAATTAATTATCAATAATCCATAAAATAAAGAAATTATGCTCAGAAACTTATTTATTTTTTTAGGAATACTATTAATGTGTAATACAGTAACTATAGCCAAACCGCTACAATCTTTATACTCTCCTGACCAAAATATACAACTGGTTATAACTCAAGAGCAAGAACATATAATTGCAACAGTCCTATACCAGAAAAAAACAATTATTCCAGAAATCAGATTTGGCATACAAGAGCAAAATCAAACATTTTATAATAATATAAAATGTTTGGGATTCTCAGAAAAGACAGTAATTCGAGAACAATACACTGCTATCCATGGAAAAAGAAGTTCTTGCTGTAACATTGGAAATACATTTATAATGTACCTGGAGAATACGCTAAAACAAAAACTGAATATCGAATTCAGAATATATAATGATGGAGTCTGTTTCCGTTATGCTTTATCCGAAAAGCAGCCCGAATCTTTACATTTCATGAATGAGTTCACCACTTATCGCATCCATCGAGAATCCGACCGATGGATGCAAAAATACATTCCACATTATGAAGGAGATTTCCCACACGAAAAAGGAAGCATTTCCCAAGGAGAATGGGGATACCCTGCATTAATCCGCCACAATGGATGTTGGGCACTGCTGACAGAAGCCAATATCGACCGAAATTATTGCGCGACACATTTAGCGAACACGACTCATTGTGAGTCTTATCAAGTAACTTATCCACATAAGGAAGAAGGGAATGGAGTAGGCTCCACCTATCCGACAACCCACGCTCCATGGTCTTCCCCCTGGAGAGTTATCATTTTAGGAGAACTAAAGAATATCGTTGAATCAACTTTAGTAGAGGATGTAAGCACCCCCTGCTTTCTAAAAGAAACAGATTGGATTTTGCCAGGATCAGCATCATGGATATATTGGGCGTATAACCACGGGACAAAAGATTACCAAAAATGTTGTGAGTATGTTGACCTGGCTACTTCAATGCATTGGGAATATGTTTTGTTCGACTGGGAATGGGATCAAATGCAAAATGGCGGCACGCTTGAGGATGCGGCAGCCTACGCAATTTCCAAAGGTGTCAAACCTCTCATTTGGTATAATTCCGGAGGAGCACACAATCGCGTGACGAGTACTCCAAGAGACAGATTGATAACCAAAGAAAACAGAAAAAAAGAATTTATAAAACTCAAAGAAATGGGATTTGCCGGTATTAAAGTCGATTTCTTTGAAAGTGACAAGCAACACATGGTTAATTACTACTTAGACATTCTGGAAGATGCAGCAAAACATAAACTGATGGTTAACTTCCATGGCTGCACCTTACCCAGAGGATGGAGCCGTACCTATCCTCACCTAATGTCAATGGAGGCAGTATACGGAGCAGAACAGTATAATAACAGCCCCTACATGACAACAGCTGCATCACGTCTGAACTGCACTTATCCTTTCACCAGAAACGTAGTAGGCCCCATGGACTATACTCCTGTAGCTTTTACAAATTCACAATATCCTCACCATACGACAAATACTCATGAACTAGCACTATCTATCATTTTCGAGTCCGGCATACAGCACTGGGCAGATAGACCTGAAGGTTTCTACCAATCATCCGATGAAGTCAAATCATTCATGAGCAAAGTACCAACAGCGTGGGATGACACTCGGTTTATTGAAGGATACCCGGGAGAATATATCGTACTTGCACGCAGGAAAGGAACGACATGGTATTTAGCAGGAATCAACGGAACAACTTCTCATAAGAAATTCACTTTCATTTTAGATTTTCTACAAGATACAAATTATCAAATGAACTTGTTTACAGACGGTAAAAAAGCCACTCAGATATGTACATCTTGTAGGCAAGTAAGCAAATACGATAAGATAGAAACGGAATGGCTCCCGGAAGGGGGATTTGTAGCATGTTTTAAAATACAAGAATAATCAAACAACCAATTGACATGGTGAAATAACCGCAATGATCGTAACGGAATCTATCGTTTTAGTGTTATGGATGTGGATTATTACCATTATAGATAAAACAGATCTAAATACAAACTAAAATCGATATATTCCATATAATTATCGACTAAATCCTATAACATTAATTATTTAGAGGGAAAATTGTCGATATTTTACTAGATATTCTATATTTTATCCTATTATCATATACTGTTAATATCATATATTTGCATATAAGTATAAGCAAAACTAATACCTATGAGAATCAGAACTTTATTAACCTTATTATTATTCTTGACAGAAACTTCCTAAAAAGGAAATTTCTTAAGTTCCCCCCAAAAAAAGAACATAAATATAGTACTCATTTTCAGACCTAGAATATAACAGTTACACGCAAAGTTGTATTACCGTTTTTTCTGGAACAATACAACTATGCCTATTAATCTAATATAAATCAATTATTATGAAACATCGATTAGCCAGCCAACATTATTGGCAATCAACACAAGGATTAAGAAAAACTCTTTTGATCTTGTGCTTTTCAGGAACACCTTTTTTCCCTGTTGTAAATCACATAAATGCAACAGTCTATGTCACTACCATAGTGGACCAACAGAAAAAAGAGGTAAAAGGAACGATCTATGATGAAACAAATGCTCCCGTAGCAGGTGCAACAGTAGTTGTTAAAAATTCAACCAGAGGATGCATCACTGACATTGACGGTAAATTTTCAATTTCCGTAAACCTTGGAGATGAGTTATTAGTTAGCTTTCTTGGGTATCAAACTAAAAACGTCAAAATAACAGTAAATAACAACTACGCTGTACACCTCGAACCTAAAATTGACGAATTGGATGAAGTAACCGTAGTAGCCTTCGCAAAACAGAAAAAGGAAAGCGTTATCAGTTCTGTTACTACCGTTAAACCATCTGAACTAAAAGTACCGAGTAGTAACTTGACAACAGCTCTTGCCGGTAGAATGTCAGGAGTCATTGCTTATCAAACCAGCGGTGAACCAGGAAAAGATGATGCAAGCTTCTTTATCCGAGGTGTGACGACGTTTGGATATGCAGCAAGTCCTCTTATCCTAATTGACAATGTAGAACTTACCACCGCTGACCTCGCCCGTTTAAATGTAGATGACATTGCCAGTTTTTCTATAATGAAAGATGCAACGGCCACTGCACTATATGGTGCACGTGGTGCAAACGGAGTAATTCTTGTCACAACCAAAGAAGGTAAAGAAGGTAAAGCAACAGTAAATGTCAGACTTGAGAATTCAATATCAACCCCAGCACGTACGATTGAAACCGCTGATCCAATTACATACATGACACTACATAATGAAGCAGTTAGAACACGTAATCCATTGGGGGTACTGCCATATTCTCAATCGAAAATAGACAACACTACCAAGAATCTGAATCCTTATGCTTTCCCTGCTGTAGATTGGTACGATGAGATGTTTAATAAATATACAATGAATCAACGTGTAACCGCAAATATCAGTGGTGGCGGAAACGTAGCCAGATATTATATAGCAGCATCCTTCTTTAACGATAATGGAGTACTTAACGTAGATAAACAAAACAATTTCAATAGTAATATTAGTCTTAAAAAATATTCTGTCCGTTCTAACATTAACATCAATCTAACTAAAACAACAGAAGCCATCATTAGAGTAAATGGCTCATTTGATGATTATCGTGGGCCTATTGATGGTGGAGATGCTTTGTATAACAAAGTAATGAAAACCAGCCCTGTTTTATTTCCGATGACTTATCCTAATGTCAGAGAGTATGCAGAAAATACCCATCTAATGTTTGGTAATTATGGAGAAGGTACTTATATCAATCCATATGCTGATATGGTGAAAGGATACAAAGATTACAGCCGTACTTCCATAGTCGCTCAAGGAGAGTTGAAGCAAAATTTAGACTTTATCACAAAAGGATTAAATATACGTGGACTTATCAGTACAACCCGTTATGTCTATTCGGATGTTTCCCGCTTCTACAATCCCTATTATTACGCCCTAGGAGCCTACAATCAACAAGAAAATTCTTATAGTCTGACTCTTCTCAATCCAGACGGAGGAACTGAATACCTTAATTATACAGAAGGTGCAAAGGACGTCACGACCACTAATTACATGGAGATAGCTGCTAATTATAACCGTGATTTTGGTGCACATGGAGTCAGTGGAATGCTGGTGTTTACTCGCCGAACACAACAAAACAGCAATGCCGGTGATCTACAGAAATCATTGCCTTACAAAAATCAAGGCTTATCCGGACGATTCACTTACTCGTATGATAAACGCTATTTCGCTGAATTCAATTTTGGTTATAACGGTTCAGAACGTTTCGCTGATAACGAGCGCTATGGTTTCTTCCCCTCTTTTGGTTTGGGATATTTAATGTCAAACGAGAAATTCTGGAAACCATTAGAAAACACTATCAATAAATTAAAGTGGAAATTCACCTACGGACTAGTAGGTAATGATGCCATTGGAGATGTCAATGACCGTTTCTTCTACCTGTCAAATGTAAACATGAACGATGGCGGAAAAGGACAAGATTTTGGTACTAATTGGGGTAATCATATTAATGGTATCAGTGTATCTCGCTATGCCAACGAGTTTATTACATGGGAGAAAGCAAAAAAAATGAATATCGGTTTTGAATTAGGATTATTCAACAAGCTAGAGATTCAAGCAGACCTGTTTTATGAGAAAAGAAACAGCATACTGATGACTCGTGAATATATTCCTTCCACTATGGGTTTATCAGCTGCTGTACGTGCAAATGTAGGAGCTGCTTCAGGAAAAGGATTTGATTTATCGGCCGACTACTCACACTCAATCAACAAGGATTTCTGGGTAAGTGGGCGTGCCAACTTCACATATGCTACTAGCAAATATGAAAAAGTAGAAGAACCCGACTATGTAGGAGCAAGTACTCCATGGCGAAGTAAGATAGGACAGAATTTAAGTCAAAGTTGGGGACTCATAGCAGAACGTTTATTTGTGGATGAAGCTGATATAGCCAATTCACCGACACAAAACTTCGGAGACCGAGTAATGGCCGGTGATATCAAGTATAAAGATATAAATAATGATGGACAAATAACAGAAGCAGATAAAGTACCTATAGGATATCCGACAACACCAGAAATTACTTATGGTTTTGGAGTGTCAACCGGTTACAAAAATTGGGATCTTTCTGTTTTCTTCCAAGGAAATGCTCGTACATCTTTTTGGATTGATCCGAAGAAAATCTCTCCTTTCATTGACACTGACGATGACAAGAATACACTGTCTTCCAACGCGCTATTATCAGTCATTGCAAATGATCATTGGTCCGAAGCAAACAGAAACATTTATGCTTTCTGGCCTCGCTTAGCCAATGAGGTAATAGCTAATAATACACAGAATAGTACTTGGTGGATGCAAGATGGATCTTTTATACGTTTAAAGTCACTGGAATTGGGTTACACCTTACCTGAAAGTTGGACACGTAAAGTCCGTTTAGGAAATGTACGCATTTATCTCAGCGGAACCAATTTATTAACTTTCAGTAAATTCAAATTATGGGATCCGGAAATGGGCGGTAATGGTTTAGGCTACCCTATCCAAAGAGTCTACAATATAGGTTTAAATGTTAACTTTTAAATGATAAGAACATGAAAATTCAAAAAATATTAGGAATAATGGTCATCAGCATATTAACAGGATGTACTGATTTCTTAGATGTTGTGCCCGATAACATAGCTACCATCGAAATGGCTTTTAATAATAGAACAAATGCTGAGAAATACTTAGCAACGTGCTACTCGTACATCCCTCTATATGGTGCACAACGAGATAATCCGGGTCTGACTTCAGGAAACGACATATGGTTCTATACCATGGAAGATGCTAGTTTTAATAACAAATGGTCTTTTGGAATCGCTAACGGACTCCAAAACACAAGCGATCCTTTAAATAATTATTGGGACGGTGGCAATGGAGGAAAACAGCTATATCGGGCAATACGCGATTGTAATATATTCATCGAGAATGTCTCAGATCGAACCAAAGTAGCAGATCTGGATGAAACAGAGAGAAGAAGATGGATCGCTGAAATTAAAGTAATGAAAGCTTTTTATCATTACTATTTGTTTCAATTGTATGGCCCTATTCCCATCGTAGATGTAAACCTGCCTATATCCGCACCAGAAGAAGAAGTTCGCGTAAAACGGGATAAAATAGAAACCGTTGCTAATTATATAGTAAGTCTTATTGACGAGACTGTAACAGACTTACCACTAAAAATATATAATGAAGCTACGGAAATGGGACGTATTACTCAACCAGCAGCTTTAGCCATCAAAGCCAAGACATTATTATTGGCAGCCAGTCCACTATTTAATGGAAATACAGATTATGCTAATTTCAAAGATAAAGACGGAGAACCTTTTTTCCCTCAGACTTATGATGCAAATAAATGGAAAATAGCTTCGGATGCCTGTAAAGAAGCCTTGGACGTAGCTTTAAAAGCCGGACATGATCTTTATGATTTTAAAGAAGAAACATTGGAAAATCTCCCTGAAAACTTGATGTATTCAATGAATGTGAGACAAGCCGTAACAGAACGCTTTAATAAAGAATTAGTATGGGGATGTGGCAAGTCTTACACGTACGACCTACAGTGCATGTGTCAACCTAGAATATTATTATTTCATGGAGAAAAACAAAATACTTGTAAAGGAGCATATTCACCAACTTTAGATATTGCAGAGATGTTCTATTCCAATAACGGTGTACCTATAGAAGAAGATAAAGAGTGGGCCACTAGCAATAACTACAATAACCGTTATGAAATTGCTGTAGCCACGGCCGCTGATAAATATTTTATCAAAGAAGGATATCAGACTGTTAAGCTTCATTTTAATCGCGAACCACGTTTCTATGGAACATTAGGCTTTGATGGATCAAGCTGGTACGGTCATGGTAAAGAGCATGCGGATGATTTATATTATCTAGAAGCCAAAAAAGGACAAATTACCGGACAAAGCCAACTAGCAAACTACTCAGTAACCGGATACTATGCCAAAAAGCTGGTTTATTACAAAAATATAATATCTGAGAGTTCGGCTGTAATAGAAGAATATCCCTTCCCCATTGTCCGTTTGGCTGATCTATATTTAATGTATGCAGAAGCTTTAAATGAGGCCACCGACAACGGCGAGTTTGTACCGAAAGAGGTCTACGATAACATTGACATCATAAGAAAGCGATCGGGTTTAGAAGGAGTCATAGATTCTTGGAGCAAATATTCCGTTAATCCCGAAAAGCCCTCTACGAAAGAAGGTATGCGTGAAATTATTCGCAAAGAACGTCAAATAGAGCTAGCATTAGAAGGGTCTCGTTTTCATGATTTGCGACGCTGGAAATTAGCTAGAAGTGTTTATAACAATGCATTAGTAAGAGGCTGGAGCATTGACCAAGAAACAACAGAAGACTATTATGTCATTCGTAATATAGCACAAATGAAATATGTGCAAAAGGATTACTTATGGCCACTAAAGTACGACGATATCATAAATAACCCAAATTTAATTCAAAACCCAGGTTGGCAATAATTCGGAGGATATAACATGAAGAAAATATATATTATAATCAGTTTATTTATTTGCTTGTTTATAGGATGCAAGGAAGATAATCTACATATACCGTATGGCTATAACGATGGCACCGCCCCTGGCAAAGTAGAAATATTATCTTATATTCCACAAGCAGGAGGAGCAGAGATTAATTTCAAAAGTCCTGATGATGAAGATCTCATGTATATAGTTGCAAAATATACATTAGCTTCCGGAAAGGAAATGGAAAGTCGTGTTTCCGCCTATTCCAACAAGTTGAGAGTAGAAGGATTTGGAGACACCGAAGAAAAAACTATTACCTTTTATGCCGTGGATCGTATGGAAAATGTCGGAGAATCAGTTACGTGTAAAATAGTTCCTCTCACCCCATCTTATATTGAAGCTTACAATACTCTTGAAATGAATGAAACCTTTGGTGGTATCGCCATCACCATGAAAAATCCTTCTGCAAGCGATCTGACAGTAGAAGTAATCACCCCAGATTCATTAAACCAGTGGAGTACTGCACAAACCCAATATACAGCAGCCAAACAAATAAGCGTTACTATACGAGGCTACGAACATAAAGAACGGGTATTTGGAGTAATAGTCAAAGACAGATGGGACAATAGAACTGATACAGCCTTTACAACTGTAGTCCCTTGGGAAGAATATGAATTGGATAAAAGTAAATTTCAGGAAGTCAGATTAGATAATGATATCGCCATGAATGCATGGGGACACTGGATGGGAAAAATGTGGAATGGTTCACACAATTATGGTGATGAATGGGATATGGCACATTCACCAGACTTTGCCTCATTTCCGGTTTGGTTTACTTTCGATTTAGGTGTAACTACTGAACTCAGTCGATATATGTACTGGCAACGATTAGGAGATAACTATCTGTATCAACATGGAAATATGAAAGAATGGGAAATCTGGGGACGCGCTGATAAACCAGATCAAAGTGGAAGTTGGGATGGTTGGACATTATTGACTAAATGTGAAAGTTATAAGCCTTCGGGATTACCGGCGGGTCAATTCTCTACAGAAGATAAAGAATATGCTACAGCCGGAGAAGAATTTATGTTCCCCACAGATATCCCTCCTGTACGCTATATTCGATTCAAAGCATTAAACACCTTTGCTGGTGCTCGTTTTATCCATATAATGGAGGTTTCTTTTTTTGGTAAACCTATTGAAAACAAATAAAATAAATTATGAAAAAGTATATAATTATCATTTTCTGCATTACTTCTGCTATTTGTTCATCCTGCGATGGCATGTTAAGTAATATAGAATCTTATTTAGATGCTGGAGAAACAATTTATGTAGGCAAAGTTGATTCCTTGACTACTTCTTCCGGTAAGAATAGAATTTTAATAGAAGGTCTTTACATGTATGGAGTCACCCAAAAAAAATGTATTATCAAGTGGCAATCTATGGATGGAGAAGATAAATCTTTAGAATTAGATGTTGAACGCAAAGAAGCCGTAGACAAATTTGAAGTAATGATTAGTGAACTGGATGAAGGGCAATATGAATTTTCAATAACAACACTCGATGCGAAAGGAAACTCTTCCATTGAATCTACCATTGATGGATATGTATACGGAGAGCTCTATGAAAGTAATCTCATTAATAGGAAAATAAACCAGCTAAGAATTGAGGAAAAATATGTCATCATTTCATGGAGACCTGCCAATAACGCATTAAAATGTGAAATGTATTATACAAATATTACTGGAGATGAGAAAATGATCGAAATACCAATAGCCGAAACAGAAACTCGCATAGCAGACTGTGATTTATCAAAAACTCTACGCTGGAGAACTGTTTATCTACCAGAAAAAACAGCTATTGATTATTTCTATTCAGAATTCACAGAACAAGTAATATCAAAATAAGACATTCTCAAAATAATAGGACTGGCCAAAAAACATAAAATCGCATTATAAAATACAGATATTAATGGAAACAAACATTTTTGGTCAGTTCCTATTTAGAGATTTCTAAGAAAAGAATATTATACTTAAAACAAAGCCTGTATTATGCCAAATTAAGAATAAGGCAAGTGCTATAAATAATTACCTAAAGAAAAATAGCGGCTTCCCCTTTTTCCCTTGTAACCGGAATGTATCATATTTGTTACCGATTCTTAAATTTGCCGCAAAACGTATGAAACGCCACGTCTCTACTTTTGCAGCAAATTAATCAACGAATAACAACAGGTATGAAACACATTGTTAAAGTATTCACGCTCTTATTCTTATTTGCAACAGTCGGCAGCACGATTAAAGCCGACGAGAAAGTAAACGTAGTGAAACAGGGCACCGTGCGCGGCCGCATCATAGATGCCACGAAACAAACCCTTCCGGGTGCCTCCATCTACATCGAGAAACTGCACGCCGGAGTGACAAGCGACGTCAACGGCTTCTACACTTTCCCAAATCTGGAACCGGGGACGTATACCGTAAAAGTAAGTTATGTAGGTTATTCACCCGTAGAGCTGAAAATAACCATTCCCGAAGGACGAACTTTGGAGAAAGACGTAGTGATGAACGAAGGAGTGGAACTACAGGAAGTAGTGGTAGGCGGCGCCTTTCATGGACAACGCCGTGCCGTCAATTCGCAGAAGAACAGCCTCGGCATCAAGAATGTAGTGTCTGCCGACCAGGTGGGCAAGTTCCCCGACTCCAACATAGGCGATGCGCTGAAACGCATCTCGGGTATCAACGTACAGTACGACCAGGGTGAAGCCCGCTTCGGACAAGTACGCGGTACCTCTGCCGACATGAGTTCCGTCACTATCAACGGCAACCGCGTCCCTTCTGCCGAAGGCGATACGCGCAACGTGCAACTGGACCTCATTCCGGCAGATATGATACAGACCATCGAAGTGAACAAGGTAGTCACCCCGGATATGGATGCCGATGCCATCGGCGGTTCCATCAATCTGATTACGAAGAACTCTCCTTATAAACGCTTCATCAGTGCCACTGCCGGAACGGGCTATAACTGGATTAGCGACAAGGCACAACTGAATTTGGGTTTCACTTATGGTGACCGCTTCTTCAACGACAAACTGGGCCTCATCCTCTCCGCTTCCTATCAGAACTCCCCCTCCGGCTCGGATGACATAGAATTTGTATGGGACAAGGATGTAGAAACCGGAGAACTCTGCATCACCGACTATCAGGTGCGCCAATACTACGTCACCCGCGAACGCCAGAGCTACTCCGCCGCACTGGACTGGGACATCAACGAGAACCACAAGCTGACTTTCAAAGGTATCTTCAACAACCGCAACGACTGGGAAAACCGTTACCGCCTCAACGTGAAAGGTATCAACCTGGAAGAAGACGACAATGGCAACGAATATTGTTCCATCAACAACAAAGGTGCCGTGCGCGTGCAGACCAAAGGCGGTACGCCCGACAACCGCAACGCCCGTCTGGAACGTCAGCGCACAATGGACTTCACCCTTGGCGGCGAACACCTCTTTGGCAAACTGGACACGAAGTGGAGCGTCAACTACGCCAAAGCCAGCGAAGAACGGCCCAACGAACGCTACATCGACTATCAACTGAAGAAACAGAAGTTCAATATGGATTTGAGCAATGAGCGCAAGCCTTTGCTTACCCCGCAGGAAGGTTCGGCTATGTATCTGAACGACGATTTCAGCCTGAAAGAAGTGACGGAGCAGCAGGAAGATATTCAGGAAAAGGATTTCAAGTTCAAGCTCGATTTCAGCCTGCCGCTCACAAAAGGTAAATACGGCAATCATCTGCGCTTCGGAACCAAGGTGGTGCATAAGACTAAAGATAAAGAGATCGATTTCTACGAATACGCCCCGCTGGATGAAGACGGTTTCGACAAAACCAGCCTGGCTGCTGCCGCAGACCAGAACCGGGACGGATACATGCCGGGCAAACAATATAAAGCCGGTAGCTTCATAAGCAAGGAGTATCTGGGAGAACTTGACTTGAACAATGCAAGTCTGTTTGAAAAGAACCAGGTGCAGGAAGAGCTTGCCACCAACTTCAACGCCAAAGAAACCGTTGCGGCAGGCTATCTGCGTTTCGACCAGAAGCTGGGTGAGAAGTGGGACTTGATGCTGGGCCTGCGTCTGGAGAATACACATGTGAAATATTCGGGTAGCCAGTATGATGCGGACGAAGACAATACCACCCGCACAACCTACGAGTCGGACAGTTACCTGAATGTGCTTCCTTCCGTTCTTGTGAAGTATGATGTAAACGATGATTTCAAGGTGCGCGCTTCGTTCACCAATACAATTGCCCGCCCCAAGTATGCCGCCCTGGCACCGAACATTACGATTAAGCGTAGCGACAACTCCATCTCTTTGGGCAATCCGGGTCTGAAACCTACTATGTCTTATAACTTCGACCTGAGCGGTGAATATTACTTCAAGAGCATCGGTCTTGTCAGTGCCGGCATCTTCTACAAGAAAATCAACGACTTCATCGTAGACCAGACTATGCGCAACTACAATTACAACGGAACCACTTATACCAAGTTCAGCCAACCGCGCAACTCAGGCAACGCCGATCTGCTGGGTGTGGAAGTAGCCTATCAGCGTGATTTCAGTTTCATAGCTCCAGCCTTGAAGTGCATCGGTTTCTACGGAACATACACTTACTCTTACTCCCGCGTGGATAACTTCAACTTCGAGGGACGCGAGAATGAAAGCGGCCTGCGCCTGCCGGGTTCTCCGGAACACACGGCCAATGCTTCCCTCTTCTTCGAAAAGTCCGGTGTGAGCCTTCGTCTCTCTTACAATTATGCATCGGCATTTATCGACGAAATGGGAGCGGAGAAGTTCTACGACCGCTATTATGATGCAGTGAATTATATGGATGCCAATGCCAGCTATACTTTCGGAAAGAAACTGAAAACAACGTTCTATGCCGAAGCTACCAATTTGCTGAACCAGCCCTTGCGCTACTATCAGGGAACAAAGGACCGGACGATGCAAAGCGAACATTACGGAGTGAAAGTAAATGCAGGTGTGAAAATCAATTTCTAACCAACGTAGCGCTGGAGCAAGGTTTCCCTTCGGTATAATGGCAAATATAATAAACCCGATGTGTATTATCATGCCCTTACAGGCTTAGTATCTACACACTCCTAAAAGATCATTCAACTAACAATCAATATAATAATGAAAAAAGTATTCTTTTTCCTTTTAGTTGTCCTCCTCAGCAACTGGGCAACCGCACAGATAACGGATTATTCCATCTTCGACAAGAAATTCAACTTCTACGTCGCCAACGACCTCGGCCGTAACGGTTATTACGACCAGAAGCCCATAGCCGAACTGATGGGAACCATGGCCGAAGAAGTCGGTCCCGAATTCGTAGTCGCCACCGGAGACATCCACCATTTTGAAGGCGTGCGCAGCGTGAACGACCCTCTGTGGATGACCAACTACGAACTTATCTACTCCCACCCGGAACTGATGATAGACTGGTTTCCCGTACTTGGCAACCATGAATACCGAGGCAACACGCAAGCCGTAATGGACTACACCAACGTCAGCCGTCGCTGGACCATGCCCGCCCGCTACTATACCAAAGTATTTGAAGACGATGGAATCACCCTCCGCATCGTCTGGGTGGACACCGCCCCCATGATGGACAAATACCGTAATGACTCCGCCACCTATCCCGATGCCTGCAAGCAGGATTTACAGCAGCAACTCACCTGGATAGACTCCGTACTGACTATCGCCAAAGAAGACTGGGTCATCGTTGCCGGACACCACCCCATCTACGCCGAAACTCCAAAGGACGACAGCGAACGCCGGGATATGCAAGCCCGCCTCGACCCGATACTCCGCAAGCATAAAGTAGATATGTACGTCTGCGGACATATCCACAACTTCCAGCACATCCGCAAACCGGGAAGCAATATCGATTACATCGTCAATTCCGCAGGCTCCCTCTCCCGCAAAGTAAAACCAACGGAAGGAACCGTGTTTTGCAGTCCGGAACCGGGTTTCTCCATCATTTCGGCAGACAAGAAGGAACTGACGTTGCGGATGATTGACAAGAAAGGGAATGTGCTGCATACCGTAACACGCACCTCACGGTAATTCCTTTTTGACTTTCCGAGGCAAAATACACAGTGAAGAGAAGAGAGTATATCGCTAAAAATAATACCTTTGCATCGTTCAAACATAAAAAACGCTATGAAGAAGATATACCTCTTCCTGTTATTCGGCTTGCTGCTTGCAGCCTGTGTGAAAGATGACGACAAACAACCCATCTTAGTAACCGACATCGTAATGCCTGCCGCAGGCACCGTATTCAATCCCGGAGATAAAGTCACCATCTCCGCACAAGGCTTCCAACCCGATGACGATATCATGTTCGAAATCTATTGGCCGCTCCCCGATGAACCTGCCTTAAACTATCAGGGATATGCCCTTGGCGTATCGCCCGTCATGGTGGAGCAGACTGCCACAAGCATCACCTTTCTGGCGCCCGGACACTATCCCGCTTCAACTACCAAGATACTTCTGCGCCGAGCCGGCGAGACAATGACGCTTGGCGAGATTGCGGTTGCCAACGGCCAGGCATCCGAAGAGTTCCAACTCTACGGCATCACCAACTCCCATTCCGGCATGGGCAATAGATACTGCATCCAACACGTAAACCTCACCCAAACCGCCCTAACGGACATCGTGGAACTGGCAGAGGAGCAAAAAGACTTCTCCTGCATAGTAAATGCACCCGAAAGCCAACGTCTCTGTGGAATACAAACGAAAGACGGAATCCGCAAGGTATACTGTTATGACCTATCCATGCGCTACTGGCAGGATATGCGACTTGAAAACATATTAACCCTTTGTAATGCTAATGGCTCCATAGCAGCCGTGAGACAGATATCTCCCAATGAAGTGATACTGGTCTCCGTCGCACCCTGGTTTTACACCCGGAGCCAAATGCCCCCCATGGCTCACCGCTACGAACTACCTGCAACCATAAAACCAGAAGCCTTGACACGCTATCCCGGCGTACAGAGCGGTGCCAGCCAGCTATTACTCTCCGCCGATAACGGCAATAATAGCTTTACGCCCGTCGTACTGAATTTACAAAGTAGCAAAGCACATATCGGCGAGCAGATACAAGCCACCGCACTTATTCCCTTCTGGACAATAATCGATGAAAAAGATAACGGAACCACCAAGTACGTACGTACCGGAGGATACGCTATAGTGAAAACCGACGGTCAGACCGAACTGCGCCTATGGGACCAGACTACGATGACCCTGAAAGAGCCATTTGCCACATTCCCCAACCCGGCACGTTCAATAACCATGCTTGCCGAAAATACAGAGACATTGAAGCTCTACGTATTGTTCGACACCTACCAGGGCGGCAGACTGATTCAGGCCTACGATTTAGTAAGTAAAGAATGGCAAGGAGTCCCCGGCACCGATTATTCCTATTCGGAAATTGTAATGGCACGATAAAGCGGAGAAATACATAAGTCACTTCTTCCCCCGCAAATCATCCTTCGGTATTGTCGTCTCACTACCATCGCGTGTAGCGATGTAGTGTGGCGACATAATCTCGATACCCTCTTCATTGAAGCGGTCCTGGATATTCTGATGCAGGTCGGAGTAAACCTGCGCCAACTGGTTGGCATCCTTTATATAGGCATTCACCTGATAAACCGGATAATAATCCTGCAAAGACGTTTCCAGCACAAACGGGCGCGGATCATCCACTACTCCGGGAGTGTTCAGCGCAGCTTCTATCAACAACTGGTGCGTCTTCCGCCAGGGTACATCATATCCGATGCTGACCTCAGAGTGGATAATCAACCCGTAATCGCGTGCCGACTGACTGAAATTCACCGTATGCGAAGACATGATGAAAGAGTTCGGGATAGTTACCACCTCATTCTTCGGTGTGCGGATGCGGGTTACCAATGGAGTTTTCTCAATCACATTGCCCGTAGTATCATTCAGTTTGATGCGGTCGCCCAGCTTGAACGGGCGCATATACGTAATTACCAGTCCCGCTATGATATTACCGATAACCGTACTCGACCCCAGCGAAACAATCAATCCCACAAAGACCGATATTCCCTGGAAAACACCCGACTTGGAACCCGGCAGATAAGGATAAATCATCGCAATCATAAACGCATAAAGCAGGAAACGCACAATGTGGAACGTCGGCATAGCCCAATCGGAATAGAAACCGCCTATCTTCAGCCGTTCCGACTGTATCTCACTGGCAAGGTAGCGCACCAGCCTCACCAGATACTTCACGGCAAGCCATATCACAAAGATGGTAAACAGATTAGGAATATACTCCACTATGCCCAGAAAGATACTCTTTATCGGATCCCATATATACGAGAACAACTTGTAAGCAAGGTCTTTGGTCTGAGGAAATATGGAGAAAAGCAGCGGTACCGTCAGCACCAATTGAAGCAACATCACCGCATATCGCAACAGGTTTGCCAGGAAAACAAGCAGGTTCACCTGCTTCTGTGTATCCAGCAATTCATAATCCTGAATGGAGATAGGCTTCAGTTTGGTATCTTTCAGCCGCTGAATACGGACTTTCAGCTTATTGAACAGCCAGGTGGTGAGTTTAAACAGCAGATACTGACCGATAATGACAAGAATGAAATAAAGAATACGCTTGCCAAGCTGCCACAGGCTATGCTCGTCTTTCATCACCTTGAGCTTATCCACTACCACCTTCCGCTTGGCAGCAGCGAGCTCGTCGCGTGTGCAGCCTTCCCAAAGCCCGTCCTGGTCGGTGAAGGAAGTCAGCACCCGGTTTCCATACATCAGGTCGGTAACAATATCGCTGCGGTCTATATACACCGAATCCGGTTTCAGATTAAACCGTTTGCCCAGTTCTGTAATGGCTGCCGCATTCATCTCAGCACGTTGCTGGGGAGTGTGACCGCCACGCTTGGCAAACAAGTAGTAGAGTGTATCGCCTTCCACCACCATGGGAACACCCGGAGTCACTCTCCGAAGCGAGTCGATGCGCCGGCGTTGCTGGGCCAACTTGAGGGAGTCTGCCGCATCATACTTCAGTTTCATCTGCTCTATCTCCATCCTGAGATTGGCTTCATTCAGCCGTGCGGCTTCCAGTTCTTGCCGTATCTTCAACTCATACACCGAATCGGTATCTGCCTTGAGCGGTGCAACTGTTCCTAACGTATCTTCATTAAAAATATCCATTACCTTTTCCACCAACTGGGCAGAAGTTCCGCACACGGGCAGAAGTAACAGACAAATGCATAACATGCTAATTTTTTTCATATAAAAGCCTTCTAACAGGTTACTCTATACCTTAAGTTTAATTAACGCGTCAAACATACGGAATGTTTTTCACTTTTCATAAAAGGAATTACTTATATTTGCACCCAAATCAGTATTTCATGGATATTATCTTTCTTATCGGAGGCCTCCTCCTCATCCTTTTAGGCGCCAATGGACTCACGGACGGAGCCGCATCCGTTGCCAAACGTTTTCATATTCCGTCCATCGTCATCGGACTTACCATCGTTGCTTTCGGAACCTCCGCTCCGGAACTGACAGTCAGTGTATCTTCCGCCTTGAAAGGAAGTGCGGACATCGCCATAGGAAACGTAGTGGGCAGCAATATATTCAACACGCTGATGATTGTGGGTTGCACGGCACTCTTTGCCCCTATCGTCATCTCCCAAAATACGTTGCGCAAGGAAATCCCCCTCTGCATCCTCTCTTCCATCGTGCTGCTGATTTGTGCCAATGATGTGCTGCTGGACCATAGTTCGGACAACATACTCAGCACCACGGACGGACTGCTTCTGCTTTGTTTCTTCATCATCTTCCTCGGATATACATTCGCCATCGCTTTTCAGGGGAAAAAGGAAGGAGAAGGGGAAGAGGAAATCAAACAACTTCCCATGTGGCGGTCTATACTATATATAATAGGTGGACTGGGGGCACTGATTGCCGGCGGCAGTTTCTTCGTAGATGGCGCCAGCGGCATTGCCCGCAGCCTGGGAGTAAGTGAGTCGGTCATCGGACTGACACTTGTGGCAGGCGGTACGTCCCTGCCCGAACTTGCCACCTCCATTGTTGCCGCCCTGAAGAAAAATCCGGAGATTGCCATCGGAAACGTAATCGGAAGCAATCTCTTCAATATATTCTTTGTGCTGGGTTGCAGCGCTTCCATCACGCCGCTGCATCTGACGGGCATCACCAACCTGGACTTACTGGTGCTGGTAGGTTCGAGTATCTTGTTGTGGATGTTCGGCCTGTTCTTTGCCAAACGGACTATTACACGCATTGAGGGCAGCATACTGATATTTTGCTACATTGCTTATACAGTAGTGCTTATTTATAATGTCTGAAGAAAAACATCTCACTCACACAAACTATATCGGAAAAGCGTACAGGGGTAAATTAGTTTTTATCCCCGGCGCGTGGTATTTTAAAGATTATCATGTATCTTTGCCACTTCATTAGACATAAAATTATGGCAATAACAATCAAAAAAGTTTCCACAACGAAAGAATTGAAACGGTTCATCCGCTTCAATTACCGACTATACAAAGGCAACCCTTACTCTGTCCCCGACCTTTACGATGATATGCTCAACACCTTCAGCAAAAAGAAGAATGCAGCATTCGAATTCTGCGAAGCAGAGTATTTCCTGGCTTACAAGGACAACCAGATAGTAGGACGAGTAGCTGCCATCATCAACCACAAAGCCAACCAGACCTGGAACAAGAAGAATGTCCGCTTCGGCTGGATTGATTTTATCAATGACCCGGAAGTTTCCGACGCCCTTATCCGCACAGTGGAAGAATGGGGAAAAGAACGTGGAATGACTCACATACAAGGTCCGCTGGGATTCACCGATTTCGATGCCGAAGGTATGCTTATCGAGGGCTACGACCAGCTCAGTACCATGGCAACCATCTACAATTATCCATACTATCCACAACACATGGAGCGCATGGGCTTTGAAAAAGAAGCTGACTGGGTGGAATTCAAAATCTACATTCCGGATGCCATACCGGACAAGCACAAGCGCATTTCCGACCTCATCCAACGAAAATATAACCTCAAGATAAAAAAATATACATCAGCCAAGAAGATTGCCCGCGAATACGGTCAGGCCATCTTTGAACTGATGAACGAAGCGTATAAACCCCTGTTCGGGTATTCGGCTCTGTCGCAACGGCAGATTGACCAATACGTGAAGATGTACCTCCCCATCGTAGACCTCCGCATGGTGACGCTCATCACAGATGCTGACGACCAGCTGATTGCCGTAGGTATCTCCATGCCGTCCCTGTCCGAAGCTTTGCAGAAGGCACACGGGCGGTTATTGCCTTTCGGATGGTATTATCTGCTGAAAGCGCTGTTCATGAAACGACGTGCCAAAATGCTGGATTTATTACTCGTAGCCGTGAAGCCGGAGTACCAGAACAAAGGTGTTAACGCATTGTTATTTTCCGATTTAATTCCGGTTTATCAGAAATTAGGTTTTATATTTGCAGAGAGCAACCCTGAGCTGGAAATGAACGGCAAGGTACAAGCACAATGGGAGTACTTTGAGACCGAGCAGCACAAACGGCGTAGGGCGTTCGTGAAAGAAATTAAATAAAAAGGGGATTAAGAACTTATGGAAGAAATCAACGGACTGATGCCCGAAGGCTATGTAGAGTACACGGAAGACAATATTCGTCATCTTGATGACATGGAGCACATCCGTGTCCGTTCGGGCATGTATATCGGTCGTCTGGGCGACGGTACGCAGAACGACGACGGTATCTATGTATTGCTGAAAGAAGTAATGGACAACAGCATCGATGAATTCAAAATGGGTGCAGGTAAACGGATTGAGATAAACATCGAAGATAATCTCCGCGTCAGTGTGCGCGACTATGGACGCGGCATTCCGCAAGGAAAGCTGATTGAAGCGGTAAGCAAACTCAACACCGGAGGTAAGTACGACAGTAAGGCTTTCAAGAAGAGCGTCGGACTGAACGGTGTGGGTATCAAAGCCGTGAACGCGTTGAGCAGCCGTTTTGAAGTACGCAGCTACCGTGAGGGTAAAGTCCGTATCGCCGTTTTTGAAAAAGGTAACCTCCAAAGTGACGTCACAGAGAACTGCAACGAAGAAAGCGGAACCTATATCTTCTTCGAACCGGACAACACGTTATTCCTGAACTATTCTTTCCAGGCTAATTTCGTGGAAATGTTACTGCGTAATTATACGTACCTGAACACAGGACTTTCCATTATCTATAACGGCCAGCGCATCATCTCGCGCCACGGTCTGGAAGATCTGCTGAATGACAACATGACCGCACAGGGCTTATACAACATCATCCACCTGAAAGGGGAAGATATCGAGATAGCCTTTACACATACCAACCAATACGGCGAAGAATACTATTCCTTCGTCAACGGCCAGCATACCACCCAAGGCGGAACACACCAAAGCGCACTCAAAGAGCATATCGCACGTACCATCAAGGAGTTCTACAACAAGAACCAGGAGTATGCCGACATACGCAACGGCATCGTCGCCGCCATCGCCATCAATGTGGAAGAACCCCAGTTCGAGGGACAGACGAAAACCAAGCTCGGCTCACCCTCCATGTCTCCCGGTGGTGTAAGCGTGAACAAATATGTAGGTGACTTCATCAAAACGGAAGTGGACAACTACCTTCACAAAAACCCGTTGGTATCGGAAGTCATGCTGCAAAAGATACAGGACTCCGAAAAGGAGCGCAAAGCCATTGCCGGCGTAACCAAGCTGGCACGCGAACGTGCCAAGAAAGCCAATCTGCACAACCGCAAGCTGCGCGATTGCCGTTACCACCTCAACGATGGCAAAGGAAAAGACCAGGAAACAGAATCCTGCATCTTCATCACCGAGGGTGACTCTGCCAGCGGTTCCATCACCAAAAGCCGTGATGTGAACACACAAGCCGTATTCAGCCTCCGGGGTAAACCGCTGAACTCGTTCGGGCTGACAAAAAAAGTGGTATACGAAAACGAAGAATTCAACCTGCTGCAAGCCGCTCTGAACATCGAAGACGGTATTGAAGGACTGCGCTATAACAAGGTGATAGCCGCTACCGATGCCGATGTGGACGGTATGCACATCCGCCTGCTGCTCATCACATTCTTCCTGCAATTCTTCCCGGACTTGATTAAGAAAGGGCATGTATACATCCTGCAAACCCCGTTGTTCCGTGTGCGTAATAAGAAAAAGACCACCTATTGCTATTCGGAAGAAGAACGGCAGAAAGCAATTGAGGAACTGGGACCGAATCCTGAAATCACCCGCTTTAAAGGTTTGGGAGAAATCTCACCCGATGAATTCAGGCATTTCATCGGCAAGGACATGCGTCTGGAACAGGTTACCCTACGCAAAACGGACCTCGTGAAAGAACTGTTGGAATTCTATATGGGTAAGAATACCATGGAACGGCAAAACTTTATTATCAACAATCTGGTTATAGAAGAAGATCTGGCATCATGAGAAGAGCAATCTTTCCGGGAACATTCGACCCGTTCACCATCGGCCACTCCTCGGTAGTGGCACGCGCACTGACTTTTATGGATGAAGTCGTCATCGGAATTGGCATCAACGAGAACAAAAACACCTATTTCCCCATTGAGAAGCGTGTGGAGATGATACGGGATTTCTATCGGAACGAGCCGCGCATCAAGGTATATTCTTATGATTGCCTGACGATTGACTTTGCCCAACAGGTGGAGGCGCAATTTATAGTCCGTGGCATCCGTACCGTGAAGGACTTCGAATACGAAGAAACTATTGCAGACATCAACCGCAAACTGGCAGGTATCGAAACCATCCTGCTCTTTACCGAACCCGAACTGACGTGCATCAGTTCGACTACCGTCCGCGAACTGTTGCAATTCGGCAAAGACATCAGCCAGTTTATCCCCGAGGGGATGGAAATTTAGTGATAAGTTACAGAATGAATAAGTGATAAACGAAGAGAATAATGAAGAAACTTCTTGTCTTGATGATATGTGTATGTGCCATAGCTTCCATGCAGGCACAAAAGATGGGCAATGCTACTGCCGCCCGTAAGTTGCAAATGGCCGAATTCGCCATTGCCAATCTGTACGTTGACTCGGTGGACGAAAACAAATTGGTAGAAGAAGCTATTGTACGCATGCTGGCACAACTGGATCCGCACTCCACCTACAATAATGCTGAGGAAGTGAAGAAGATGAATGAACCCCTGCAAGGCAATTTCGAAGGTATCGGTGTACAGTTCCAAATAATAGAAGACACCTTATTAATCATACAGCCTGTCAGCAATGGCCCTTCAGAGAAGGTGGGTATCCTGGCAGGCGACCGCATCATTGCCGTAAACGACAGCGCCATTGCCGGTGTGAAAATGTCCACAGAAGATATCATGACACGCCTGCGCGGCCCGAAGGATTCGGAAGTTAAACTGACCATTGTCCGCCGCGGAGTGGACGATCCTTTATACTTCACCGTAAAGCGTGATAAAATACCTATTCTCAGCCTGGACGCTTCTTATATGATACAGCCGAAGACAGGTTATATCCGCATCAACCGCTTCGGAGCCACTACCGCCGAAGAGTTCACGGCTGCCCTTAAAGCATTGCAGAAACAAGGGATGAAAGATCTGATACTCGACCTGCAAGGCAACGGCGGCGGCTATCTGAATGCGGCCATCGACCTTGCCAACGAGTTCCTGCAACAGAAAGAACTTATCGTATACACCGAAGGAAGAACATCACAGCGCAGCAACTTCTACGCCAAAGGTACGGGTAATTTCAAGAACGGACGTCTCATTGTACTGGTTGACGAATATTCCGCTTCTGCAAGCGAAATCGTGACCGGTGCCATACAGGACTGGGACAGAGGAGTAGTCGTAGGCCGCCGCACTTTCGGTAAAGGGTTGGTTCAACGCCCCATCGACCTGCCCGACGGTTCCATGATACGACTGACTATCGCCCGTTATTATACTCCTTCCGGCCGTTGCATACAGAAACCGTATGACCATACCGCCAATCTGGACGGCAGAGGCCTTAAGAAAGATGACGGTCAGGAAAAATACAACATGGAACTGGTAGACCGCTTCAACCGTGGAGAGATGATGCATGCCGACAGTATCCACTTCCCCGATTCACTGAAGAATTCCACCAAGAAACTGAAACGCACCGTATATGGTGGTGGCGGTATCATGCCCGATTATTTTGTACCGATTGACACTACCCAATACACGGATTATCACCGGAACCTCGTAGCCAAAGGTGTAGTCATCAAAGCTACAACAAAGTACATCGAAAATCACCGGAAAGAATTGCAGGAGAAATACAAGAAATTCGATTCCTTCAACAATAAGTTCGAGATAGACGAACAGATACTTGCAGACATACGTGCCGCTGCCGAGAAAGAGAAGATCGAGTTCAACGAAGAACAATACAACAAGTCATTACCCTTGATTAAAACACAATTAAAAGCCTTGATTGCCCGTGACTTGTGGGATATGAACGAATACTTCCAAGTGATGAACACCACGAACAACAGCGTGCAGCAAGCCCTCAAGATATTGAACGAAAAAATCTACGAGCAGAAACTACCGCTTTAACAAGCCATTTGCAGCGTCTATATGTCCAACATCTTGGATATATAGATGCAACGCGTTGGATATATAGATGCAACGCATTGGACATATAGATGCAACGCATTGGACATATAGATGCAACGCATTGGATATATAGGTCCGATACACTGCAGTCTTTAATTGCCGAATAACCACTTGTTCAACCAACGGTTCACATAGATATTAACTACTGCACATCCGGCTCCGATGGCTGCACCCGCCAGCACATCGGACGGATAGTGTACACCCTCATTCATGCGCGATACCCCGACAGAACATGCCCATAGGGCAGATGGAGCGATTACATACCATTTAGGATACTTCACGCAAAGCGAAGTTGCCAAAGCAAAAGCAGTTGCCGTATGTCCCGAAGGGAAAGAAGGACTGGTTTCATGGCTATAAGCATGAACCCGATCGGGATAACGGTCGAAGGGGCGTTCACGGTCTATAAGATATTTCATGCCGTAAGTCACTACAAAAGCACCGGCTACACTGGTTCCTACATATATGGCATCTTTCAATAATTCGCGATCTTTTTTCACCCACGCAGCCAGTGCCATCGCTACAGGAACCCCTACGGCAACATAAGGTTCGGTACGCGAAATTATTTTATTATAATTGCGAATGAATTTACCATCCCAACTATTTATTTTATGTAAAGTATTTATATCCCAGTTCTGTGCGGAAATACTGAATACAACTAGGGATGCAAAAAATACAAAAAAAATAGTCCTCTTCATGTAGTCTTTCTTATAGTTTGCTGCAAAGATAGACGATTTTGTTAGAGTATTCACAAAAAAATTCTATCTTTGTTGCCACAATTTTAGTAATTCGTCCTATATTTCATGACAAAAGACACTCTTTGCACACGGCAAGTAGATTGTAGTCTGTGCCCGAAAGTTTCTGAGGGGACGTTGGCATACTGCCAATATCCTCAAGGGCAGCATTTCTCTGCAGAGAAGTGTACACAAAACTGCATGATTTTTGTGTTAAAGGGTGAGTTGCTGATAAATAGCAACGAATACCCTGGAACTACACTTCAAAGCAGACAATGTGTTTTGCAAGCTATCGGTTCGAAAATGGAGTTACTGGCATTGACCGATGTAGAATACATCGTTTATTGGTTTACGGAACTCCCCCTGGTATGCGAAGACCGATATAAGGAGATTCTGGAGCGTTCCGAAGCTCCGCTGACCTATACGCCTCTGACAGCCAACGCGAAACTGGAACGCACACTGCATGATATTGTCGATTACTTTAAAGAACAGCCATTCGCTTGCGGAAAATATCTCGACCTCAAGTGCCAGGAACTCGTTTATATTCTGACCTGCTATTATCCGCTGCGCCAGATAAGTACATTCTTCTACCCCATCAGTACCTATACGGAAAGTTTCCATTATTTCATTATGCAGAACTATGACAAGGTGAAGAATGTGGAAGAATTCGCCCATTTAGGTGGATATACCACCACCACATTCCGCCGATTGTTTAAAAATATGTACAACGTACCTGTATACGAATGGATATTGGACAAGAAGCGTGAAGGCATTCTGAACGACCTGCAATTCACCAAACAACGTATTTCCGTAATCAGTGCGCGATATGGTTTCGACTCCTTATCCCATTTCGCCCACTTCTGCAAAGATTCCTTTGGAGACACCCCCCGAGCCTTGCGGAAACGTGCTGCCAGCGGGGAGAAAATCACCATCATAAAAGAGAAAGGAGACGAGGGAGCAAGGGGACAAGGAGACAAGGAAAACTAATCAATTTCAACTTCTTTGTCTCCTCATCCCCTTGTCAACTTGTTCTCTTGTTCCCTTGTCAACTTCTATTTCCTGTTTTAATTACGGAATTATTTCTTTAATTCCTTGTTTAATCAATGTATTTCTTCTATTTTTGCGGGAAATTAGCAGAAGACTCTAAAGAAAAGCAAATTTTCTAACTATTAAATAATTTAAATTCAATCATTTATGTGGTTAAGTAATTC
>CAJMQU010000030.1 GCA_905215555.1 uncultured bacterium
TTTGGGTTATGAGCCCAACGAGCTACCAACTGCTCCACTCCGCGATGTTTTGTGGGTGCAAAGGTACGGCTTTTTATGAAACAAACAAATAATATCCATCTTATTTTTATTAAAAAAATGTAATGGTTGACCTAATGTGCTGATAAGTAATAGGATAGAGTCCAATCTTTTTTTTGTTTCCTTTCTACATCCGAATGTTAATAAAATGCATGATTTCTTGTGTGGTACACAGAAAAGTTTTACTTTTGCTCAAATTATTAAGCAATGTGCAATTATTAATATATATGGCTGTATCGAAGACAAAAGCTAAATTAGTGGATGTAGCCCGTCAACTGTTTGCAAAGATGGGCGTGGAGAATACCACAATGAATGATATCGCTCTTGCTTCTAAAAAGGGTAGAAGAACTCTCTATACCTATTTTAAGAGTAAGGAAGATATCTATATGGCTGTTGTCGAGTCGGAGCTGGAGATTCTTTCGGATGTGATGAAGCGGGTGGCGGAGAAAGATATTTCACCCGACCAGAAGATTATCGAAATGATTTATACCCGTCTGGATGCTGTGAAAGAAGTGGTATTCAGGAATGGGACTCTCCGTGCCAACTTCTTCCGTGATATATGGCGGGTGGAGAAGGTGCGCAAACGTTTTGATGCTAAAGAATTGCAGCTTTTCAAGGATGTGCTTCACGAAGGGGTGGAGAAAGGAGTATTTCAAGTTGACGATATCGACATGACTGCCGAATTGGTTCACTATTGCGTAAAAGGCATCGAAGTGCCTTACATACGCGGACATATAGGCGCTAAGCTGACTGATGAAGAACGTGATAAATATGTTGTCAACATCGTGTTCGGTGCGCTACATAGAAAAGAAAACTTTAATCAATAATTTAAAAAGTATGGGATTATTAGATGGAAAAACAGCCATTGTAACCGGTGCTGCACGCGGTATCGGTAAGGCTATTGCTTTGAAGTTTGCTTCTGAAGGAGCAAATATTGCATTCACTGACTTGGTAATTGACGAGAATGCGGAGAATACGGCGAAAGAAATTGAAGCAATGGGCGTGAAAGCCAAAGGTTATGCTTCAAATGCTGCTAACTTTGAAGATACTGCGAAGGTAGTGGAAGCCATTCATGCGGATTTCGGTCGTATTGATATTCTGGTAAACAATGCAGGTATCACTCGTGATGGTCTGATGATGCGTATGAGCGAGCAACAATGGGATATGGTTATCAATGTTAACCTGAAGTCTGCTTTCAACTTTATTCATGCTTGTACTCCGATCATGATGCGCCAGAAAGCAGGTAGCATTATTAATATGGCATCTGTAGTTGGTGTTCATGGCAATGCCGGACAGGCTAACTATGCTGCTTCCAAGGCAGGTATGATTGCTCTGGCTAAATCTATTGCTCAGGAACTCGGTTCTCGCGGCATCCGTGCCAATGCTATTGCTCCGGGATTTATCCTGACCGATATGACTGCTGCACTGTCTGACGAGGTAAGAGCTGAATGGGCAAAGAAAATTCCTTTGCGTCGTGGCGGTACACCCGAAGACGTGGCAAACATTGCTACCTTCCTGGCTTCTGATATGTCTTCTTATGTATCAGGACAGGTGATCCAGGTAGATGGTGGTATGAATATGTAAGAAAGAGTATGACTGTCGTATACGAGGACAATCATATTATTATAGTCAACAAGACCGCTTCCGAGATCGTTCAGGGAGACAAAACGGGAGATACACCGCTTTCGGAAATCGTAAAGCAGTATCTGAAGGAGAAATACCAGAAACCCGGAAATGTCTTCATCGGTGTTACCCACCGGCTGGACCGCCCCGTGAGCGGTCTTGTTGTGTTTGCCAAAACCAGCAAGGCGTTGTCCCGCCTCAATGAAATGTTCAAGAACGGTGAGGTGAAGAAGACTTACTGGGCTATAGTGAAGGATGCTCCTAAGGAACCGGAAGGGGAATTGGTGAACTATCTAGTGCGCAATGAAAAGCAGAACAAGAGTTATGCTTATGATAAAGAGGTGCCGAAAAGTAAAAAGGCAATCCTGCATTATCGCATGATAGGGAAGTCGGAAAATTACTTCCTGCTGGAAGTGGATTTGAAAACCGGACGGCACCATCAGATACGTTGCCAGTTGGCAAAGATGGGATGTCCCATCAAAGGAGACTTGAAATATGGCTCGGCACGCTCCAATCCGGATGGGAGTATCTGCCTGCATGCACGATTTATCTGTTTCGTGCATCCGGTGTCAAAAGAGACAATAAAGGTGGAAGCACCTGTGCCGGGGACGAGTCTTTGGCAAGGATTCCGAAATATATAGAGATTTGTTTATGTAAGTTGGGCGAATGATAATTCACCCGACCTGCATAAATAACTTTTATCAGGACCTCTATTTCACATATTTTTGTTCCTGTGAGGGTGTTTACTATATTGGATAAAGATAGACAAATTCTTTATAACCGGTATTTTTTTGATGTGTAATACTTTGCTAAACATCTCTATGGATTTGTTTGTAAAGTTATGGGTTGTGTACGCAATCGCTATATGCAGATAGTTTGTGCATGAGGTTGTAGAATCTTTATATAGGCATTAGATAGAAATGGCAAAAGCCGTTCCCCAGAATAGACAAGGAGGGAACGGCTTTTGTTGTCAGTGTGCTTACTATTATTCGGCAGGCTGTGCAGGTGTTTCCGTTGCAGGAGCGTCCTTGGCGGGAGCTTCAGTCTTAGGCTCTTCAGCTTTCGGTTCTTCTGCTTTGGGTTCTTCCTTGGCAGGCTCAGTTGCCTTAGGTTCTTCAGTTTTTTCCGTTGCCGGTTGCTGAGTCTTCACGGGATCCTGAGCGTTTGCCAGGAAAGAACCACCACAAACAAACATAAACAGGGCTGCTACTAATACTAACTTTTTCATAATCATTTGCTTTTTAGAGTTATACTATTTTATATTATAAGTTTAAAGTTTAGGTTGCTTTTTCTATTTAAGGAAGCTTGACGCTTACACATAAGTAGTTGCAAAGGTTGTGCCAGTAGGGGTGATGTTTGGGTAAATTCCTGATTATTAGTGATGATAGGCGGAACGGGAAGTGTGGCACAGTGTGGAATTGTGTGGAAAGTGTGGAATATGGTGTGGAAATTTTCCACACTTTTTGTGCCGGTTCTACATCGGGTACTATTATATGGAGGAAACATGAGGGCGACAACGCTCAGACTATGTCCAGATAGTGGCTAAAATAGCTGATTATCCTGGTAATCCATACCAAGAAGCAGGTTTTCGTTTGGGAGATATGGTTACTTCTGTAGATACTGTAAAATTGGAGAATGCTACAAGGGAAGCACTTGCTTATTTGCAAGATGCAGATTCAATTACATACAGTATCATTCGTGATGGAAAGCCAATGAAGATAACAGTGCATTTTGATAGGAGTATACTGCAGGGGGATTAATATAATTAAAAATGAATATAGTATGGAAAACATTGTGACTTTGTTATCTTTATATTCTTGATTTTGCTTTGACCACGACTGTGAAGCACGTAGCTGACATCTGTGGTTGATAATAAATGATTGACTGCTGATGTGATAAATATAGATGCCAACCTAAGCAACATAGGCAGTCAACATAAACAAACCCTGTTCTGAGCATCACTGTAAAGTGGGAATTTTCTCGCTGGAATGGCACGGATTATTGCTATTTAGTACGTTTGACGTCTTTGCGATGAAGGAAAAAACGAAAAATGGGAGGAATTGAAGCAATCGATTTATCTGCTAAGAGGAGTGTAATAAGCAGATTTATAGCAGTATAACTCTATTTTATGTTGGTGTAGGTAACTTTACCTACACCTTTTTTTTATTTACCTACACCACTGCTCATTGCCGATGAATAGGGAGATACAGGGCATGAGTGTAGGCGTGTAGGTAAAAGTGAGCATAAACTCTGTGTAGAGCTGAACTCACAAAATCCAAGTTACCTAAGTTTCCCTGAGGGCCTATTAATTCTCAATATTGTAGAGTTTCAGTTTATTATACAGTGTTTTGCGATCTATTTCTAATAGTTGTGCAGCCCGGCTCTTGTTATTTCCCGTTTGCCGCAACGCTTCGATAATCTGCTGTTTCTCTGTTTCCTCATTGCGCAGAGGCAGACCGATATGGGTATGAACCGATTCGTGAAGTTCGCTCAATTCGTTCGGAGTAATGAGTTTGCCTTGTGCTAAAAGAGTAGCACGTCGCACGATGTTCTTCATTTGACGGAGATTACCGGGCCAGTGATACTCCAGAAGAGCTTTGGATGCTGCATCATCAAAACCAATCAACTGTTTGTCCAGTTCCCGATTGGCTTGGTCGAGGAAGAAGTTGGCAAAAAGAAGGATGTCTTCACGGCGGTCTTTCAGTTCAGGCATACGTAAGGTGAACTCATTGATACGGTGAAACAAATCCTGGCGGAAAGTTCCTTTCTCAATGGCCTGCTCCAGGTCTTCATTTGTAGCCGAAACCAAACGTATATCTACAGTGATTTCCTTATTGGAACCTACCGGACGGATTTTCCGTTCCTGCAAGGCGCGCAACAGTTGTATCTGCACTTCATAACTGAGATTGCCTATTTCATCCAGAAAGATAGTTCCCCCGTTGGCGGCAACAAAGGCACCCGTCTTGTCCGTCAGCGCTCCGGTGAACGAGCCTTTTACGTGCCCGAAGAATTCCGATGCGGCAAGTTCTTTAGGAATCGAGCCGCAATCAATAGCGACGAAAGGTTGACCGGCACGCTTGCTGAGTTGATGGATGCGGTGAGCCACATATTCTTTTCCCGTTCCGCTGGCGCCATTGATGAGTACCGACATGGTGGTGGGCGCAACCAGCTTCACATAATTATATAATTGCTTGGCAGCATCGCTTTCCCCTTCCAGATAATCAGAAGAAGAGGGAGAAGAAGTGCCTCCGGAGGCTTGTGGACGGGTGTTGTTTCCTTTTTCGGAACAGACGGCCTGTTTGGGTGAAACAGATGGCTGCTTCATCGCTTCGCCTATTTTCTTCAGGAGTTCGTCCGGATTCACCGGTTTGGCAACGTAATCGCTGGCGCCTAATTTCATCGCTTGCACGGCCGACTGGATATCGGCATAGCTCGTCATCATGATGAGCGGAATGGACATGCCTTGGGTGACCAGCCACTTCAATAGATCGATGCCGTCCTTGTCGGGCAGACGCAGGTCGGACAAAATCAAGTCGGCACCCTCCGTCTCCAGATGTTTCTGAGCGCGGGCGATACTGCTGACAGAAGCCACTTGGAAGCCTTTCTTGCTCAACCAGGTTTTCAGCATCATGCCGTAAGTAATGTCGTCTTCAACGATGAGTATGGATTTCATTGCCTTATCTTTTGTCTCTTTTAAGACACAAAGGTAAACCGTTTTGTCTGAAAATCGTATATTTGCAAACTTAATTTAAATAAAAAGCGTTATGAAGAGGAATTTCATTGTATTATTAACCATACTGATTTGCAGCGTTACAGCCTGCCAATCGGGACAAAAGAAAGATAGAAACATGGATCAGGAAACTAAATTGAAGATTGAAACAACTGCGGGTGACATCATTGTGAAACTGTATAATGAGACTCCGCAGCACCGTGATAATTTCATCAAGCTGGCGGAAGAGGGTACATATGAGGGTACATTGTTCCACCGTGTCATCAAGGATTTTATGATACAGGCGGGTGATCCCGAATCGAAGAACGCTCCGAAAGGCAAGATGCTGGGTGCGGGTGATGTGGGTTACACTATTCCGGCTGAGTTCGTTTATCCGAAGTATTTCCATAAGAAAGGTGCTTTGTCCGCTGCACGTCAGGGGGACAATGTGAATCCTAAGAAGGAATCATCGGGTTGCCAGTTCTACATCGTTACGGGCAAGGTGTATAATGATACCACTTTGCTGGGTATGGAAAACCAGATGAACCAGAATCGTCTGACGAATGTGTTCAATGCTTTGGCACAGAAGCACATGAAGGAGATTTATAAGATGCGTAAAGAGAATGACCAGGATGGTCTGATGAGCTTGCAGGATACGCTGTTTGCACAGGCTGAGGCTGAAGTTGCCAAGCAACCGGAGTTTCACTTTACACCGGAACAGGTGAAGGCTTATACCACGGTAGGCGGCACTCCGCATTTGGATGGTGAATACACTGTGTTTGGCGAAGTTGTTGAGGGGATGGATGTGGTAGATAAAATCCAGAAAGTGAAGACAGACCGCAGCGACCGCCCGGAAGAGGATGTGAAGATTATCAAGGTTGAAGTTTTGGACTAAAGGTCTAAAACTGAAAAAAATGAGGTAAATGCTAATTGAGATTTTAGACACGGATTTCACGATTGCAGTATATAAAACAACCGTGTAATCTGTGAAATCCGTGTCTAAAATATATTCATAATCCCCTTAGAAAGGAATTAGCTCTTTCATCAGCTTATAACTTCCATTCTTATGAAAATAAATAAATATTGCCTTGATAACGGACTTCGTCTGGTGCACTGCGAAGACCTCAGCACGCAGATGGTGGCATTGAATATCGTCTATGATGTGGGTGCCCGTGATGAGCATCCCGATCATACCGGTTTTGCCCATTTGTTTGAGCACCTGATGTTCGGAGGTTCAGTGAACATTCCTGATTATGATGCTCCTTTGCAGTCGGCGGGCGGTGAGAATAATGCCTGGACGAACAATGACGTCACGAACTATTATCTCACTGTCCCCAAGTCGAACGTAGAAATTGGCTTTTGGCTGGAAGCTGACCGTATGCTGGAACTGGCATTCAGCGAGCAGAGCCTTGAGGTGCAGCGTGGTGTGGTTATGGAGGAGTTCAAGCAGCGTTGCCTGAACCAGCCTTACGGAGACGTGGGACATCTCATCCGTCCGTTGGCTTATCGGGTGCATCCGTACCGCTGGCCCACTATTGGCAAGGACTTGTCACATATCGAGCAAGCCACGCTGGAGGAGGTGAAAGAGTTCTTTTTCCGTTTTTATGCTCCCAACAATGCTGTGCTGGCCGTCACCGGAAATATTTCATGGGAAGAAGCAGTAAGGCTGGCTGAGAAGTGGTTTGGTCCGATCCCCCGCAGAAATGTTCCGGTGAGGCAATTGCCCCGGGAATCCGTGCAGGCGGAAGCGCGCAGGCTGACGGTAGAGCGTCCGGTTCCTTTGGATGCACTCTTTATGGCTTACCATATGTGCAGTCGTGAACATCCTGATTATTATGCGTTCGACATCCTGTCGGATATTCTCAGCAACGGGCGTTCCAGTCGTTTGAACCGTCGCCTGGTGCAGGAACAGAAATTATTCTCCAGTATTGATGCCTATATCTCGGGCACGCGTGATGCGGGATTGCTGCATATCAGTGGAAAACCGGCGGCAGGGGTATCGCTGGAAGAGGCTGAGGCTGCGGTGTGCCGGGAACTGGAAGAGTTGCAGCAAACAGCGATAGAGGAACAGGAGTTGGAGAAAGTGAAGAATAAGTTTGAGTCCACACAGATTTTTGGAAATATCAATTACCTGAATGTTGCCACAAACCTGGCATGGTTTGAACTCACCGGACAAGCGGAAGATATAGACCGCGAAGTGGAACGGTATCGTGCTGTGACGGCGGAGCAACTGAAAAGGGTGGCACAAGAAGCTTTCCGGGAGGAAAACTCGGTGGTGCTGTATTATAAGAAGGAATAGTGATCGTCTTCTGCGCTTCACTCTCAATAACTAAACATTCATGAAGAAACTAATAGAAACGTACAAAGGTCATTATAAAGCATTGTTTTATTTGGGACTCCCTATCGTCATCGGTCAATTGGGTGTCATTATCCTCGGTTTTGCCGATACCCTGATGGTGGGGCATCACAGCACGGCGGAACTGGCGGCTGCTTCTTTCACCAACAATCTTTTTACTCTTTGCATCATTTTCAGCACAGGCTTTTCTTATGGGCTGACACCGGTAGTCGGTGAACTGTACGGTAACCGCCGCTTCATGGAAGCCGGACAGGCTTTGCGTTCCAGTTTGCTTGCCAATGTGCTGGTGGCTCTGTTGCTGACGCTTATCATGACTGTGGTCTACTTCAACGTGGAGCGTATGGGGCAACCCGAAGAACTGATTCCCCTGATAAAGCCTTACTACCTTATATTATTGGCATCGCTGGGGTTCGTCATGCTTTTCAACGGCTTCAAGCAATTCACTGATGGCATCACCGATACGCAGACAGCCATGTGGGTGCTTCTCGGTGGAAATGCACTGAATATTGTGGGTAACTATGCGCTGATTTACGGAAGGTTCGGTCTTCCGGAGTTGGGATTATTGGGGGCGGGTATCAGTACCCTGTTCTCGCGTATCGTAATGGTCATTGTTTTTGCGCTTATCGTCTTCCGTAGCCGCAGGTTCCTGAGGTATAAACTGGGATTCTTCCGTCTGGGATGGTCAAGGCAGATGTTCAAGAGGCTCAATGCGCTTGGTTGGCCTGTCGGTTTGCAGATGGGGATGGAGACGGCTTCATTCAGCCTCAGCACCATTATGGTGGGCTGGTTGGGCACCATTGCTCTGGCTTCCCATCAGATAATGCTTACCATCTCCCAATTCACTTTTATGATGTTCTATGGTATGGGAGCGGCGGTCGCCGTCCGGGTCAGCAACTTCAAGGGGCAGAATGATACGTTGAATGTCCGTCGTTCGGCATATGCCGGTTTTCACTTGATTATGGCAATGGCGGTGGTGCTTCTGAGTATTGTGTTCCTGTTCCGCAACCGGGTGGGGGGCTGGTTCACGGATAGCGTGGAGGTTTCCGCTATGGTGTCTTCCTTGTTCCTGCCGTTCCTGGTCTACCAGTTTGGCGATGGCTTGCAAATCAGCTTTGCTAATGCCCTGCGTGGTATCGCAGACGTGAAACCTATGATGATCATTGCATTTATTTCCTATTTTGTTATATCTTTGCCCGTAGGATATTTATGTGGTTTCGTGCTGGGGTGGGGCACGGTCGGTGTCTGGATGGCATTCCCCTTCGGACTGACAAGTGCGGGCATCATGCTCTGGCTGCGTTTCCGCTATAAGACGAGATGAAGAAAAAGTGACAGGATATGAATAACGTCTCCAAGAAGAAAATAGCTGCCGGTTACGCTGTTCTACTGGCCGTTTTGCTTTATTCCCTGTTCTTCGTGCACAGGGAGATGGAGAACCTTATGAGTTCCGATAACAGCGATATCCTGCGTACAGATAGCCTGATAGGGCTTCTGCGGGAGAAAGACGCCAATACTGTCCGCCTGCTGCGCACACTGAGTGAGGCGAACGAGAACATGATTTCCGCCCATGAGGTGGAGCAAATCATTGCCGAGCAGGACACCATTATCACCCAGCAGCGTGTGCAACGCCGGGTTACTGCCCGCCGGGACACAGTCGTGACGCAACCCAAGAAAAAAGGTTTCTTCCGTCGTCTGGGCGAAGTCTTTGTGCCGCCCAAGAAAGATAGTGCCGTCCAGGTGCAGACCATCCTTGAAGTAGCCACCGATACTATTCTCGATGCTTATAATCCTGTCGATTCCCTACACGAGAAGTTGCGCATTGCCGCCCGCCAGAAGCAGGAAACCAATCGTATCGTGCAGCGCCGCAAGCGGAGTCTGCAACGCCTCGATCATGCGTTGACTGCCCGTATCGACAGCCTTCTGAAAGGCTATGAACAGGAGACCCTGCTGCGTGCCCGCGAAGAAGCCGAGTTCCAGAAAGCGGTGCGCCATCGTTCTGCAACAATCATAGCAAGCATTGCTGCGGGTTCCGTAGTGTTGTCTGTAATCTTCCTTATTCTGATTTGGCGCGACATCACCCGTAGCAACCTTTATCGTAGTCAACTGGAAGAAGCGAACCGTTTTGCCGAAGAATTACTCGCCTCCCGCGAAAAACTGATGCTCGCCATCACCCACGACTTCAAAGCTCCTTTAGGTTCAATCATGGGGTATACCGACCTGCTTTCCCGCCTTATCGTAGACGAGCGGCAACGTTTTTATCTCGATAACATGAAGGTCTCTTCGGAACACCTGCTGAAACTGGTGACCGACTTGCTCGACTTCCACCGTCTTGATTTGAATAAAGCCGAGATTAACCGTGTCACCTTCCATCCCGCGCGCTTGCTGGAAGAAGTATATGTCAGTTTCGAGCCGCTGACTTCTGCCAAAGGGCTCTCCCTGAAGTGTGATATAGCCCCTGAATTGAAAGGGACATTTATCAGCGACCCGTTACGTCTGCGCCAGATAGTCAACAATCTGCTTTCCAATGCGGTGAAGTTCACTTCGGAAGGTGGCATTACGTTGGCGGCCTGTTTTGTGCCGAAAGGCGACACTTCTTTTTCCGGAAACCACCTGAAGCTTTCTGTCATCGATACGGGAAAGGGTATGGAGCCGGGTGACTGTGAACGTATTTTCCAGGAATTCACTCGCCTCCCGGGGGCGCAGGGCGAGGAGGGTTTCGGCCTGGGATTGTCCATTGTCCGTATGTTGGTGCAGTTGCTTGAAGGCCGGATTGAAGTGGAAAGCAAACCCGGAGAAGGGAGTACGTTTACGCTGCGGATACCGCTGTATCCGGTGGCATTGGACGATGATTCCGCATTGCGTGAACAGGCGGATGATGATTCATCCTTACAGTCCGGGCGGGATGAGGCGTTGCAGGAAGCGGCTGAAACGTCTCATCTGCGTATTCTCCTTATTGATGACGACCGCATCCAACTCACCCTCACGGCCGCCATGCTCTCGCAGAGTGGCATAACTTCCGTCACCTGCCTGCAACTGGACGAACTGCTGGAAGCTTTGCGCACTGATACTTTCGACGTACTGCTGACAGACGTACAAATGCCTGCAATGAATGGCTTCGATCTGTTGAAACTGTTGCGTGCTTCGAATATTCCACAGGCCAGAAGCATTCCTATGATTGCCGTCACTGCCCGCAGTGATATGCAGCGTGAAGAGTTTCTGCAACATGGCTTTGCCGGATGCTTGCACAAGCCGTTTACGGTGCATGAACTGCTTGGGGAAGTTGAGCGAGGAGGCGAAGTCGAGAATAGAGCGTGGAGCGTGGAGAGTGCTGTACAGCATGATAGCGCATCCCCTAATAGTGCATCCGACTCTCCACTCACCACTCTCCACTCACCACTTAATAAGGCTTTAACCTTTGAGACTCTCACCGCCTTCTCCGGCGATGATCCCGATGCTGCCAAATCTATCTTGGAGAGTTTTGTGACGGAAACGCGGCTGAATGCGGATCGCTTGCGTCAAGCGCTGGAAATCGGAGATACGGACGGGGTTGCAGCCATGGGGCATAAGATGCTGCCTTTATTTACATTATTGGGTGCCGGCGAACTTGTGGCTTTATTGAAAGATCTTGAAGCTTCCCGTGGAGTGCCTTTCACTGAAGAGATAAAGCAGAAGTCTCTTGGGGTGCTTGTTTTAGTTGAAGAAGCGGTGGCGCAGGCGGAGAAACTTTATCAAACAAAATAAATATCTGTAGCATACCTGCTATCGCCTTGGATGTTGCCCACCACCGTCTCGATAATAGACGTCTGCAGATCTTATACTGCAAGATATTGATAGGTAAGCGTTTCCAGATAATTCATTCCTCGCTAAATAGGAGAAGGATTATTGCTCTTTTTGTAAAATAATATATCAAGATTATAGCGTGCCGGAAGTGTGCCACCCACAAGCCCCCTTCATGCTTTTACTATTTTATGTTTGCTTATTGTTGAAATCAATCAGCCGTAACCTTGTCGGATGGACAGCCCGAAACATCTGCTTTTGGGGCTTTTTTTCTTTATAGGGAACTAAATGTCGGGAGAATTTGTTTACTTTGTAACGATTTAAACACTGACTATCGAATGATGTACTAATGAGAAGAAAATGGATAAAATGGGTAGTTTGGATACTGCTTACCCCTATTATATTATTCGTAATACTGATGGTATTGCTTTACGTGCCTCCCGTACAAAACCTGATACGGAAACAGGCCACAGCCATCGCATCCGAGGCTACGGGTATGGATATATCCGTAGAACGAATAGACCTGCGCTTTCCGCTGAACCTGCTGGTGCGTGGTGTGCAGGTCGTCCGGCCTGTCGGGATCGGCAGACAAATCTCCACCGCACCCGACGACACTCTTGCCGTGCGACAGATGCCTGATACTTTACTTTTACTTGAAAGCCTGAACGTGCGTGTGCAGGCATGGCCCTTGATACGGGGACAAGTAGAAGTGGACGAAGTAATCCTGAGCGGTGTTTCCGTGAATTCGGCCAATCTGATAGAAGGCATGCAACTGAAAGGGGTGTTGGGACGCTTTTTTCTCGAAAGCCACGGCATCAATCTCAATACGGAAGATGCCGTACTTAACCGTATAGAACTAAGCGATACCCACATGCTGGTAGTGATGAACGACACCACCGCAACCACCGAAACGGACACCACAACAACTGCCCTCAACTGGAAAGTGGCACTGCACAAACTGGCGCTGAAAAATGTTTCTGTAGACTTGCAGATGCCGCTCGACTCCATGAGCCTCGTCGCCCGTTTGGGTGAAGCGGAAATAGATGATGCCACTGCCGACCTTGGACGCCAGGCATATGGTTTCAGGCAATTCCAACTCAGCGGTACATCCGTGAACTATGACACCGGCAACCGGCTTGGTAATGTGCTGAACAGCCTTATCGACACAGGCAGTCTTTCGGCCGACAGCACTTCCGTGGCTTCTGCACCGGGCTTTGATGCTTCACACATCGCCTTGCGTGATATACGCATCAGCGTTGATTCCGTGCTCTATGCCGGACATGACATCAATGCCGTCATCCGCGAATTCTCCATGAACGAGCGTTCGGGACTGAGTGTCACTTCGCTTACGGGAAGGGTATTTGCTGATTCCACTGTGATACAAGTGCCCTACTTGCGCCTGCTCACCCCGCACAGCGAGATGGACTTCACCGCGCAGACCTACTGGGAACTGGTGAACATCCCCACCACCGGACGACTGACCGCCCGCTTCAATGCCCGCATCGGCAAGCAGGATGTGCTGCTCTTTGCCGGCGACCTTCCCGAAACTTTCAAGGAAGCCTATCCTTTCCGTCCCCTCGTCATTCGTGCCGGAACGGAAGGTAATCTCAAGCAAATGCAGATCTCCCGCTTCAATATCGACTTGCCGGGAGCCTTCACCCTCGATGGAGGCGGTGAAATGTGGAATCTCACCGATAGTCTGACCCGCAATGGAAATATTGACCTCGACATCCGCACGCAGAACCTGAACTTCCTTACCGGGCTGACAGGAGTTACTCCCGACGGTTCCATCGTGGTGCCGGACAGCATGCATCTGAAAGCACGCCTCGTTATGGACGGACCTAACTACGATGCTACCGTGAAACTGCAAGAGCGTGAAGGCATGCTGAACCTGCTGGCTCACTACAACACCACTACCGAAGCCTATCAGGCGGATCTTAGTGTGGATGCCCTGCAACTACATCATTTCCTGCCCAAGGATTCTATCTACACTCTCTCAGCGAAGGTTGCTGCCAAAGGTAAAGGCTTCGACCCTGCCAACCATCGCACTACGGCTGCTCTGAAAGCCTCTCTCGGTGAATTGCAGTATGGGCACTGGAACATCTCCGGCATAGACTTGACTGCCGGACTGAAATCTGCTCTCGCCACCGTGAACTTGACGAGTGATAACCCTCTGTTGAAGATGCGGGCAAATGCCGATATGCGTCTGGACCGCAAGTATCTGGATGGAAAACTTGATATGAATGTGGAAGAAATTGGCCTGCACGAGCTGGGTATCTCTCCTAAACCCTTGAAATATCCTTTTGCCTTCACTTTCGGTGCGGAGGCACGCCACGATTCTATCAAGATGAAGATGGATGCGGGTGACCTCGACCTCCAGTTCCGTGCCCGCAGCACCCTGAAGAAACTGATAGACCAGGGTACTGCCTTTGCCACACTTCTCACCAAGCAGATAGAGCAAAAGCATCTCGACCATGCCGAACTGCGGCAGGCATTGCCCTCAGCCGGTATGCAGCTGAAAGCGGGTAAGCAGAATCCCGTCAGCTACTTTCTGGCAACAAAGGATATTTCTTTCAACGATTTTGTATTTCGCTTCGGCACTACACCCCGGCGAGGCATCAACGGACGCACTGCCATTCATGGCTTGCGTATGGACTCTTTGCAACTGGATACCATCTTCTTTGCCATCAGTCAGGACACAGCCCGCATGAAGTTGCAAGGTGGGGTCATCAACGGTCCCAAGAATCCGCAGGTTGTGTTCCGTAGTACACTGACGGGTGAAATCCGCAATGATGATGCAGAGCTGACCCTGAACTATGTGGACGCTAAGGGCGACACCGGTCTTGACCTCGGTATCAATGCCCGTCCGCTTATCGAAGGCAAGAGCAAGGGCAATGGCATCGCTTTCCGCCTGACGCCTGCCGAACCTATCATTGCTTTCCAGAAGTTCCACTTTGTGGATGGTAATGACTGGATTTACCTGCATAAGAATATGCGTGTCTATGCCAATGTGGATATGGACAGTAAGGACGGGCTTTGTTTCCGTATGCAGTCGGACAGGGCCGACACTGTTTCCTTGCAGAACATCAATCTGGAACTAATTCGTTTCCGGCTCGACAAGCTGAGCGGTATTCTGCCCTATATGCCCCCCGTAACAGGACTTTTCTCGGTGGAAGCAAACTACATACAGACGGCCACTTCGCTGCAAGTATCGGCAGAAGCCGGCATCGAAAACCTGACTTACGAACGTCAGCCGATAGGCAATATCGGGCTGGGCGCCACGTGGTTGCCGGGTGATGCGGGGACTCACTATCTGAACGCTTATTTCCGTTCGGGAGATGAAGAAGTGATGACTGCCGATGCCGTGCTGACGCAAAAGAACGGACGCGACTCTATTGATGTCAATACCACTTTCGAGCACTTCCCGCTTTCTCTTGCCAATGCTTTTGTGCCCGACCGCATGGTTGCCTTTACCGGTGACATCGACGGAGGAATTTATATTAATGGGGCTATGGAGAAGCCGCAACTGAGCGGCGATATTTCACTGGATAGTGTGTCGGTTTATGCCCGTCAGGCAGGTGCACGCTACTGGTTCGACAATCGCCCGCTGAAAATAGAGGACAATCAGCTCATCTTTAATAAGTTTGCCATATACACCACCAGCCGTAACCCCTTTACGATAGACGGCAATGTGGACTTCCGCAATATGGAGAAACCGACCGCGAAGCTGAACCTGCGTGCCCAGAACTACACCTTGCTCGATGCGCCCCGCACCAAGGAAAGCATGATTTACGGTAAAATCTTCGTGGACCTGAACGCCACTGTGCGCGGTCCGCTGGATGCGCTGACCATGCGTGGAAATATGAACCTGCTGGGCAATACGGACGTGACCTACGTGTTGACCGATTCTCCTCTTACCGTCGAAGACCGGCTGGGTGAACTTGTGAAGTTTACTTCTTTCACAGACACCACTTCGGTGCAGCACACGGAAGCACCTGCCATGTCGCTTGGCGGTATGGACATGTTGATGTCCGTGCATATTGACGATGCTGTGCGCCTGCGTGCCGACCTTAGTCCCGACCGCAGCAGCCGCGTAGAACTTGAGGGCGGGGGAGATTTGAATCTGCAATATACGCCTCAGGGCGACCTTACCTTGTCCGGTCGTTATACTTTGATTGGCGGTATGATGAAGTATGCCCTGCCCGTTATTCCTTTGAAAGAATTCCAGTTCACCAATGGCAGTTATGTAGACTGGACCGGTAATCCGATGAATCCCTCTCTGAACCTGACTGCTACAGAACGTGTCCGTGCCTCTGTTTCCGATGGAGATGACGGTGGCTCACGCATGGTGAACTTCGATGTGTCCATCAGTATAAAGAACCGTCTGGAGAGCCCCGACTTGAGTTTCAACCTCAGTGCTCCCGAAGATGCTGGCGTGCAAAACGAACTGGCGGCGATGAGTGCGGACGAACGTAGCAAGCAGGCCATCACGATGCTTGCCACGGGTATGTATCTTTATAATGGAGGAAAAGGCGGAGGCCTGACCATGGGGTCCGCACTGAACAGCGTGTTGCAAAGCCAGATAAATGCGCTGACCGGAAACCTTAAGAATGCATCCCTCAGTGTCGGTATTGAAGATCGCACCGCTGCCGAAACTGGTGACAAGCAGACGGACTACAGTTTCCGTTATTCGCAGCGTTTCTTCAACGACCGTGTGCAGATTATTATCGGCGGAAAGGTGTCCAGCGGTGCCAATGCCACGAATGACGTTGAATCGTTCATCGATAACATTTCACTGGAATATCGTCTTGACAATAGCGGAACGCGCTACGTGCGTGTCTTCCACAACAAGAACTATGAGAGTGTGCTCGATGGTGAGATTACCGAGACGGGTGTCGGCCTTGTGCTCCGCCGCAAGATGGATAAGCTGAGCGAGCTGTTCATTTTCAAGAGGAAGAAGAAAGTAGAACCGGTCAGTGAATAACGTAAATGATAACTTATAGGAGCGAATAATAATTCGCCTGCAGATATAAATGAAAGAGAAGATGAAGAAAATTGTATATATATTCATTGCAATCCTGCTTCTGGAAGCCTGCTCCACTACCAAGCACCTGCCCGAAGGCGAAGTGCTCTACACCGGACAAAAGTCGATGATAGTGGAGAACCGTTCCGCGACTCCGGTCGGTGTGACGGCGATGGAAGAAGTGGAAGCAGCTCTTGCCAAGGCTCCCAACAACTCCCTGTTGGGGAGCTCCGAATACCGCATCCCCTTTCCTTTTGGATTATGGGTGTACAACGGCTTCGCAAAGTATAAGAAAGGCTTTGGCAAGTGGATATTCAACCGCTTTGCCGCTACTCCCGTGTTCATGTCCACCGTCAATCCGGACATCCGGCAGAAAGTAGCTACCAACATCCTGCATGATTACGGCTACTTCAACGGCACAGTCAGTTACCAGACCTTCGTCAATCCTAAAGATAGCCTGAAAGCCAAGTTGCAGTACACCATCGATATGCGCAATCCATATTTCATCGATACCGTTTATTATCGTGGCTTCAACGAGAACACTATGCGCATCATCAATCTGGGGCGTCGCCGTTCTCTTATCAGCCCCGGTGAACAGTTCAACGTCACCGACCTCGATGGGGAGCGTACCCGCATCAGCGGATTGCTGCGCAATATGGGCTATTACTATTTCCGTCCCGACTATCTGACCTACCAGGCAGATACGACACTCGTTCCCGGCGGACACGTCAGCCTGCGCATGATACCTGTTCCCGGTATGCCGAAGGATGCCGAACGGGCTTTCTTCGTTGGAAATACCAACTTCTACCTTCATGGGCCGCAAGGACAGTTGCCGAACGATAGTCTTTATTATAAGTCTTTTTGGATACACTACTACAATAAGCTGAAGATACGCCCCAATATGCTCTATCGCTGGTTGCACTATCAAGGCTACCAGAGAAAACGGCAGGAACTGGACAAAGGAGGCATGCGTCATCGTCCGGACAAGTTGTACAGCCAGTATCGACAAACCCGTATTCAGGAGCGTCTGGCAAGTGTGGGGATTTTCCGCTATTTGGAAATGCAGTACACCCCTCGCGATACGGCACTCGTTTCCGATACCCTCGATGTGAACATTCGTGCCATCCTGGATAAACCTTATGATGCTGAGTTTGACTTCAACGTCACCATGAAAAGCAATAACCAGACGGGACCCGGCGCCGCTTTCACTGTCACAAAGAACAACGTCTTCGGTGGTGGTGAAACTTGGAATGTGAAGGTGAACGGCTCGTATGAATGGCAGACGGGTAAGAGCAGTAGCTCGTTGATGAACAGTTATGAGCTGGGAGTATCTTCCGCACTTACTTTCCCGCGCATTGTTTTTCCCCGTATGGGTAATAAGGAATATGACTTCCCGGCTTCCACTACTTTCCGTGTCTACATAGACCAGATGAACCGTGCCAAGTATTATAAACTGCTTGCTTTCGGCGGAAACGTCACGTATGATTTTCAGCCTGTACCTACCCGTAAGCATAGCATCACGCCTTTCCAGCTGACGTTTAATGTGCTTCGTAATCCGACCGAGGCTTTTGAGGAAATACAGGCTCAGAATCCTGCCCTTTACATCAGTCTCCGCAATCAGTTCATCCCTAAGATGGAGTATACTTATACCTATGATAACGCCTCTGTACGCAGCATCCGTAATCCTATCTGGTGGCAGACCACAGTGGCTTCCGCCGGTAACCTGACTTCTTTGATTTACCGGGCATTCGGGGAGTCGTTCAGCAAAGAGGACAAGAAGCTGATGGGGGTACCTTTCGCCCAATTCCTGAAACTGAATTCGGAATTCCGTTATCACTACCGGATAGACAAGAACCAGATGATTGCTTCCCGCATTGCGGGCGGTGTGATCTGGTCGTATGGAAACGCTACGACTGCACCTTATACCGAACAGTTCTATATCGGTGGCGCCAACAGTATCCGTGCTTATTCCGCACGCAGCATCGGTCCCGGCGGTTATCCGCCTGATAAAGAGAAAAAGTATTCGTACATCAATCACGTGGGAGATATCCGTATGGAGGCAAACGTGGAATACCGTTTCCGTATCTTGGGCGACCTGCACGGTGCCATCTTCCTCGATGCGGGTAATGTGTGGCTGATGCGTAAGGATGCCGACCGTCCTGACGGACAATTGACGTTGAAAAACTTCCCGAAACAAATAGCCCTAGGCACGGGTGCCGGACTGCGTTACGACCTGGACTTCCTTGTATTCCGCTTCGACTGGGGTGTGGCACTGCACGACCCGTATGATACCGGAAAGAAGGGATACTATAATATTCCGAAGTTTAAAGATGGCATGGCATGGCATTTTGCTATCGGTTATCCGTTCTAACGGTAAGTTTTGTACAATAGAGCTAAATTATGAACTAATTGTCTACCTTTGTTGATTATATTTTTTGTAATTTTGCCGTCGTAATCAACAGTGATACACTAACCTATTTTTAATAATAACTAATATGAAACCAACTTTATTCTTATTGGCAGCCGGTATGGGCAGCCGTTATGGTGGCTTGAAGCAATTGGACGGACTGGGTCCGAATGGCGAGACTATTATGGATTATTCTATCTATGATGCCATTAATGCCGGATTCGGTAAGCTTGTTTTTGTTATCCGTAAGGATTTTGAGAATGACTTCCGTGATAAAATCATCTCTAAATACGAAGGTCACATTCCGTGCGAACTGGTGTTCCAGTCTATTGACGATCTGCCTGAAGGCTTTACTTGCCCCGAAGGTCGTACGAAACCCTGGGGAACCAACCATGCTGTAATGATGGGTGCCGATGTAATTAAAGAACCGTTTGCTGTTATCAACTGTGATGATTTTTATGGTCGCGATTCTTTCCAAGTGATGGGTAAGTTCCTGTCTGCACTGCCTGAAGGTTCAAAGAATGTATATTCTATGGTAGGTTTCCGTATTGGCAACACGCTGAGCGATAGCGGTACGGTGTCTCGTGGCCTTTGTGGGACGGATGCCAATAATCTGCTGACTTCTGTTGTAGAACGTACTAAGATTCAGCGTATGGATGGTGAAGTGAAATATGTAGACGATAATGGCGAGTGGGTGGCTACTCCCGAAACGACTCCGGTAAGTATGAATTTCTGGGGATTTACTCCTGATTATTTCGGATATAGCTGCGAGTTCTTCAAGAGTTTCCTGAGCGATCCGAAGAATATGGAGAACTTGAAGAGCGAATTCTTCATCCCGTTGATGGTGGATAAGTTGATTCAGGACGGCACTGCTACGTGCGAGGTTCTTGACACTACGAGCAAATGGTTTGGTGTGACTTATCCGGAAGACCGTCAGAGCGTTGTAGATAAAATCCAGGCTTTAGTGGATGCAGGTGAATATCCTGCCAAGCTGTTTTAAGTTTGGAGACTTTGCGAAAGCAATTTAAAATTAGGAATGAAAGGGAGGCATCGTGAGATGGTTCCCTTTTTTAGTATGCTCGGCATGAGCATTGTCTAACGGGGGTAAGTCTCTAATCTAAGACGAGGATAGCTAACCTTAAAAGCTGTGGTTTAAAGTCTGATACTTGTTTCGCAGGCTTCGGCTACGGTGGGGTGGTGTGTGATGAAAATAAAGGTTTTGCTTGTGCGGCTTTTGCGCAGGTTCTTTATTAGTTGCCGTTCTGTTTCGGGGTCGAGGGCGGAGGTGGCTTCATCTAATAATAGAATGTGTCCGGGACGAAGAAGGGCGCGGGCGATGGCGATGCGCTGGGCTTGTCCTTCGCTGAGGCCGCCACCTTGTTCGTTGAGATTGGTATCGATGCTTTGCGGGAGGGAAAAGACAAAATCGGCACAGGCGGTGCGGAGGGACTGGAACATATCGGTTTCAGTGGCATGAGGATTGCCCATGAGGAGATTGTCGCGGATAGTGCCGCTGAAAAGGGTATTTCCCTGGGGGACGTAGACGAAGTTGACGCGTGTTTGCGGGGAGACTTCGAGAGTGGAAAGTTGAGAATGAAGTGCTATGAGCCCTTCTTGGGGGGTGGTGAGGGCGAGTAATAAACGGATGAGAGTCGTTTTACCGGCGCCTGTCTCACCCAGAACGGCAGTACAGCTTCCGGCAGGAAAGTTACAGGAGAAGTGGTTCAGTACGGGGCGGTCGCCTGGTGAATAACTGAAAGTGATGTCTTTCAGCAGTAAATCAGGCGTTTGGGTGAAAAATTGCGAGTTGCCGGTTGTTTCCGCAGGTAGTTCTTCAAGCTCCATTAACCGTTCCACGGCAGTGAGGGCATTGATAAATGAAGGTAGCAGGCGCGAAAGGTCGAGTGCAGGGCGTTGCACTTTGCCGACTAATTGCAGGAAAGCCGTCATGGTTCCGAAGGTGATGCTGCCTGTACTGAGACGGACGGCTCCCCAAAGAAAAGCGGTGAGGTAGCCGCCGGAAAATGCGAAAGCTACCAGCATACGTGCAGACAACGAAAAGCGTGTCCGTCCGAATATCTGGCTGCGGAGAGCATCTTGCAGATCATCCAGTTTGTCGATGTGCCGTTCGCCTTGTTCCAGGGTTTTGATGACGGTGCGGTGTTGCAGGCTTTCCTGGATGACGGACTGGATACGGCTGTCGCTTTGTCGGATTTCCCGGGTGTAGCGGCGCATACGTTTCATGTAGAAGCGACTGCCGAGAAGGAAGATAGGCAGGATTCCTACGATTACCCACGGCAAGGACGGGTCGAGCAGACAGAAGAATATGAATGCAGCCAGCAACTGGACAATAGTGACAATGAAAGCGGGGATAGTACCGGTTAGTAATCCTACGATGGCGGCGGTGTCCTGCTCTACCCTATTTACAATGTCTCCGGTGTGGAAACGTTCCAGTTCGTTCCAGCGGCTTTGCAGCAATCGGGAGAAGAGGCGGTGGCGCAAGGCGTTTCCGGCTTCTACCTGCATACGGGCACTGAGCCAGGTATCGGCAGCACCGCAAAGAAGCTGTGCAATCAGCAGAGCGATGGTAAGGATAGCGGCATTGGTCAGGTTGCCGGTTGTGGCACCTGTGGCAATGTCTATGACGATTTTAGAGGCATAGATGAATGCAAGAGAAACCGCCACACCGATAATCCCGGTGAAGCAGGAGAGGAGAATGCGTTTCCGCTGTCCGCGGGAAACTTCCCAGATATATTTTAATTTCACTGTCTTCATAATAATAAAGCTACGGAAGTTACAAGCTACAAGTGGCTGACGCTATCATGCTGCATAGCACTTGTAGCTTGTCGCTTTGTAGCTCGTAGTTTATTCAGCTGTATGGTAATCGTTCCCTTTATCAGCGTCACCGGATACCACACAGCCTCTCCGGGTGCGAACTGTCGTAATTTCATGCAACGCTTTGTTGCCCGGCAGAAGGTGTGCCATTTTCCTGACCAATACCCTTTGGGGCGAGGCTGGACGCGTGTGTCATACTGGCCGAAGTTCCCGGTAGCGAAAATATCATCCAGCAAGACTTCTCCGGCACGTTCCATTCCCTTGATGGAGAAAGGCAAGTCTTGTTCCGGCAATCCTAAATGGTGTACGGCGATGTAACCGAATGCCTTTGCAGCACGAAGCAATCCTACCTTTCGGAAATGCCGTTCCAGTATCACTTTGTCGATGTCGTCCTGTCTCATTGCCAGTAGCCGTGCCCAGTCGCAAACCTGCCGCAGCCCGATACCGCTGTTCAGGAAGTGGACAAAAGCGTGCATGAAGATATAGAGCGCATTGAATGTCACCGGCGGCAGGGCAACAGGGTATTCGTTGATTTCCTGCATCTCTGATTGCTGCGGATGCCACTCCTTTACCAGGCGCTGAAAGTACCGGTTTCCGGCGGGATTGTTTATTCGCAAGATCATGCGGTGGTTCTCGATATGAATATTGTGCAGCGAGTAACTTGCATGCTTGTCCGAAGCTTCACCTTCGGCTGCTGCGCTGTGGCGCAGTAAAATACTGTTGGCTATGGGTTGTCCCTCCTTACCTATATAGACGTCAATATCTCCGCACTGACGGTGTAGTGGGTTGATGTAGTACGTGGCAATGCCTTGTCCTTTCAGCAGGACTGGGTGTAGCCCGGCTTCCCGGTAAGGCATAAAAATTTCCGGCAGTTCTGCGTTCAGGCGTATGTTCGACTGCTCTATCCGGGCAACTTGGGCAGCCCATTGCAGGTAGAGCGGACGTGGCGGACGAACTTCAGAAGGCAGGCTGAGCATTCCGTCGAAAGTGATGGCAAGGAGTGCCTGGGTTCGTGCGAAGTGATATACTTCTTCCCAATCGGCCGCACTCATGCCATTGAATAGGGCAGGATCGGCAGGCGTGTTCCATAAACCGGAACGTACCAGGGCGAGAAAAGTGCGTTGCATCATCTTTATTCTATAATTCCGGCTTCCAGCCAATCCTTTATCAGTTGGCGGGCATCGCGTGCGGCGGTGTCAGCTTCTACTTCGTAGTGCTCCGTGAGGTAGGTGGTGAGCGTTTCGGCATCAAACTCCTTACCTTCTACACTTTCCCAAAGTCGGGCGGCTGTGGGGTTCAGACTGATGATATTGTTGAAATCTACGTTGCCGGTGCCGTTGTGCATGATGATATGCTCATCGCCGACTTGGTGGAGGGTAAAGTCTTTCTTGATTTTCATGGTTTGTATAATTATTGATGTTATTGTTGTATGTATGCCGGGCGAATCATTATTCACCCTTGCAAGTTATATTCTTCTGAATATAGCCAGCAGCCAGCGTCTTATGGGTGTCAGTTTCATCCACCAGGAAGAATATCGCTGCCAGGTTTGCCCGTTGCAAGGATATTCTTTGTCTTTGCGGATGGCGGCAACCATGATTCCCATGACGTCTGCTACGCTGGTCTGTTCGGTTGCTTTCAGGTTTCCGTCGCCCAGTAGCGTCAGTTCCCGTCCGTTGCGGTGGATAATGCGGTGGAAGACGATGCGTCCCATGCTTTCCCTCGCCAGGACGGCAACGCCCGGTTGCAGGTCGGCTTCGGTGAAAGGACCTAAGACGATGCGGTCGCGGCGGTCCACAAGGAAAGGATTCATGCTGTTGCCCCGTACAATCAACGTCACGGTGTGCCCTTCGCTGATGAGACGTGCTACTTCGGGGAGCAGTATTTCGTTGGGGATAATCTTTTTCTGACCGCTGCTTATCATTCGCTTATCGTTTACTTATCTGATGGTGTTGAAACTTAGTTCGGCTGCTGCCCTGTCGGGCAGGCATTTCAAATGGTAGACCGGTAGGTTGGCGGCAAGGAGTTTCACCGTTTCTATGACGCCGTTGTTCAGTTCTTCCACTGCTTTCAGGCAGGAACAGGAGGGCAACAGGGAGGCGAATGCACGTGCTGCTCCTTCTTTCTTTATGATATTCTCCGGTGCCTGCTCCAAGCGGACGAATGCGCCTGCCGGAACTGAATCATTCTTGTAGCAGGGCGTCTTTCCGCTCCAGGGTGAGCCGTAGACGGTGGTCTCTCCGGTTTCCTTATTATAATGCACGATAGGATTGTCATCATTCAGTAGCTCGCAACCGGGAATGTTTTCCAGCCACAGCCGGGTGTGCGTACTTTTTCCTGTTCCGCTTTTCCCTAAGAAGAGGTAGCCTTTCCCGTTTTTCTTAATGACGGAGGCGTGCATCAGTACGGTATCAGTGCAGGCGGTCTTGAATGCATATACCATCATCAGAATATTATTGAGTACGAATGCATCTGCTTCTGTTTCATGCAGAGACAGCGTGCCTGTGGCAAAGTCGGAGTGGAAATAAGCTGAATATTCTTTTGTGTTGTTCGGCGCAAGAATGCTGATGAGGTGCGAGTCGGTGCCGGGTAGTGCGCTGATTCTGCACGTGGCACCTTCCCACTCAAACTCTACGAGTTGGTGGTATTGCGAATTATCTTTCTCGTTGCTTCCTTTTTCCGGCTGAATGTTGAGTGAGAAGATAATCTTACTCTTGTTTTCCAGGATTTCTTTTTCCGGCAGCAGGAAAGGACTCAGGGAAGGGATAAGTTCCTCTGACTTCCAGCCTGGAATAGAAGATGAAGTGCCGAACAGGCAAGGACCTACCCGAAATAGTTGCGCATTGCGTTCCTCTTTCATTCTTTTTTGTATAGTAATTGGGTTGTTGTTTGTATGTACGACGTAAAGGTAGATGTATTCTTCTAATTTACCAAAGCTGGCGGAAGGATAATTCATTAGAAAGTTATATCAAATGATGAGTGGAAGAGATTAAGTGAACCTTTCCGCCGCTTACTTCGCAAGGCTGAACAGCGTAGAGTGAAATAAGTAGTGCTAATTCTGGAAATGTTGTATCGGATGTCTTCTTTCTGACTTAAAATTGAAGACAAACTGCCGAAAATCACTACCTTTGCAGTCTTAAACGCTAAATTTCATTGACATTATGATATCAGTAGAAGGACTGAAGGTGGAATTCAACGCCACGCCTTTGTTCGAAGACGTCTCTTACGTTATCAACAAAAAAGACCGTATCGCCCTGGTGGGCAAGAATGGTGCGGGCAAATCTACCATGCTTAAAATATTGGCTGGCTTGCAACAGCCCACTTCCGGCGTTGTTGCAGTTCCCCGTGAATGTACTATCGGTTACCTGCCCCAGGTGATGATCCTCAGCGATAATCACACGGTGATGCAGGAAGCCGAACTTGCCTTTGAACACATTTTTGAGATGCAGGCCAACATCGAACGCATGAACCGGCAGCTTGCCGAGCGCACCGATTACGACAGCGAAGATTACCATAAACTTATCGACCGCTTCACCCATGAGAACGAACGTTTCCTGATGATGGGCGGCACCAACTTCCGTGCCGAAATAGAACGGACCCTGCAAGGTCTGGGATTCAGTCGTGAGGACTTCGACCGCTCCACCAGTGAGTTTTCCGGTGGCTGGCGTATGCGTATTGAGTTGGCAAAACTCCTGCTTCGCCGTCCCGATGTGCTGTTGCTCGATGAGCCTACCAATCACCTTGACATCGAGAGTATACAATGGCTGGAAAACTTCCTCTCTACCCGTGCCAACGCAGTAGTACTGGTAAGCCACGACCGTGCTTTCCTCAACAACGTCACCACACGTACCATCGAAATCACCTGCGGACAGATTTATGACTACAAAGTGAAGTACGATGAGTTCGTCGTGCTGCGGAAGGAACGCCGCGAGCAGCAACTCCGTGCCTACGAAAACCAGCAGAAACAGATAGAAGACACCGAGGCTTTCATCGAACGTTTCCGTTATAAGGCTACGAAAGCCGTGCAAGTGCAAAGCCGCATCAAGCAACTGGAAAAGATAGACCGCATCGAAGTGGACGAAGAAGACAACTCGGCGCTGCGCCTGAAATTCGTATGCAGCAGCCGTAGCGGAAGCTACCCCGTCATCTGCGAGGATGTAGCCAAAGCCTACGGCGACCATGTCATCTTCCATGATGTCAACCTCACCATCAACCGTGGTGAGAAAGTGGCATTCGTAGGAAAGAATGGTGAAGGCAAATCTACCCTCGTGAAGTGCATCATGGATGAGATAACCGATTATACCGGAAAATTGACTTTGGGACATAATGTTCAGATAGGATATTTTGCCCAAAATCAGGCACAGCTTCTTGATGAAACTCTTACGGTGTTCGATACTATCGACCGTGTGGCAGTGGGAGATATCCGTACGAAGATACGTGATATTCTTGGTGCTTTCATGTTCGGCGGTGAGGCTTCCGACAAGAAGGTGAAAGTGCTTTCGGGCGGTGAGCGTACCCGTCTGGCAATGATTAAGCTCCTGCTGGAGCCGGTGAACTTCCTGATACTGGACGAACCGACTAATCACTTGGACATGCGCTCGAAGGATGTGCTGAAAGATGCTATCCGCGAATTTGACGGTACGGTGATATTAGTCAGCCATGACCGTGATTTCCTTGACGGACTTGCGACTAAAGTATATGAGTTCGGTGGAGGCGTTGTGAAAGAACATCTTGGCGGTATCTATGATTTCTTGCAGAAAAAGCAGATAGAAAGCCTGAATGAGTTGCAGAAATCACCGACACTTTCAGCTTCTCCCTCCAATGGAAAGGATAGCGCCAATAAGGATGTGGCAGCACAGGTTTCCGGTGCAAAACTTTCTTACGAAGAGCAAAAGGAACTGAACAAGAAACTCAAGAAACTGGAACGCCGCGTTGCCGACTGTGAAGAGGAGATAGAGCAGACAGAATCCGCCATCGCCATTCTTGAAGCCAGGATGGCAACTCCCGAAGGCGCTTCGGACATGGCACTTTACGAGCAGCACCAGAAGTTGAAACAACAACTCGACTCCGTGATGGAAGAGTGGGATGCCGCTTCTACCGAACTGGAAGAAGCGCGCGGCAACCAATGACATGTATCAACCAATTTAATTATACGAAAATGAAATTTACCAAGTATTTACCTTTCGCTGCAATTTGCCTGATGACGGCAGGATGCGGTACGGGCAAGCAGAAGGCTGAATTGACAGCCGGCATCAAACTTGCCAATCTTGACACGACTGCCCTTCCGGGAAGCAGTTTCTATCAGTACGCCTGTGGCGGTTGGATCGAAGACCATCCCCTTTCGGCTGAGTATTCACAGTATGGCTCTTTCACCGAACTTGCCGAGAACAACCGCAAGCAGATACAAGGTCTGATTGAGGAACTTGCCGCTACCCAGCACGAAGCCGGTAGTGTGGCTCAGAAAGTGGGCGACCTCTACAAGATTGCTATGGACAGTGTGAAGCTGAACCAGGAAGGTGTTGCTCCTATCAAAGCCGATCTGGAACAGATTGCCGCTTTGAAAGACAAAAAAGATGTTTATGCCCTATTGGCTAACTTGCGCAAGCAAGGCGTCGGCGCTTACCTCGGAATGTATGTTGCCGCCGATGAGATGAACAGTAACGAGAATGCCGTACAAACTTACCAAAGCGGTTTGAGTATGGGCGAACGTGACTACTATCTGGCTACCGACCCTTCTACCACCGCTATCCGCGATGCTTTCCGCACTCACGTGCAGAAGATGTATCAGTTGGCCGGCTTCGATGAGGCTACTGCCAAGAAAGGCATGGAAGTAGTGATGGACGTAGAAACCCGCTTAGCCAAAGCTTTCCGCTCTCGTACCGAACTGCGCGACCCTCATGCCAACTACAACAAGATGAGCATGGAAGAGATAAAGAAAAACTATCCTACTTTCAACTGGGATGCTTATCTGTCAGAACTTGGTCTGAAAGACGTCAAAGAAATCATCGTAGGCCAGCCTGCCTCTCTGGCTGAGGCTGCCAAAATCCTGGATACATTGCCTGTTGATCAGCAATCGCTCTACCTGCAATGGAAGCTGATTGATGCTGCCGCCAATTACTTGAATGACGAGCTTGCCCAACAAAACTTCGACTTCTACGACCGCACCATGTCCGGAACACAGGAGATGCAACCTCGTTGGAAGACCGCTGTTTCTGTTGTCAGCTCTGCACTGGGTGAAGCTGTGGGACAGATGTACGTAGAGAAATACTTTCCTGCAGCTGCCAAAGAACGTATGGTGACTTTGGTAAAGAATCTTCAGACGAGCCTTGGCGAACGCATCAATAACCTGCCTTGGATGAGCGACGAAACCAAACAAAAAGCACAGGAAAAACTGGCTACCTTCCACGTGAAGATTGGCTATCCTGACACGTGGAAAGATTATTCCACACTGGAAATCAAAGATGACTCATACTGGAATAACATCAAGCGTGCCAACTTGTGGGGCTATGCCGAAATGGTTGCTAAAGCCGGCAAACCGGTGGACAAGGACGAATGGCTGATGACTCCGCAAACCGTAAACGCTTATTACAATCCGACAACGAACGAAATCTGTTTCCCTGCCGGTATCCTGCAATACCCGTTCTTCGACATGGAAGCCGACGATGCCTTCAACTATGGCGCTATCGGTGTGGTAATCGGTCACGAGATGACACACGGATTCGACGACCAGGGCCGTCAGTACGACAAAGACGGTAATCTGAAAGACTGGTGGACCGAAGAAGATGCCAAGAACTTTGAGAAACGCGCCGATGTGATGGTTGCCTTCTTCGACAGCATCGAAGTGGCTCCGGGCGTACATGCCAACGGACGTATGACACTGGGTGAGAACATTGCCGACCACGGTGGTTTGCAGGTTTCTTTCCAGGCATTCAAGGCTGCTACGGCTGCCGCTCCGCTGGAAGTGAAAGACGGTTTCACTCCCGAACAACGTTTCTTCCTGGCTTATGCCAACGTTTGGGCCAACAACACCCGTCCCGAAGCTATCCTGCAACTCACGAAGATAGATGTACACTCTTTGGGCAAATGGCGTGTAGACGCTGCATTGCCGCACATTGCAGCATGGTATGAGGCATTCGGCATTACAGAAAAAGATCCGATGTTCGTACCCGTAGAAGAACGCGTCTCTATCTGGTAAGTTTTGCCACCGCGGTGGCACAGTTTTGCCATGCCTATGGCACAATTGTGCCAAGCCTATGGCAAAGTCTTGCCACAGTGATGGCAAAACCTTGCTGATATAGTGGCAGGAAAACCTTGTTTAAACAGGAACTATTTGGCTCCCTATTCAGCAAAAAAGAAAGATAAAGGCAGTAAATCCTAAACAGGATTACTGCCTTTTTTAATTATACCTAATTTATTGTGTTTGAGTATATGTGCAAATAAACATTTTTAGTACCTTTGCGCATCAAATCGTTAATACGCAAATCCATGTCTGAAACAAAAAGAATTAAAACCGCTCTGGTATCGGTTTACCATAAGGAAGGTTTGGATGAAATCATTACCAAACTACATGAAGAAGGAGTTGAGTTTCTGTCAACAGGCGGAACTCGTCAGTTTATAGAATCCCTGGGTTATCCCTGCAAGGCAGTGGAAGACCTGACAACATATCCCTCTATCTTGGGAGGACGTGTGAAAACCTTGCACCCGAAGGTGTTCGGTGGTATTCTTTGCCGCCGCGGACTGGAACAGGATATGCAACAGATAGAAAAATATGAAATTCCCGAAATAGACCTCGTTATTGTCGACCTGTATCCATTTGAAGCCACCGTGGCTTCCGGTGCCGACGAACCGGCTATTATCGAGAAAATAGATATAGGCGGCATTTCCTTGATTCGTGCCGCTGCCAAGAACTTCAACGACGTAGTGATTATAGCTTCTCAGGCCCAGTACCAGCCATTCCGCGATATGCTGATGGAACACGGAGCTACAACCTCCATCGAAGAACGCCGTTGGTTTGCCAAAGAAGCGTTTGCCGTTTCTTCTCACTATGACTCAGCCATCTTCAATTACTTCGACGGCGAAGAAGGTTCGGCATTTCGTTGCTCCGCCAACAATCAGAAGACTTTGCGTTACGGAGAAAACCCGCACCAGAAGGGTTACTTCTATGGAAACCTGGAAGGAATGTTCGACCAGATTCATGGAAAAGAAATCTCCTACAACAACCTGCTCGATATCAACGCTGCCGTTGACTTGATAGACGAATTCGAAGATATAACGTTTGCCGTATTGAAGCATAACAATGCTTGCGGTCTGGCTTCACGCCCCACGGTGCTCGAAGCATGGAACGATGCATTGGCAGGTGACCCCGTGTCTGCTTTTGGTGGTGTGCTCATCACCAACGGTGTGATTGACAAGGAAGCCGCCGAAGAAATCAACAAGATATTCTTTGAAGTAATTATCGCTCCCGACTACGATGTGGATGCACTGGAAATCTTGGGACAGAAGAAGAACCGTATCATCTTGGTTCGCAAGCCGACCACATTGCCGAAAAAGCAGTTCCGTTCATTGCTGAACGGTGTGCTGGTGCAGGATCGTGACCTGAACATCGAGCAACCGGAAGATTTGAAGACAGTGACTACCAAGGCTCCTACCGCACAGGAAATAGAAGATATGCTCTTTGCCAACAAGATTGTGAAGAACAGCAAGTCCAACGCCATCGTACTGGCAAAAGGCAAGCAATTGCTGGCAAGCGGTGTAGGGCAGACCTCACGTGTGGATGCTCTGAAACAAGCTATCGAAAAAGCCAAGAACTTCGGCTTCGACCTGAAAGGTGCCGTGATGGCATCCGACGCTTTCTTCCCCTTCCCCGACTGCGTAGAAATAGCCGGAGGCGAAGGTGTGACTGCGGTTATCCAGCCGGGTGGCTCGATCAAGGACCAACTCTCGTTCGACTATTGCAATGAACATGACATCGCAATGGTGGTTACGGGAATCCGTCATTTTAAACACTAATATTAATGATGAATGAAGAATAAAGAATTTGCTGCGCTGTCTTTATTTGCGCTGTTATTCTGCATAGTATTCTTAATTCTTCATTCTTAATTCTACATTTAGAATATGGGATTATTCTCTTTTACACAAGAAATAGCGATGGACCTTGGTACCGCCAACACCATCATCACAACCAATGGTAAGATTGTGGTGGATGAACCTTCGGTGGTAGCCCTCGATCGTCGTACCGATAAGATGATTGCCGTGGGTGATAAGGCAAAGATGATGCACGAAAAGACCCACGAAAACATACGTACCATCCGTCCGCTCCGCGACGGTGTAATTGCCGACTTCTATGCTTGCGAGCAGATGATACGCGGTCTGATAAAGATGGTGAACAACCGTAGCCGTCTGTTTTCTCCTTCGCTCCGTATGGTAATCGGTGTCCCCTCGGGTAGTACGGAAGTGGAACTGCGTGCCGTGCGCGACTCTGCCGAACATGCCGGCGGACGCGACGTTTACCTGATATTCGAACCTATGGCTGCCGCTATCGGCATCGGTATCGACGTGGAAGCTCCGGAAGGAAACATGATTGTAGATATAGGTGGTGGTTCTACTGAAATTGCCGTTATCTCTTTGGGCGGTATCGTAGCCAACAACTCCATCCGCATTGCCGGTGACGACTTGACTGCTGACATTCAGGAGTACATGAGCCGCCAGCACAATGTGAAGGTCAGCGAGCGTATGGCCGAGCGTATTAAAATTAATGTAGGTGCTGCCCTGACCGAACTGGGTGAGGATGCTCCGGAAGATTATATCGTTCACGGACCGAACCGTATCACGGCTCTGCCTATGGAAGTGCCCGTATGCTATCAGGAAGTGGCGCACTGTCTGGAGAAATCAATCTCAAAGATTGAAACCGCTATCCTGAATGCGCTGGAAAATACGCCTCCCGAGCTGTATGCCGATATCGTGCACAACGGTATTTATCTGGCAGGTGGCGGTGCATTGCTCCGCGGGCTCGACAAGCGTTTGACTGATAAGATAAACATTCCGTTCCATATTGCCGAAGACCCCTTGCATGCTGTAGCTAAAGGTACGGGCGTTGCATTGAAGAATGTGGACCGTTTCTCATTCTTGATGAGATGACAGGCAAATTAATAATGAAAGAATTAATAATGAAATCTGCGCAGTCTGTGGTGAGGATTCATCTTTGATTCTTTAATTTTTCATTCTTTCATTTGCTTGTTGATATGCGAAATTTGCTGAATTTTCTTGTTAAGTACAATTACTGGTTCCTCTTTCTGTTGTTAGAGGCAGCCAGTTTTGTTTTATTATTCCGCTTCAATTATTATCAGCAGAGTGTATTTTTCACTTCTGCCAATAGTGTAGCGGGGAAGGTTTATGATGTTTCGGGGGCTGTCACTTCTTACTTTCACTTGAAAACGACCAATGAAGACTTGTTGGACCGCAACATGTGGTTGGAGCAACGGGTGGCTTTTCTGGAAAGGACATTGAAGAATAAGGGTTTGGATTCTGTCAGACTGTATAGTCTTGAACACATGGAACCGGAAGAATACAAGATTTTCAAGGCGAATGTGATCAAGAATAGTTTGAACAGGGTAGATAACTATATCACCCTTGATGAAGGCTCCAATGCAGGTATCCGTCCGGAAATGGGTGTGGTAGATGCTAACGGGGTGGTAGGTATCGTTTATAAGACTTCTCCGCATTATTCTACTGTCATTCCGTTGCTGAACAGTAAATCGAGTATAAGTTGCAAAATTATCGGCAGTGAATATTTCGGTTATCTGAAATGGGAATACGGAGACTCGCGTTTCGCTTACCTCAAGGACTTGCCCCGTCATGCTGAGTTTAATCTGGGCGATACGGTTGTAACAAGTGGTTATTCCACCGTATTCCCTGCAGGAATCATGGTGGGGACGGTGGATGATATGTCTGATTCTCATGACGGTCTTTCTTATCTGTTGAAGATTAAACTGGCTACGGACTTCGGGAAGTTGAGCAATGTACGCGTAATAGCCCGTACCGGTCAGGAAGAACAGAAAGCACTGGAGGAAGAGGAAGAGAAGTGATAAAGTGATAGAACGATTGTATCAAAAGTTACTTTAATTTTTAAATTAAAAAGAGTTGGTCATCAATTATCTGCATAAATTAGGTTGGTTTATTGGTTTGGTGCTATTGCAAGTGCTGATACTGAATAATGTGCATATTGCCGGATATGCCACACCTTTTTTATATATTTATCTCATACTGAAGTTTGAGTCGGAAACGCCAAGAAATGCTTTGATGTTATGGGCGTTTTTTCTGGGGCTGACAATAGATATCTTCTCGGATACTCCGGGGATGAATGCTGCGGCCACGGTAGTGCTGGCTTTTTTGCGACCTACTTTCCTGCGACTGTTCGTGCCGCGGGATACATTTGAGGATATTGTTCCTTCGATAAAGACAATGGGATTTTCTCCCTTCTTGAAATACTTGATTGTCAGTGTTTTTGTTCATCATGCAATATTACTTACCATAGAGTTCTTTTCGTTCGCCCATATCGGAACGTTGCTGCTGAGAATTGTGGCAAGTGCGTTGCTGACTATAACCTGCATAATGGCTATAGAAGGAGTGAGGAAAAAATAAAATGGCTAAAGATTATACACTCGAAAAGCGGAAGTTGGTAATAGGTGGAGTGGCAATCGTGATTGTCATCATCTATATAATGCGCCTTTTTGTGTTGCAAATCATGACTGACAGCTACAAAAAGAATGCAGACAGTAATGCCTTTCTCAATAAGATACAGTATCCTTCGCGTGGCGCGATTTATGACCGTAACGGCAAATTGTTGGTATTCAACCAGCCGGCGTATGATATTACGTTTGTGCCGCGAGAGGTGACCCGACTCGATACCCTCGATTTCTGCCGTACATTGAATATTACCAAAGACCAGCTTCTCAAGAGGATGAAGGACGTGAAGAACCGCTGGATGAATCCTGGTTACTCCAGATATACGCATCAGGTCTTTATGACGCAACTTTCGGCAGAAGAGTGCGGTGTCTTCCAGGAAAAACTTTTCAAATTCCCCGGTTTCTACATCCAGAGGCGTACGATCCGGCAATATACTTATGATGTTGCCGGACATGCTTTGGGAGATATCGGTGAAGTATCAATGAAAGATATCGAGACGGATGACTATTATATTCGTGGTGACTATATAGGAAAGCAGGGAATTGAAAAGTCTTATGAGAAATACTTGCGTGGAGAGAAGGGAGTTGAAATTCTGCTTCGTGATGCACACGGACGTATTCAGGGTCATTATATGGATGGAAAACTGGATCGTTCGTCTGTGCCGGGTAAGAATCTGACGTTAGGATTGGATATTGAGTTACAGAGATTGGGCGAGCGTCTGATGAAAAATAAAATCGGTGCGATTGTAGCCATTGAACCGGAGACGGGTGAAATTCTTTGTCTTGTATCAGCCCCGAACTTTGATCCGCACTTGATGATTGGCCGCCAACGTGGAAAAAATCATCAGATGTTGCAGATGGATAAGCAGAAACCGCTATTGAATCGGGCCATTATGGGCTCTTATCCGCCGGGGTCTACTTTTAAGACAGCGCAGGCTTTGACTTTCCTACAGGAAGGAATAATTCAACCCTCTACGTCTTTTCCTTGTTCACACGGATTTATATACGGTGGTTTACGCGTAGGTTGTCACGGTCATGGATCGCCGTTGCCGCTGATACCGGCAATTGCAACTTCTTGTAACGCTTATTTTTGCTGGGGACTTTATCGTATGTTTGGTGATCGGAAGTATGGTTCGCCACAAAATGCAATTACGGTATGGAAAGATCACATGGTTTCTCAAGGATTCGGATATAAATTGGGTACAGATCTTCCTGGAGAAAAACGTGGATTTATTCCGAATGCGGGTGTTTATGATAGAGCCTATCGCGGTTCGTGGAACGGGCTGACGGTAATTAGTATTTCTATCGGCCAGGGTGAGGTGTTGAGCACTCCCTTGCAGATGGCGAATCTGGCAGCTACTATTGCTAATCGTGGTTATTTCGTAACTCCTCATATTGTAAAGGAAATACAGGATGCAGAGCTGGACAGTATTTATCGGGAACGCCGCTATACTTCCATTGAGCGTCAGTATTATGAGGAAATAGTAGAAGGAATGCGGGCAGCCGTAACGGGAGTCACCGGAAGTGCCACTTGCCGTATTGCAGGAACGATTCTGCCGGATGTGGAAATTTGCGGAAAGACCGGTACGGCGCAAAACCGTGGACATGACCACTCCGCATTTATTGGTTTTGCACCTATGGACAAGCCGAAGATTGCCATTGCCGTCTATGTCGAGAATGGCGGTTGGGGAGCTACTTATGGAGTGCCTTACGGTGCTTTGATGATGGAACAATATTTGAACGGAAAACTTTCGCCTGCCAGTGAGGCACGGGCGGAAGAAATGAGTAACCGTGTTATAATGTATGGTAACGAGGAGAGATAGTATATGGAAATCATTGGATTGGGTAACGATTTGCGTTTATCTGATTCTTATTGTATTCGGATGGTTCAGTGTCTGCGGGGCAAGTTATGACTATGGCGACCGTGATTTCTGGGATTTTTCTACTCGTGCAGGTAAACAGTTGGTCTGGATTATCTGCTCTTTCGGCTTGGGGTTTGTGCTGCTGATGCTGGAAGATGATATTTATGACATGTTTGCCTATCTGATTTACATAGCGCTTGTCATATTGCTTGTGGTCACCATATTTATAGCCCCTGATACCAAAGGTTCACGTTCGTGGTTGGTGATGGGGCCTGTCAGTTTGCAACCGGCGGAGTTTGCCAAGTTTGCTACGGCATTGGCACTTGCCAAATACATGAATTCCTATTCGTTCACAATGAAGAATTGGAAGAATATACTGATGATGGTTTTCCTGATCCTGTTTCCGATGATATTGATTATCCTGCAACGGGAAACAGGCTCTGCATTGGTATATACTGCATTTTTCCTGGTGTTGTACCGGGAGGGGATGCCGGGTGTGGTGTTGTTCTCCGGTTTGTGTGCGGTTGTCTATTTTGTAGTGGGAATCCGCTTCGATCAGGTCTTTATTGCCGATACCCCGACACCGATAGGGGAGTTTGCGGTACTGTCTATGGTGTTGTTGTCTGCCGCAGGTATGGTATGGGTGTATAAAAAAAAATGGGAACCTGTGCGTAATATATTATTGGTTACGTTGGGAGTATTGCTGATAGCTTATATTATTTCAGAGTACGTAGTTCCGTTCAATCTTGTTTGGGTGCAATGGAGCTTGTGTGTGCTGGTAGTCGGTTATCTGATTTTTCTTTCTTTAAGTGAGCGCCACCTTAGTTATTTCCTAATAGGTTTGTTTGCCATAGGCTCTATCGGTTTCCTGTATTCAAGTGACTATTTCTTCAATAAGGTACTTGAACCGCACCAACAGATACGTATTAAAGTCGTACTGGGGATGGAAGAAGACTTGGCCGGTGCCGGATATAATGTGAACCAGTCCAAGATTGCTATCGGTTCGGGAGGATTGACTGGAAAGGGTTTCCTGAATGGTACGCAAACTAAATTGAAGTATGTCCCCGAACAGGATACGGACTTTATTTTCTGTACGGTGGGGGAAGAGGAAGGATTTGTAGGGTCTACTGCCGTGTTGCTTTTATTCCTTATATTGATACTTCGTCTGATAGCTGTGGCGGAGCGGCAACCTTCTGCCTTTGGCAGAGTGTATGGCTATTCGGTGGTCAGCATATTCTTGTTCCACTTGTTTATTAATATAGGTATGGTGTTGGGATTGACACCTGTGATTGGTATTCCACTGCCATTCTTCAGTTATGGTGGTTCTTCGTTATGGGGCTTTACCATCCTGCTGTTTATTTTCCTGCGGATTGATGCAGGACGTAAGAAAAGACTTTCAGCGTTTTAGTTTGATTCCTACGTCATTGATACCGGGCAGAACTTCGTCGGGCAGGAGATGCATAATCTTGAAACGATATTCTCCGGCTTTTCCTATGTGGATAAGTCCTGCATGAAGTGTTGACTGGTATAATCCCCCCCAGCCGTCACCTAACCAGATTCCGTCACTGTCGGCAAGTTTCATCTCTAACGTATCCCTTTTAATGTTTTGAGCTTCCGGGCTGTCGTAATAGATAAGCAGGGGTAGGTTCTGATAAGGATAATTGTTACGGTTTCTGATTTCTACGGATATATTGTAGAGAGTAGCAGAATCAGGAATTGTGACGTTGAAGAATAGGGTATCTTTCCGCTGCCAACCTTCCGTCGGTAGGGATTGAAAGGTGTGATATACTGTCTGTTTGTCGCAAGCCATGCAAAGGCTTGCAGCAAACAGTAGTATCAAACTCTTTCTGAGAGACTTCTTATACTTGAGCAGGCTTTTCATTTCCGGCTGTTTTCTCTCCTTGTTGTTTGGGTGGATTGGGCTTGACCACATTCTCACGTTGTCCGTCTCCACGTTGCCCGTCTCCACGTCCACGATTATTTTTGGGTCTGTTACGCCTTGATTGGTCTCCTTGCGGGCGATCTCCTTGCGACTTGGGCTGATTACCTTGTTGTCTGGGTTGGTCACCCTGAGTTTTGGTGCCGTTTTGGGGTCTGGAGTCACCTTGCGGGCGTTGTCGGGATTGTTGCTCTGCAGGTTGGTTGGGATTTCCTTTTTTCCTTTTCTTACGGTTGTTGTTACCATTTCCACCACCGTTATTCTCTCCGCCGTTTTTACCTTTACGGCTACGGTCGAAGCGGGTCAGGCTTTCCTGTTCCAGTAAGTCTACGGGTTTCTTGGGCTCTGTATGGCGCGTCTCTTCTATAAGGCTGTCAGGTTTGGTGCCCCGTTTGTTCATTCCGATGATTTCGAATGCACGCTTGCCGCTGATGGTTACCAGGTTGGCAGGAATATTCTTGTCGGTAGAATAGGTTATCTGGTTATTCAGAATATCCGCCTTGAAGAAGTAGAATGTCCCATCTTTGGTTTCCAACTCAATCTCTTTCGAGGGAAGACGTTTCTGGGCTTCTACGTAACAATCCACTTCGTAGTTGAGGCAGCATTTCAGTTTGGCGCATTGTCCCGCTAATTTTTGCGGATTAAGTGAGATATCCTGGTAGCGTGCTGCACTTGTAGATACGGACACGAAAGAAGTCATCCAGGTGGCACAGCAAAGTTCGCGTCCGCAAGGGCCGATCCCGCCTATACGTCCGGCTTCTTGGCGTGCACCGATTTGTTTCATTTCGATACGCACATGGAAAGCGTCTGCCAGTACTTTAATCAATTGGCGGAAATCCACGCGTTCGTCGGCAATGTAATAGAAGATTGCCTTATTGCCGTCTCCCTGATATTCCACATCACCGATTTTCATATTAAGGTTCAAGTTGAGAGCTATTTGGCGGGCGCGTATCATGGTACTGTGTTCCCGGCCTTTTGCCTCATTATACTTGTCCATATCCACCTGTTTGGCTTTGCGGTAGATGCGCTTGATGTCGGCTTCGGATTTGATATTTACTTTCCGCATTTGCAATGGAACGAGCCTGCCGGTCAGGGTTACTTCGCCGATGTCATGCCCCGGCGTTGCTTCTACGGCCACGATGTCTCCTTTTTCCAGAGGTATATGGTTGCTGTTCCGGTAATACCCTTTGCGGGTATTTTTGAATTGCACCTCTACCATGTCGCTTTCTTCCGCATTTCCGGGAATATCAGCAAGCCAGTCGTAAGTGTTCAGTTGCTTATCCTGCTTGCAGCAACTTTTGCAACAGAGACCTCCACTTCCGTTATGTAGTTTAAAATCCATCTTTCTATTTATGATTTAGCTATTTACAATTATATATCTGGTTTCTACTGTTTCAGTAGAACAATCATTTTCAATGAAAAATCAAAGAATACCATACGGGCATTCACGTTTTGCTCGATGTGTATCTGGGCTTCACTCAGTTCATCCATCATTCCCATCACATTCCGTTCGTTGATGAAAGGAGCGAAGCGGGTGGCAAAATTCTGTTCGGGCAAAGTCATATAATTCATCTCCTTGCGATGCAGGTTGTAGATGAAGTTTTCGCGTATCATACGCTGGGCGTATGTCAGGAAATTCTTTTGCCGTTCGCGTCCCATGCCTGCAAGCTGTTCACTCCACTGTTTCATCTCCCGTATCTTCCGTTGATAGGATAGACGCATAAGGCTGACAAAGAGTTCAAAGAATAACTCATTTTCCTCATTCAGATGGATGGTTTCCAGTGCTTTAATAAAGTCACCGTTGGCAAGATGCGCCAGAGTGAAACTATCGTTAGGGCGTACACCGTATTTTTGTTGTAAAGCGTTGGCAATATCAACTTCCTCTATTTTGCGGATGTTGAAACGCTGCGTACGGCTCAGGATGGTAGGCAAAATCATGTCCGGAGTTTCGGATATCAGTAGGAACACAGTCTTCTCAGGTGGTTCTTCCAAAAGCTTCAATAGCTTATTGGCACAGACTACGTGCATTTTCTCAGGCAACCATACGATAGTAACTTTATATCCGCCTTCGCTTGATTTCAAACTCAGTTTCCGTACTATTTCATCACTTTCTTTGGCATAGATGATGGCTTGCCCGTTTTCGGCATCCATTTCATTCAACCAGTGGTTAAGACTGAAATAGGGACTGTGCAGAACCAAATGCCGCCAGTCGGCTATGTAATCGTCACAAACCTCTTTCTTTCCTTTCTTCACGATGGGGAAGACAAAGTGCACATCCGGATGCACTAGTTTGTTCCATTTCACGCAGGAAGGGCAAGTGCCGCAAGCATCCGTTTCAGTGCGGTTCGGACAACAAATGTAACGGGCATAGGCCATTGCCAGCGGGAGTTTTCCTATTCCCGACGGACCGCAAAATAGTTGCGCATGAGGAATACGTCCCTCTCGCACTTCTTGTCTTAATCGCTCTTTAGCAGCCTCTTGTCCTATTACATCTTTGAAAAACACGATATTCTTAGAATTTAATTATTGATTACCAATTGCATTATCCCAACTCTCTACTCTTCATTTTCAACTTCACTTAGTAGACCTGTTTTGCGACTTCCTTTATGCTATCTACTGCACCAATGGAGTAGAAATGGATGCTGGGAACGCCATGTCCCATCAGTTCTTTACATTGCTGCACACACCATTCGATACCCACTTGTTTGGCCTCTTCGTCTGTCTTGCACTTCATCGCTTCGCGTGCCAGCTCTTCGGGCAAGTCCACTTTGAAGGTTTTGGGAATCATACTGATTTGTGATATCTTCTTGAATGGTTTGATACCGGGGATGATGGGAATGGTGACACCGGCTTTCCGGGCACGTTCCACAAAGTCGAAATATTTCCGGTTATCATAGAAAAGTTGGGTAACGGCATATTCCGCACCAGCTTCCATCTTTTGTTTCAACCAATAAATGTCAGTATCTATGTTGGGAGCTTCTTCATGTTTTTCGGGATAGCATGCCACACCATAAGAGAATGGTGTTTTAGTTATCTTCATTTCCGAACCATCTACGAAGATGCCTTTATTGAAGTTATTGATCTGTTCTTGCAATTCGATGGCGTGGTGATAACCGTCGCCTTCGGGAGTAAAGGCAGACTCGTGTTTCGCCTTATCTCCACGCAATACCAGCAAATCAGTAATGCCAAGAAATTGTAAATCGAGCAACACATATTCTGTCTCTTCGCGGGTGAAGCCACTGCAAAGAATATGCGGAACTACGGTGATATTGTATTTATTCTGGATAGCACCGGCCACAGCTACGGTTCCCGGACGACGGCGCAAGCGGTTACGCTGAAACAAGCCATTGCCCAAGTCTTTGTATACGTATTCACTGCGATGCGTGGTTATATTGATGTATTTCGGGTCAAATTCCCGTAAAGTATCTATGGTTTCGTACAGCTTCTCGATGCCTGTGCCTTTCAGCGGTGGCAGTATTTCAAAGGAGAAAGCTGTCTTCTCGTTGCTGTGTATCAGGTCGATAATTCTCATTTCTTTTTCGTTGTCTTTGTTCGGTGAACAAAACTATTTGTACATTGGGAACAAAAATACGAAAAAGAAATGAGATATGCTTTTTTTATCCGGCTATTCTTTTATACAACGTACGAAAAGAGCGTTGCTCTCTGGTTTGCAGTCAATAAGTTGGACGTTGGCTGCTATGCTTGTCAGAAGAATTACTTTATCTGCCAAAGTGAATTTGGAGTCTCCACTTATCCAATAACCTGCTGAAGAGCCTGCATTTACAAGGGTCGTTTTATTGTCTTTACCGCTGTATAATCCATAAGCACCTCCATTGAATCCTGTCTCATTTGTTGCGAGATAACTCCCATCATTAGTTTTCCACTTTCCTGCTTCTAACAAGATGGCTTTATCGTTAATATATTCTGTTAATAAATTCCACTCTTTTACATTAGGTATCTTCCAAAGTTCAGGTGCCAATTCATTGATAAGAAGGGCATCTCCATTATAAAAATAAACATCCTGCCCTGTTGAATGAAAGTATCCGGCTCCTTGTCCGAATTCCGTTATTTCCTTTATATTGCTACCATCCCTATAAGTTGTGGCCTGTAAGTTCTCTTTCATCCAATACTGCGTACCGATTTTTACTATCGGATAAGTTTTCAGTTGTCCGCCCCGTATATCTCGGAGCATATAGCTGCTGACGTTGACTGTTGCAGGTGTTTCGGGCTTTTTTATGGTAATTTTACCTTCACTGTCGATGTAAAATGTTTCAATTGGATACGAACTTCCGGATGTATAGTTTAACGTGTTATCGGTAAGATTCCAATTAACCGTTCCCCCATGCACTTTTTCAGCTTTATCCAGAAGTTGCAATACGGTTCCTTTATCTAATTGTGTCCGTTTATTTGTTACCGGATAAACAACGATGGCACGTGAGGCAAGATCGTTACTAGGTGATGACAAGTATTCTTTGCAGATTTCCGCCACGACTTGTCCTCCTTGGTGCACTTGATAGATGTCTGATGTTTTGAAGGACAGCGCTGCAATGTGGATGGAAGTAATTTGGTAGCTGTTTTCACTTTCTTCCTGTGTCAGATCTCCCCAGTTCTCTATTTCTCCTGTTATTCCACAGAGCGTATTACTGGCATTTTGTAGTGCTTTGATGGATATGACACACTGTTTATTGCTACTTAGTGAATTTATGGATATAGGGCAAGTATATATTTTCCCATTCCAGTCGATGGTAAAAAACAAGTCATCTGAGGATGTTTCCTGTGGGACGACGATAAATTCTTTACCTGTCAGTTTGTCCTTTTCCTTTTTCCAGGTGCCGTGTGGGATAATGTCACTCTTCGTATGGTGGTTAATTAGCTTTTTCTCCTTTAGGTCATAATCAGCTTGAGTATAAAAGCCGCTTGCTACAATCTGTGGATTTTCCAGGAGCATATTGTCTATGTCTTCTCCCTCTTGTGGCAATAATTCTATTTTCAGTTTGGCAAATTTATGTTGGAATTTAAGCTGCACAGCATTGTTACTGCTGGCTACTTCCCCCTTTTCTGCTATTAAGAAGTCTGATTTGAAGAAGTTGTCACCGGCACTTTGGTTGGTTTGTACGGCTATGTTGAGTGATGAATTCTGTGCGGCGATTCCTCCTTTTTGATAGGGATAATAGCTGATAAAATCCAGAGTTGCATCTCCTTCCGGATAAAAGACTGTTTCTTCGGGTATGAACTGGTTGTTTTCGCCACATTCTAATTTAAGGTTATCGATATAACGTTGCTCATTGATGGTTGTGCCGGATAGCATGGCGAATAAACCGATTTGTTCTCCTGCCTCGAAACTGTTTCCGTTGATTCTTGTGTTCACTTTACTGATAGTAGTGGAGAACGTGATAGGAATGGTTCCGGGAGAAACTTCTGATTCGATTTCGTTAACGCAGGAAGTGCTTAAGAGAAGAGCGCAACAGATTAAGGATTTTACTCCATCCTTTCTAAACTTTGTTTTATCCATTATTAAATAGTATTGTGGAATACTTATATAGTAGTCCGGTTATATTTACGGTTTTACTAAGGTTATTAATGTTCCAGAATATCGTTGGATTGAGTAGGACCATAATCGGTATGGAAAAGTCTGCCGGCTTTAGTATGCTAATTACTTGAAGTCACGTTTGAATTCAGGTTCTATTCTTTCTTTGATGTTTTTCTACACTGATTAACAGTAATAGGCGCCAAAGATAAAATAATATTTCTGAATGTGAAATGAAAAGAGGTGTTTATGTTAATAGTTTTACCTATTTCACTTTGTATGAAGAGGATAAATAAACGGCTTTTACCCTACATTTTCATTCTTTCGCGGGAGATTTCAAAATTATCGCGTACCTTTGTAGTCAAATTAAAGATAATCTGAGAACTTATGCCATTAAATTTACCCGATAAACTGCCGGCGATAGAGTTGCTGAAAGAAGAGAATATATTTGTCATTGACAACTCACGCGCCACGCAACAGGACATCCGTCCGTTACGCATCGTTATCCTGAACTTGATGCCTTTGAAGATTACCACGGAGACAGACCTTGTGCGTTTGCTCTCCAATACACCGCTTCAAGTGGAAATCTCGTTCATGAAAATCAAGAGTCATACATCCAAGAATACGCCTGTTGAACATATGCAGACGTTCTATACTGACTTTGAGAAGATGCGTGGCGAGAAGTATGACGGCATGATTATCACCGGTGCCCCAGTGGAACAACTGGATTTTGAAGCGGTGACTTACTGGGATGAAATAATGGAAATCTTTGATTGGGCGCGTACGCACGTCACTTCCACACTTTATATATGCTGGGCGGCACAGGCCGGACTCTATCATCATTATGGAGTGCCCAAGCATGCGTTGGACAAGAAGATGTTCGGTATTTTCGAGCATCGTCCGTTGCAGCCGCTGCATGCCATTTTCCGTGGTTTCGATGATATGTTCTATGTTCCCCATAGCCGTCATACGGAAGTGCGGAAAGAAGATATCCTGAAGGTGCCCGAATTGACTTTGCTTTCCGAATCGGAAGAGGCAGGCGTACATCTTGTTGTGGCACGTGGCGGGCGTGAATTCTTCGTAACCGGTCATTCAGAATACTCTCCGATGACGTTGGACACAGAATACCGCAGGGATTTGGACAAGGGACTGCCTATTGAAATGCCTCGTAATTATTATGTGAACGATGATCTGAATAAAGGTGTCATGGTGCGCTGGCGTGCTCATGCCAATTTGTTGTTCTCTAATTGGCTGAACTATTTTGTATATCAGGAAACTCCGTATAATATCAACGATATAGAATGATAAAGCAACGGAAAATAGAATTGCTGGCGCCTGCCAAGAATCTGGAATGTGGCATTGAGGCTATTAATCATGGTGCGGATGCTGTGTACATCGGCGCGCCTCGGTTTGGTGCGCGTGCGGCGGCCGGTAACTCACTGGAAGATATAGCAGCTTTGGTGGCGCATGCCCATTTATATAATGCCCGGATTTACGTCACGGTCAATACGATTCTGAAAGAAGAAGAACTGGAGGAAACGGAGGTTATGATTTGGGATTTGTATCGTGCGGGCGTCGATGCACTTATTGTGCAGGATATGGGAATCACCTGTCTGAACTTGCCACCTATCCCTTTGCATGCCAGTACGCAAATGGACAACCGTACGCCGGAGAAAGTACGTTTCCTCACAGAAGCCGGTTTCCGGCAGGTGGTGTTGGCGCGTGAACTATCTTTGCAGGATATTCATCGTATTCACAACGCTTGTCCTGAGACACCGCTGGAGATTTTCGTACACGGTGCACTTTGTGTCAGTTATAGCGGACAGTGCTATGTCAGTCAGGCTTGCTTCGGACGCAGTGCCAACCGGGGAGAGTGTGCACAATTCTGCCGCCTGCCTTTCAGCCTGACGGACACGGACGGAAAAGTGATAGTGCGCGATAAGCATCTGCTTTCTCTTAAAGATTTGAATCAGAGTGATATTTTAGAAGAATTGCTTGATGCCGGTGCTACCTCCCTCAAAATAGAAGGTCGTCTGAAAGATGTCTCTTATGTAAAGAATGTCACAGCGGCCTATCGCCAGAAACTGGATGCCATCTTTGCACGCCGCAAAGAATATGTGCGTGCCTCTTCCGGTACTTGCCGTTATACTTTCCGTCCGCAACTGGATAAGAGTTTCAGCCGTGGTTTTACCCACTACTTTCTGCATGGACGTAGCGAAGGGATTTTCTCTTTCGATACTCCTAAGTCTCTCGGTGAAGAGATGGGAACCATGAAGGAGCAACGCGGGAACTACCTTACGGTGGCCGGACTGAAATCTTTCAATAATGGTGATGGGGTATGCTATCTTGATGAGCAGGGACGTTTACAAGGTTTCCGCATTAATCGTGTGGATGGAAATAAGCTTTATCCTGCGGGGGAGATGCCTCGTATCCGCCCGCGGACTGTGCTCTACCGCAACTTTGACCAAGAATTTGAAAAGTTGCTTTCCCGTAAGTCTTCCGAGCGGAAGATTGCTGTGTCCTTGCTTTTGGCAGATACAGCTTTCGGTTTTACACTGACTGCTACGGATGAGGATGCTAACAGTGTGACTCTTTCTTTCCCTTATCAGAAAGAACTTGCCCGTACTCCGCAGGCGGATAATCTGCGTACGCAACTTGGCAAATTGGGAAACACTCCCTTTGAAGCTTGTCTTCTTGTAGAACCGAATCAGCATTCGCCCGAAACCGGCTCTGCTATTGAAATTCATTTTTCCGGTAACTGGTTTCTCCCTGCTTCCGTTGTAGCCGAATGGCGTCGTCAGATTATAGACAAACTCATTACTGCCCGCCGCATCAACTACCACCGTGAATTGGCTGTCTGGAAACCGACCACCCATCCTTTCCCGCTTCCTGAGACTTCGCATAAATCGGTCGCTTCTGGGGCTGCATTGACGTATCTCGGCAATGTAATGAATATCCGTTCCGCTTCCTTCTATACTGACCATGGTGTTGCCTCCGTGGCTCCGGCCTATGAGAAGCAGCCTGTTCCGGGTGCTGTTCTGATGTTCTGCAAGCATTGCCTGCGTTATAGTATGGGGTGGTGTCCCACTTATCAGAAGGGGCGTTCACCTTATCGGGAACCTTACTACTTGTCGGGAACAGATGGTAAGCGTTTCCGGCTGGAGTTCGATTGTAAAAATTGTCAGATGAAGGTTTATGCGGAATAAGGGATTGAAATATGATTTAAGAATGCAAATCGGCATAGTACTATGCAGGGCATACAGTTTCTTTTCTTTGCGCAGGTCTGCACTTATCTGTATTTCCTTATTCTTGTGTTTCTGTTTTCTTTCTTGCCGCTATTCGCGTCCTAACCTGAATGATGAAGGAATGAGTGCCGCTACCCGCGATTCCCTGACTTGTCTTTATGACCGCCACTATACGCTGAACACTAATCTGGAAGTGGTGCAGGATTCTGTGGTGCTTGCCTGTCTGCCTGTGAAAGATTGTTATAACACCCTTTACAAGGGAGACCGCGTGGTGGTGGCTGAGTTTGCCATTCATCCGGCGGACAGCGTGGATAGTGTCTGGGTGAAGCTGGCCCATACTCAGGAGATACAGGGGTGGATTGGCGAGCGGGAAATGATGCAGGCTTTTGTGCCGACGGATAGTATCTCTCAATTCATTTACTTGTTCAGTGATACGCATGCTTCATATTTCGTTATCATCTTCGCTTTGTTTGTGGGTGCTTGGATGCTCCGTTTGTTTCATCGCAAACAGTTGAAGATGGTCTATTTTAATGATATTGACAGTGTGTATCCGCTGTTGCTTTGCCTGTTGATGGCATTCAGTGCTACGGTGTATGAGTCCATGCAAGTTTTTGTGCCCGAAACGTGGGAACATTTTTACTTTAATCCTACGCTTTCTCCTTTTAAGGTGCCGTTTGTTCTTTCAGGCTTCTTGCTGAGTATCTGGTTGTTCATCATTGTGTTGCTGGCTGTGCTCGATGATTTGTTCCGCCAGCTTTCGCCTGCTGCCGCTGTATTCTATTTGCTGGGGTTGGCATCTTGCTGCATCTTCTGCTATTTCTTCTTTATATTGACCACGCAGATATATATCGGCTACGTCTTTCTGGCTACTTTTATCTGGATTTTCCTGAAAAAAATGCATACTACGTTTGTTGTTTATCGTTATTGTTGTGGTAATTGCGGACAGAAGCTCAAAGAAAAAGGGCGTTGTCCGATTTGCGGGGCGATTAATGAGTAAGACTTAATAGGACTATAATCAGTGTGATACGGTTATTTTAACGAAAACGAGCGTCTCCACAAAAGGAAACGCCCGTGATTCTTTATAGGAATAAAGTTGTTTTTAGAATCTGCAACGCAATTCAATGCCTGCCTGAATAGGACGGCCTTTCTGCATGAATCCGTTACCCATGCTTTCGAAGTAGAAAGCGGCATAATCTTTGTCCAATACATTGCGAACCCAGAAGTCAATCTGTCCGTTGCCTTTCCGGAAGCTGAGGCGTCCGTTCAGTGTGCCGTAGAAGGACTGGCTTGCGTTGTTCTGCTCTGTCCAGTAGATGCGGCCGGCACCGGTGTAGTTGGCGTTTACCTGAATGCGGTCCAGCCAATGGCCCGGGTTGATTCGGAAGATGTATTGTCCGCCCAGATTTAATGTATGCTTGGGTACGAAGGGTACGTAATTGCCCTTGTAATTGTTTTCATTGCTTGTTGCATAGTCTTTGAAGGTAGCATAGGTATAGCCATAGCAAGCGTTCAGGGTAAGTGCATCGGTCACTGCTGCCCGCAGGCTTGCTTCTGCTCCATAGCTGCGGCTCTTTCCGGCATTAACGGTGATGCGTCCCAAACCACTTTCGGCAAACTTGGCTATTTGCTGGTCGCGGGTGTCCATGTAGAAAACGGACAAATCGGTAAGCAAGCGTCCTTCCAGTAGGGTGAGGTGACTGCCTATTTCGTAATTCCAAGTATATTCGGGCTTGTATCGGGTGGCGTCACGCACGTCCGGCACATGCTGCTTGATGCTTTCAACGTCAATCATTTGCTCCATCATCTTGAGGTTTTTGTCCTTTACAATGGCGTCTATCATCGAGTTACTCAGTACACCGGTAATCAAATCGGAGAACATCTGTATGTTATAGCCTCCTGAGCGATAGCCGCGTGTGGCGGTAGCATATACATTGTTACCTTTCTTCCATTCATATTGCAAGGCAAATTTCGGTAATAACTGAACGTAGTCAGTAGATTCTTTGCCTAAATAGCTGGCATTCCCTTGTAGTGGCGCTGCATTCTCAATGACGATGGGGAACGGCATGCCTGGCTTTGATACAGTTACCTTGAAATCGAAGTCGGTAGGAGTGGAGGCGGAATTATAGTCCATCTTGATCTTTTCATAATCCAGACGCAATCCGATGGTAGCAGACAAGCCTTTTACGAATAAATCATTGAAAGTGGATTGATGGAAGATGGCTCCACTCAGTGTCGGAGTATCGAAACTGCCGCTTACTCTCATGCTCTCATTGTTGATGCTCATGCGCATGTCGGGGACCCCTTTTGCGACAAGCCCTTCGAATACATTGTTGGCATTTCCTTCGATTACTTGATTGATGCCCTCTTTATGAAACACCACCGGGCCGTCGGTATGCAGCCATTGGTAAAACCCGAAAGCTCCTGTTGTCCATTCCCACCGCCGGTTCGGTTTTGACTTGAGGACAATTTCTTCGGAGATGGTGTTCATTTTCTGCTTTTGCTCAATGTTGAAGATGTTTTCGGGAGTAAAATCCTGATCTATGAACATACGGTCTTTCAGAAACTGGTAACCGGTGACAGCACTCAGTGTGAAGTGTCGTGCCTGATGTTCCAGATTCAGTCCGGCATTCATCAGGTTACGGTAATAGCTGCCTGCTTCATCGTTGGAAATTTTGCCGATATAAGGCTTCAGGTTTTCTTTTTGTGCGGCCGGATTCAAACTACCCATATAGAAATAAGGATATCCTCCCTGGTCACTATATTCGTAGCTGACGTTTAAGTCCACTTTCCAATTCTCGGAAGGAAGGTAAATGCCACGGAAACGCCCGCCGGCAGATTGTCCTTCATCTACTTTCTCGTTGTTTCTTGCTGTATTACGAAAGAATCCGCCTTGATAATCATAGAATCCTCCGGCAGAGAAAGCAAAGCGTTCGGATATCCGGTGGTAGTGGGTCATGGAAGTATTATAGGCATTGCGTGTACCAGCTCCCATACGGAAGTCTGTTCCCTGGTAAGAGAAAGGGGATTTAGTATGTATCTTAATCAGCCCCCCCATCGCATTACGACCGTACAGTGTTCCCTGCGGGCCGCGCAGCACATCGATACGTTCTACATCGGAGTAATTGAAGTCGAATGCGGACTTATCTATATAAGGTATATTGTCGACGTATAATCCTACGGACGGGGTGTTGATACGCGAGCCGATGCCGCGGATATAAACGGCAGAAGTCAGGCGCGAACCGTAGTCGGGAATAAATATATTGGGTACAAGTGCGGTCAGGTTTTTGATTGAGTTCACTTGTGCAGCCTGCATGTCTTGTTGTGAAAGCAGGGTGACGGCGTTTGGCAGCTCGCGCAACTTACGGTTTTCTTTGGGTGCTGCAATGATCAGGACTTCTTCAACGTCCACTATTTTCAGGGTATCCACTTCCTCTGCACATACGTTCCCTATCGACAGGAGTGCCAGGGCAAAGGCAAACAATTTACTCTTCTCCATTTTTTTGCTTATATTATTTCGTTTGCAAAGTAAGGGCATTTCTTTTTTTCCCGCAATCCTCATTAATGAGGATTTAGAGAATGGCTTAACTCTTTTCCCAGGCACTTTTATTGTTTTTTCTGCCGGATGATAAGTTTTTTGTATGTGGAAAGAATAGCTGTTCACTACAATTTTCTTTAGCCGTTGCAGGGAAAAAGGATAAAAGTAGCGGTGCAGCGACTTAGCTTCAAAAGGAGGAGGGGAGTTCAAGGCTTAGATGCGGTCTGCCTCTACATATCCGTGCATCACGGCATAGATAGTCAGTCCCGCCACCGATTTAATACCCAGCTTTTCCGTGATATTCTTCCGGTGGGAGATGACGGTGGTCAGACTTATATTTAGTTTGTCGGCTATTTCTTTATTGATAAATCCTTTGGTGATCAGTATTAGCACTTCTATTTCGCGAGGGGAGAGGTCGTGGTCGGCATAAGGATTTCCTCCGGGATGTCCTGTTTCAGAATGTGAATGACCATGCGGATGTCCTCCTTTATGTCCAAATTGGTGTAGTTGCAAAATACTTTTTATCAAGGTCTTTTCATCCTGATATATATTTAAGGTCGGTATACCTGCCAGTTGGGGCTGGTTGTCACCGTTTGCCAGTACAATTGTTTTGGGTTTGCGGGGTAGGAAGAAAGCTGTATGTTCAAAATAGATTTGCGCCGAGATAAAATAGTGTGCGTACATGTCGGGTGTATCATCTACCAGTTCTTCGAACGAACTGAACACGCGGATGATGGCCATCGGGATAATTTCTTCCAGAAGGTTCTGTAATCCGAGGCACGAAAGGGTATTGGAGTCAACAATTGCTATTTCGGGGGCTATCATATAATTCCTTAAATTTTCGCAAAAGTACAGATTATTTTTATGAAACAGGCTATTGCTGCTGAAAAACAGTAACTTTCTCTGCAGGTACTTATAGAACTTTGCTTTCTCTTCATTTGTTGTTAGTACATAATTTACTTAATATTATTGATTTATGAAATATGATATAGCTATCATCGGTGGCGGTCCTGCCGGTTATACGGCAGCCGAAAGAGCGGCTGCAAACGGATTGCAAACAGTTCTGTTTGAGAAGAAATCCATTGGTGGCGTTTGCCTCAACGAGGGGTGCATTCCTACCAAGACCTTGCTCTATTCCGCCAAGTTGTGGGACAATATGAAAAGTGCGTCGAAGTACGGCATTTCCGTGCCCGATGGTTCGGCGTTCGATATGCAGAAGATGATTGAACGCAAAGATAAAATAGTGAAAAGGTTGACGGGCGGTGTGCAGATGACTGTCAGTTCCTATGGCGCTGTCATTGTGCCTCACGAAGCTGTGATTACGGGTGAAGCGGACGGGCGCTTTCTGGTTTCGGCAGCGGGGGAGATGTACGAAGTAACCTATTTGCTGGTGTGTACCGGTTCCGACACGGTTATCCCACCTATCAAAGGACTGTCTGAAGTTGATTACTGGACGTCAAAGGAAGCCTTGGAGAGCACTGTGTTGCCATCTTCACTGGTCATCATCGGTGGGGGTGTCATCGGAATGGAGTTCGCTTCTTTTTTCAATAGCATGGGCGTGCAGGTGTATGTGGTCGAAATGATGCCCGAAGTGCTAGGTGCCATGGATAAAGAGACCAGCGGCATGTTGCGTGCCGACTATCAGAAGCGTGGAGTCAAATTCCATCTGAATACGAAAGTGGTTGAAGTCAGTCCCAAAGGGGTCACTATTGAGAAGGATGGCAAAACCTCACTTATCGGGACGGAAAAGATATTGGTCAGCGTGGGGCGGAAAGCAAATCTGCTGCAAGTGGGGCTGGATAAATTGAACATAGAGCTGCTGCGCAACGGTGTGAAAGTGGATGAGCACATGCAAACTTCCCATCCTCGTGTTTATGCTTGTGGCGACATCACCGGACATTCCATGCTGGCACATACTGCCATTCGCGAAAGTGAAGTTGCTATCAATCACATTTTAAAGGTGGAAGACCGGATGAATTACGATTGTGTGCCCGGTGTTGTGTATACCAATCCTGAAGTGGCAGGAGTAGGAAAAACCGAAGAAGAGCTGAAAGCTGCCGGCATCGGCTATCGTGTACAGAAACTGCCGATGGCTTATTCCGGTCGTTTCGTTGCCGAGAACGAGCAGGGAAACGGGCTTTGCAAGCTGATACTGGATGATGACCGGATAATAGGTTGCCACATGCTGGGTAATCCTGCCTCCGAACTGATTGTACTTGCCGGTATTGCCGTACAGCACGGATATACGGTGGAAGAATTTCAGAAGACTGTCTTCCCACACCCGACAGTCGGCGAAATCTTCCATGAAACACTTTTTGCATAATGTTCTGCATTGATAATCGCTGTGCGGATATTTATTTTAATCTGGCAGCAGAGGAGTATTTGTTGAAGCAGAAGCAGGGCAACTTCTTTATGCTTTGGCAGTCGGATCCTTCCGTTGTGATAGGAAAGCATCAGAGTGTGGCAGCGGAGGTGGACGAGGCATTCCTGCATGAAAAAGGTATAGCACTGGCGCGTCGCTTTTCTGGTGGAGGCGCTGTGTATCATGACCAGGGAAATATCAATCTGAGCTTTATTGAAACCAGGAGGCAACCGGATTTTGAATATTACCTGCAACTGGTGGTCGACTTTCTTGAGAAAGTGGGTATCACAGCTTATGCCGGCCAGCGCCTGGGCATTTATGTGGACGAACGGAAAATATCGGGCAGTGCGCAGTGCATACACAAAGACCGTATGATGTTTCATTGCACTCTGTTGTTCTCCACCGACCTGGATACGTTGAATGCTGCATTGAACGGTCAGCCGGATGCAGAGAATAGTTTGCCGGGGTCTCGCACCTTGCGCGCCGTACCTTCCGTTCGGAGCGTGGTGACTAACGTGAAAGAGTTCTTGCCCGAGCCTATGGATATCAAACGCTTCATGCATCTGCTTTTCCATTCGTTTATAGATGATGACGATAACCGTATCTACCGTTTCTCCGCCGGAGATATGGAAGCCATCGAGCGGTTGAAAGAGGAAAAGTATGCTTTGCAGGAGTGGATATATCATAAATCAGCATTAACTTCTGCTTAGGTTAAAAACTTACTATTCAGTTGTTTGTTGTATATGTAATAACCCCCAAAACCTAAAACTTAACTATATGTCGAAATTTGAAATAAAGATGCCTAAATTAGGCGAAAGTATAACCGAAGGTACCATCGTTTCTTGGTCGGTACAAGTAGGTGATGTCATCAAGGAAGATGATGTCTTGTTTGAAGTGAATACTGCTAAAGTCAGTGCAGAAATACCCTCTCCGGTAGCAGGTAAAATAGCGGAGATTTTGTTTAAGGAAGGAGATACCGTAGCTGTGGGTACGGTAGTTGCCATTGTTGATATGGATGGCGAAGATGAAGAGACTCCCCAGGATAGTTCTCCGGAGAATGTAAGCGGGAAAGTGGAGGCTGCTCCCTTGGAAACCGTATCGGAACAACTTCCCCAAGCGAAAGCTGTTCAGTCGGAAACAGAGCGCTGGTATTCACCTGTTGTTCTGCAACTGGCCCGTGAGGCTGGCATCCGGCAGGAAGAATTAAATACAGTTCCCGGTACCGGATATCAGAGACGGGTTAGTAAGAAGGATATCAGAAATTATATTTTCCATAAGCAAAGTGGTAATGTGATTGCTGCTGCCCAAACCGATGTCAAACCGGCTTCTGCTGCTCCTGAGATACATCATAATACTCCGGGCACTAATATACCGGTGACCGAAGGTGTGGAGGTTAAAGAGATGGATCGTGTGCGCAAGGTGATAGCAGACCATATGGTGATGTCGAAACACACTTCTCCCCATGTCACCAATGTGGTGGAAGTGGATGTTACGAAACTTGTGAAGTGGCGTGATAAGAATAAAGATGCCTTCTTCCGCAAAGAAGGTGTGAAACTAACCTATATGCCTGCCATTACAGAGGCTGTGGCAAAAGCGTTGGCCGCCTATCCTCAAGTGAATGTTTCGGTGGAGGGATATAATATCTTGTTCAAGAAGCACATCAATGTTGGCATCGCCGTTTCGTTGAATGACGGTAACCTGATTGTTCCCGTTGTCCGTGATACTGACCGGCTGAACTTGAACGGTCTTGCCGTAGCCATAGACTCATTGGCACTCAAAGCCCGTGACAATAAACTGATGCCCGATGATATATCCGGAGGTACTTTCACGATTACCAATTTCGGTACGTTCAAGTCTCTGTTCGGTACGCCTATCATCAATCAGCCTCAGGTAGCCATTCTGGGAGTCGGGTATATCGAGAAGAAACCTGCCGTAATCGAGACACCGGAAGGTGACGTTATCGCTATTCGCCATAAGATGTATCTGTCCCTTTCTTACGACCATAGAGTGGTGGACGGTTCATTAGGCGGTAACTTCCTCTATTATATTAAGGAGTATCTGGAAAATTGGAATGAATAAACTAATACCTTGACGAATATGAAAAAATATGATATAAAAACCACAGATGTGGAACTTTTGAAGAAATGGTATTATCTGATGGCGTTGGGACGTGCACTCGATGAAAAGGCACCTGCCTATCTGCTGCAGTCTCTTGGCTGGTCCTATCATGCTCCGTATGCCGGACATGACGGAATTCAGCTGGCCATGGGACAGGTCTTTACCAAAGGGGAAGATTTTCTCTTTCCGTACTATCGAGATATGCTCACTGTCCTTTCTGCCGGAATGACTGCAGAAGAACTGATATTGAACGGCATCTCCAAAGCCACTGATCCCGGTAGCGGCGGACGCCATATGTCCAATCACTTTGCCAAACCGGAATGGCATATAGAGAATATATCTTCGGCGACAGGCACGCACGACCTTCATGCGGCTGGTGTGGCTCGCGCTATGGTCTACTATAATCATAAAGGAGTAGTCATTACCTCGCATGGTGAGTCTGCTGCTTCCGAAGGATTTGTGTATGAGGCCATCAACGGAGCCAGCCTCGAACGCCTCCCTGTCATCTTTGTATGGCAGGATAACGGATACGGCATCTCCGTCCCGAAGAAAGACCAGACGGCAGCCCGTAAAGCAGCCGATAACTTCTCTGGTTTCAAAAATCTGAAGATTATCCATTGCAACGGGAAAGATGTGTTCGACTCAATGAATGCCATGACCGAGGCACGCGAGCATGCTTTGCTGAATCGTACTCCGGTCATCGTGCATGCCAATTGTGTCCGCATCGGTTCGCACTCCAATTCCGACAAGCAGACCTTGTATCGGGATGAGAACGAGCTGGCTTATGTGAAGGAAGCCGACCCTCTGATGAAGTTCCGCCGGATGTTGCTGCGTTACAAACGTCTCAGCGAGGAAGAACTGAAGGAAATAGAAGAAAAGGCGAAGAAAGAGCTTGCCACAGCCAATCGTAAAGCGCTGACTGCTCCCGATCCTGATCCGAAAACCATTTTTGACTATGTGCTGCCCGAACCTTACGAACCCCGGAAGTATAAAGAGGGTGTACACAGTGAGACGGAAGGGGAGAAGAAATTTCTCGTAAACGCTATCAATGAAACATTGAAGGCGGAGTTTCGCCATAATCCTGATACTTTTATCTGGGGGCAGGATGTTGCAAACCGGGATAAAGGCGGTGTGTTCAACGTGACGAAAGGTATGCAGCAGGAGTTCGGGGAGGCACGTGTGTTCAGTGCCCCCATTGCCGAAGATTACATTGTGGGCACGGCAAATGGCATGAGCCGTTTTGATCCTAAAATCCGTGTCGTAATAGAAGGCGCGGAGTTTGCCGATTACTTCTGGCCTGCTGTAGAACAATATGTGGAGTGTACGCATGAGTACTGGCGCAGTAATGGAAAATTTGTGCCTAACGTGACTTTACGTCTGGCTTCAGGCGGATATATTGGCGGTGGGTTGTATCACTCGCAGAATATAGAGGGAGCCTTGGCTACATTGCCTGGTGCGCGGATTGTCTGCCCGTCGTTTGCTGATGATGCAGCCGGGTTGCTTCGTACGAGTATGCGGTCCAGAGGGTTTACTTTATTCCTCGAACCTAAGGCTTTATATAACTCGGTGGAGGCTGCCACGGTTGTTCCCGATGATTTTGAAGTTCCATTCGGTAAAGCGCGGATCCGTCGTGAAGGTTCTGATTTGAGTATCATCACTTACGGCAACACTACACACTTTTGTCTGAATGTGGCTGAGCGACTGGAGAAAGAGGGGGGCTGGAGTGTGGAAGTCATTGACATCCGTTCGCTGATTCCGTTGGATAAGGAGACCATCTATGATTCGGTGAAGAAGACCAGCAAAGCATTGGTGGTGCACGAAGATAAAGTGTTTGCCGGTTTCGGTGGCGAAATAGCAGCCGGCATCGGTACGGATTTGTTCCGTTATCTGGATGCGCCTGTGCAGCGGGTGGGTTCTACTTTTACCCCGGTCGGTTTCAATCCGATACTGGAACGTGCCATCCTGCCGGATGCAGATAAGATTTATGAGGCGGCCAAAAAGCTGCTGGAATATTAATTTAAAACGAAATGATTATGAAAGAGATAGGATTATTTTATGCGATGAATGCCGCAAAGACTTCTCATATTGCTGAGAAGATACGTGAGAAACTCGGGCATAAAGGGGTAGAAATGATACTGATAGAAAAGGCCTGGCAAAATGATTTCCAGGCTTATGATAATCTGGTAGTGGGTGCTTCCACCTGGTTTGATGGCGAACTGCCCACTTATTGGGATGAAATGATACCGGAGATAGAAAGCCTCGACCTGAAAGGCAAGAAAGTCGCCCTCTTCGGACTTGGCGACCAGATAGGTTATCCCGATAACTTTGTGGATGGATTAGGCATCCTGGCTGATGCCTTTGAGAAAGCAGGGGCTACTCTTGTCGGGTTTACTTCGGCAGAGGGATATTCGTTCAATCAGTCAAAAGCCCTGCGCGATGGCAAATGGTGTGGATTGGTAATTGATATAGAAAATCAGTCGAAGCTGACGGATAAGAGGATCGGAGAGTGGTGTGAACAGTTGAAAAAGGAATTCTAAGTATACCAAGAGTGCTGCACAATGAGGGCATATCAAAATTTTGATATTCTTTTTTCATAACCTGCTGCAACCTAAGAGACAAGAGGGTGTTAAAAGCCACTTTGTGCATTCCGGGCGAATAATCATTCATCCGCACATAGTGTAGCGTTTTGACATCCTCTTGTTAGGTTGAAAAACTTTATAACTTGTCGATAGAAAGCAAAAATAAATGTTTATAAGCTTATAACTTTGGGATTACAACTTAATAAATCTTGTGATTTTATTTTGAAGGTGAGAGCAGACGAACGTGCATCTCCACTTGTTGGAGATTAGGATTCACCTCCTCATAGGGGGCCATGTCGATGACCGCTATGATAAACGTTGTACAAATCTCCATACTCATCCCTGACAAATGAATTATGTCCCGGTCCAACCTGAGAAACCGGTGAACCGTTGTTCATCCAGGAGCGTGGAGAGTTGCTCCAAGACGCCGGATCCAACAGGTTACTACCTTTTCGGGCTGTGAGCAGGCCGACCTCATAATTGCCTCCGGTAACACCTCCACCGGAATATACCATGTAGACATTGTCATCTTTGCTTTCCAGCACAAAAGGACCTTCGGCAAGTTGTAAAGACCTGATACAAAACGACCAGCTAAATGCTTCCGAACCAATAACAGATGGGGGGCTTGTCAATTTCCAGGGCTCTTTCGGGTCAACTGTAGCAATGCGAAGTACAGGTCCCGGATCTACGTCCTTTCCGTTCACGAAGCATTTCTTCCTGTCCGACCAGCAAACATAAGATTTTCCTCCATCCTCAAAGTAAGTCATATCCAGTGATAGCCCGTCTATCCTTCCATCATGAATCTCGGGTACAAATCCATCCAATGGAAACGTAGGCTGCCTAAGAATGTGCT
>CAJMQU010000031.1 GCA_905215555.1 uncultured bacterium
TTGAATATCGTATCATTCGATTGGTAAACCCAGGTTCCGATATAGGCATTTATATTATTTCCGGCACCGTTTATCTTTTTGGAGTTTTGAGCCAAAATGTTGGCACTCATTAAAATAAAACACAAAATTAAATTGATTTTATGCATAAGTTTGTTGTTTAGAGTTATACGATATTAAAATCCTGTTTGGATTTTGCTTTGTTTCAGTATGTGGGCTCTTTTTGAAGTTGTTTTTCTGTTTTCAATAGTAACAAAGCTGACAATGAACAACTGAAAATAGAAAAACAACTCAAAAAGTAGCGGGCAATAAGCTTAGAGAAATCTTAAACAAATTCTAAGAAGTCCTCCTTCTTAAAGTAAGGTCATTCTTCTTTTGTTAATATTGCATGCTCCGGTACAGAAAAGCCAATAGGTAATACCTTTGTAATATCAGTATCTTCTCTGCCTTCTACTTCCCACCAAATACCTTCTTTCTCATCCAAATGCCAAAGGAGCTTTTGCGGAGACAGAAATTTGATATATCCAGCGGCAATCCCTTTACCGTTAAAGTGCTTCTTTCGCTGGTCATAAAACCGTATGCTCATATAAGGAGGAACGGTATTGCTTTCATGATAATCAGTGTTTGAGGCCCATATATATATATTATTGGGATGCATAGGTGAAGTTTCTTGGTTCCAGCATGTAGGTAAAGGCTTCATGTAATCTTCAATGACTTTTCCTTTTACAGAAAGGTAGTACCCACCATAAAGTACATTAAATACAGTAGAAGGGGATATTATTTGACCTTTTTGAAAAACAATCTTGAAAATCGTATCATTCGACTGGTATACCCAAGTTCCTACATAAGCGTCCATATTGCCGGTACCCCTCTTTTTCTTTGGTTTTTGAGCGAAAATTCCGACGCTTATTAAAATGAGACACAAGGTTAAATTGATTTTATGCATAAGTTTGTTGTTTAGAGTTATACGATATTAAAATCCTGTTTGGATTTTGCTTTGTTTCAGTATGTGGGCTCTTTTTGAAGTTGTTTTTCTGTTTTCAATAGTAACAAAGCTGACAATGAACAACTGAAAATAGAAAAACAACTCAAAATTGTCTTGTACTCTCTAAAACTATATATACTCTTAGTCAAGTTGATATAATTTGCTTATATACCGACCCAATGTTATCGTTTGCTATTCATTTATATATAAAGTTTCATTCAAAATCGAACCCTTTCCAATGCCAAAATTTATCTTTAGAGGTATCTCCATTGTTGTAAAACAATATAAATTCCATATCTTCTATAATGAAATCACGGAGATATCCCCTTATGGCTTTATTTTGATCTACTCTGTTTTTAAATTCGTATTCTGCAATCTCAGCACTCTCTGGGTATGGCTCATAAAATTTGATAAAACAACAATATATTGGAAATTTCTTTACAAGATGAAACTTGTCATCTCCCCAATATGATATTTTTATACCTATTATTTCCCTCGGATATTTCCAATCCTTGCAAGACCTTCCTATATAATAGAATCTTAGTTCGAAATCATCTGCAAATATTCCGAACGGTTTATTGATATACTTTTCTATTTTCTTCCCTGTAAAATTAGTTTTTATATATTCTAACGTATCGTTATTGCATTCTTGCAAGGATATATATCCGTCTTGTGCAAAAGAGGATATGGATGCCACCAATAGTGACCAAATGAGAATTAAATTTTTCATAAATTCGTTATTTACAGTTATACGGTATAATTTTATCTTCAATCGTTTGGGTATAGTATAATCCGAAAGAGTTGCTGCTTGAAGGCTCACTTTTCAATATACGAATCCCTGAATTAGTCTGTTCGGCCAATTCGGCAAGCGACATCATGTGTCTGTCGGTTTCGGATAATCCTTTCAGTTCCTTATAGATACTTTCCCATTTTTTATCTAAATCGGATTCTGCTTTAAACATCTTTGTTTCTGTATCTGAGAGACAGTCAGAATATTTAGAATAAAACAGTTTTGCTTTTTGGACATCTTCAATATATAGGGCATAATTACCATTGGTGGTATAGACATACGTGGTTGAATAAACATTATTATCAGACACCCATTTGGCTGTATTCAAGAAGTCGATTCCGGACGGTGGAGTACCGTTGGGATGATTATGTATGGTAGCTACAGTTGTAGTAAGTATAGTGACAGTGACACTGGTTGGAGAATTACCTGTTTTTAATTCCTTTAGTCTATACACCTCTTCATCCGAATAATAAGACAGGCCGATAGAGTTTTCATTATGTCCATTGGTTTTGAGAAGATCTTCAAAATCACTGAAAGCAAATGTTTTGGGACCATCAGGATAGGTATTCTTCATCGTATTATACATAGTGTTCGCACTTGCTTTGATCTTGTTGGAAGCAGGAATTGGATCACAGTTGCTATGAACTTCTTTACAGTGTCTTTTCTCACAAACCGGACATCTTTTTCCATCACATATTGGACAAGAAACACTCGCCCTTGTGGTTATGCCATCCATAATCAGTCCTCCGCATTCCGGACATTTGGGACCATTACAGTCATCCGGATTGTCCGGCTCTGTATTTTCATCATCGCAAGTGCAAGGATCATTGCCGCAATTGGGACAACAAGTGCAGGGATAATTACGGCAATCCGGACAACAGATGCAAGGATCGTGTCCGCAGTCGGGGCATTGGGAATAGCAAGTGCAAGGGTCGCTTCCACATACGAAACACACATTGCAAGTACACGGATCATTCCCGCAATAATAGCAACAGTTGCAGTCGTCAACGTTTTGTCCACATCTGGTACAATACTCAATCAAGACTTCGCATCCGCCACCGTCGTATGTATGATACAAACCACAAAAGGCACAATAGTAGACATCATTTTCCCAGTCGATAGAATAACTGGAAGCTGATAAGGAGCGGTCTACCAGATTGATGGAAAGGAAGTCGTTGTCTTTCGAATAGTCGGATTGTTGCTGGCATCCAGCCCGGAAGATTTTGTGCGTTCTTTTGCCATTGGTATAATAATAGGCCGATTGGATGCGTCCGCTCGGATAAGACTTGTACCATACTCCGGTGAAAGCATGGTCGTCGGGAATATGACGCATTGTTTTCATTTTTTTTCCGTGCTTTTTCATATAGTCTTTTTCTCCTATCAAGGTAACCATATAGCAATCTGTCTTTTTCTTCCCGAGCCTCTGTTCAAACACAAGCATGGACTCCGGTCTGACACGTTCAAAGATAGTTTTTTTTCCTTTTCGTTTCATTGTTTTATGGGCATATAATTTCCCGCCACTGATATTCAGAGGTATTTCTATATAGACGGATACTGAATCCGACCATTCTCTGGCTTCATCCCATAGAGGAACAATGTTACTCTCTTGAATATCCGGCAGACCGCGTGTGTGATGCTTATGCTGACACGCATCAGTGTGTACGTGGGTACTGTCTTTCGCGGTATCTATGCTATCATTCATTCCATGACCACCGTTTGCCTTGTCTTGTGTCTGTGGCAAAGTCAATAGGGGGATGTGCGAATAATACTTTTTTACTGCGTTGAGGCTTATGGCATCATCCGTTGTTTTCTGATTCCGCTCTTGCCGTCGCGAGTAGGGTAAATCATCAAAGCACGAATTCCATATCACTGCGAATAAGGCTAAGATGAATATTAGTTTTTTCTTTTTCATAACTAATGTGTTTTTGTTGATTAATAATACATTCTTTTTTCCGGTTAAAATTCTTTTATTGTCTCTCACCTCCTTCCTTTGTTTTGCTCAAATACTCTTTTGCCAAATGTTTCACTTGAAGAGCGGTAGAGCCTTCTTGTTTGAATTTACTATGAATGATCGTGTGGGCGCTATTCAGTGCCTTATGGGTTTGGCCGGTTTCGACGTAGTGGCGAAACAGATAGTATTGCGGCAAGACGTGTCCCGGAGCCATATTGCGGGCGATTGACAGAAACCGTTCCGCTTCCTCGTATTTCTGAAGCCGGTGACAGCAATTGCCTAAGTCGTACAAGATCCTTGAGGAAGGAAATAGCACGGATGCCCGCCGTAACATGACTTCTGCTTTGGGATAGCTTTTATTTTTGTAGAACTGCATAGCACAGGAAGCAATGTATATATGGTTATTCTTATAGCAAGGATAATATCCGAATAGTTTGTCCTCCAGTCCGGCACCGGGCAAGTACCCGTATTCATGAATCATACTTTTTAATTCCCGTTCTTCGGACTTGAATCGCCATGCTCTGTAACTAAGGAGGCATGACACCGACAGGCAGATGGTTATCAAGATATATCGGGGATAATAGCAGATGTTTTTTCCCGGATATGATGCCGCCATGACGGTTACCAGCAATATGATGGGCGTGATTTCCAACGGATATGAAAAAAAGGCAAAGATGCAATAGAAAGATAATACGGGGTGGAAAAACGACATGCTTCTGAACAACAAAAATAGCAGAATAAGTCCGATGATTCCATATTCGACTATGATGCGCAGGTATTCGTTGAAAGTATGGCTGTTATCGGACGCTTTGAGCTTGTAGGGAGAGTCCGGATGGTTTGCAAAATACTCGGCTTGTGTATACATGTACCGGGATGCAAAGGTGTTTACGCCCGAACCTGTTAATGGGGAAGTATGAAGAAGCTGTCCGCTGTTTTTCCATATAAACAATCGCGCGTCGGCAGATTCTTTCTTCAGGAAGTAGAGGGCCGCCAAGCAAGAAAGGCACAATACCGCTACGGGAAATAGGTGCCGGTATCGGATTTTGCGGTGCCTTGCCAATAGGTGTATAAGGGATATGAGCAGAGCTATCCATGCGGCTCGGGAATAGGAGAGGATGATAATTCCCGATATTGAGGCTGCTGCGGGTATCAATAGGGTAAAGATTGTTTTTCTGTTCTCCTTATAGCACAACGACATAAATTCTACGATTAATATCAGGCAGGCACCGATATAACCTGCCAAAGGTGCCGGGTTCTTGAAACTGCCTGTAACCGGGAAGTTGTTGTGGTTGGATTCTGCCCAACCACAAAATTGCCCCCATGCGATGAGGGACTGAATAAATCCGGTAATTGCGATTATACCCAATAACTTGTATTGACAGGATCGTGTCAAGCAACGCACTGCTGCATAGCAGAGTGCAACGCAACCCCATATCAACCAATCATTTTTGTCCATAAGGTTATCGGACGTTCCAACGGTGTGGCAAATAAGGTAAAGCGCGAATGCGCAAGCGTATAAGTCGGTATATGTAAAGGCTTGTTTTATCATTTTTTATCTGAAGATGACTCTGTTTCTTTCAAATGTGAAAATTCTCTCTTCGCGTCCTTTCGTATGATTTCTGATCCAATACAGCCCGTTGACGGGTACCGAATCGAAATCAATGTATGAATATTCGGCCACTTTCATGCCCAGGCTGTTGAAGCCTTTGTCGTCACCTACCAGTAGCTCGTAAGTCTCACCGGGTACTATATTGTTATCATCCGTCAAAGGCAAGTAATGAATGCGGCTGATGCTGGCCGGAGCGCCCAAATCAATAGCCACCCAATCCTGTATTTCGGCGGAAGTTAATTTGTCCCGGTCGGATAGGGCTGCCTTTTTCTGTTCAAATCCCTTTTCCTTGGGTGATGCGAAAAAGTTCCCTTTTAATGGAACGGTGTCATTGCCGGAGAAAAATTCCAGTTCAGCGATTGAGGTCTTTCTTGGAATCAAAATTCTCCAATACCGGTATTTATGCGGATGAGAGATGAAATGATCCGCATAGTTGGAATATGCGTTTTCTGACAAGGTGGATACTTCGACTGAGGGGATGAAAGAGGGGAGATGTGAAGCTTCTATTTTTGCCCCTACCATTTTGTCGCTATTGCGGTTGACCCAATTAACCAGCGGATATTTACGTTTGAGGCGCAGTGTCTGCGTCTGCTTTTTATCGGGGCGCAAATAGTGGGGCTTTCCTGTACTGGTTATTAGAAACGGATAGGATGCGGGAACTATTTCATCATTGATCCAATATCCTGCAATGCAGGCAATGCCGGTTCCTACATTTTCAAATGTTACTGTATTCTCGCTGATCTCTCCGAAATGTATCGGGACCCATTTCTCATTATTAAATGCGCATAGGTAGGCGAATTTCCGTTTTTCCGTACTTTCATGGGTCAAATGGATATGGATGTTGAAAGTACGCTGATATTCATGGGATACATCTTTCACAAATGGGTTCTCAAAAAATGGGGGGATTGGTTCGTCTTTCACGATTTCCGATATCCAACGTCTGTTGCGGGCGTATGACCGACGAAAAACCTTAATCGTACCGTTATGTGGATTTAAGGAGCGTTCGGGACCGGAATTATATCCTTGAAAAGGATAAGAATGTCCTGTATAGTGCAATACACTATTCCAATAGTGCCGGTTTCCGCGAACGCCATATTGTGGAGTATAATCTATGTGGACAGGTACTCCTAAATCACGCATCACATATTGTACGCCATAGACATATTGAACACAATTCCAGTCTTTTGCATTTTGTGATATTAAAGGATGCCGAAATCCGTGGAATATTTGATTGGCGTAAACGGTTGATTTATAAAGTATATCATTTACAGCCTGGCATGCCTGGTAAGGAGAATATGCATATTCATCTATATGTGAGAGCCAGTCTATGGTAGGGGAGAATTCCGGTGACAATGAATCTCTCCAATAGGATAAAGGTTCGATATCAACTCTATATGGAAGTAATGTCTCGCAAAACTCGTCAAACGTCAAATGCTTTCCCCAGGGACCTTCCCAATGGAGAAAAGCCTTGTCTATATTATCTATTAAATAATCAGCCTTGATAATCTTTATATCTTCCACCTTTTGGGGATGGGCTAATTTTAGCAAGCTTGCCTGATAAGGGTAAACATCAAATATGGCTCTTATATGTGCAGGAGCTTTAAGATATGCGTCATATTGCAAAAGATGTTGTTTGTAATTGCTTAATTCATCTGACAGAATGGAATAATGTCCCGGCATGTTTTCTATTAAAAACTTTGCTGCTTTTAATTTCAAACTATCGGATTGGTTTACGGAGTAGTGTAGCAAGACCTTTTCCAGTTCAATATGGTTGTCTCCACTTTGCGATATTGCTTGCTCTAACTGACTTTCTTGTTGGATACATGATGTCAGAATACTAAAAAGCATAAATGATATTATTGTTTTCATAAGTATTGGATATATCGTGTTATTGGCAGTAAAGGAACGGATATGATATGTATCTTCTTTGTAATATTATCTCATATGTTTGAAGATATGGGAACGGATGGATTATTCTTATTTTCTGCGGACTAAGATAAACTACACCTTAACAATATTAAATAAGTTTGTTTGTTTTGTATCGCTTTCGGATTTTGCATTATCTTTGCGCCTGATTAATAAACCCTTTGACATTGTAACCAGATGAAAGCAATTCACTTTGTATTTTGTCTTTTCGCGGTACTTATGCTGACGACTACGAATAGTCAGGCTGCCGCAGCTAATGAGGACTTCCAGGCATTCCTTAAGAAATTCACTTCCAGTGCCTCTTTCCAGTATTCCCGTATTAAGTTTCCGTTGAAAACTCCCATTGCCCTGTTAGAGGAAGATGGTGAGACGGAGAAGACGTTTCCGTTTACACGCGAAAAGTGGGCATTGCTGGGTGAAGATATATTTAAAGAGGAACGTATCACGGATGAAGAGGGTGGTGTCTATGTCTCCCGCTTCACGGTGAACAATCCCATGCACAAAGAATTTGAAGCCGGTTATGATGAATCGGAAGCTTCCCTTCGTGTGGTGTTCGAACTGGTTGACGGGAAGTGGTACGTTACCGATTGCTATACGGATTGGTATAACTTCGACCTTCCTATCAGTGAACTGCCGGAAACTATCAGCACGATAGCCGAAGAAAATAAGGCGTTTGAGGAGATGTATCCTTAGTGAACGTTTTCTTGCCGGTCAATCACTAAAATATACCTTTTTTGTACGATTTATGTGCCTTTTCCTTTAAAATGTGCCTTTTCTTTGCAATGTCGAAATATTGTGAACGAAACTAATACCGGAAATGACACATTCATCATTCATACAAATTCTGTGGAAATTCCTTTTCCTGATTTTTCCCTGCACTTTGCTGGCGCAGGGGCGTACGTCATTGGGGCATTGGGTAGCTGAAGACCAGTCGGGACTGATGGACTTTACCATCCGTGAAGATACTTTGGAACTCATCGTCCCCGAAGGACTCACCCTATGGTATAAAGATCGCCTGACCGGTGATTACGAAATCAGTTACCACATTTGTACCGTAATGAACGGTGGTAAACACGACCGCCTCAGCGATATGAACTGTTTTTGGGCGGCAAATGACCCGAAGCATCCCGGCAAACTCTTTGCCCGCGCCACTTGGCGCAACGGAGTCTTCCGCAACTATAATACTCTGAATCTCTTTTATGTAGGCTATGGAGGCAATGACAATACCACCACCCGCTTCCGCCGTTACTACGGAGAGTTCTATGAAGTAGATGAAACTCGCATTAAGCCTTTGATTAAAGAATATACCGATCCGGTCCATCTGCTGAAGCCGAACCAATGGTATCATATCAGAATACGCGTTCAGAATAACTGTACTGCCTTCAGCGTGGACAGCGAAGAACTCTTCCGTCTGCCCATTGAACCCGGTGCGGGCGACGGACATTTCGGCCTCCGTCTTTTGCAAAATCATGTCCGTTTCACGGGCTTCCGTATCGAACACTTAAATTCAACCTATTAATACTTACGCCATGATGACGAAACTTAATTTGATGAAACCTATCTTTGTTACTGTATGTGTCTTGCTGTTTTCCTTCAGTCTGTCGGCACAAGTTGTGAAAAACGAACGGTTACTGTCTTTTGAAGGCCCGGAACTACCTGCCGGACTGGATGCAACGAAAGCCACCTTAGGCATTAGTGACCAACATTATAAAGACGGCACACACAGCCTGCGCTGGACCTTTGAACCCGGATCCGTGCTTTCCCTTCGGCGCGACCTGCAATTTGAGCAGAAAGACCCCACCGGAAAAGATTTGTATCTTTCCGCTTTCATCGTATGGGTGTATAATGCGAAGGCACAGGACACCACCATCCAATTTGAGTTCCTGAAAGACGGCAAGAAATGTACTTCTTTCCCTTTCGGTATCAATTTCACCGGTTGGCGTGCTGCTTGGGTGTGCTACGAGCGTGATATGCAAGGCACTCCCGAACCCGGAATGAACGAACTGCGCATCGTGGCTCCGGATGTGAAAGGCGAATTATTCATCGACCATCTGATAACTGCCAGCAAAGTAGATGCCCGCCAGCAAACGGCCGACGTGCAGGTACCTTTCGTCAATAAAGGAACAACAAACCACTGGCTTGTGATCTACGAACACTCTCTGTGGAAGCCGGAAATCGCTCTGACTCCGGTTACGGAAGAGAACAGGAAAGATATGCAACTGATGGAAAAACGTTTCCGCGATATGCTCTATACCCCTTCCAAACTATCGAAGAAGGAGTTGGAAACCATCCGTAAGAAATATGACTTCTATGGAATAACGTATAAGGATGGAGTTGTGAGCGGTCTGCCCATTTTCATGGTGCGGCAGGCAGAGGCCTACGAGCGTATGTATCCGGACTGGGATAAAGGTATGTTCACTAAACTGGGCATGGAGATGAACGAGTATTTCAACCTGATGCGCCGGATAGCTTATGCCTACAACAATGCCTCGGAGGCAGCAGTGAAGGACGAACTGAAACAGAAGTTCCTGGCGATGTACGACCATATTACCGACCAGGGGGTGGCATACGGCAGTTGCTGGGGAAATATCCACCACTACGGATATAGTATGCGTGGTCTGTATGTGGCATATTTCCTGATGAAAGACGTTTTGCGTGAAACTGGTAAGCTGGATGAGGCCGAGCGCACCTTGCGCTGGTATGCCATCACTAATGAGGTTTATCCCAAACCTACGGTCAACGGTATTGACATAGACTCTTTCAATACGCAGACACAGGGCCGTATGGCAAGCATCCTGATTATGGAAGATACTCCTGAGAAGTTGCAATACCTCCGTTCTTTCTCCCGCTGGATAGACTACGGTTGCCGTCCGGCACAGGGACTGGCAGGTTCTTTCAAGAAAGACGGAGCTTGTTTCCATCACCGTAATAACTATCCGGCTTATGCTGTGGGCGGCCTCGATGGTGCTACGAATATGATTTATCTGTTGAGCGGAACAGAATTTAAAGTTTCTCAGCTGGCGCACGAGACGGTGAAGAAAGTGCTGCTCACTATGCGTTTCTACTGTAACTTCAAGCAATGGTCCCTCTCCATGTCGGGACGTCATCCTAACGGGAAGGGGCAATTGATTCCTGTACAATACGCCACTCTGGCATTGGCGGGCACCCCTGACGGAAAACAAGAGTATGATCCGGAACTGGCTGCGGCCTATCTGCGTCTGGTTTCGCGCATGGAAACTCCTGATAAGAATGCTCCGGATTATCTTCCGAAGTCGTCCACTGCCCGCGAACTGGAGTTGAAAAAACTGTTTGAGACGCAAGGCTTCCGTCCCGAACCCGACCCGCAAGGTAATCTGGTTTTAGGCTATGGTTGTGTTTCAGTGCAACGCCGGGATAACTGGGCAGCTGTGGTGCGTGGCCATTCACGTTACCTTTGGGCAGCGGAACATTACTTGGATGCCAACTTCTACGGTCGTTATCTGGCTCACGGAAGTATGCAGATATTAACCGGAAAACCCGATGAAATGGTGACTTTTGCAACCAGCGGCTGGCAAGAAGCCGGTTTCGACTGGAACCGTTTTCCCGGCACGACAACCATTCATTTGCCCTATGACCAGCTTCGCGCAAAAGTGATGAACGTGGACACTTTCTCCGGTATGGAGGAGATGCTCTATTCTGATGAAGCATTTGCCGGAGGCTTGTCGCAGGCACGGCTGAACGGTAACTTCGGGATGAAGCTGCACGAACATGATAAGTACAACGGCTCGCATCGCGCCCGTAAGTCCTATCACTTCTTCGACGGAACGATTGTTTGCCTGGGCACGGATATTGAGAATACGAACGAAGAGTTCCCCACAGAGACTACCGTCTTCCAATTGGCTGCCGTCACTCCCGAAATGCATAAGTACTGGGAGGCTTACAAAAGCGATGGTCAAACGTATATAGACCCTAACGGCGTAGGCTATTATCTATCGAGAAACTCGATGAAAACGGCGAAATATGAAAAAAACTTTCCACAGGTTTCCGTAGGCGAGCGTAATCCGAAGCCTACTTCCGGTGACTGGGTTTCGTTGGTGCTGGAACATGGAAAGGCTCCGAAGGGTGCTTCTTATGAATATGCTGTCCTGCCGCGTACGGATGAGGCGGCTCTGAAAGCGTTTGCCCGTAAACCTACTTATAAAGTTTTGCAGCAAGACGGCAATGCGCATATTGTCCGTTCCCTGACGGATAACTTAACGTCTTATGTACTCTTTGAAACTCCGCAGGTGTTGCCGAAAGAGGGTTTGTTGCAGAAGGCCGATACTTCCTGTCTTGTGATGATACGCGAGGATAAAGGAAAACTCTTGTTGACCGTTTCCCAACCGGACCTGGCCCTTTATCGGGGTCCGAGCGATGAAGCCTTTGATAAGGATGGCAAGCGCAAGGAGCGCAGCATCTATTCCCGTCCCTGGATTGATGATGACAGCGGTGAGATACCTGTGACGGTTACGCTGAGAGGCGAATGGAAGGTTGCTGAGACTCCTTATTGCAAGGTCGTTTCTAAGGATAAGCATCAGACTGTTCTGCGTTTTGCATGTAAGGACGCTGCCAGCTTTGATGTAGAGTTGAAGAAATAATGAAGTTAGTCTTTACAATAGAACTGTGATGAAAGTAAAGAATTTAATGTTGTGTGCAACGGTTGTCGCTCCCTCCTTGGTTTGGGCGAAAGAGTTGCCTAATATCATCTACATTGTAACCGATCAGCAGACAGCCTCTGCGATGAGTTGCATGGGAAACGATGACTTGCATACTCCGAATATGGATAGGCTGGCACAGTCAGGTGTCCTGTTTCGTAATGCCTATTGTTCTACACCACTGAGTGGACCTGCCAGGGCAGCTATGTTCACAGGCTATACTTCGCATGAAGTAGGACTTGCCCGAAACGGTACGCCGATACCGGACTCATTGCGTACCCGGACTTTGGGAACACTGATGCAGAATGTCGGTTATGACTGTATCTATGCCGGTAAATGGCATGTACATACAGCCTCCATGCCGGATAAAGAGTTCGGTTTTACTACTATTCATCCGCATTGTGATAATGGATTGGCGGAAGCTTGTGCCGGTTTTCTGGAACAAAAGCATACCAAACCTTTCTTTCTGGTAGCAGGATTCGATAACCCGCATAATATCTGTGAGTACGCACGTAGTCAGAATTTGCCTTGGGGGAATATGGAAGACCTGCCGCAGAATGAGTGGCCGGGACTACCTCTTAATTTCGCAAAGAATCCCTATGATGCTGATGTGATCGGTTATGAGCAGAGTTTGAATTATTCGGCTTATCCTACCCGTAACTACACTCCGGATGATTGGCGCCGATACCGGAGTCTCTATTACCGTTTGGTTGAAAAGGTGGATGCAGAAATCGGTAAGATTCTGAATGCTATGGACAAACAGGATTTATGGAAGAATACAGTTGTGATATTTACCAGTGATCATGGCGACGGAGTGGGAGCACATCACTGGAATCAGAAATCGGCTTTATATGAAGAGGTGGTAAATGTTCCTCTGATTGTAACTTTACCGGGAAAGAAGAATGCCGGCAAGGAGATGCCGCAACTGGTGAATAACGGTGTCGATTTCTTTGCAGCCGTTTGCGACTGGGCAGGTATCCGGCTTCCTGAAGGGCTACATGGTGTCTCTTTCAGACCGTTGGTAGAGAAAGCTGATCCGTCATTGAAGCATCAAGACTACATTGTGACCGAAACCACTTTCGATAAAGGTGGGAACACACGTGGCTGGGCTTTGCGTACCTCTCGCTATAAATATGTGTTGTATGACAAAGGCCTTTACCGTGAGCAACTTTTTGATATGGAAAAAGACCGTGGTGAGATGCGTAATCTCGCCATTGAGGAGAAATACAAAGAGATCCTGCTGCAACACCGTGAATATCTGCACAATTGGATGAAACTGCATCATGTGGCGCAGATACGTAAAGATGTACATACGATTCCGGATGTAAATCCGGAATAAGAACAATGATTACCCCAACAAGCTGCGGACTGCCGCCTGGTAAGTTTCCAGCTTGTTGGCCTTATGAATTGCCTTTTTGGCTTTCCGGTCTCCGTCCGGCATCAGGTATTCCCAAAAGTTTTTCATCTTCGTCAGCAGTTGTTTGTCTCCCCCTTCCAGAAGATTGCCATACTGGGCAAATATGTCGGCGTGGAACAATCTGAGTCTCTCCTGCATATCCTTTTCGGGAAGCGGATGTCCCTGTTGATACTCCAAAGCTAAGGCGGGATTGGCAAGCAGTCCACGACCTATCATGATACCTGCCAGTCGTGGAAAACGTTCGCAGGTAGCCTGTATATCTTCTACTGTAAGTAAATCACCGTTATAAATAAGAGGATGACGACATTCATTGTAGAATGCTTCAAAGCCTTTTAAATCCACTTCCCCTTTATATTGTTGTTTTCCCAGTCGGGGATGCATGATGATATGTGTCAATGGCAATTCATTCAGCAAGGGTAGCAAAGCCAGACATTCTTCCGGGTTCTCCCAGCCCAACCTCATTTTGACAGAGAACTGAAGGTCGGGATGATACTTTATGGCAGCAGTCAGCAGTTCGCGTACCTCTTCGGGATGAGGAAGCATGCCCGAACCATTGTGCCGTTTAGCCAAAAGAGGGAAAGGACATCCCAGATTTATGTCCACATTCTTATATCCTTTTTCGATGAATAAGGCAATGATTTGCTCCATTTTGTCCACATCGGGTGCAATGAGTTGCGGAATAAGTTGCACGCCACGATTGTTTTCCAGAGTAATCTCGCGCATGTCTTTTTTTCGGATTTCTCCGTGCTCCACACGTACGAAAGGGGTATAATAGCTCTCTACACTGCCGAATATGCGGGCATGCGCTTGTCGGTAAATAGCCTCGGTGTAACCTTGCAACGGGGCAAAATGAATGGGGAGGGTACTCTGCATATCAATCAGTTATTCAATATTTCTGCAAAGGTAACTATTTTAGCGGAATAATTATATTTTAGGAGCGGGGCCCGTTCTTAATTTCTCCCGAACCGTCTATGGTTGCAAAGAAAAAGAATACAGATTTGCCAACTTTGAAGAGTATGAAGCTTCACTTTTTTGCAAATAAATCTTTTTCTTGATGAAGAACTGTTTTACCGTTCAAATATTGCTCCTATTTTATCTATCAAACCGTTTTTAAGGGGGATACCTAGAATATAAAAAGGCAACTAATTTGCCAAGAATTAGCTGCCTTGTACTTTTATATTGAAAATATATATATTTAAATACCTTCTTTAAGATAAAACTTGATTTTGTTATTTAGTTAATTGTTGTCTATCCATTCTGTAAAACATCCTCTTTCTTTGGACCTTCCGGCTCAGGAAGAGCATTGGGGTTAAAGGGGTTAAAATAGATTATACCCATTGTATCTAAATAATTCAGAAAATGAGGCAACTTACGCATGAATACGCTGCAATCTTTATTTCTCTCCCATGTCCACCCGTCTTCAGCGACGGCGGCAATACGAGGGAAAGTCATAAAATCCAAACGTTTTTCATTTGTTATCCGTTCTGTCCACATAGCAAACTGGAGTCCCATTATCTGATCTTCGTATCCCTTCAATAGATGAGAGACAGATTCGGGGAAATTATAAATGGTTTCAATCGTATTGTATCCTCCCCAATAACGTCCTATCTTGTGTGAGCCATACTGTAAAAAATCACCGTAAAGAGGTCTGCGGGGAGTCATTATCACTTGATATCCATTTTCAAGTGCTTTGACAAGTTGATATTTACGATCATGCCTCCACCACATCACCACCATTTTCTCGGGAGAGACCCCGGCATCTACAGCTTCATCCCAAGCAATAATCTTACGTCCTTTCTTGTAAACTATATCTGCAATACGACGAATGAAGTATTGTTCCAATCCCACTTCATTTTTTAAATCATGTTCCTGAATAAAACGTTGTATCAATGGGTCAGTAAACCAACTTTGATTTCCAAAGTGTACTTCATCTCCTCCTATATGGATATAGGGTGCAGGGAATAATTGTATCAGTTCATCCAGCACGTTACTAATGAACTCATAGGTTTCTTCCTTACAGGGGTGAAAAGTGAAATGTTGCCAACGTCCTTCTCCGCCTCCAGATATTTCTGGATAGGCACGACACACGGATTTTGCATGGCCTGGCATATCAAACTCCGGTATCACAGTGATATGGCGTTCTGCTGCGTAGGCTACAATTTCTTTAATATCCTTTTGCGTATAATAGCGTGCAGGAGCTTTTGGATCACTCCAATTTCCTATCGCCCCCTCGGTCGTAAGTTTGGGGTAACGTTTGATTTCAATACGCCAGCCGGTTTCATCTGTCAAATGCCAATGGAATACGTTTAACTTCAAAGAAGCCATGATATCCAAATACTTTTTCACCTTTTCTTTTCCAAAGAAATGGCGACTTTCGTCCAACATAAATCCTCGCCAGATATATCGGGGCCTGTCTTCAATAACACAAGTCCCGATTTGCCCTTTACCTATACGTGCCAATTGCAGAATAGTTTCCTGTGCGTAGAACAGCCCCACCTCATTGGCTGCTTCCAGTAATATATGTTTGGGAGATACAGTTAGGCGATAAGCTTCATTGTCTGGAAACCGTTCCGGAGTTAGTTGTAATTCTATATTTCCTGTAGAGACAGTTTGTTGTATATTCAACTGACTAATTTTTTCTTTGAATGATTTACAGAAGATATTGGATACACCTTTTCCTTTCACAATTTGAATTTGTGTTCCGAGAACAAAACTTTCCTTTGATGTTGTTATGTATTTCAACGGAGTAGGAATCAATATTTCCTGCGCTCTGATGGAGAAAGTACAAACAAATAAAAGTAAAAATAAAAATAATTTTTTCATGGATGTATTATACTAACTACATATACTATTTCAGAACAATCACTTCTCCTACCGTTGTATTCCTTTCCTCGACTTTTCCAGTAAAGGGATTCAGTATCCTTAATATGTTACCTTTTTCAGAACGAACCATTACATTCACGATCTTTCCGTCCTTGCATTCAGCATCGACAAGGAAAGCTCCCATGGCTCTTAAGTTATGAAAAGAAAAATCTTTCCAACTTTCGGGAATAGCTGGAAATACCTGAATGACCCCCGTATGGCTTTGTAGCAACATCTCTTGTATAGCAGCCGCACAAGCAAAATTTCCTTCCAATGTGAAAGGACGATAAGTATAGTTACTGTATCCTTTCTTTAACTGGTCACCGTTCAAGTGGAAACTATTGGGAGAACAAAATGCATTAATAAATAAATGAAGATATTTGACTGCACTTTCACCATCCCGTACACGGGCCTTCATATTTGCTATCCATGCAAAAGAATAGCCTACCCATTGTTTGGTATTCAATCCTTCGAAATGGCGGAGAGAATGCAAAATCTGTTCTTCACTTTTTTTGCCTTGTGAAATATCTATCAATCCTAGAGGATGAAAAGCCAACATATGTGAAAGATGGCGGTGGGATTCTGTCAACGGATAACCTGGAGCAATAGTCAATCCCGTACTATCTGAGGCAAAATCAGGCCACTCTTCCAATTGTTTGCGCCAATGGGTGGCGTCTTTTTTCAAATTCAGCGCATCTGCCATTTCTGCTGCTGCCGTATAAGTGAAACGTATGTTTGCCAAATCGTAATTAGTAGTTTGCTGGAACCATGCATCCAATTCATTATCGTTGATTTCCGGAGAAGTGGATAAGGGTAGTCTGCGTTTGTTATTTACGTCTTTCACGGAAATATTCTCAAAGTAACGTGCTACTTCTTTAACCCAAGGATATGCCTGCTTCTTTAAAAATTCCGTATCTGCTTCATACTTCCATTGTTGGTAGAAGTGATGGGCGAGCCAACCGCTTGTGGTGGGCTGGTGGGAATAAGGACTCCATCCTCCAATGGCTTTTCCCTCCAGTGTGGCTATGCCAGGGATATTTAACCCTTCTACTTTAAAAAAACGGTGGGTAAAGTCTTCTCCGTTATCTTTTATCTTCCAAAGCCAGTCAGTGAATACGCGTGATTCTTCCAGATGGTTGGCACTATATCCAGGCCAATAGCTAAGTTGTGTGTTCAGGTCATTGTGAAAATCGCCACGCCATGGTGGGGTTTGCCCGTTGTCAGCAGTCCATACAGCTTGTAAGCAGATTGGAGGAGCGTCTTTCCGGGAAGCAGCTCCGAATTTGTACATTTCCAGGTACCATTGAGCCTCTAAAATAGGGTCAGGCAGATGAATTTGGGATTTTTCCCAATACGCTTCCCACCAACCGATATGTTCTGTCAGTGCCGTTTGGAAATCTTTTGTATATCCTTTCATAAAGTCGGCGGCCTGTATGGCTTCGCTGTACCAAGTACCTTGAGTAGTGATGCAGTAGCTTCCTTCTAGAGTTTGTGAGGTAGGGGTGTGCCATCTCAGGGCTACTTCATAGCTCACTTTCCCATAGGCTTTCTGACGATAGACGATGCTGTTGTTGTGCCGGGTTACTTTGCCATTCTTATATCCTAGGCGAGTGAGCAAATGAGTACGGGGAGCACTAACTCTTTGTATACTTGAACCGTCATCCTCAAAGCGGGGTGTTTGCAACTCGATGGTAAGCAGTTCGGGTAAATTCTCAAACCGGAAATGGCCTGTTTTGTCGGTGGCGCTGGTAAAGAACTTGCCAACAGTTCCACATTCCCAAGTGATGGTGCAAACAGCCGTGTGTACATCCAGTTCCACATTTTTCACTTTTCCCAAATGGGCTATCGGGAATTCAATACCTCCTACCGGAATTTTGGTGGGAGCACAGTCTTTTCGGCTGCGGTCATCAATCAGGGCGCGAACTTTGGAAAGGTCTTTGTTACGAATAACCTCGTCACAGACGAACTGATAGGAATAGGAAGGAGACTCAAATTCCTTGACAGGGCGTAAATCCCACAAGTCTGCCCTGTCCAATGCCAGGCGCAAGTTGCCGTCCTTCTCCCAGATGAGGTTTCCTATAATGCCGTTTCCAAGGGGGATCGCCTCATCCCATATTGTAGGAATTGCTTTGAATTGTAGCCCATGGAATGTCTGATCTTTTGCTTGCAGCTGGATTATATTTAGTATATATAGTCCGAGGAACAGGATAAAAATTTTTTTTGTTTTCATGAATATAAGGTTTTAGTGAATTGGTTTTAGTGTGAATTCTACCGGTTGTCCATGCTGGCAGGTGACGGTCAGTTGTGTGTTCTCTCCGGCGAGAGACAGGGATATTTTTTCGCAAGAATTACCTGCTTCCCACTTCCCTTTCAACAGGAGTTTCTTTTCGGAGGGCTGACTGGCTTCTTTGGTTGTGAAGCTTTTTTCCGAGATATGAAGGTTGGGATCGCATACACTGAATAATATATGATTTTGATCTGCTTTCTTCTGCATTACCATTGTTTCTGCAGGAATCTGGAGGAAAAAGTTGTCAGCTTGTGGAGTATAATCTTCGAAAACCGCATATGCTGTAATGCCTGTTGTTTCATCAAAGATTACATGCGCTGTTTGGTTTTTCTGTATTATTTGGTAGGTTGGTTTATGTCGGGCGAGTTTTAACTCTTCCGGATTGGGTTGTATTAGTACCATATATTCGTATTCGGCATCACGGGGTGCTTTGCCGTGATTGATCCATGCCGACGAGAATGTGCCGTGCGTTTTCGCCCGTGTCTTTTCATGGCGTGATTCCTGTCCAGCTATCTGCACCTCTACATTTCCTTTGACGAAATAATGATTGTTGTATCCGTCTTGTAGCCAATGTAACTTTCCATCATTCAGTTGCTGATGGAACATTTCATTTTGTTGTTTTCCATCAACAAAGATATTTGTCGTATCTTTTCGGAAGACGCTTTGGAAAAGGGTTGTTTCCGTAGGATAAGAAGAGTTGCTGTTATTGATTCCGCTTCCTAAGCATACCATTTTGTTGCCGAAACAAAAGACAGATTTACGGGCAACAAAGTCCGGGGTAAAGTTTTTGAGGTTACGTTCCATCAGTTTAATGGCAAACATTCCGTTCTTTCCTTCTAATGAACTGCTTCCGGAGAAATTCTCTTTCGAGCGTGCCATCGTAGTTCCAGATAACGGACTGTCCAGTAATTCAAACGGCAAGTGGATGGTGGTGGTGCCGGGCAGGCGGTTCCAGTCCCAACCATTCTCATCGTACCCGCTGGCAAGGCGTGAAGGTTGCCCCATGATTTGTACCGAGCCATAACTTTGGTAGCGTCCATATCTGTTATCTTTTGTATAAATCTCAGCTCCCCACACGTCAGTGGTATATCCTTTAAGAGTAACCATCCAATTTGCACGACGGAAGATACCGGCTGAGCCATAGTTGTATACAAAGAATCCCTGCGGCGCATCGGCAGGTTGTACACCTTGCTCTTTAAAAAAGCGTGCTTCCGGTGTGTTCTTCTGGCAAAGGCGAAGATAATCGGCTGCCAAATGCCAGTCGAAATTATTCTTTTCTCCGGAAAGATCACCGGAAAGGGCAAGATAGGCGAAAGCAGCAACGTCATCATCTTTCATCGACCCTCTGAAAGGATGTCTTCCGCTGATGCCAACTCCCCATTCGTATTTGTTACAGTAGTTGCGCATGGAGATAAAAGCGGACTTCAGTGTCTGCCGGGCTTCTTCGGTCGGTTCATATTCTGTCTGGTTAGTAAATGCGATAAACTGTCCTACCATGGCGAGAACTCCGGTAGTATAAGCAGGATAGAAACCTCCGTGATGGAATGTGGTGCCATCTACCTTGATACCGCCAATGGTGCCGGGAGTATAGTGGAGTGAAGTCGAAACCCAACGGGAAAGTCCCTTCAGAGCACGTGCTCGTTCCCGTTCGTCTATAAAGAGTAGAGCGGATACGGTTTTCGCCATCAGCAAAGTGTGCCAGCTGTCTAGCAGTTCGTCTCTTCCGTATTGATAAGGTTTACGAGTCTCGGACAGGGCAGACCAGAAGATGAGGGCTGATAAGATATTATCACGGTTGGGAACTTTCCAAATGGCATCGCGCATCAGCCAGGCTGTAGTGTAGATTTTCCGTACTTGATAGCCATAGTGATGATTGGTTCCCATTCCACTGCCATAGGCGAATCCCTGGTTAATGGCAAAATCCCATACTGTGAAATAATTTTTTAGCGCTGTTGAGGAATGATTGCAATAAGCGTCGTACGCAAATCCGGAAAGCATGGTTTCCAGATCGTTCCAAGATATTTCTCCAGCTTTGCGGTTTAGTTCATCAGGAGCGAGTACAGGTGCGCCTGTGAATCCGTTTCCGGACTTACGTATAGCGGCTTTTCCGAAGACTTTATAGGCTTTAGCTATAGCTTCTGTAGGAGCTTTTTTTATATCAAGAGCAGCCGTCAGGCGTTGTTCTATCGTACGAAGCTCTTCTCTTTCTTTCTGATTCAGAGAGTCGGGCAAAGGCAGGTCGTAGTCATATTGTTCCCATTGCCATACACGGCACCAATGCCAGAGGTCACGGTATGAGAGGGAATTATTGTAAGGCATTTGTAGGTCGGGAGTAGTGCGGTCATTTATCTTCTTCACAGGGAAAGTGAGGCGGTCTAAGAAGACACGTCCCTTATGGTTGGGAGCTACTAATCGGTAGCCTGCAATTTCTTTATTCAGTTTGTCTCCCTTCATATGTTGGAAACCTATCCAACAAGCACGCCAACCTGCCGACGCCAATTGGAAACTAAACCAATAGGATACATGCCCCTGCGGAGAAAGAAATTCAAAACGAATGGAATCTTGCTGAGGCTTTTCGTTATAAATCCATAAAGTGATACCTGCTGAGGTTTCTATTTCTTCATTGAGGACAAGGAATTGCTCTAAGGTAACATTGAGTATGGAACCGGAACAGAAATCCCATTTCAGACTTTGTCTGCCTTCTTTATAATATTGGGTGGACAAGGAGGTTTTTCCCTTGCCAGTTGTTTTGAATTGTTCTGGAATCCCTGTCTCAAAACCTATGAACTGGGCAAGAGAGAGCTGGCTACATAACAAGGCAAGAATAAATAACGAGTGTTTTCTGGTCATAAGATATATTGTTTTTGAGGTTTTATAAGAAGGGGAGAGGAACCTCACGGCCGCTCTCCCCTGTACATGTCAAATTGATTAAGGTCTATTTGATTTCACTTTAAGGTTAGAAGTCTTGTGTGAAGTTTGTTACTCTTTCAGCCAATAGTTATTTTGTTTCAACTTGGTGTTTACAGACATTTCTTGTCGGGGGATAGGCAAGAATTGATGCTTTTCTTTTGTATACAAAGCGAAACCTTCAGCACCGCTTCTGTTATTTTTAAGATTTGACCAACGGCTATCTTTTGTTACGGCTTTTGCTAAATCTGTATTGATAGCTTTTACATAGATGCCCCATCGTACCAAATCGTATTTGCGTAATGCTTCAAAGCAGAGTTCACGTGCACGTTCATCACGAAGTTCCTGACGGAGATTATCTATAGAAATTGTTTCTGGCAATTTGTTTATTCCGGCTCTTTCTCGTACTTCATTAATACATGATAAAGCTAAACTTGTCACTCCATTTACTTCCATATCTGCTTCTGCAAGCATTAATAAAACATCTGCATAGCGTAGTATAGGGAAATTAATTCCTGTATAGTTCTTATTTAACGGAGTATTTGTTTCCCATTCACGACGGAATTTTCCACAACGACGTTCTACTATTTCTGTATTTTTCCATGCGGCTTCTGCTCCTTTGTTATTAATTTGGTATGGTGCCATGGAGAGATCTCGTCTTAAATCACCAGGATTCTTTTCGTATAGATCCCAAAGGATGAGAGAGCCAGCATAGAAGCCATTACCTAATCCTTTACCGCCATTTACATTTTGCAAATTACCTATTTCATTGCCTATACGGCTTTCTGTGTATCTTCCGTCATCTTTTGTACCTATGAATTCAACTTCCCACATACTTTCATTATATTCTGTATCGTACTTGTCGGATGCCATATTCTTCCAAATCGCATATATATCTCCTTGATATAATTTATGCTTTTTAGAGTCATAAACAGCTTTGGCATATTTGGCTGCTTTCTGATAGAATTCATTTCCGCCATTTGAAGGATAACCTGCCCGCCATAAACATACGCGTGCAAGAATACCTTCAACTACAGTCTTTTTTACGTATGAAGGCGACTTATCATAGTTGCTGTTGTCAACCATATCAATGCAGTCTTCCATTTCTTTAATGATCCAGTCCATAGCTTCTGCGTGAGGTGTTGCTTCCATACTACTAGTTTCCATGTCAATTACCGCTTCTTTACGGATGGGAACTTCATACCATGCCTGCACTAATAAGAAGTGGTAATATGCACGTAGGAATTTAGCCTCTCCTTTTATACGTTTATGGGCTTCATCGCTCATGTTAGCGCGATCTACATTTTCCAGCAATATATTAGCATTATTGATGCCGTCGTATAAGTCTGTCCATGTGTCAAACATTTGAGAGTTGCCTGCATCATGGGTGTTACAAACCGCACCGTGATTTAAAACAGGTGTACTTGTATACTCACGAGTAAAATAGCTTAAATCATCCGTATTGGATAACATGAGAGAGTAATTATTGCCATAAACTGTAGCCTTTGCCAAAGTAAAGTATACGCCGGCTAATGCCATAGTACATTCTTTTTCGTCTTTATAGAATGTTTCCGGAGCTACGAAATCATAGGGCTTAGTATCCAGAAAATCGCACGAAAGCAGATTTAAAGCAAGCGACCAGATACAAATTTGTTTTAGGATATTGTTAGTTTTCATAATGTTCTTAATTCTTTTAGATGATTAGAAAGTTACATTAATACCGAATGATGCGTTGAAAGAACGCGGATGTGCAGACCAGTCGAATCCTGGAGTTAATACGGAATTTCGGGTGGATACTTCAGGATCAGAACCGGAATATCCTGTAATAGTTGCAATATTATCGGCAGAAACATATACTCTTGCTGCCTGAATACCTATAGGCTTCAATGTCTTTGGCAGGAAGTTATAACCAATTGAAATTGTTTTTAATTTCAAGTAAGAACCATCTTCGACGTAAAGAGAACTATATACATTAGCACCAATGGCATTGGCACGAGGCATATTGCTGCTCGGATTGTTTTCAGTCCAACGATTATTGTATGAAGCAAATTGATTTAAATTCTTTTTGGAACCAGGATTTTCCATTACCATACGGTTGATGTTTAACAAATCATTACCATAACTCCATTGGAAAAATATATTTAAATCCCAATTCTTGTAAGTAAAATTATTGCTGAAACCTCCTGTGTGTAATGGATGCCCATTACCGATGATTGTTCGATCGCTATCGGTGATTTTATTATCTTCACTACCATCGATATTTTTGTATTTGGGATCTCCTGGTTGGCATCCGTCACGGAATGAAACAACGCCATCTTTCAAGGTATATACTTTCTTACCATTAGCATCAGTTGAGATATTGAAGTCTTCTTCTTTGTAAGTCCCGTCATATACAAAACCATACATACTTCCTGCTGATTCACCTACGCGGCTGACATAAGCTATTTGTCCTTTGTAGGCTGTGTCCCATGAAATATAGTTAGTCATTTCTTCTTGTCCGTAGTTTAGAGACAGAATTTTGTTTTTGTTGAAAGCTATATTGAAGTTTGAAGTCCAAACAAAGTCCTTTGTTTTGATGTTAGTACTTTCTAAGGTTACTTCAAAACCAGAGTTACGTAATTCACCAATATTTAAACGGGTAGTTTTGTAACCTGAACTAGCTGGAGTATCTGCATTCATTAACAGGTCTTTGGTGGTTTTGATATAATAATCCAAATTTAAATTCAGACGACCGTCGAAGAATCCCAAATCCAAACCAAAATCATATTGTTCAGTTGTTTCCCATTTCAATTTTGGGTTAGCAATGCTGTTAACATAATATCCGGAATGGAAATTGCTGTCCCAAGGATACTTATATGTATTTTCACTGGGAGTAAGTTGTGCCATATAGTCATAATTGCCAATTCTATTATTACCAGTGAGACCATAACTTACGCGTAGCTTGCCGTTTGAAAGCCATGAAAGGTTTTCTGCAACAAAGCTTTCTCGGCCAAAGGCCCAGGCTAATGAGCCTGAGGGGAAATATCCCCAACGATTTCCTTTGGAAAACTTGGAAGAACCGTCAGCACGCATTGAGAATGTTGCGTAATACTTAGAGTCATAGTTGTAATTAAGACGTCCTAAATAAGACATCAATGCATTTTCTCCTTTCGATGCTGTAACTACAGGTACGTCACCATTGCCTAAACCGGCCATACCTAAAGACTCATTCGTAATATGAGTTACAGTGACAGTGTGACTGTATTCAGTGTTTTTTTGGAATGTAATACCTAACAAAGCGTTTATGTTATGTTTCTTTTTAGATAATACATAACTTAGCGTATTTTCATTCAGATAACTTCTGAATTCCGATTGATTTAGTTTGGCATTGATCCCCTTGCTTTGAGTATTGTTGGGGTGATCATTTCCTGTACGGGTTTTGGAGTTGTTGAACTCTTCATTCTTGAAGTCTCTGCTTGTATATCCGGCGCTAACTTTTAATTTTAGGTTTTTGATTATTTCCCATTCCACACCTAAGTTGCTTTGTAGTGTGTTAGTAGTTCTTCTGCGGTATTCATTCTTTGCAGAAAGGGCAGGATTGAAGCGATAATCGTCTTTCATATCAACATCTTCATCATACATTTCTGCCAAAAGGTCTGAACCGGAAGGTGATACGGGACGATATCCCCAAACACTATACATCAGTGAGTTTGAAGATGTACTTTGATTGGCTGATGGATTTACTCCGTTTTGGACAATACTTGCATAATTAGCGTTTGCATCAATCTTTATCTTTTTATTGATTTTTTGGCTAAAATTGAAACGGCCTTGGTAACGGCTTAGATCAGAGTTAATGATGATACCTTGTTGGTTGTCATAAGACAAAGAGGCAGCATAATTCATATTCTCATTACCGCCTGTTAGACCCACATGATGATTTTGGCTGAGTGCTGTACGATAAATTTCGTCTTGCCAGTCAATAGATTTAAAATGTTTGTAATCTTCTATGGTCAGTCCATCTTTCAGATAGAAATTGGTAAATGCGTCAATTTTTTCTCCGTCTACTTCAACAAAACTACCTTGCATTAATTCTTTTTGGAGGATTACGAAGTCATAACCATCCATCATTTCCATCTTATTTTTCACATTGCTGATGCTAATGCTACCATTGTAAGAGAGGGTCGGTTTTCCTGCTTTACCTTTCTTGGTGGTAATGATTACAACACCATTTGCACCGCGTGAACCGTATATTGCTGTTGCTGAAGCATCTTTCAAAACATCAATAGATTCAATATCATTAGGATTGAGGGCACCCATGCCAGAAGTCTCACTGGGGAAACCATCAATAACATACAAAGGAGCAGTGCTTTGTGTAAGAGAACCGGCACCACGAATAACAATATTGAAGTTGTCTCCCAAGCCACCATCTGTAGAGGTTACGTTAACACCGGCAATACGACCACCTAATGATTCTGCAACATTGGTAACCGGTACTTTTGTAAGGTCCTTCATATTGGCTTTACCAATTGAACCTGTTAAGTCACGGCGTTTTACATCACCGTAACCGACTGCAACTACAACTACTTCATCTAATGCCTGAGCATCTTCTATCATAGTTATGTTAAAGTTCTTTTGATTACCAATTTTGATTTCTTGAGTTTTGTATCCTACAAAAGAAAGCAATAGGATGTCAGAAGGCTTCACATTATTTAATTTGAAGCTACCATCAATACCGGTAATTGTTCCGTTGGTAGTTCCTTTTACAACGACACTAACTCCGGGAAGTTCTCCCATTGCATCGATAACTTTACCTGTAACTTGACTGCCTGTCTGTGCCTGTATGCCTAATACATAACAGAGAAAGGAGGCCAATAGAATTAAGGTTACTTTCTGTCTCATAAATATTAAATTAATTAGTTATTAAAAAGGTTGTTTTTCTCCTTAAAAAACTTTGATTTATATTGCAAATGTAGGGTATGATAATGAAAGCGCTTTAGGAAATTGTTCGCAAAAGGTACGAATTTGTACATTTTCGATAAGAAATGCTTGTTCTGTACGATTCTTTACCTCGTTTCCTGATTCCTTCCGGCTTTCACCTCTTCCAGTAGTTCAGAGAGGTTTTTTACCATCTCGGGATGTGCTGCCGCTACATTGTTTTTCTCCGACGGGTCTATGGAAATATTGTACAGTTGGGGCTGCGGGTTGTTCCCTAACTCCATTTTGGTCCAATACTCGATGGCGGGCTTGTCACTCGGCTCGATATACTTCCATGTTCCTTGAATGATGGACAAAGTATTGTTCAGATTCTGCTGTACTACATAGTCGCATCCGGTATTGTCTTTCCCTAAGAAAGTGGCCAGTTGGTCACGGCTGTCGGGAGCAACGGTTGCAGGTGTAAGCGGATGATCCAGTAACGCGGCTAAAGAAGCATATACATCGATCATAGAGAATAAAGCTTGCTGTTTGCAGGGCTGGATACCGGCAGGCCAACGTACAATAAAGGGAATACGTGTTCCGGCTTCATAGGCACTGTACTTTCCGCCACGGTATTGCTTCATGGGCGTATGACCGTTCAGCAGTTCGAGAGCCTGATCCTGGTAACCGTCGTCAATGACAGGGCCGTTATCGCTACAGAATACAAAGATAGTGTTATCCGTAAGGTTCAGACTGTCCAGAGTATTCATAATCTCACCCACAGTCCAGTCCAGTTGCAGGATTACGTCGCCGCGGGTACCCATGCCGCTCTTTCCGGCAAAACGGGGATGGGGTACGCGGGGAACGTGTACGTCTTGCGTGCCCATATATAAGAAGAAAGGTTCGCTCTTATGATTCACGATGAAATCTTTGGCTTTGCCGGTGATGACGTCGGCGATGTCCTCGTCCACCCAAAGGGCGGATTTACCGCCGGTCATCCAACCGATACGGGGAATACCATTCACAATCGTATTGTTATGCCCCTGACTGGGTTTCAGTTTTACAAGTTCCGGATTTTCCAATCCGGTAGGCCAGTCGCCCACTTTGTGGTGATAGTTCACGGTGATGGGGTCGTTGGGGTCTAAGCCTACAACGTGGCCGTTCTCAACGAATACGCAAGGTACACGATCAACCGTGGCCGGAATGATGTATTCGTAATCAAATCCGATATCCTGAGTATTCGGCTTGATAAGATGATTGAAGTCGGTGCCGCCTTTGGGGCCGAGTCCCAGATGCCATTTGCCTACAGCTCCGGTGGCATAGCCTTCTGCCCGGAACATATCGGCCATGGTGACGCAGGCAGTGTCGATGATAAGTTCCGAGTTACCCGGAGCGATGCCGGTGTTCTCCTGCCGCCAGGGATACATACCCGTCAGCAGGCCGAAGCGGGAGGGGGTGCTGGTGGAGGAAGTGGCGTAGGCATTGGTAAATTGCACGCCTTGTCCGGCAAGGCGGTCGATGTTGGGAGTACTTATCTTGGTAGCGCCGTAGCAACTCAGGTCGCCGATGCCGAGGTCGTCGGCAATCAGATATATCACATTAGGCTTCTGACGGAAACTGTTGTCGGTGGCTTCTTTTTTCGAGGGATTTCCGCATCCTGCTATCAGGGCGGCACCCGGAAGAAGAGTCCATAAAGGAGAGAATTGCTTCATAGTTCTTTGACTTTAGATTGTTATTTCTGAGGTCAAAGGTAACGGCTTTCTCCGGATTATGTGTATAATGAAGTACAGGAGAAGGGCGAAAATGTACAAAGTTCAATGTCGTAATGAAGGCGAATCTATGGCCAATCCCGTTTCATGGCAGTGGCACTTCTGTTCCACCGTATTGGAACGTCTGTTTCTTAGGAGAGAAACTCTTGTTCCTTAGGCAAGAAAGTTTTGTTTCTCAAGGGAGAATCTTTTGTTTCAATTCGGTGGAACGGAGTGGAACATTTAAGCGCTTCGTCAGCCTTCTTCGTCTTCTCCGTTTTTCTCCTCTTTGTCGGCGTCCTCTCCCTTGCGGTAGGCGAGCGGGCTGACATGATATACGTCCTTGAAGCACTTCGAGAAGTAACGTGAGGAACTGAAACCTATCTTGTCCGATATCTCGGTGATGTTCAGTTCCAGGTTGTTACGCAGCATCAGGGCACCTTTCTTCAGACGGATGGTGAGGATGAAGTCATTCGGAGTCTGACCGGTGATGGCTTTCAGTTTGGTGAACAGGTTGGTGCGCGCCATGGCCATTTCGCGGGCAAAGACGTTGACGTTGAACTCCGTATCGTCCAGGTGCTTCTCGATGATGGCGATGGCACGGTCTAGGATGTCCTTGTCTATCGGGTTGGTCGCCAGCATCTGCGCGTATGCTTGCGGTTGCTTGCTGAACTTCTCTTGCAGGAGGATGCGTGAGTTCACCAGGTTGTTGCAGCGGGAAATCAGCAGGTTTGTATTGAACGGTTTGGTGATGTAATCGTCCGCACCGATGCGCAGACCTTCGAGGTTCTGCTCTACGGCGGTGCGTGCGGTGAGCAATACCACTGGGATGTGACAGGTGTTGAAGTCGTTCTTTACCTGTTTGCAGAGTTCCGTACCGGACATCTTGGGCATTACTACATCGCTGACCACGATGTTCGGCATTTCTTTCTGTATCAGTTCCAGGCCTTCTTCACCGTCTGCGGCTGTCAGCACTTGATAGAAGGGGCGGAAGATGTTTGCCAGCATCTCGCGGATGGAGTCGTTGTCTTCTACGATGATCATCTTGACGTCCGACATACGTTTTATGGGAGCGTTCTCCTCCAGTTCGGCTTTGAGCGAAGCGTCTATTTCAGGTGTCTGGGGCTGCTCTATCTGTTGTATGGTTTCGGTCTTCCTACTGATTTCTTCGGCGGTGAACTGGGCATTCCCCAATTGAAGACGGACAATGAAGCTGCTGCCTTTGCCCAACTCGCTCTCTACCCGGATGCTGCCGTGGTGAAGTTCGACGATGCCTTTCGTAAGTGCCAGTCCGATGCCCGTACCGGCGCCACTGCTCAGGCTGTCCATCTGCTCGGTCTGATAGAAGCGGTCGAATATCTTGTCTACCTCTTTGGCATCGATGCCACAACCGGTATCAGTCACGCGGATTACGGCTTCGTTTCCTTCGGTGGTGATGCTGAGGGTGATGGTGTCTTCTGCCTGGGTGTGTTTGATGGCATTGGACAAAAGGTTGTTGATGACCTTCTGCATCTGCTTCTGGTCATACCACACTTCAAGGCTATCGGTATTCTTCTCGAATTTGAAGTTGATTTGCTTGCTGCTGGCGTACTCCATGAAGATCAGATAATTCTCGTAGAGGAAATGCACGATGTTGTGCGGGCTGACTTTCACCTTCATGTGCCCCTGTTCCTGTTTGCGGAAGTCGAGGAGCTCGGTGATGAGTTCGCGTAGCTGTATGCTGTTCTGATAGATGCTCAATATCTTATTATAGATGGTGGGCGTGAAGTTCTGCAACTGCATCAGGGTTTCCACTTGCGACACGATGAGCGTGAGCGGAGTGCGGAACTCGTGCGAGATGTTGGTGAAGAAGCGCAGTTTCGACTGGTTGAGGGCTTCCACGTCCTGTATGTGCTTTTGTTCGTACTTCAGCGACTCACGCAGCTTGATTCTCGATTTATAGGTTTTGACCAGATACCATAGCAGGATGCCCGTCACTATCAGATAAATCAGATAGGCGAGAGGTGTCTTGTAATAAGGCGGAAGTACGTGGATGGTGAGATGTACCTGAGGGCAGAGAGATTCTTCTTTGCCTCGAGGCTTGATGAGCAGGTTGTAAGTTCCTGCATTTAGGTTGGTATACGTAATCATGGGTTGCCCGCGTGTACTGTTCCAGTCATCAGAGAAGCCTTCCAGCTTGTAGATGATTTCATCTTTGTTGGCTGCCACATAGTTGGAAGTGGCGAACTCGATGCTGAACATCGTCTGGTCGGCATTCAGTGTGATCTCTTGAGTGTGGCACAGTGATTGCGTTAAAATACCCGTTTCATCGGAAACTTTCACTTCGGAACCGTTCACGATGAGACGTGAAAGAATGATCTTATAAGGCTTCGGGGTGAAGTTGAGTTCCAGCTCGTTGAAGGAAAGCATGCCTTGCGTGCCTCCGAGGAAGATCTCACCGTCGCGTGTTACGCAAAGGGCGTTCTCGTTGACAGCTGTCAGCGGGAACCCGTTCTCTACACTGTAGTTCTGAAATTTCTCCGTCTTTTGGTCGAAGATGGAGAAGCCTTGATTAGTGGTAAGTATCAATTTGCCGCTGACGGGCGACTCTTGCGTGTCGTAGATGCAGTCGCTGACGAGTCTGTTCGACTTCTTGTCGAAGTTCTCGAAGTCGTTCGTTGCAGGGCGATACAAGTCGAGACCGCTGCCTGAGGTGGAGAACCACAGATTGCCCTTGCTGTCCTGCATGATGTTGTTCACATTGTTGTTGCTGAGGCTGTGCGACTGTGTCCTGTCGTGGCGGTAGTTGGTCAGTTTGTTCGTGTCGAAGCGGTAGGAGAATACGCCCTCGCCTGTGGCGGCAATCCAGAGAGTGCCGTTGCTGTCTATTTCCAGGTCGGCAACCATGGCTATCTTGCGCCCCTCTTTGGTATCTTTGAAGAGCTGCCGGCACTTTCCGTTTTGGGGATTGAACAGGCACACGCCGTTCTGTGTGGCTATGATCAGCTGGTCCTTGTAAGGCGCTATGTCCCGGACGATGTTCGATGGAAGAGTCTCCGGATTATTTTCCTCCATGAGGTAGTGGGTGAATATGCCCGTGCGGATATCCAGCTTGTTCAGTCCGCCGAGGTGGGTGCCTATCCAGATGATTTCTTTGTCAGAGTCGTAATAGAGGGCTTTCACGTTGCTGTGGGAGATGCTGTTGTTGCCTTGTCCGGCAAGATACCACTTGAACTCGCGCGTACGGCGGTTGTAGAAGTTCAGTCCGCCGCCTTCCGTACCAATCCATAGATTACCGTTCTTGTCTTCGATGGTACGTCCTACGATGGGATTGCTCAGGCCTCTTTTCTCGTTTCTGGACACCCGGTAGCTGGTGTAGATTTCGTATTCGGGATTGAAGTAGTTGACGCCGCCGAAATAAGTCCCCACCCACAGTGTTCCCTGGTTGTCTTTCACGATGCACCAGATGGAGGAGTGGGTAAGTCCTTCATTCTGTGTGTTATCTGTGGTATGGTTTTGGAAGATACCTGTCGATTTGTTATAGCGGTTCAGTCCGTTGAACGTTCCTATCCAGATGTTACCGAGATTATCCTCGCAACAGGCCCTCACGAAGTCGGAAGATATGCTGTACGGATTTGCCGGGTCGTTGCGCAGGTTCTCGATGCTTCCGTCCGCTTTCACCCGGAAGAGTCCTTTTTCCCAACTGCCTATCCACAGTTCGCCTGCGTTGTCCTGATAGATGCTGGTGATATTTCCTTTGTCGATGGGGTGCGTCAGTTGGTGCCCGTCCAGTTTCAGTCTGAACACTCCCTCGCTGGTGGTTCCTATCCACATCTCGCCCTTGTCCTCAAACATGCAGGATATTTCGATGTTTTCTCCTGCCATCTGATAGTAAAGGTCGAAGTTGACGGTTTGCTCGTTGTAGCGGTATATCTCGTTCTTTTTTCCGATGAAAAGGCCGTTTTTGTAGTATATGCTGTTGATGTTGCCTTGTAATAGGGTGGTGAATCGCTGGGTGGTCAGGTCAAATTGGGCGACTCCTTCGGTGCAGAGCAGATAGATTTTCCCGTTCTGGTCTCCCGCCATGCGCAGCACGGTGTTGCAGAAAAGGCTGTAGGGGTCGTTCTTACTCAGTTTGTAAGTTTGGATATCGTTGCCGTTGTAGCGGTTCAAACCTTCGCGCGTGGCAATCCACAAGATGCCGTTTTCGTCAATATACAGGCTGTTGACGCTGAACTGTGATAAACCGTCATCGGTGGTCAGATGATTGAAAGTAATATTCTGGCTGTGTAAGTTTGCCGTAACTATGCTTACTAAAACAAGTAACAGCGTTCTGATGAACTTTTGCACTTTTCCTCCGGTATTTTAAGGTTTCAAACACAAATATAAGACGTTTTGCTCAAAAGGGGGGAAGTTATTGCCCGATTTTTATGGTTATGTCTGCCGAAATGTATATTTTTGGGCGTTTGCCGGACAAATTTAGACTTTTGCATTAATAAGGAAGGCGTATATTTGCATTGCAATTTTAAATCTATATATTAAATATCATGAATAACCTCCAATCTATTGTATCCCATTTCAATACAAAGGGAACAGTCAACGAAATCCGTCCTTTGGGCAGCGGACTGATTAATGACACGTACAAAGTGACTACTTTCGAAGCTGATGCTCCCGATTATGTGTTACAACGTATCAACCATGCCATCTTCCAGAATGTAGAGATGCTGCAGGCTAATATTGAAGCTGTTACCCGACACATCCGTAAGAAACTGACAGAGCAGGGCGCGGACGACATCGACCGTAAAGTGCTCTCGTTTATTCCGGCCGATACGGGAAAAACCTACTGGTATGACGGTGAAAACTATTGGCGCATCATGGTATTCATCCCCAATGCCAAGACTTATGAGACGGTGGATGCCGAATATTCTTATTATGCAGGTGTCGCTTTCGGTAATTTCCAGGCAATGCTTGCAGATATTCCTGACACGTTGGGCGAAACGATTCCCGATTTCCATAATATGGAGTTCCGGTTGAAACAGCTTCGTGATGCGGTAGCTGCGGATGCCGTAGGCCGTGTAAAGGAAGTGCAGTATTATCTGGATGAGATCGAGAAGCGTGCGGAAGAGATGTGCAAAGGTGAGCGGCTGTATCGTGAAGGCAAATTGCCCAAACGTGTGTGTCACTGCGATACGAAGGTGAACAACATGATGTTTGATGAAGATGGTAAGGTGCTTTGTGTAATTGACCTTGACACAGTAATGCCTAATTTCATCTTCTCCGATTTCGGTGATTTCCTCCGTTCCGCTGCCAATACGGGTGCCGAGGATGACGAGAATCTGGATAATGTGAATTTTAATATGGAAATCTTCAAGGCATTTGCGAAAGGTTATCTGGAATCGGCAAAGGTCTTTCTGCTTCCGCTGGAGATTGAGAATCTGCCGTATGCTGCTGCTTTGTTCCCCTATATGCAGTGTGTGCGCTTCCTGGCGGATTATATTAACGGTGATACTTATTATAAGATTAAATATCCCGAGCACAACCTTGTGCGCACGAAAGCGCAGTTCAAACTGTTGCAGAGCGCGGAGGAACATACGCCGGAAATGCAGGAGTTTATCAAAGCTTCGTTGGGGTGAGTAGCAGCCCGAAAGAAAAACATTATTACTAAGAATATGAATAAAAGAACCTTTGCGGATTCTTTGCGGAAATCTGTAGCTTTGTTGATTGCTCTGCTTTGTATTTCCTCTTTGTCTGCAATTAACCCCCAAAAGAAAGAAATGAAAGAGTTGAATGTAAAGAAAGTAAGCCTGGCCAATGTGTCAGTAGAAAACGTTCCTGCTTTGCTGGACAAAGAAAAGGTAGCTTTCCAACCGGTGAACACTGTAAACTGGGAAGCGTTTCCTTATAAGCCGGAAGTGCAATTCCGCGTTGCTCATACGGATGATGCAATTCTGTTGCATTATAAAGTGAAAGAAGCCAGTGTGCGTGCCGTAGCTACCGGAGATAACGATGCTGTGTGGGAAGATGCCTGCGTGGAGTTCTTCTCCATCCCTGCCGGAGACGGGATTTACTATAATGTGGAATGCAATTGTGTCGGAACTCTCCTTATCGGTGCAGGTACCGGACGTAATAATCGTGAGCACGCTCCACAGGAAGTAATGGATAAGGTGCAACGTTGGTCCTCTCTGGGGCGCGAATCCTTTGAAGAACGGGTAGGAGAGTGTAACTGGGAACTTGCATTGGTCATTCCTTATTCCGCCTTCTTTAAACATCAGCTCACTAATCTTGATGGCAAGGCTATTCGCGCTAACTTCTATAAGTGTGGTGATAAGTTACAGACTCCCCACTTCCTCTCTTGGAATCCCATTGGAGTGGAAAGTCCGGACTTCCATCGTCCCGAATTCTTCGGAACGATGAATTTCGAATAATTACGTATCTTTCGGAAGAACTCTGATTATTTCCAGTCTTTCAAATTATAGCTTGCTTCCACCGCTCTTTCTATATCATCAGGAAGGGCGGGGAAGAAGTCTATTCCGGTTATCCGTTCTACTTCATCCACAGTATTCACGTAGGAATCCAGCGGATTGTTCCCTTCATTATTTTTATAGATAAAACCGATGGCTTTCGGTTTCTTGTGCAGGGAGAGTATCACCTTGAAGAAAGCATCCGGCACGGCAACGTTATGTTCACCTATGGTCTGCGGTTTCCGGTCGTAGAAGATAGGGCCGGCTACGATGTACAGGCAGCTGTCTTTCCTTACCCATTTGCGGCATTTCTGTTCCAGTTCGTTCCAGTCGCCCCGGTTCAGGTTGTGGTGTTGGGGACAGATATTCGTCATGTAGAAGCTTTCTATCATGGCCTGGCGGTTCCATTTGTTGTCCCCTGCCGGACAGAGGTGTCCACGGTCCCAACCGCTGCCTTTGTAGTCTTGTGTGGTGACGGCTTTACTTTTGGGCAAGTCGGGATCGGGATGGAAGTTGTCAGTACGTCCGGTATTTCCTTCTATACGTTCGGGAGTCAGCTTCCAGGCTACCCAGTTGGCAATGCGAGTGTTGGAATTATAAGATACGAGGTATCCAGTACGTTGCAGCAGTATTTCAGGAGTGCCGGGGGCAGTGGTCTGTTTGATGTAGACCTCGGAGTTTTGGAGGGTGCTTGGAGAGACGGTTTCTATCGGTTTGCTGTTTACGGCGTCTTCCTTGGAGTTTGTAGTCTGATAGGCAGTGATGATGCTGCATACTATCAGGATTATCAGAAGCATCAGTTGGCTCTTGCTGTTCTTTGGCTTTTTGCTTTTCTTTCTCATAACTTAACGGGTTAGGAAGTGCAAAGATAGCAAAAAAAAAAGTGTATCAAATGCGCTGTGCTTTTGATACACCTTCCTTTTTATTCGGAAAATCCTTTATCTCACAATTCCTTTTGAATCCCGTACGAAGTTAATGATATTGTGTATCTCATCACTCATCGGCACTTGGTCTTCAATCTTCTGTAAGGCATCGTGTATACTGAAATTACCTTGATAAATCAACCGGTAGGCATTTACGATATGCCGCAGAATACGGTCGGAAACTTGATGCTTGTGTTGCAATACAACGGCATTGATTCCATGATATTCTGCCGGATTACCATTCATGATAACATACGGTGGAACATCTTTGGCAATGCGGCACCCTGACTGTATCAGTACCCAACTTCCGATGTTGCACTTCTGTTGCAAAATGACGTTACTGCTCAGAATCGTGTAGTCATTTACACGGCAATCGCCGGCTAAGATGGTCTTGAGTCCTATTACACAATGGTTGCCGATTTGTACGTCGTGACAGAGGTGTACGCCGTCCATGAGGTAGTTGTCATTGCCGATACGGGTTGCATCGCCTTCATGTGTAGCACGGCTTACGACAACATTTTCGCGGATGTCATTCCTGTCACCGATAATCAGCAGACTCTTTTCGCCCGTGTAGTGGAAATCCTGCGGAGTAGTGCCAAGCACAGCGCCATGATGCACTTTATTACCTTGTCCCATGCGGGTACCTGCGAGAATGCGTGTACCAGACATGATTATACAGTCATCGCCAATTTCTACGTCGCCTTCGATATATGCGAAAGGCTGAACCGTTACATTCTTGCCGAGCTTTGCGGCAGAATCTACAAATGCTAATGGACTTATCATAATAGTAGATGTTAGGTATTAAATATTAAATATTAATTGTTGTGCCAAATGAATGCACAACCGATTAATATTTAATATCTAATAGTTGATAATTACTTCTCTCTTCCTCCTCCGAGTGCCTGATACAGACTGATTACAGCCTGCATGCGGTCGAAGGTGTCGGACACCTCGGAGGTTTGTGCGCTGAGGTAAGATTGCTCGGCGGACAGCACTTCGAGATATGTTGACGTGCCTAAGTTAAACAATTCTTTTGTATCTTCTGCTGCTTTACGGGCAGAATTTACTTGAATATCACGAGAAACAGCCTTTTCTGTAGTCATCTGATATTGATACAGTGCATTGCTCACTTCGTTTCCGGCATTCAGGAGGGCGGTCTGGAACTGTATTTTAGATTGCTCTTCCTGTGCTTTGGCTTGTTTCAGGCGGGCGATATTGGCACCGCGATAGAACAGTGGCTGCGTCAAAGAACCAATGGCGGAAGCCAGCAACTTACCGGGATTTACGATAGCTGCACCTGCACTGTTGGTCCAGCCGGCCGAACCGTTTATCGTAATCTGCGGATAGAAGGCTGCGCGTGCACTGTTTGTATTATAATAGCTTGCGGCAAGAGCCATTTCGGCTGCTTTCACGTCGGGACGGTTGGACAACAATTGCAAGGGGATGCCGGCGGAGAATTCTGTCGGTAATTGTTGTTCTTCCAGTGCGCTGCGTTTGATGTTCTGTGCAGGTTGGTTCAGCATCAGGCACAAGGCATTTTCTGTTTCGCGGATGCTTTGGCGCATGTTGGGCAGAGAGGCCAATACCTGTGCATAAACGGCACGAGTCTGTTCCACTCCGGCAGAAGTGGTATTGTAGATACCTGCATCCTTCATGGCTTCTACGGTTTCCACATTCTTTTTCAGAATCTCGGCAGTTTCCTCAGTGATTTGCAACTGGCGGTCGAGCATCAGCAAAGTGTAGTACATATTGGCTACATTGGCAATCACCTGTGTCTGTACGGCTTGTTCATAGAACTGCGTCTGTTTCAGTGACACCTTTGCCGCACGTTTCGGGTTCAGTATCTGGCCGAAGAGGTCAATTTGCCAGCTTGCCGTTACAGGAAGGGAGTAAGTCTGCGTTGCTTTTCCCTTATCCCAGCTACTTACGGTTCCTTGCGGAGACAACGCCAGTGTGGGAGCATAAGCCAGGCGTGCGGACATGAGGGCGGCTTCGGCTTGTTTCACATTCAGGGCAGCACTGCGCAGGTCGGGATTGTTGGCGAGCGCTTGTTCGATAAGTGCTTGCAACTGAGGGTCGGTAAATACTTCCCTCCAGGGCAGATTGCCGAAGTTGGCAGTGTCAGCGGCAAGTGTATCGTTCACGGCTGTCGTGTCGCGATACAGTCCGGCAGCCGTAATGTCTTCGGGTCTGTCGTATGCTTTGTAGATATGGCAACTGCTCAGTAAAGCAGTCGCACACATCAAAGTTATTATTTGTTTCTTCATATTCATTCTTCATTTATTTCGTATATTGTTCGATTTCAGGTTCTGCATCCGAGTTGTCTACATCGGCCCATTCCATCGGACTGAATTTCTCTTGCAGGTACTGGAATGCTACAAACAGCGCGGGTACGATGAAAATCTGCAATATCATACCGATTAACATACCACCGATAGCCGAAGTACCTAACGTACGGTTACCGTTAGCTCCCGCACCGGATGCCATCATCAACGGAATCAAACCGACGATCATGGCCAGTGATGTCATCAAGATAGGACGCAGACGGGCGGCGGCACCTAGCACGGCTGCCCATGTGATGCTCATCCCCATCTTGCGACGGTCGAGGGCGAACTCGATGATCAGGATGGCGTTCTTGGCCAACAGACCCATCAACATGATTAATGCGATCTGCATATAGATGTCGTTTGACATAGACCCCATTATCATCTTCAGGACAGATATATTACCGATGGCACTCATACCGTTGACGAACAGGAAGCTCCCTAACAGACCGAACGGAATGGACAGCAGCACGGCAAGCGGCAGGATATAACTTTCGTATTGCGCACTCAGCAACAGGTAAACGAACACAAAGCAAAGCACGAAGATCAAACCGGTGGTGCTGCCACTGGTTTCAGCCTCTTCACGCGCCATACCACCAAGTTCATAAGCGAAACCGGCAGGCAGATTCTCTTTGGCGACTTCGGAGATGGCGGCCAGTGCCTGACCGGAAGTATAACCGGAAGCAGGTGCAACCATTACTTTCATAGAAGTATAAAGGTTGAAACGGCTGATGATGTCCGGACCATATACTTTCTTAATAGAAACGAACTGGGTGATAGGAGCCATCTCGTTGCCATTGCGCACCTTGATGCCCGACAATGATTCCAGATTCTTGGTAGCATCCGGTTCTGCCTGAATCATTACACGGTACATTTTACCGAAGCTGTTGAAGTTAGAAGCATACAGACCACCGAAGTATCCCTGCATGGTGCTGAGGATGTCGCTCGGGCTGAGGCCTGCCTTCTTACAAGCTGCTGCATCGATATCCAGCATATATTGCGGGAAGTTCGGGTTGAAGCTCGTCTTGGCGGAGTTGATTTCCGGGCGTGCTTCCAGTGCGGTGGTGTAGCTGTTCACCACATCGAAGAAGTGGTTCAGGTCACCGCCGGTCTTATCCTGCATGTTCAGCTCAATGTCGCTGGATGCCGAGTAACCCGGAATCATAGGAGGCGCGAAGAACAATACTTGTGCTTCCTTGATAATCTTCTGTGCACGCATGAAGAGAGTGATGTAAACGATGTTGGAGTTCTGCATCGTAGAACGTTCTTCCCAGTTCTTCAACTTGATGATGATAGAACCGTAAGAAGGTCCCTGACCACCGATGAAGCTATAACCGGAAATCACCGTACGGGATGAAACGGCAGGCTCGGCAGCTACCAGGCTGTCCACACGGTTCAACACTTCTTGCGCACGTTCCTGTGAAGTGCCCGGAGGCAGGGTTACTACACCCATGATGGTACCTGTATCTTCGTTCGGCACCATTCCCGTCGGGGTGATTTTCATGAAGAATACCAGCAGTACGATGGAAGCTATCACAAGACCGAAAGACAACCATTTCTTCTGGATGAAGAAGAGTACACGGTTCTTGTATTTCTTCAGCAGTTTATCATAAGCTACATTGAAGCCTGTGTGGAAACGGCTGATGAAGGTTGATTTCTTTTCGCTGTGTTCTTCGTGCGGTTTCAGGAAGATGGCACACAATGCCGGACTCAGCGTCAACGCATTCAATGCGGAGAAACCGATAGCGATAGCCATCGTCAGACCGAACTGTCGGTAGAATGTACCTGCCGTACCACCCATGAAACTTACCGGGATAAATACGGACATCATGACCAGCGTGATAGAAACGATAGCGCCACCCAGTTCACTCATGGCATCGATGGAAGCGGCACGGGCAGACTTATACCCCTGGTCTAACTTCGCATGGACACCTTCGACGACGACTATGGCGTCGTCGACCACTATCGCAATGGCGAGCACCATCGCCGAAAGGGTCAGCAAGTTGATACTGAAGCCAATCAGTTTCAACACGAAGAATGTTGCAATCAATGCCACCGGAATGGCGATTGCCGGAATCAGTGTAGAGCGCATATCCTGCAAGAAGATATATACTACAATAAATACCAGTATGAACGCTTCGATCAAGGTTTTGATAACCTCATGGATGGAGGCGAACAAGAAGTCGTTGGCGCTCTGTGCAATGTTGATCTGCAAACCGGAAGGCAGTTTTTCGGAATAGCTGTCCAGTAGCTTTTCCAGATCGTTGATGGTTTGCGTAGCGTTGGTACCGGCCATCTGGAATACGATACAGCTGACAGCCTTGTGTCCGTTTACAGTATTGTTGAAGCTATAAGTAAGACGTCCCAACTCGATGTCGGCAATATCTTTCAGGCGGAGCACTTCTCCGTTTTCCTGTGCTTTGATAACGATATTTTCAAACTCTTCTGCTTGTTGTAAGCGTCCTTTGTAACGTATCGTGTATTGGAATGTCTGATTACCGCGTTCACCGAATTGTCCCGGAGCAGCTTCAATATTCTGTTCTGCCAGAACCGCGGCTATATCATTAGGGATCAACTTGTATTGTGCCATGATATCAGGCTTCAGCCAGATACGCATGGAGTAGTCCGTACCCAGCACCATGGCATCACCCACACCGGCTACACGTTTCACCTCAGGGATGAGGTTGATGTTGGCATAGTTCTCAAGGAATTCAATGCTGTACTGGTCTGTCTCATCATAAATAGAGAATACCATCAACATAGATGTCTGTCTCTTCTGAGTAGTCACACCGACTTTGGTAACTTCGGCAGGCAGCAGACCTTGTGCCATAGAGACGCGGTTCTGTACGTTGACGGCTGCCATATCCGGGTCGGTTCCTTGTTTGAAGTAAATGGAGATATCGGCAGAACCGCTGTTGGAGGCATTGGAAGTCATGTACATCATGTTCTCCACACCGTTAATCTGGTCTTCCAGTGGTGCAATGACAGAGTTCAATACCGTTTGGGCGTTGGCACCCGTATAGGTGGCACGCACCGATACGGTTGGGGGTGCAATGTCCGGATATTGGGTGATAGGCAGTGTTGCCAGGCCAATAAGCCCTAGGATTACTATCAGTACGGAGATTACCGTGGATAGCACCGGACGATTAATAAATCTATCTAATTTCATGTTATTTTAGTGATTAGGGGTTAGTGGTGAGAGATCGGTAAGTTGCCAATCTCTTTTCACTAATCGTTAAACCTTAATTAAACGCAGTTTGAATATTACCGTCTTTCTGGTCTTTCAGCGCTTTCTGATATTCTGCTTCTTTTTCGGCAGGAGTGATAGGAGTGATGGTGGCTCCGTCTCTCAGGTTCTGAACACCTTCAATCACGACTTTGTCACCAGCTTTCAGGCCGTCGGTCACGTAGTAATACTTACCATCGTTCAACTTGAATACTTGTACTTCAGTATTCTTCAAAGTATTGTCGGCTTGTACGACAAACACGAACTTTTTGTCCTGAATTTCGGTGGTAGCAGATTGGGGGATCATGATCACGTTCTGCATTGGATTAGGGAATACTACGTTACCCGTGCCGCCACTGCGCAGGATGTTGCGTTTGTTAGGGAAAAGGGCGCGCATATTGACTGACCCTGTTGTCTGGTCGATAACACCGCTGATGGTTTCTACACGTCCGCTGTCAGCGTACATGGTTCCATCGATGAGCTGCAACTGCACATCGGGCATTTTCTCCAGAATCTCTTTGGTGCTGCCGCCTTCGTGTATCAGTGCCAACAATTGTCTTTCGGTCATGGAGAAGTAAGCGAACATCTCGGAGATATCGGCGACGGTAGTCAGCGGAGTGGCTACGGAAGGACTGACCAAGCTACCTACGCGGTAGGGGATGGTACCTACTACACCGTCACTGGGGCTGGTTACACTGGTATAAGACAGATTGTTTTTAGCATTTACCAATTGTGCTTCTGCTTGTGCCAATTGTGCTTTTGTCTGTGCCAATTGGTTTTCGGCCATCTGCAAATCGTAGTCGCTGATGATGTTCTTCTTGTTCAACTCACGTTTGTTGTTCACGGTGAGTTCCTGCGTGCTTACGGCAGCCTTGGCTGTTTCGACAGCGGCTTTGGCCGAGTTCACGGCAGCCTGATACTGTACGGGGTCGATGCTGAACAGCATTTGTCCCTTACGCACTACCGAACCTTCGTCCACGTGCAGTTTGGTGATGAAACCGCTTACCATGGGGCGGATTTCTACATCTTGTTTGCCCTTAATAGTCGCCGGATAGCTATTTGTCAGATTAGCAGTGGTGGTATTCACTGTAATCACTGCGAATTCGGGTGCTTTACCCGTAGTTTTGTCACCTTGTCCACAACTGAACAGTGACAGGCAACAGCATGCCAATAAAATCAATCTACTCTTCATACTCGTAATTATTCTCTGTCTTTTGGTTTATTTTTTCATTTTGATGAATAAAGGCTTTTATGTCTTGTCACAGTTGGATTGTACGGTAAGCAAAGAGAAAACTAAAAGCACTCTTCTGGTTTTCCGGATGCAAAATTATCTATTTTTGAACAGATTAGTTCTATATTGACGTATTTTTAACTATGTTTCATACATAATTATATATAGCAAACTTGTTGGCAGTGTTCTTTTCTTGAATATCAATGAAATAAACGACTGTTTGTGCGGTTATGAGTTGAACCGGCACTTGAAATTTATCTTCTATATTTACATCCGATCAGAGACGTTATTTGAGATACCCTCAGTCGTTATTTCAGGCAGCCTCAGTCGTTATGCGATACTATCTCAGTCTTATATGAGATGTGTGTCTTTTAAATATTTGAAATACAAATGGTTATATTCTTGTGCTCTCTTCTTTTTTCGAGAAATTAAAATCTTCGGACCAAAACGGGTGGTAATTTATTTTTAAACTTATAATTGACTGTACGGAAGTAGTCTCCACCAACGGACTAAAGACTCATTTCTGCGCTTTGCATTAAATTATCATCTGCTTCCTTCCTTCTCCGTAATGAGCCAATTCAATTTCAATTTTTCATCAATAATATACTGTCAAAAGGAACGAACTTTTCCCCTTTATTCCATGTTTTAAAATGATATATTGCTCTTTTTTGATTAAAATACTGTAAAGCATACTGCTTATTAATGGATAACCTTTATTTTTGCAGCATATTACGTAACAAATATTTTAGTATGAAATCTCTTTTCAATCGTTTGGCGGGTGTTGCCGCTGTTGCTGCTGTACTTTATTCTTGCGCTAGTATCGGGCGTCCGGAAGGTGGTGACTATGATGAGACTCCTCCTCGTTTTGTGGGTAGTACTCCGGCACCGGGTGCGCTCAATAATACCCGGAAGAAGGTTACGATTGAATTTGACGAATTCATCAAGCTTGAGAAACCGGGGGAGAAGATCGTGATATCTCCACCTCAGGTGCAGCAACCGGAGATCAAAGCCAATGGGAAAAAGGTTATTATCACCCTGCAAGACTCGCTCAAGCCGAATACGACTTATACGATAGATTTCTCTGATGCCATCCAGGATAATAACGAGGGTAATCCGTTGCCCGACTTCGGATTTACTTTCTCCACAGGAACCAATCTTGACTCAATGGTCGTTTCGGGTACTGTGCTGAACGCCTCAAATCTGGAACCTGTGAAAGGTATGCTGGTGGGTATGCACTCCAACCTGGCCGATTCTGCCTTTACCACGAAGCCCTTCGAAAGGGTGGGGCGCACTGATAGCCGCGGACATTTCACAATCCGGGGTGTTGCTCCGGGCGAATACCGTATCTATGGGTTGCAGGATGCCGATCAGAATTTTTATTATAGCCAACCTACCGAACTCATAGCGTTCGAAGACTCTCTGATAATCCCTTCTATGGATCAGCGGATGCGTTTTGATACGCTCTGGAAAGACTCTTTGACGGTAGATACGATTATAGAAAGGGCATATACCCACTATTCTCCGGACGACGTCATTTTGCGTTGTTTCAAAGAGCGGTCTTTTTCACAGCGTCTCATCAAGAGCGAGCGTCCCGAACCCCGCAAGTTCTCTTTCTACTTTTCGGCCACAGCGGATAGTCTGCCGCTATTGAAAGGGTTGAACTTTGATGAAACCAATGCTTTCATCGTGGAAATGCCTACCGGACGCATTGATACACTGACATACTGGATAAGAGATTCGCTGGTCTATAAGATAGATACATTAAAGATGAGCCTCTCTTATTTGTATACGGACACGCTGAACCAATTGGTTCCTCGTACGGATACGCTGAAGCTGGTGTCTAAAATCCGTCCCAAGTCGGAGAAGGAGTTGGAAAAAGAGCGCGAGAAGAAAGAAAAAGAATTGGAGAAAGCTAAAAAGAAAGCCGAGAAAGAAGGCAAGGAATATGTAGAGCCGACCGTATTCTTACCTGTAGATGTGTATGCACCGGGTTCGATGGACATTTATGATTACATCTCCCTGACCTTCAGTGAGCCCTTGGCGAGTGCCGCTGACGGTGCCATCCATTTAAAACAGAAGGTGGACTCTTTGTGGAATGACGTTGCTTTCGACTTTGTTCCGGACTCGTTGAACCTGATGCGTTATAATGTCTATGCGGATTGGGTGCCCGGTGAAAGCTATAGCTTTGAGGTCGATTCGATGGCCTTCCACGGAATATATGGTCTGTTCACAGATAAGATAAAGAAAGAATTCAAGGTGAAGAAGCCCGAAGAGTACGGGCAGATTTACTATAATGTGAGCGGGGCGGATTCGCTGGCGTTCGTGGAGTTGCTGGACGGGCAGGACAAGGTGGTGCGGACGGTACCTGTTGTCGATGGAAAGGCGGATTTCTACTACCTGAATCCCGGAAAATATGGTGCACGCCTCATAAATGATACCAATGGAAACGGTGTGTGGGACACCGGAAAATATGAAGATAAGCGGCAGCCGGAAAAAGTCTTCTATTATCCCCAGGTGATAGAACTTAAGGCCAACTTTGACCTTACGCAGACCTGGAACATTAATGAAAAGCCGCTGGATAAGCAAAAACCGGAAGAACTTAAAAAACAAAAACCAGATGAAGACAAGAAAAAGAAGAACCAAAATAACCGCAACTCCGGCAGTCGCCGGTAAACGCGGATGGGTGTTCTGCCTGTTAGGTGCCCTGTTACTAACTATTGCTGTTCCTTCCAAAGCCCAATGTACGGCGCAAAATACCGCTTTTCAGTCGGGTGAGCACGTGATGTATGATTTATATTTTAACTGGAAATTTATATGGAAGAAGGTTGGCTTGGCAAGCCTGACGACTTTCTCCACTACCTATCAGTCGCAACCTGCCTATCGCTTCAACCTGCTTTCTGTGGGTAGCAAGAAGACGGATTTCTTCTTTAAAATGCGTGATACACTGACTTGTTATGTCAGTGAGAAGCTGGAACCTCTCTACTTCCGTAAGGCGGCAGAAGAGGGGGACCGCTATACGGTGGATGAAGCCTGGTTCTCTTATAAGGATGGTCTGTCTCATGTGAAGCAAAAGCGCACGTGGCGCGACCGTGACCCGCAGGAAATGGAGTACAGTGATACCCGTTGCATCTTTGATATGCTGAGTATCTTGGCACAGGCGCGTTCCTACAATCCGGATGACTATAAAGTGGGCGACCGCATATTGTTTCCTATGGCTACCGGACGCAGGGTAGAAGAGCAAACGTTGATTTATCGTGGAAAAGAAGACATAAAAGCGAATAATGACACTGTTTACCGCTGTCTCGTCTTCTCGTTCGTGGAGTATAAGAAAGGAAAGGAGAAAGAGGTGATTACTTTCTTCATCTCTGATGATAAGAACCATCTTCCTATCCGCTTGGATATGTATCTCAACTTCGGTTCGGCTAAGGCTTTCCTGAAAACTGTGCAAGGAAATCGTTATCCGATGACTTCGGTGGTAAGGAAGAAGTGAGATAGTGACGAGCTACAAGTTACGATTGCTTTCGGAGTCACAGTGCAGTCACTCGTAGCCCGTAATTCTTAGACTGTGAATGGTAGCGGGTCTCCTTTTCTGAATACACTTGATTCGAATGTGGCAATCAGTTTGCCATCCTGGTTCGTGATGTCTATCTGATAATATCCGGTAGTCCGTCCTATGTACCGTTCGCGTGCCTCGGCATATAATGTGTCACCCGGACCGCTGGCACGCAGAAAGGTGATGTTGGAAGAAAGAGAAAAAGCTAATGCACCGTGCGAGTTGGCAGCGGCAGCCAGTGCCAGGTCGGCAAGGGTGAAGATAGCTCCGCCCTGCGTGCGGTGTCCTGCATTGAGGTGCTCTTCCGTGATGACGAGCTGTGCTTTACTGTAGCCTTCGCGCACTTCCAGCAATTCGACGCCGGTCTGTGCAGCATAGCGATCTTTCTTGAAAAATTCTTGTGGGGTCATGTCTTCTATATGATTAAAAAGTTCAATCTGTATGATTTACTACGCAAATGTAACAATTTTACCCTTTTCATGTATGATTTAGGGGGGTCTTTTCCATAAACCTGCACTACATTTGCTGACGAAAAAATACGAAATATTAATAAACAAATCATTATTATGAAAACAATCCTCGCGACATTGGGAGTGTCTCTCCTTGTTTTGGCAAGTTGCACAGGTCAGAAGAAACAGACCGAGAGCGATTTTATCCAGGAGAATATTGATAATGCAGTGGCACAGGAAACTATCCAGACTGATATTATCGAGAAATCAGGTAAAATCTTGAATCCAAGAACAATCAACAAAGACGGCAGCATTGTTTATGTACCCATTGATGACTGGTGTTCCGGTTTTTTCCCCGGTAATATCTGGTATACGTATGAACTGACAGGCGACAAGAAATGGCTGCCACTGGCCGAGAAGTACACCGAGGCACTGGACTCTGTGAAATACCTCACTTGGCATCATGATGTAGGTTTCATGATTGGCAGCAGTTATCTGAACGGATACCGCTTTGCTAATAAAGAGGAATATAAGCCCGTAATTATTCAAACTGCTAAATCACTTTCTACCCGTTTCCGTCCGGCGGCAGGTGTGCTTCAATCCTGGGATGCCGATAAAGGTTGGCAAGCCGAACGTGGTTGGAAGTGCCCGGTTATCATCGATAATATGATGAATCTGGAACTGTTGTTCGAAGCATCCAAACTATCAGACGATTCTACTTATTATAATATAGCTGTAAAACATGCCGACACAACAATGAAGAATCATTTCCGTGCCGATAACAGTTGTTATCATGTCGTAGATTACGACCCCGAAACCGGAGAAGTGCGCAAGAGACAGACAGCGCAAGGCTATGCCGACGAGTCTTCCTGGGCGCGCGGACAAGCATGGGCACTTTACGGATACACGATGTGCTACCGCTATACTCATGATCCGAAATATTTGGATATGGCCGAAAAAGTTTATAACTTCATCTTCAACAACCCGAATTTGCCGGAAGATCTCGTTCCATATTGGGACTTTGATGCCCCTAACATCCCGAACGAACCGCGCGATGCTTCCGCGGCAGCTTGTACGGCATCTGCTTTGTATGAACTGAGTACCTATATCCCAGGCAAGAACTATAAGGAAACTGCGGATAAGATAATGGAAAGCCTCGGATCACCGGCTTATCGTGCCGAAGTGGGGACGAATGGCAACTTTATCCTTATGCATTCTGTAGGTAGTATTCCTCACGGTGCTGAGATTGATGTACCGTTGAATTATGCAGACTACTACTTCTTGGAAGGGATCATGCGCAAGAGGGATTTGGAAGCTAATAAGAATTTGTTTTAATGAATAAATAGATGAACACAAAGGCTGTTCAACAAATAAAAATAGAATGATCAATCGGTTTAGTTTGTTTTTAGGAGGCTTGGGCCTGTTTGCCTTGCAAGGCTGCAAGGGTCAGCAAGGAGAGCAGGCGCAACTTCCAAACGTTATCTACGTTTTCCCTGACCAGTACCGTAATCAGGCAATGGAGTTTTGGGGACAGGACGGGTTTCGCGACAAGGTGAACTTCCGCAACGACCCGGTGTATACACCTCACTTGAACGGCTTTGCCCGCGAAGCTTTAGTGTTGAGTTCGGCTCAGAGCAACTGTCCGTTGAGCAGTCCCCACCGGGGTATGCTGCTGACAGGTATGTATCCCAATAAGAGTGGTGTGCCTTTGAATTGCAATTCAAGCCGCCCTATCAGTTCTCTGCGTGAAGATGTGGATTGTATAGGTGATGTCTTCAGTAAATCGGGTTATGATTGTGCTTACTTTGGTAAACTGCATGCTGATTTTCCGACACCGAACGACCCGCAACGTCCCGGACATTATGTAGAGGACCGTGTGCCTGCATGGGATGCCTATACGCCGAAAGAACGCCGTCACGGTTTTAACTATTGGTATTCTTACGGTACATTCGACGAACATAAGAATCCTCATTATTGGGATACGGAAGGAAAACGCCACGAGCCGAAGGAGTGGTCGCCGTTGCACGAATCCGGCATGGTGGTTTCCTACCTGAAAAACGAAGGTAATGTGCGCGACCCGAAGAAACCGTTCTTTATCATGGTAGGCATGAATCCGCCCCATAGCCCATACCGTTCACTGGACGACTGCATGGAAGAGGATTTCAACCTGTATAAAGACCAGCCTTTGGATAGTCTGCTCGTCCGCCCCAATGCGGATAAAAAGCGTGAGAAAGCTGAGAGTGTTCGTTATTACTTCGCTTCCGTCACCGGTGTCGACCGTGCATTCGGGCAGATACTGGAAACGCTGAAAGAGCAGGGCTTGGATAAGAATACAATCGTAATCTTTGCTTCTGACCACGGCGAAACCATGTGTAGTCAGTTTACGGATGATCCGAAGAACTCTCCGTACTCCGAATCAATGAACATTCCGTTCCTGGTGCGTTATCCCGGACACATCCAGCCGCGAGTGGACAATCTTCTGATGTCTGCCCCTGATATTATGCCGACTGTCCTGGGGCTGTGTGGTCTTGGTGACTCTATCCCGGCCAATGTGCAGGGACGCAACTGGGCACCTCTTTTCTTCGATGAAAAGGCGGAAATTGAACGCCCCGGCGGTGCTTTGTACATTCAGAACTTGGATGGTGAGAAAGATGAGGAAGGTAAAGTACAGACTTACTTCCCTTCATCAAGAGGATATAAGACGGCACGTTATACTTTGGCTTTCTTTATTGATAAGAAAGACCGTAAGTTGAAGAAGACTTTACTGTTTGATGATGAAAAAGATCCTTATCAGATGAATAATCTTCCGTTGGAAGAGAATCAGGAGATTGTTGCAGAACTCTGCCGCGAGATGGGCAAGGAGTTGAAAGCGATAGATGATCCCTGGTATAAGGAACGCATACTTTCTGACATGATACCTTATTAAAACTCTCCTTTTTAAAATAGTACTGCCTCCTTCGGTTCTTTAAGAATCGGAGGGAGGCAGTCTTTTTTACCAGAGGCTTATTGTCTACTTATAAAAAGAAGTGCTGGAAGTTTCGACAAGTCTTGTCGCATTAGTTGTGTGTAGATATAATCTACCAGTTGTTTTTCATGGTATTATTTTTGGCAAATGTAGGGAGAGACCTTGAATTATAAATGTTATAAAAGGTCATAGAGGCACAAATTATGCCGAAACTAAGATTCTTCCGAAAGAATCTTAGT
>CAJMQU010000032.1 GCA_905215555.1 uncultured bacterium
CGAAGCTGCTGAAGCTTTGAAGCAAATCGCTAAATCAGGAAAGAAAGTCCTGTTCGTTGCTACTAAAAAACAAGCTAAACAAGTGGTTGCTGACAAAGCTGCCTCTGTAAATATGCCTTATGTAATCGAGCGTTGGCCGGGCGGTATGTTGACTAACTTCCCCACTATCCGCAAGGCTGTTAAGAAGATGGCTACCATCGACAAATTGACGAATGACGGTACATACTCTAATCTGTCTAAGAGAGAAATCCTGCAGATTTCACGTCAGCGTGCTAAGTTGGACAAGACTTTGGGTTCTATTGCCGACCTGACTCGTCTGCCGTCTGCACTGTTCGTTATTGATGTTATGAAAGAAAATATCGCAGTTCGCGAAGCTAACCGTTTGGGTATCCCCGTATTCGGTATCGTTGATACGAACTCTGATCCTACTAACATCGACTTCGTAATTCCGGCTAATGATGATGCTACAAAATCAGTGGAAGTAATTCTGGATGCTTGCTGCGCTGCTATGCAGGAAGGTTTGGAAGAAAGAAAAGCTGAAAAAGTAGATATGGAAGCTGCCGGTGAAGCTCCTGCCAACAAAGGCAAGAAGAAAGCTACCAAAGCGAGACTCGACAAATCTGACGAGGAAGCAATCAATGCAGCTAAAGCTGCTGCTTTCATGAAGGAAGAAGAAGAGGCTTAATTATTATAGAAGTAGCTAGTAGTTAGTAGTAAGTAGAGAAATGTACTGCTTACCTAAGTCAGCAAATAGAGTATCCTCTACTTACTACTGGCTGCTAACTACTAACTACTTTTTTTATTATCAATAACTAAAAATATAAAGGAAATATATTATGGCTGTAACAATGGCTGATATTACCAAACTCCGCAAAATGACCGGAGCAGGTATGATGGATTGCAAGAATGCATTGACAGAAGCAGAAGGCGATTTCGACAAGGCAATAGAAATTATCCGTAAGAAAGGACAGGCTGTTGCCGCTAAGCGTTCAGACCGCGAGGCTTCTGAAGGTTGCGTTTTGGCTAAGACTACAGGTAACTTTGCCGTTATCATCGCTTTGAAGTGTGAAACTGACTTTGTTGCTCAGAATGCTGACTTCGTGAAACTGACTCAAGATATTCTTGATCTCGCTGTTGCCAACAATTGCAAGACTTTGGACGAAGTGAAAGCTCTTCCGATGGGTAACGGTACTGTACAGGATGCAGTGACTGACCGCAGCGGTATTACAGGTGAGAAGATGGAACTTGATGGTTACATGACTGTAGAGGGTGTGAGCACTGTTGTTTACAACCACATGAACAGAAATGGTCTTTGTACCATCGCTGCTTTCAACAAGGAAGTTGATCAGGCGTTAGCTAAGCAAGTAGCTATGCAGATTGCTGCCATGAACCCGATTGCGATTGACGAGGACGGTGTTTCTGAAGAGGTGAAACAGAAAGAAATCGAAGTTGCTATTGAGAAGACTAAAGCAGAACAAGTACAGAAGGCTGTAGAAGCTGCTTTGAAGAAAGCTGGTATCAATCCTGCTCATGTAGACAGCGAAGACCACATGGAAAGCAACATGGCTAAAGGCTGGATTACAGCCGAAGATGTAGCGAAAGCAAAAGAAATCATCGCTACTGTTTCTGCTGAAAAGGCTGCACATCTGCCCGAACAAATGATCCAGAATATTGCTAAGGGGCGTTTGGCTAAGTTCTTGAAAGAAGTTTGCTTGCTGAACCAGGAAGACATCATGGATGGTAAGAAGACTGTAAGAGAAGTATTGGCAGCTGCTGATCCTGAATTGAAGATTGTAGCCTTCAAGCGTTTCACTTTGAAAGCTGAATAATTGAACTCTCTATATAAGAAACGACCGCATGGAATTTCCGTAGCGGTCGTTTTTTTATGTATAGTCGCTGCTTTTGAAATGGATGATATCTCTACAGAAAACGACCATCTGTTTTGTCAGGTCGGATTAGCCAACTGGCTTTGTCTGCGTATATCCTTCTTTTTTAAGTAGTTCCAGCACTTTTTGCTTGAAATCTCCCTGTACGATAATCTCTCCGTCTTTGGCGCTTCCGCCTACGCCGCATTTAGATTTCAGCAGTTTGCCTAACTCTTTCAGGTCATTTTCGGTTCCTACAAACCCTGTGATCAGTGTGACTACCTTACCGCCCCGGTTCTTGCGATCCAGTTGAACGCGCAACTTTTGTTGGGAAGCTTTTAAAGTGACTTGTTCTTCATCATCTTCCATTTCATAACTATAGTCCGGGTTGGTAGAATACACAACATTCAACCGTTCTTTCCAATCATTATTCTTCATATTCGTTTTGTTTTGAGAATCAAAAGTAATATTTTGCATGGAATTTTGCAATCTTTTGAGACTTTTGTCGTCTAATAGAAAATACTAATTAATTTCAAATGCACGAAACATGAAAAAAATTATCGGGCTATTCTCATTGCTTTTTGTCACTATACTATCTTTTGCACAATCTTTCAAGGGTACTGTTACAGATAATAACGGGAATTCGATTCCGTATGCTGCCCTTTATTTAAGAGAGACGAAATCGGGGCTGACCACTGATGAACAAGGACGCTTTCAGACGAAATTATCTCCCGGTCAGTATACCTGTGAAGTCTCTTCTTTAGGATTCGTATCCCAGACTTTTTCTTTCCAAATGCTCAATCGCGACTATGAGAAAGATATAGTACTTGCCGAACGCACTTATAGCCTGCCGGAAGTAAATATCACCAAGGGAAATGAAGATCCGGCCTATGCTGTGATGCGTAGAGCGATAGCGCGTGCTCCCTATTATCGTACTCAGATAAAAAGCTATACTGCCGGCACGTATTTGAAAGGAACGGGTAAGGGCACCTCCATTCCCGCTGTATTGAAGTTATCTAAAGAAGTGCGGAAAGACGCAAAGGAATGGCTCGGAAAACTGTTTGTTTTGGAGCAACAACAGATCGTGAATTTCACAGCTCCCAATATCTGGAATAATAAAGTATTAGCCAATAGGAATTCGTTTCCTGAAGAAATACAGGTGGATATGGGCATAACCACAGTTAATCTTTATACACCCGAACTTTTCGGTAAAGTTTCTCCTTTAAATAAAAACGCATTTTCGTATTACCGTTTCAGACTTGATGGTTGTTTTGTGGAAGAAGGGCAGATGATTAATAAGATACATGTAATTCCCCGGAAAGACGATAACCGTTTGCTGGAAGGAGACTTGTTTATTGTAGAAGACCTGTGGTGCATATCGGCTGCCGATGTCAATGTACGTGCCACCGGATTGAAAGCGCAGATTAAGATTACTTGTAAAGAGATACAACCTTCTGTCTTTCTGCCCGTTTCTATTAATACATCTTCTGACATCGATATTATGGGTTTCAAGGCAGAGGCGTCTTACCTGGCTGCAATACACTATAAAGAGGTGAAAACAGATATTTTACCGGAAACGAATATGGATAAGACGGTGAAAACAGTAGCGGCAAGCACAGTGATGCAATCCAAGAAACATAAATATGAACGTCCGGCACGAATCGGGCGTAAGGACACTCAGGTTGATTCGCTTGCCGATAAGAGGGATTCACTTTATTGGACTGCTATCCGGAGTGTACCGTTACGGTTGGAAGAGGTGCAAAGTTACCAGTATAAGGAAGAAAAGATTGCTTTGAAGGAATCATCTCCCCAAGAAAAGAACGATAAGAAAACAATTGTCGGACAGGTGTCGAATACGATTATGTGGGGAAGAACCTTCAGGACTTCCAATAAAAATGCCTGGCTGACTTTACCCGGCCTTCCCTCTTATATTCCCGAATATAACTTTGTGGATGGTTTCTGGTTAGGAGCCAAGTTAAAGGCAGGAGTGAAGTTATCAGAATCGTCTATCCTTCGTTTTACTCCTTCCTTTTACTATACTACTGCACGTAACAATTGGGTAGGACAAGGAGAGCTGACTTTGGATTACGCTCCCCGGAACAGGGGCTATTTATCCCTTTCAGGAGGAATTCTCTCTACCGATTATAATTCGGAAAGCGGAGAGTCGCGCATGATAAATGCGATGTCCAGTTCATTGTTCGGGCACAACCATCTGAAACTCTATGAAAATACTTTCTTTACTGTGGAACATGCAATAGAGCCTTTCAACGGACTACTCTTTTCCTCCTCACTCTCCTGGCAACGCAGGAAGATGCTGGATAACCACATCAGACATAGTTGGTTCAAGAGAAAGGTGGAACCTAACATTCCCGAAAACATCGCTTTCCATCCAATGCCGGATAATGACATTCTGAAAGCTTCTTTTGAATTGGAATATACTCCGGCACATTACTACCATATGTCTAAAGGCAAGAAAGTATACGAAGCTTCCCGTTATCCGACTTTCGCTTTGAAATACGACCGTGCATTTCCAATGGATGGAAGCCGCTATCTGACTTCTTATCATCTGATACAATTCTCGGCTAAACAAAATATCGAGTTCGGCATGTTCGATCGCCTGCGTTGGTCGGTAAATGCCGGTACATTCTGGGAGGCGAAGAACCTGCAATTTCCCGACTTCAAGCATTTTGCCTCCACTCGTATTTGGGTTACGGAACGTTCTTTTGATAGCGGATTCAGTCTGCTGGATAATTACGCTTTGTCCACCAATACCCGCTGGGCACAGGCGAACATCTCCTGGTATACCCCATACCTGCTTCTGAAACATCTTCCTTTTCTGTCAAGAAAATCTTTTGATGAAGCTTTGCATCTCCGTTCTATCGTGATATACGGGCAGCGGCCTTACACGGAGCTGGGATATTCGGTCGGGTTTTCTGATATGGCTCGGATAGGTGTATTTACTGGTTTCGATTGCCTGAAATTCCATTCGGCAGGAGTTTCCATCAGTCTGTCCTTGTCTCTGATCGCGGGTGAGTAACGCTTTTGTAGAAATTATGTTAACTTTCTTCAGTATGACTGTTCATTTTCGGAAAAAAGCGTATTTTTGTCAATCCGTAACCTAAAGAAATGAAGAAAATGACCACGAACCAGGCAATTCAATATAAGGATAGCATGAAAGTGCCGGAGCCTACTTTGCGCAGGTTGCCGTGGTACTTGTCGAATGTCAAGTTGCTCAAACAGCGGGGCGAACGGTTTGTCTCTTCTACACAAATATCCAAAGAAATCAATATAGATGCTTCCCAGATAGCTAAAGACCTCTCTTATGTGAATATCTCCGGACGTACACGTGTAGGCTATGAAGTCGATACGCTGATTGCCGTGCTGGAAGACTTTCTGGGATTTACCGATATGCATAAGGCATTCCTTTTCGGAGTGGGTAGCTTGGGGGGCGCTCTGTTGCGCGACTCCGGTTTGAAGCATTTCGGATTGGAGATAGTGGCGGCCTTCGATGTCAATCCCGAATTGGTGGGCACTACACTGAATGGTATTCCCATTTTCCACTCTGACGACTTTGAGCGGAAGATGCGCGAATATGATGTGAATATCGGTGTGCTGACTGTTCCCATCGAGATAGCCCAGCGGATTACGGATACAATGATAGCAGGAGGCATCAAGGCGGTTTGGAACTTTACCCCGTTCCGTATTCGTGTGCCGGAAAATATCGTTGTTCAGAATACTTCTCTATATGCTCATTTGGCGGTGATGTTCAACCGTCTGAATTTTAACGAAATCAAATAATGAAGATTATTGCTGTTGGAATGAACTATGCACTGCACAATAAAGAGCTGGGGCATACGTTAGTAAATAAAGAGCCGGTTATCTTCATGAAGCCCGACTCGGCGATATTGAAAGACGGAAAGCCTTTCTTTATTCCCGATTTTTCGGATGAGGTTCATTATGAAACAGAAGTGGTGGTACGCATCTGTCGTTTGGGAAAGAATATTGCACCGCGGTTTGCAAATCGTTATTATGATGCGGTGACGGTAGGCATCGACTTTACAGCGCGCGATTTGCAACGCAAGTTCCGTGAGGTGGGTAATCCTTGGGAACTTTGCAAAGGGTTCGACAATTCGGCGGCTATCGGTACCTTTGTTCCTTTGGGACAGGCAGGGGGTGATGTACAGCAACTCGATTTCCGTCTGGATATAGACGGACAGGAAGTGCAGCACGGAAATACCTCGGACATGCTTTTCAAGGTGGATGAGATTATAGCATACGTCAGCCGCTTCATGACGCTGAAAATAGGCGACCTGTTGTTTACGGGAACTCCCGCAGGCGTAGGTCCGGTACAGATAGGACAGCATTTACAAGGATACCTCGGAGAAGATAAGTTGCTCGACTTTTATATTCGTTGAGTCAATTTATTAGTATATGTCTATCAAACGTTGCTGGTTGTTTTGTTGCTTTATCGCTCTTTTTCTACCGGTTTCGGCGCAGGAATTTGTTACGCTGAACTGGCAGGAGTTGCCGTCTGCACAAATGCTTCCCGTAGTGACGCGTGAACTTCCGTTGGGAGATGATTTCCGTTTTTTCACTTATCAGGTAGAAATAGAGTTTCCGGAATACCAGAAGTTAAGCAAGAGTGAGGCTGCTGCTTTGGAAGTGCGGTTGGACAGTTTGCGTCGGCTTCCGGATGAAGATACGGCTTTAAGGGAAGGCCTGCCGGTATCTCCGCTGATTACTTCATTCATCAAAGTCTCTGCACACCGTGGTTTTCTCTCCGTAAATTTTATTCCTGTGGTCTATCGTGAAGGTAGTTATCAACGGCTGAACTCTTTTAAATTATCGGTGAAACCTTTCCCAAAGAAAGAGGGAATGGGAGAGGGGACATTCACCCGAAGCACAGCAATCCCTTCAGTTGAAACTTCTTTGGAGGGGTACGCTTCTCTGAGTAATTATACTTCTCTGAAAGACTGTACAAATTCACTTCTTTCTTCCGGTCGTTGGACGAGAATACGTGTCCGGAATACCGGAGTCTTTAAGATTACGAATGCCGAGTTGAAGAAGATGGGCTTTTCAAGACCGGAGAAAGTACGGGTATTCGGGTATGGCGGCTATTTGTTGTCCCAACGTTTCAGTGAACATCCGGCAGTCGATTTGCCCGAAGTTCCCTTGTTGCGTCTGTCGGACGGTGTGCTGTTTTATGCCCGTGGTACTATTTCCTGGAAGCCTGATACCCGAAACTCTTATTTTGTCCGCGAACGTAACTTCTACTCCGATGAAGGATATTATTTCCTGACCGACCGGGATGATATTCCGGAAATGGAAACTGAAGTGAAAGCTTCTTTGCAAGGTACTGCTGCCAACCGGTTGACTACTTTCAACTCTTATGCCCTTTATGAGAAAGATGCATTTAGCTGGGCCAATACTGGCCGGGAACTTTACGAAGACTATGACTATGTTGTCAGAAATACGAAGAACTATACATTGAATTTACCGGGCATTGTTCCCGGAGAGCCCGGCTGGCTGACTGCCACATTTGCCGCACGTTCCATCGAAGTGGCTACTTCTTATTCGGTTTCGGTGGATGGGATGATGCAAGGCAATGCTCTGTTAGCATCTATTTCATCCGCGGACCAGTATTATACGAGAGCCACTTCTGCCACTATAAATACCTCTTGGCAGGGAACTAATTCGGGGACTGCCGTAGTAACTGTTACACATAATCGTCCGTCGGGAACATCGGGACGTCTTGATTATATTGCCTTGAACTATACCCGCGAACTTGCTTTGAACGCTCCCTATCTTACTTTCCGTTCTTTGGCTTCTATCGACAAGGAAACCACATTCGTACTTTCCGGTGCCACTGCTTCCACCATTATCTGGGATGTGACCGAACCTGCGAATATCAGTAGGATAGAAGGACATTTTGCCGATGGTACTTATACATTCACCATCCCTGCAGGAAAACTGCGTGAGTTTGTGGCTGTCAACCCCGAAACAACGGGTTTTGAAACTGTAGAATCTGTGGGCGGCATTGCAAACCAGAATTTACATTCTCTGGAAGCTACCGATATGATTATCATCTCTCCTGACCGGAGCGACTTGATGACACAGGCGGAGCGACTGGCACAGGCACATCGTGAAAAGGACGGATTGTCAGTTGTTGTCATTCCTGCCCCGCAAATCTACAATGAATTTTCTTCCGGAACGCCGGATGGGACAGCCTATCGCCGTTTGATGAAGATGCTCTACGACCGCTTTCCGACGGCTGCCGAACGTCCTAAGTATTTGTTGTTCTTTGGAGATTGCAGTTATGACAACCGTATGCTGACGTCCTCTTGGAAGAACTACCGGCCGGATCATTATTTGCTCTCCTATCAGTCAGAGAACTCTATCGAAGAGACTGGTTCTTATGTGACTGATGATTATTTCGGTTTTCTGGATGATGAAGAAGGTGATAATCTGACGGCTGCCATGCTGGATATCGGCATAGGACGTTTCCCTGTCCGCACAGCTGCCGAGGCAAAAGCAGCTGTCGATAAGACTATCGCTTATATGGAAAATAAACATGCAGGACCTTGGAAGCATACCGTTTGCTACGTATCCGATGACGGAGATAAGAATCTGCACATATCCCAATCTGAAATACTGGCAAGTTATACTGAACGGAATTATCCTTCTTTGCTTGTCAACCGGATTTACGCCGATGCTTTCCACCGTGAGGCTTCCGCTACGGGAGAAACATATCCTGATGCAACGAAACGTCTGTTGCAAATGTTCGACAAAGGAATGTTGGTAGTTAACTACACGGGACATGGAAGCACCTCTGCCTGGGCGGCGGAGAACTTATTAACAGTCAACGACATCACTAAAATGTCGTCTCCGCGTCTTCCTTTGTGGATAACAGCAACCTGTGACTTCACCCGTTTTGACGATATACAGACTTCGGCGGGTGAGCAGGCATTTTTGAATGCCAAAGGTGGTGCCATTGCCTTGCTCACCACCTCCCGTGTGGTATATGCTTCGCAAAATTCCTCTCTGAATCAGGCCTTTCTTCGTCATATCTTTTCCCGTCCAGAGGGGAAACGCCTCCGGTTGGGGGATATTATGCGCCTTTCTAAATGTGATGAGGCTTTGGCAAACGATAAGAATAAGCTGAACTTTGCCCTCATCGGAGATCCTGCCCTGACATTGGCATATCCCGATTATCAGGTACAAATAGATGAATTTGCAGGAGTGAATGTATCAGAAGAAGGTGCTGTCTATCCGCAGGTGAAAGCCGGCAGCAAGATTACCGTCAAAGGACATATTCTGACTCCCGAAGGTAATCCGGCAGAGGATTTTACCGGTACGGTGCATCCTACCGTGCTCGACAGTAAAGAACAGGTGACCACTCTCGACAACTGTGGTGAGGGAGCTTACAGTTATACGGAGCGCAGTAAAACTCTTTTCTCCGGCAGTGACTCTGTTCGCCAGGGGCGGTTTGAATTCACTTTTCCCGTACCGCTGGATATCAATTATTCGGATGAAGAAGGTTTGCTGAGCCTTTATGCACTGAGTGCAAACCGGTCTAATGAAGCGGGGGGATATTTTGACCGCTTCCTGGTAGGTGGTACGGCCGATGAGATTTCTTCGGATACTTTAGGGCCCAAGATGACGATTTATCTGAATACCCCGGATTTCCACTCCGGAGGACAAACCAATAATACGCCTCTTTTTGTGGCGGAACTGGAAGATGCTGACGGCATCAATACAGTGGGCAACGGTATCGGTCACGACCTTTCGCTTTGTATCGACGGTAGTGCGGTGCTGACTTATAATTTGAATGAACACTATACCCCTACAGCCGGAGACTATACCCGGGGGACTGTGCACTTCTCCGTGCCCGACCTTGCTGAAGGAAAGCATACCCTTTCATTCCGTGCCTGGGATTTGCTGAATAATTCTTCAACAAAGACACTGGACTTTGAAGTGGTTCACGGATTACGCCCCAATCTTTTCTCCTTGATATGTACGCAGAGTCCTGCAAGGGAGGGCACAACATTTGTTCTCTCGCATAATCGTCCCGGTTCTACGCTTGCTGTGCGCATGTCGGTATATGATTTTTCCGGCCGTGAATTGTGGACACACCTGGAACAGGGCATATCCGAAGGGCAGACTTATTACGTGGAATGGGATTTATGCAGTAATGGCGGACAACGCCTGGCACCCGGTGTATATTTGTACCGTGCTTCCATAATCTCCGATGGCAGCCGTGAAAGTACGAAAGCGCAGAAAATCATTATCCTGTCACAATAAATGAGGCTGTTGACAGTTTTATTAAGACAGTTCTAAAAATAACGTTGTATGAAGAAATTAATCTTAGTATCCATCATAGCTTTCTTGTCCGTAAGTCTTTCTGCACAAGATAAGAACCAGTTTAACCCTGTCAATACCGGCGTTAACTCTTTAGGTATTGCCCCCGATTCTCGTGGCGGTGGTATGGGAGATGTGGGTGCGGCAACTGATCCTGACGTAAATTCCCAGTACTGGAATCCTGCAAAGTATCCGTTCACTATCAGCCGTGCCGGAGTAGCTGTTTCATATACACCCTGGTTGCGTAAACTGGTGAATGATATTGACTTGGCGTATGTAGCAGGCTATTATCGTATCGGAGATTATCAGGCTGTCAGCGGCTCATTGCGTTACTTTTCTTTGGGAGAAGTACCGGTCAATCAGGGCGAGAATTCTCCGGGCTATACTATCAAGCCTTATGAAATGGCAGTAGACGTAGCTTACTCCCGTATGCTTTCCGAACATTTCTCTGCGGCTGTTGCATTACGTTACATCTATTCAGATCTGGCATATAAGGAGGATGAAGACGTTTCCGCCGGTTCTGCATTTGCCGCCGATATTGCGTTCTATTATACTAATTATATCATTCTCGCGCAGCGTGAGTGTATGCTTTCTTTCGGGTTGAACGCCTCTAATATAGGTACGAAGATTTCATATGATAGCGGCAATACCAGTCAGTTCCTGCCTACCAACCTGCGTTTGGGAGCTTCTTTGCTGTTTCCGATAGATGATTACAATACGATTGGAGTCAGTTTTGATGCTAATAAATACATGGTTCCCACCCGTCCCATCCGTGGAGAAGAGGAGTCGCAGGAGGAGTATGAAGAGCGTCTGGATCGTGACTACAATGATATTTCGCCTATTAAAGGTATCTTTAAATCTTTCAGTGACGCTCCCGGTGGTTTCAAGGAAGAATTGCAGGAGATACAGTGGTCGTTGGGATTGGAATATACCTATCATGAACAGTTCTCCGTTCGTGGCGGCTATCACTGGGAACATGAGAATAAAGGAAACCGCAAGTACTTCTCGTTCGGTGCAGGATTCAAGATGAGCGTGTTCTCGCTGGATGCCGCTTATCTGGTGTCTACGGCACAGAGCAATCCGCTCGACCAGACACTTCGCTTTACGTTAGGTTTCGACCTTGACGGGATTAAGGATTTGTTCGGGCGTCGCAGAAGATGATTTTTAGCGGCGTGAGTTCCACCAGTCCAGATAAAAACCGGTTATTCCTAATAGTACGTCTGTTATTTTCAGATCCTTTTCCGGTATATTCAGATGCAGCTTTTTAGGGTCGTAAATCGTGGCATTGACTCCCTGTGTCCGTGGCGTTGTCTTCACGAACATATCTCTCATATTAATTGTAATCGTGCTGAAACTCCGGAATATATCCATTCCCATAATTCCTTGTCCGGCAAAGTGAACCCCATTTTGTTCAGGTGTTGCCACTATGCTGAGGCTATCTGTACATCCCAAATACTCGCCTATCTGAAAACATGCGCTCGGCAATCTGTAAATACAGACCCGTGCTGTGCCGCCGAAACCGCCAAGTCCCATTGAGTCTCTCTCCGCTATTCGTTCGATGTGATCTTTGTGCCGTTCGAAGTAATCATAATTTAACTGGCTGAGACCGGAACCGCTGTCGAGGTTCATCCGTAGTAATTCATGGTCATATACGACTTCAAGGTCAAGGATGTTTTTGCTTGTAAAACAGATGTTCGGGGCAAATCCCGGTGCGGGAGTCAGGCTTTTGGGAATAGTCAGGCGGTTGGTGCGGAAATCCAGTTTTATTTCTTGAAGCTGGTTGAGGATAGGCAGCCCGATGATGGCTTCCAGATGTTTCATGTAGCGGTCGGCCTTTTCGTCTCCGGTTTTCATATCCAGCACATAGAAAGGGATGTTCCGCATCACGAGAGGGCCTATCTTTATCTCTTCGGCAATGGCGAATTGTCCGCTTCCGGTACCTACTCCGTTTGCAGTGATTTCTATATCCAGTATCTTCATTCCGCAGGCTTTGGCTACTTCGGGGGTGACTACATTGACACCTGCTCCCGTATCCAGTGTGAAGTTCTGTTCTTTTCCATTCACATTTCCTTCTAAAGTTATAGTGGTGGCTCCCGAACCGCGTTTGCCTATGCTGTCTATGCGGATAGGCAGCACTAAATCCGTTTCCGGTTTCTCCCATTGGTATAAGGCATAGCCGGACAAAACACGATATTCTTTTTCTTTTCTCCGGTATCCTGTCAGGAAAGCACTGTCTACTTGCCCTGTCAGTTGGTCACAGAAACTTTTCAGTGTTTCGGCGGCCTGGTCGTTTGCTCCCAGCTTGCTTAGGTTTTCGGTAAGAAGGTAAATCATGGAAGCCGTATTCTCAAATCCCATATTCTCCTGTTGTTCGGCCAGTAATTTGCCGATGGCTTCGCAGGCGGCTTCGGGATGGTTGAAGAAGTTATATAGCAATGCTTGTCCAAAATCGTAGAGGAAAGGGTTTAGAGAATCTTTGTTTACGGCGAATTCCCGTTGCAGTTCAAACCAGTTCTCCTGATTCATGTAGTTTGCTACTCGGTTGTTGGCGGTTTGGCCGAATGCGCTGAGGCTTGTGCAGATAACTGCAACGAGAAATAGCTTTTTCATGTTTGTGGGTATTAGCAGATTGTATAATTTCTCAAATATACGAAAAATTCCTTTAGTCTATTCTTCCCCAAAAATATTTTTTTTCTTGTTACCTCGCTTTTTTTCCGTACTTTCGTGCATTCATCCGATTAAAAACAAGAAAAGTGATATGAAAATACGTGTAGGCTTTGGCTTCGATGTACACCAACTGGTGGTAGGGCGCGAACTTTGGTTGGGCGGTATCCGCCTGGAACATGAGAAAGGATTACTAGGGCATTCGGATGCCGACGTGCTGATACATGCCATCTGTGATGCCCTGTTGGGAGCAGCCAATATGCGCGATATCGGCTATCACTTTCCCGATACCGCAGGAGAATTCAAGAACATCGACAGCAAGATATTATTAAAGAAAACGGTGGAGCTGATAGCAACGAAAGGTTACGCCGTAGGAAACGTCGATGCTACCATCTGTGCGGAACGCCCTAAGCTGAAACCTCATATTCCCGCCATTCAGCAGACGCTCTCCGAAGTGATGGGAGTGGATGAGGATGATATCTCCATCAAGGCTACCACGACAGAAAAACTTGGCTTTACAGGTCGTGAAGAGGGTATATCAGCCTATGCGACAGTGCTGATTACTAAAGACTAAAAGCTTATCATGATAATTGATTTCAACCTAAATAACTACCTAAAACTAATCATTAACATGAAGAGAATTTCTTTAACCCTTTGTCTGGCTTTTCTTACGGTTCTGTTCTGCCAGGCACAGGTTTCTCCTTTGAAGTTTAACAAGAACGGAGAGTTCAAAATCGTTCAGTTCACTGACGTTCATTTCCAGTATCACAACCCGGCATCGGCCATTGCCCTGAAGCGCATCAACGAAGTGCTCGATGCCGAACGTCCCGATTTAGTAGTATTTACTGGTGACGTGGTTTATGCACCACCCGCTGATACGGCTATGCGGGCCGTGCTTGACTGTGCCTCTTCCCGTAAGATTCCGTTTGTGGTGACTTTCGGTAATCACGATAATGAACAGGGAAAGACGCGTGCTGAATTGTATGACATCATTCGCACGATGCCTTATAATATCCAGCCCGACCGTGGAGCTGTAGAGTCGCCCGACTATGTGCTTACAGTGAAGTCTTCGGATGGCAAGAAAGATGCGTCCGTACTCTATTGCCTCGATTCTCACTCTTACTCCAAACTGCCGGATGTGAAGGGGTACGACTGGCTTACTTTTGACCAGGTGAACTGGTATCGCCGGCAAAGTGCTGCCTTCACTGCACAGAACGGCGGAAAGCCTTTGCCTGCTTTGGCATTTTTCCATATCCCCCTGCCCGAATATAACCAGGCCGCTTCTGATGAAAGTGCAATCCTTTATGGCACGCGGATGGAGAAAGCTTGTGCTCCTGCCATCAATACCGGTATGTTTGCCGCAATGAAAGAGGCCGGTGATGTGATGGGAACTTTCGTTGGTCATGACCATGACAATGATTACTCTGTAATGTGGAAAGGTATCGTGCTGGCTTACGGTCGTTTCACGGGGGGCAATACGGAATACAACCATCTCTCTAACGGTGCCCGCGTGATTGTGCTGAGAGAAGGAGAACGTACCTTTACCTCGTGGATACATCTGAAAGGCGGTGAGATTATTGATAAAACCGTTTATCCCGACAGCTATGTGAAGGATGACTGGCGCAAGCGCCCGTTGGTGACGGAATAATAGAAGAATGTATATTCGATAATTGAGGCTGGATCAAAATTGAAATAAAGATTTTGATTCAGCCTCTGTGCTTTATGCTAATTTCAAGTCTGAAAGAGTTTATTCCTTTTAGTCTTTTCTTCTTGCTCCTTTACATCCGGATTGTGTCAAACCCGTATCATCTCCGTATCTTTACGCTTGGATTGATGCTTCATTCAGAACAAAAAGTTACCGGAATACCTTTTTTGCTGACAGAAGCTTTTCCTAAAACCTCCGAAATAGAATCTGAATGCATAATATACGGAATATAAATGCACGGTTTCTGCATGTAAAGTCAGTAGATGTAATACTTATGCAGAGAAACTATGCTTCTTTCGTGCAGGAACTATGCTTCTTTCGTGCAGGAACTATATATCTTTCGTGCAGGAACTATATATCTGACACGCACGATCTCTATATGGGACACGCACGATCTATAGATCGGAGACAAACGGTCTATAGATGGGAGACGTACCATCTATTTCCACTGTACAGACCGCCTGTTTTTCTTCTATTAGAGTTGTATATATTTCTGTATTGCGCTATCAATCAAAGAAATGCTGATTTTCGTTCGTTTCTTTTCGTTCTTCCCGGTATCGGGATGAAACCATCGCATTCTCGTTATGCATAAAAAGCAAAGTGTCAACTAATTAATCTTCCTGTTCCGCAGACGTAACCTGTTTCCCGTTCACCTCCACGTTGTCGAGCACCAGATTCACCACATTATCCATCTGTATGGCTTTCGGTGCCTGTTTCACCTTTATATTCCGCAGGGTGATATTATACAGTTTCGCTTCCGGCAAACCGTTTGCCATGAGTGCCACGCTGTCCACGCGATTACACGTGACGTCCTCTATACAAATATTCCGGAAAACCGTCGGATGGTTTCCGCCTCTGTAACCGTGGTAGTTTGTGCGGAAGTTGATAACTCCCCACAGGCATACGTCCGCTTCTATCCGGCGCATATTCAGGTTCTCGAAGTAACCTCCTCTGTCCAGATTCGACTTAAAATAGATGCCGTTGCGGCAACTGTCTATCTTGCAATCCTCGATAAAGATATTCCGCACGCCGCCGGACATCTCGCTGCCGATAGTGATTGCCCACCGGGCGAAGTGGCAATTGCGGATAATCACATTTTCCGTGGCCTGACCGATGCGCCAGCCGTCCTGGTCACGGCCCGACTTAATGGCAATGCCGTCATCCCCTACATTGAAGTCCATGTTTTCAATCAGCACGTTGGTACTCGATTCCGGATCACAGCCGTCATTATTGTAGTTATTGCTGTCTATATATACATTGCGTACAGTCACATTGTCGCAGAAGACAGGGTGGATAATCCAGAAGGGAGAGTCGTATATCTGCACATCTTCTACCAGCACATTCTTGCAGCCGTAGAACTGTATCATGCAGGGACGCAGATAATACCCTTCGCCGAACACTCGTTCGTATACCGGAACGGAGTCGATACCCATCTGGCGCAATCGGTCGAGGGCAGGCCCTTGCAGTGCATGCCAGCCGTTGAAGGTCACCGCACCGTTGCCGTCGATTGTGCCTTTTCCGGTTAGCGCGACATTGGTGCATTGGTAGGCATAGATGAAAGGGGAGTAGTTGAAGCATTCCGTTCCTTCCCATTTGGTCAATACCATGGGCAGGTAATCGGAGGCTACGGTAGAGAATTCCAGTCGCGCTCCTTCAGCGATGTGCAGGTTTACGTTGCTTTTCAATAAGATGGAACCTTTGCTGAAATAGTGTCCGGCAGGGATGAGGACTGTGCCGCCCCCGTTGGTATTACATTGGTTGATAGCTTCCAGGATGGCGGGACGGCTGTCGTAAGCCGTGTCATCCTTTGCTCCGTACTTTGTTACGTCATAAACGCTGTCGGGAAAAGTGGGCGGAACGATGTTCTTCAGTATTTCGGGTACTTTTACCCATTCACCCGTTTCTTTACCCGTAATCTTGGCACTGTTGCATGCCGTCCACAAGATGGGGACGAGGCAAACGAATAGAACTAATTTCTTCATGGTATTGAGTTTATATAAATGTGCGGAACAAAAATACCTGTTTCCACCGGAAGTATATAGGTGAATTTGATTTTTAGGTTGGAGATTTTGATATTATCCCCGCTTCATGCAGTAGATGAGTGATAAATTCATTAGTTTTGTCGGAAGAAAATAGATTTGATCATGGATAAGATAAGAACCGGATTAGCTGCTTTCGGAATGTCGGGGCAGGTGTTTCATGCCCCTTTTATTTCCACTAATCCTCATTTTGAACTGACTGCTGTTGTGGAACGCAGTAAGGAATTGTCGCGGGCAAAGTATCCGCAATCCCGCATTGTGCGTAGTTTTGATGAACTGATCAGTATGGACGAACTGGATCTGGTGGTGGTGAATACTCCGGACAGCTCCCATTACGAATATGCCCGCCGTGCCCTCGAAGCAGGCAAACACGTTATTGTAGAAAAACCTTTCACCACTACCGTGGAAGAAGGGAATGAACTGGTAGCTCTTGCCGAGGAGAAGGGACTCGCTTTGAGTGTTTATCAGAACCGCAGGTGGGATTGTGACTTTCTGACGGTGAAGGAGATTCTGGCTAAGGGATTTTTAGGCCGTCTGGTAGAATTTGAATCTACCTTTCCCCGCTACCGGAACTTTATCAAACCGAACACCTGGAAAGAAACCGGAGAAAGCGGTGGTGGGCTGACTTATAATCTGGGTGCCCACATCATAGACCAGGCTGTACAGTTGTTCGGTATGCCCGAAGCCGTATTTGCTGATATCGCCACATTGCGTACAGGGGGTAAGGTGGATGATTACTTCATTATCCACTTGCTGAAACCGGCAAAAGCCCCTGAAGTAAGAATCACTTTGAAGGCCAGCTACCTGATGTGTGAGAATGAACCGCGCTTCGTGCTTCACGGCACGGAAGGTTCTTTCGTGAAATATGGCCTCGACCCACAGGAAGCGGATTTGACAAAAGGCTTGTTGCCGACTGTTCCGCATTGGGGGGAAGAAGACCGTTCCCGGTGGGGAATACTCCATACGGAGAAAGACGGCAAAGTCGTGCGTGAATCCTATCCGACCCTTCCCGGAAACTATGCTGCTTTTTATGAGAACATCTATCGGCATATCCGTCAGGGAGAACCGTTGCAAAGTGACGCCCGTGGGGTAGTTGGTATCATCCGTCTGATTGAGGCGGCATGGGAAAGCAGCCGGACCCGAAGTGTGGTAACATTATAGTCTGTAGAGCGTATGGATAGAAAGGTAGTTGTTCTTTCCGTTGCCGGTTCCGATTGTTCTGCCGGTGCGGGCATACAGGCGGATATAAAGACCATATCGGCATTAGACGGATATGCGGCGACGGCTATAACCGCTGTTACGGTGCAGAATACACTGGGCGTACAGAGCGTCCATCCGGTTTCCGCCGAGTTGGTAGGCCGGCAAATGCAGGCTGTGATGGAAGATCTTCAACCGGATGCCATTAAGATAGGTATGACCGGAAATGTGATGATTGTTGATGAGATTGTGCGTGTGTTGCGTCAATATTCTCCGCGCCGGGTAGTTTTCGACCCGGTAATGGTCTCTACCAGCGGTCATAAACTGATGACGGATGAGGCGGTGGAAGCTATTTGCACCCGTTTGCTTCCGGTGGTCTCTCTTGTAACCCCGAATCTGCATGAGGCGGAAATGTTGTTGCAGCAGCCGGTTCATACGGTGGATGATATGGAATGTGCTGCACGTCTGGTTTACGAGAAGTATCAGTGCGCTTGCCTGGTCAAAGGAGGGCATCTGGAAGGTAATGAGATGTGTGATGTATTTTATGACGGCCGCGAACTCCACCTCTTTGTTGCCGGACGCATCCATTCCGGAAATCTGCACGGTACGGGATGTACTCTCTCATCGGCCATTGCTACTTGCCTGGCGCAGGGTTTCCCGATGTATGAGGCTGTAGAACTGGCCAAGACTTATATAACTAAGGTCATTGAAGCCGGAAAAGATTTACATATAGGGCATGGAAACGGTCCTTTGTGGCATTTTCCTTCTCTGGTGAATCCGATGAATCCTGCTGGAGAAGAATAAAAGTATGAAACTGATTGTCATTACATCTCCGGATTTTATTCCGGATGAGGCGCGGATCATCACCGGCCTTTTTAGTGCCGGACTGGATTTACTGCATTTGCGTAAGCCGGATGCGGATATCTGCCAAGTCGGGCATCTTTTGTGTGAGCTTCCTGTGGAATGCAGGAAACAGATTGTCGTCCATGACTTCTTTTCCTTGAAGGACGAACTCTCTTTAGGGGGAATTCATTTGAACTCCCGCCATCCGGAAGCACCCGGAGGGTATCGGGGATTACTGAGCCGCGCCTGCCATAGTCTGGAAGAGGTGGAAACTGCAGTTGCCCGTTTCGACTATGTATTGATGAGTCCTGTCTATGATAGTATTTCCAAGCAGGGATATCGTTCGGGATATTCGCAGGAAGCTTTGCGGCAGGCACAGGCGAGAGGAGTTATTAACGAAAAAGTCATCGCCTTGGGCGGAATAAGTGAATCGAATCTTTCAGAAATAAAGTCACTGGGTTTTGGCGGTGCCGCCTTGTTGGGAGATATATGGAACCGTTACCGGACATGGAATGATGCGGAAGAAGTCTTTTCACACTTTCGGAAACTGCGGGAACGTGCCGGATAATGTTTTATTGGAGAAATACAGAAGCGAATGATTATCCGCCCCTATAAGTGTCTTATAGCACACTGAGGAGGATATGTCAAAAGTCACTTCGTGCATCCGGGCGAATAATCATTCGCCCGCATATCGCAAGCACTTTTGGCACACCTTCAACAGTACACAAGCAAAGGTAGGCTGCGGGAAATTATTTCTTCAGTTTCGCAATAATCTCATCAGCAACTTTCTTTCCGGACATCAACATGCCACCGAAGATCGGCCCCATACGCGGAGTACCCGAAACGGCAGATGCAGCCATACCGCAAACATACAATCCCGGATAGATTTCTTTCGTTCCGTTCACTACCTCGTCTTCTCCTGCCACTACGTCCAGTGAGCGCTCGCCAATCACACCACCCGTTTCCGTTGCCAGGCGGATGCCGTTTTTGCGTGCTACAGTGGCGGCTATTTCACTGTCATGTCCTGTGCCGTCCACCACTACCTTGGCAAGGATGTTCAGTGGGTCTACGTGCATACCTTCGCGCAATACGGGAGTCCAGTTTACCACAACTCCGTTCACCGTATTGTTCTTGAAGATGACATCTTCCACAGAATAACAGTTGAAGATAGTGGCACCCGCATGGACTGCCTGATAAAGCAGAGCGGAAGTACTTTCTACCGAGTCCATCACATACAGTCCGTCTTCATACTTCTCATGGTTGATATTGAATTCTTTTACAATATCAATCGCTTCTTCCTGGATGACAATCTGGTTGAACATCATGGCACCACCCCACATTCCGCCGCCGGGAGCCAGTTTACGGTCGAACTGTGCAACTTTCAATCCGGCCTTTGCCAGATAATAAGCGGCTACTATGCCCGAAGGACCACCACCGACAATGGCTACATCCAGGTCAAGGTTTCTTTCTAATTTTTCGAAATAGGTACTGATGATACCTTTGGATACTTTAGTTTCAATCATAATATAATATGTTTAAAAAATTATCATCTGTTCGTTTCTTCTCTTTCCGCATCATAGTCGCAATCCCTTAACCGTTGGCTGATGCGCATGGCGCAGAAGTTAGGCCCGCACATGGTGCAATACTTTCCATTCAGGTGATTGGCTTCCTTATAATATTGGAGTGCCCGTTCCGGGTCAAGGCTCAGATTGAACTGGTCTTTCCAGCGGAATTCATAACGTGCCTTACTCAAAGCATCGTCACGGACTTCCGCTCCCGGATGGCCTTTGGCAAGATCGGCGGCATGTGCGGCAATCTTATAAGTGATCACACCTACACGCACATCTTCTTTTTGCGGCAAGGCAAGATGTTCTTTGGGCGTTACATAACAAAGCATTGCTGTGCCGTACCAACCGATTTGTGCTGCTCCGATGGCACTTGTGATGTGGTCGTAGCCCGGTGCAACGTCCGTCACCAACGGACCGAGCGTATAGAATGGCGCACCGTGGCATTTTTCTATCTGGCGATCCATATTCTCTTTGATTTTATGCATCGGCACGTGTCCCGGCCCTTCGATGAATGCTTGTACATTCTTGGCCCAGGCACGTTCCACGAGTTCTCCCATTGTGTCCAGTTCGGCAAATTGTGCCCGGTCGTTGGCATCCCGTATGGCTCCCGGACGCAGACCGTCACCTAGTGACAGTGCCACGTCGTATTGTGCGCATATATCACAGATGTCATCGAAATGCTCATAAAGGAAACTTTCTTTCTGATGCACTTTGCACCACTGCGAAATGATGCTTCCACCCCGGCTGACCATTCCGCAAAGGCGTTCGTTGGCGAAATGTATATTCTTCAGACGAATGCCGCAGTGAATGGTGAAGTAGTCCACTCCCTGCTCGCATTGTTCGATAAGTGTATCTCGGAACAATTCCCAGGTCAGGTCTTCGGCTTTTCCGCGTACCTTCTCCATGGCCTGATACATGGGAACCGTGCCCACAGGAACCGGACAGTTACGGATGATCCATTCGCGTGTTTCGTGGATGTTCTCTCCGGTGGACAAGTCCATCAGTGTATCACCTCCCCATTTGCAACTCCACACGGCTTTTTCCACTTCCTCTTCGATAGTGGACGAAGTGGCGGAGTTCCCGATATTCGTATTTATCTTGACGAGGAATTTGGAACCGATAATCATGGGCTCTGCTTCGGGGTGATTGATATTGGCGGGCAGTACGGCACGTCCTGCAGCAATTTCGTCCCGCACAAACTCCGGTGTGATGTAGGTTTCTATGCCCAACTCTTTGCAATTCATGTTTTCGCGAATGGCAACGTATTCCATTTCCGGTGTAACGATGCCTTGTTTGGCATAGTACATCTGTGTGACCTGCTTGCCCGCTTTGGCACGGTAGGGTGGGATATGTTCCACTTCCCTTTCCTGTATCCACGGTTCGCGGAGGCGGGGCAGACCTTTCTTTAAGTCCACTTTCAGGTTCGGGTCACTGTATGCTCCACTTGTGTCGTAGATGTACACGGGAGCATTTTCCGTGATGATTTTCTTCCCGTTCTCCACTACTACGGTAGGGGTCAGATTCACTTTTCTCATACCTACTTTGAGGAAAGGGAAAAGTTCGCCCTGCATGTAGACTTTCTCGGAATCGGGATAGGTGAATTTTGTTTTATCTTCCATGGTTCAATAATTGATTGCTATTCGGTCAGTCGTATGATTGTCTCCATCTCACGCACCGGATTTCCGGCTTTCAGGATTCCACCGCTCAGTGCTATCCCGCTTAGTCCTACGGCTTTCAATGCCGGAATATCTTCACGAGTAATTCCACCAATGCCGACGACGGGAATTGAAAGACCTTCTTCTTTCATCCGCGCCAGGATGGAGCGATAGCCGTCCAGTCCAAGGATGGGTGATAACTTCTGCTTGGTGGTGGTGAAACGGAAAGGGCCGCAGCCAATGTAGTCCGCGCCATCGGCGGCATGCTGCCTGATGTCCTCAAAAGTGTTGGCGGTTCCGCCAATGATGAAACCTTTGCCCAGTCTCTCCCTTGCTTCTTTTATCGGCATATCCAATTTTCCTAAATGGACACCGTCTGCACCAATCTGTTTCACCAGGTCTACGTGGTCATCAATGATGAAGGTAGCCCTGTATTGGCGGCAGAGGTCCTGCACGCGTATGGCTGTGGCTTTCAGTTCATCTTCGGAAGCGTCTTTCATTCGAAGCTGTACCCAGCGACAGCCCCCTTCGAGGGCGATACGTGCGGAGTCCAAGTATGAGATGGATGCCGTAAAATGCGTAATGAATTGTACGTCAAACATTCAAACTCTGATTTTTTAGAGGTTCTACTTACAGAAAGGGACAGTAGTATAAACGAATAGTAGAATATAGAAAGAAAATTCCCTTCGACGGTACTAACCGTATCAGGTTCATTGGGTATAATCTCAGCTATTTTTATAGCACCCCCTTTTCCGGCAACAAAGAAAGGACGAATGTTGTGAACGGGAAAGATAACGGCTTATCTTTTAAGCTTATTTAAACTTAACATAATTGAGTCGGGTGTACTGCTTGTTTCCCGAAGTGTAGGTGCGTGCGATGCGTGCCGAAGCGATGTATACCGTTTCTCCGGGTTGGAAGGCATGTTCCGCACCGGGCAGTTGGCACGACTCGCGGCTTGCCGTGCGGGCGCTTATCCGGAAAATGACAAGGTTCCCGATAGAATCTTCCAACATAAGTATCTGTCGGACATAGAAGTAAGGGATGGTTCCTTTCACAATGGTCTTGTAAGGATCATCTTCCAGTCGCACACGGAGCACTTTCAAGGTCAGGTCTTCTACTTTTTCTCCTTCCTTGCCCAGAAAACGGCTGGTGGAGTACTTTTGATGTGCTTGCCGTTTCTGAATGTCGAGATGGACGGAATGATATATCTGCGCAATCTGTACGAAGCGCTCTTGTTTGGGAATGCGTGGGGTGAACTTGTAGGCAACCCAACTGATGTATCCCGGATCTATTCGGAAAATCTCGTGCAGGAAGTGTCCGTGATACTTGCCGACGGAGATGATGTCGTCTCCTTTGCTCTGCATGTGCCTGGCGTTGTATTCCACCAGCAACATGCAGCGTGGCGAATAATAAAACAAGCTGCTTGCTGCCCGCAGGCTCTCGTTGATGTCTTCGGAAAGGTCTTGGATATAGAAGATGGACTGCCGTTCGGGCAGGGGAAAATAGATCCATAAAGAATAGCGTGGATAGTCGGGACGGGGCAGTACGACCAAATAGGCGCCTGCCTCTTTGTAAGAGACTCTTCCCAGATTGTATTCGTTTAGTTTCTTATACAACAGATCTTGTTCAGCTTCGGATATGCCCGGAATAATCGGATTTGCCATAATCTGATTTGTTTAATTCAAATATACGATTTTTCGGGTAAATAAGCAAATATTGTTCAGTCTTATTTTGCGAGTTCTTTTTCATGTCTTGGATATTGCATTGGGGTGTCTTTACGGCCGATGTATCATAAGTGAAAGAAAATGTAACATTGTTGAATGTGATATATGACATGATGGAAAATATGTGATAAGGTAAAAGATATATGTAACATGGAAATAACGGATTCTTATAAAAAAAACGTTCATTTGCAAGTGTTTCCGGAACAGCAGACAATTTATGAAAACACTGCCAACTCACGTATACAAGCAGGCAGGCAATAAGAACCTTTTAAATAATTATCAAATGAAACACTTATTCAAATTTTCCTTTTGCGCATTGGCATTTGTCATGAACGCAAATATCGGCTTCGCACAAAGCAGCGAAACGGGGCTGAAAGATGCCTATAAAGATTATTTCTCAATTGGTGTGGCTGTGAATATGCGTAACATCGCAAATCCCGAACAGATTGCCATCATCAAAAAAGACTTTAACAGCATTACAGCAGAAAACGACATGAAACCTCAGCCTACCGAGCCTGCCAACGGAAAGTTCAATTGGGAGAATGCCGACAAAATTGCCGATTTCTGCCGCACCAACGGAATCAAGCTTCGCGGACACTGCTTGATGTGGCACGCACAAATAGGAGAATGGATGTATCGTGACGATAAAGGAGAGTTGGTATCCAAAGAAACTTTGTTCAAAAACATGAAACAGCACATCACTGCCATTGTGCAGCGCTACAAAGATATCATCTATGCCTGGGATGTGGTGAATGAAGCCATTTCCGACGGAGGTTGGCAGGGCGGACGCAGAGGTGAAGGACAGAAACCGAGTCCCTACCGCAATTCGCCCCTCTACCAGATAGCGGGTGATGAGTTCATCAAGAAGGCTTTCATCTATGCACGCGAGGCCGATCCCGATGTACTCCTTTTCTATAATGACTACAACGCCGCTGATCCTGCCAAGCGCGATCGCATTTACAATATGGTGAAATCAATGAAAGAAGAAGGCATACCCATCGATGGTATCGGCATGCAGGGGCACTATAACATCTATGGCCCCAGCATGGAAGATGTAGATGCCGCTCTCACCAAATACTCCACCATCGTGAAGCACATTCACATTACCGAGCTGGACATCCGCGCTAACGAGGAAATGGGAGGACAACTCAACTTCAGCCGTGGCGGCGCCGACATCAGTCAGGTGGTGAAGACACTTCAGGAAGACCAGTATGCACGTCTCTTCCGGGTACTCCGCAAGCATAAAGATGTGGTAGACAATGTCACCTTCTGGAATCTTTCTGATCGCGATTCATGGTTAGGCGCACGCAACTATCCGCTGCCATACGATGAAAACTACAAGGCAAAACGTGTTTATAGTCTCATTAAGGATTTTGACCCTGCACTCGACAATGCCGTAGTGAAAGAAGACTTCCGTCCTTCTTCCCTCAACCAGCCCGGACAGCAGTATCCGATGGTCAACTCGCAGGGATATGCCCGTTTCCGTGTAGTGGCTCCGGACGCCAAGTCGGTCATTGTCAGCCTCGGACTGGGAGGCCGTGGCGGTACGGTGCTCCGTAAAGATAAAGATGGGGTATGGGTAGGCACCACTGAAGGTCCTATGGACGAAGGGTTCCATTACTATCACCTGAATATCGACGGTGGTGTGTTCAACGATCCGGGTACCAAGAACTATTACGGCTCCTGCCGTTGGGAGAGTGGCATCGAGATACCTGCTCACGACAGTGATTTCTATGCCATGAAGCAAGTGCCCCACGGAAATGTGCAGCAAGTTTATTTCTACTCCAAGAGTACTGACACGCATCGTCGTGCATTTGTATACACGCCCCCTACATACGGTAAGGACAAGAAGAAATATCCTGTTCTCTATCTGCAACACGGATGGGGTGAGGACGAGACTGCATGGTCCGTCCAAGGACGTGCGAACCTCATCATGGACAATTTGATTGCCGAAGGCAAGATAGAACCATTCATCATCGTGATGACTTACGGTATGACGAACGACGTGAAATTCGGACGTATCAATGAATTCACCGCCAAAGAGTTTGAAACAGTGCTCGTAGACGAACTGATACCTTACATCGACAGCAATTTCCGTACGCTTCCCGACAAGAAGCATCGTGCGATGGCGGGGCTTTCGATGGGTGGTTTTGAGACGAAACTCATCACTCTGCGCCGTCCGGAAGTGTTCAATCATTACGGACTGCTGAGCGGCGGCATTTATACGCCATCCGACATCAAAGACAAAAAACAGGTGGCATCCATCTTTATCAGTTGCGGAAGCAAGGAGAATCCTGCCGGCGTGACCAAAGCTGTAGATGATCTTAAGGCTGCCGGATTCAATGCGACCGCTTTCGTCTCTCCCGATACGGCTCATGAATTCCTGACTTGGCGTAGAAGCCTGTATCACATGGCGCAATTGTTATTCAAATAGGAACAGCATTCATTGCAGAAACTGTTTCCACCCCTGTAGGCTTTGTTGGGGTGAAACGTGATAAGTCCCGAGGTGCTATCGATGGCATCTCGGGATTTTGTTAGATATATTTAGAACCGTACCATCAGTTCCAACACAATCTTATCCTGTTCTGACTCTTTTGCAAGGCTGTCTTTAGCATAAAAGTATTTCTCGAAGTTCAGACGAAGGTCTGTGCGGAATGCTTTGCTGAGGCTGAAAGTGATGCCGCCGGTTATGCGATGCCGCTTGTAGTCGGTAGTGACTAAAGCGCCGGTTTCTTCATCAATGGTCTTTCCGTCGCTTTGGCTGGTCATCATGTCATAGCGTGCCAGAAAAGACATTTTGTTGAATACTTTACGCAGTGGCAAATCGTAGTTGATGAAACTGTTTACGGCATGCACATTGTCGTAAGCATTGTCTGCGTATGTTTTGTACAGGTACTCCCCTTCAATGTGGAAGCGTCCGAATTCATAGAAAGCGCCGATGTCATAAGAGTTTATCCGTACATCTTGCGGCTGAATGCTCTGTATACTTAAAGCCAGATTCAGCTTCTTGGCAAACAGGAACTGCGCTTTGGCGGAATAGTTCACTTCTTTGTGCCATTCTTTTTGGTTGGTCAGTCCCGAACCGTTGTAGAGTCCGCCTTCTAATGTAACAGGTATTTCAGTTCCGGACTTATATCCCAATGTAACACCGACGTCACGAACATTACCAACCTGTTTCGCTATAAATGAACGGTTGGCGAAGTATTGCTGATGCGGTGAACGGTGTGCGTCGATGGTGAACGGCACACGCATTTGCCCTGCGGTAACAGTTAAAGCTTTTACGGGGAAGAGGCGGGCATAAGCGTCCAGCATCTTGATTTGCCCTTCATCCGAAAGGTCGATTTCGGCTTTATATGCTACTATGGGCAAGACGTTACCCGTAATGCTGATACGTGCATTGCGTACTTCGAAACGGCTGGCAGCCATTTCTGTCTGATACTCAAACTTTGTACGGATAGTACCATGTATTTCCGGCAGGTAATCCTTTGTTTCCAGCTCTTCTTTATCGATTTTCTTTCCGTCTTCGTTGCGATACGGATTTTGGGCTTTTACTGTCAGTGACAGCAGGACAATGAGCAGCATGAGTGCGCTTTTCTTCATAACCATTAGTTGTAGTCGATTAATTTATGGCGGCAAAGGTCGGACATAAGTGTTATGTTTCTGTTTCATGTATATTGCATTTTGATTACACAGCTGTCTGCGAAGAAATGTTATCCTTTTCCGATAAAAACGTGGACGATTTTTAGTGGTATTGCAGACGATTTAATCAGTCAGTCTGAATGAGAATCTGTAAATTTGGGGCTTTGGAAAAGTTGCTGATTTATTATATGTATAACTTAAAAATTGAAATATCATGAAAACGTTTATCTGGTTATTTACATGTTTGTTCTTTGGGTGCGGTAGTGCGTTGGCACAGGGCGTTTCTCCTGTTCTTAAATTCGGATTGTTTGCCGATGCGCAATATGCGGACTGCCCTTCGGAAAACACACGGTTCTACAGGCGGTCATTGCAAAAACTGGATACTTGCGTCAACTGCTTCAACCGGCAGAATGTGCTGTTTACTATCAATCTGGGGGATATCGTCGACAGGAAGAACAGCGATCTGAAAGCGATAATGTCACCTCTTTCACGCCTCGATAATAAGATTTATCATATTACGGGTAATCACGATTATAAAGAAGTGACCGATAATTCTGTTCTTTACCGCCAGTTGGGCATGACGTCCGAATACTATTCATTCAAAAAGCAAAATTGGACTTTCATCATGCTGAATACCAATGAAGTGTCGGCTTATGCCAATGTGGCGGGGACTGAAAAAGAACAGGAATTGGCTGAAATGCTGGAGTATATAAGGCAAACGGGAGGAAAACAGGCGTACAGGTGGAATGGGGGAATCAGCAAGAAGCAGATGAAATGGCTGGAAGATTTGTTGGCGGAGTGTGAAAGGAATAATGGCAATGTGCTGATTTTCACACATCATCCGCTTTATCCGCAGAGTGAGTTTACGGCTTTGAACAGTGAGGAAATTCTGAATACCATTTCAAAGTACTCATGTGTAAAAGCTGTGTTCTCAGGACATCATCATGCCGGAGCGTTTGGCTGTTACAAAGGCATCCCGATGATTACACACGAAGGAATGATAGAGACGGAAAAGCAAAATGCCTATTCCATAGTCGAGATTACTCAAGACTCCATCCGGGTGAAAGGGCGTGGAAGAGTATCTTCACGGTCATTCAAGTATTCCCCGGGCTTATGATACGTTTGTGGAGCAAGACTCTAAAGAAGCGAAAAGCTGAGGAGAAATAAAGAGAATCATCGTATCCTTTTTTTGATCGGAGCCATTTGCAGAGTCCTGACTTTTTTGCGTCCATGATGTGAAGTCATGTGAAAAAGGTGTGTCTTTTCTATTTCTTCTCCCCGAAATCACCTATTTTTGTAAACTAATAGAATGAATATCCTAAAATGAACAAACCAGAGAAGCGAGTATTGGTTGGCATGAGCGGCGGTATAGACAGTACCGCCACTTGTCTGATGTTGAAGGAACAGGGGTATGAGATAATCGGGCTAACCATGTGGGTGTGGGGAGACGAACCGGTGGAAGCTCGACAGCTTGCCGACAGTATGGGCATCGAACATTATGTGGCCGATGAACGTGAGGCTTTCCGCAAAGTTATTGTGCAAAACTTTATTGATGAATATTGCCAGGGACGAACACCCAATCCGTGTGTGATGTGCAATCCTACATTTAAATTCCGTATACTTACAGAGTGGGCGGATAAACTGGGCTGCGCGTTTATTTCTACCGGACATTATAGCCGTCTGGAAGAAAAGAGCGGAAAGATATACATAGTCGCCGGAGATGACGATAAGAAAGACCAGTCCTATTTCTTGTGGCGACTGGGGCAGGATGTGCTGAGGCGTTGTCTTTTCCCACTGGGCACTTATACGAAGTTGCAAGTGAGGGAATATCTGCGCGAGAAAGGCTATCAGTTGAAGGCGGAAGAAGGGGAGAGTATGGAGGTCTGTTTCATCAAGGGGGACTACCGAGACTTCCTGCGCGAACATTCTCCTGAAATAGATAGTGAAATCGGTTCCGGATGGTTTGTCAATTCCGAAGGGGTGAAGTTGGGAGAGCACAAAGGCTTCCCCTATTATACCATCGGACAGCGCAAAGGTTTGGAAATAGCTCTCGGTAAACCGGCTTATGTGCTGAAGATAAATCCGCAGAAGAATACGGTGATGCTGGGTGATGCGGAGCAATTGCGGACGGAATATATGTTGGCTGAACAGGATAACATCATTGATGAGCAGGAGTTCTTTTCTGCTCCCGATTTGACGGTGCGTATCCGTTATCGCAGTAAGCCGATACCTTGCACTGTGAAAAGATTGGAAGACGGGCGGCTGTTTGTTCATTTTTTATCCGAGGCATCAGCGATTGCGCCTGGTCAGTCTGCCGTGTTTTATATCGGAAGACGGGTAGTGGGCGGTTCTTTTATTGCTTCCCAACGGGGAATCGGATTGGTTATTGCAGAAAATAAATAAGTAATTAAATGATAGAATGAGAAAATTGATTTTCCTTTTAGCCATTGTTCTGTTCGCAACAGGAGCATCGGCACAGCAAGATACATTGAAGTATCGCATTAGTCTGAAAGATAAGGCTGCCACAGAGTATTCGTTGAAGCGGCCGGAGAAATTCTTGTCCGAAAAGGCAATCGAACGCCGCAAGAAACAGAATCTGCCTATTGACTCTACCGATCTTCCGGTTTGTCGTAAGTATATAGATGAAATCCGCAAGCAAGGAGTTAATATCGTAGTGACCGGGAAATGGAATAATTTTGTAACGGTATCTTGCAACGATACGACCTTGATCGACCGCATTGCTGCATTGCCTTTTGTACTCTCTGCGGAGAAAGTTTGGATTTCTCCCGGTGCCGACAAACCAACGATGTCTACCGAACGGGATTCTGTCATCAATCAGCCGACGATATATCCGGATAGTATTTACGGACGTGCCATCACGCAGATTCAGTTGAGCAATGGGGACAAACTGCACGAGGCTGGTTTCAAAGGGCAGGGCATGACGATTGCGGTTATTGATGCGGGGTTCCATAATGTGGATAAGATTACTGCCATGCAGAATATCCGTATCCTTGGTACGAAAGACTTCGTGAATCCTCAGGCAGATATCTTTGCTGAGAGCAGTCATGGTTTGTCTGTACTTTCCTGTATCGGTATGAACCGGCCCGATATAATGACAGGTACGGCTCCTGAAGCTTCCTTCTGGTTGCTTCGGAGTGAAGATGAGTATTCCGAACACCTGGTGGAACAGGACTACTGGGCTGCCGCTGTCGAGTTTGCCGATAGTGTGGGAGTGGATGTGTTGAATACCTCTTTAGGATATTATGCCTTTGATGATAAATCGAAGAATTACAAATACCGTGATTTGGATGGTCATCATGCATTGATGTCACGTCAGGCTTCGATGATTGCGGATAAGGGAATGGTACTGGTATGTAGTGCCGGAAACTCCGGTATGGGTTCCTGGAAGAAGATTACTCCTCCGGGAGATGCGGATAATGTGCTGACGGTAGGTGCTATCGATAAGAAAGCTGTGTTGGCGCCTTTCTCTTCCATTGGTAATACGGCCGATAACCGTGTGAAACCGGATGTTGTGGCCGTTGGTGCAGGGTCCGATGTAATCCGTACGGATGGAAATCAGGGACGGGCGAACGGTACTTCTTTCTCTTCTCCCATCATGTGCGGCATGGTGACTTGTCTGTGGCAGGCTTGTCCGAAACTGACGGCAAAAGAATTGGTAGAGCTTGTACGCCGGGCAGGTGATCGCGCTGATTTTCCGGATAATATATACGGATATGGAGTGCCTGACATGTGGAAGGCATATAATGATTATAAATCGAAGAAGAAATGAGATAAATTCAGTTGACGAAAGACCTTATTCCCTTGTCAACTAACTCATAACCCTACAATGATGGAAGCTTTATCTCTGTTAGAACTTAACGCTCTGGTGCGCCGCAGTCTTGAACAATGCCTGCCCGATGAATATTGGGTGCAGGCGGAGTTGAGCGATGTGCGCACTAACAGCACCGGGCACTGCTATCTGGAATTCATTCAGAAAGATTCTCGCAGCAACAGTCTGGTAGCCAAAGCAAGAGGAACGATTTGGGCGAATGTATATCGCTTGTTGAAACCTTACTTTGAGGAGGCTACGGGACAGGCTTTTGTTTCCGGCATCAAGGTACTGGTACAGGTTACCGTCAGTTTCCATGAACTTTATGGTTATAGCCTTACGGTGCAGGATATTGACCCCACCTATACGTTAGGAGATATGGCACGCCGCCGTCGGGAGATCTTGAAACAGTTGGAAGAAGAAGGCGTACTGACTCTGAACAAAGAGTTGGAAATGCCGGATTTGCCCCAACGTATTGCTGTGATTTCATCCCCCACGGCTGCCGGCTATGGCGACTTCTGCCATCAGTTGCGGAATAATCCCCGTGGGTTCTTCTTTTATACAGAGTTATTCCCTGCATTGATGCAGGGCGACCGTGTGGAGGAATCCGTATTGGCTGCTTTGGATTTGATTCTTGACCGTCAGAGTGAGTTTGATGCTGTGGTCATCATCCGTGGTGGCGGGGCCACTTCCGATCTTTCCGGTTTTGATACGTATCTGCTCGCTGCTGCTTGTGCTCAATTCCCGTTGCCGATAATCACCGGAATCGGGCACGAGAGAGATGATACGGTGCTTGATTCCGTGGCACATACCCGTGTGAAAACCCCGACTGCCGCTGCCGAATACCTCATCGACTGCATGGATATTGCTGCCGATAGCCTGGAAACTCTTGCCGGACGTTTGCACGAAAGCGTTCTTTCCCGCCTGACGGAAGAACATCGTAAATTGAATTTATATAGGAATCGTATTCCTTCTGCTGTTGTCCGTCGTATTGCTGACGCAAAGTTACTTCTGTTAACTGCCCGGAGAGATATTTCCCAGGCTGTTACATCTTCCCTTTCACGCCAGCATCATCGTCTGGAACTGTTGCTGCAGCGTGTGGTTGATGCATCGCCCGAAAAAATGCTTGCCCGTGGTTATAGCATCACTCTGAAAGATGGAAAAGCCGTGAAAGATGCCGCTTCTCTCAGTGAGAATGATGAAATCCTCACCCGCTTTTACCGGGGAGAGATAACTTCAATCATAAATCATAAATCGTAAATCAAAAATATCCTTATGTCTGCTCCGAAGAAAAAAGAAACCTATTCCCAGGCCATGGAACGCTTGGAGAAGATTGTCCGCCAGATAGACAATAATGAGTTGGAAATTGATGCGCTTGCCGAAAAAATAAAGGAAGCGAATGATATTATTGCGTTTTGCAGCGATAAATTGACTAAAGCCGACAAGGAAATTGAAAAATTACTGTCGGAGAAGCGAGAATGTGAAGAATAAAGAGTAAATTTGTTGCAGAATGTACGTAATGAGATTACTAACACTTTGAGATATGAAAGAAATAGATTGGTCAAATCTGTCATTCGGATACATGAAGACAGATTACAATGTGAGAATTAATTTCCGCGATGGCGCATGGGGAGAACTCGAAATCAGTAGTAGCGAACTTCTCAACATACACATGGCCGCTACCTGTCTGCATTATGGTCAGGAAGCATTCGAAGGTCTGAAAGCTTTCCGTGGGAAAGATGGTAAGGTGCGCATCTTCCGTCTGGAAGAAAATGCAGCCCGTCTGCAATCCACCTGTCGTGGCATCATGATGGCAGAATTGCCGACAGAACGTTTCAAGGAAGCCGTGCTGAAAGCGGTGAAAATGAACGAACGTTTCATTCCGCCTTACGAAAGTGGTGCATCTCTTTATATCCGTCCGTTGCTGATTGGAACAGGTGCGCAGGTGGGGGTACGTCCGTCCAGTGAATATATGTTCCTGATATTTGTAACTCCGGTAGGCCCATACTTCAAAGGTGGTTTTGCAGCCACTCCTTATGTAATCACGCGTAAGTATGATCGCGCAGCTCCGCTTGGAACCGGTATCTATAAAGTAGGTGGTAACTATGCTGCCAGCTTGCGTGCCAGCCAGGAAGCTCATGCGGCAGGTTATTCCGCCGAATTCTATTTGGATGCGAAAGAAAAGAAATATATTGATGAATGTGGTGCTGCCAACTTCTTCGGAATCAAAGATAATACGTATATCACTCCTTTGTCCACTTCTATTCTGCCTTCTATCACAAACAAGAGTTTGATGCAATTGGCTGAAGATATGGGCATGAAGATCGAACGTCGTCCGATTGCGGAAGAAGAACTTACCACTTTCGAAGAAGCCGGTGCTTGCGGAACAGCAGCCGTTATCAGCCCGATTGAACGTATTGATGACCCTGAGAACGGACATTCTTATGTGATAGCCAAAGACGGTAAACCGGGACCTGTCTGCACGAAGTTGTACAACAAGTTGCGTGGAATCCAATATGGTGACGAACCTGACACGCATGGCTGGGTAACCATTGTGGAATAACGCATGAGTAAAGGTAAGTTAGCGAAGTTTGCCGATATGGCAAGTTATCCGCATGTGTTCGAGTATCCTTATTCGGCAGTAGATAACGTGCCCTTTGAGATGAAAGGAAAATGGAACGAGTCATTCTTTGGGAATGACCGTCCCATTGTTTTAGAATTAGGTTGCGGACGTGGTGAGTATACCGTCGGTTTGGGAAAGTTATTTCCTGATAAGAATTTTATCGGTGTAGACATCAAGGGGGCCCGTATGTGGTCCGGCGCTACGGAGTCGATGCAGGCCGGCATGAAGAATGTTGCCTTTTTGCGTACGAATATCGAAATCATCGACCGCTTCTTTGCGGAGAATGAGGTGAGTGAAATATGGCTGACTTTCTCCGATCCGCAGATGAAGAAAGCAACCAAGCGTCTGACCTCCACTTATTTTATGGAACGTTATCGCAGGTTTCTGAACCCGGACGGCATCATCCATCTCAAGACAGATAGTAATTTCATGTTCACTTATACCCGTTACATGATTGAGGAGAATCATCTTCCGGTGGATGTGATGACAGAAGATCTGTATCACTCCGGTATGGCTGATGAGATTCTCAGTATCAAGACTTATTATGAACAACAGTGGTTGGACCGCGGGCTGAACATCAAGTATATCAAGTTTCATCTGCCGAAGGAAGGCGAATTGCATGAACCCGATGTGGAAATAGAGTTAGATGAATATCGCAGTTATAACCGCAGCAAGCGGAGTGGACTGCAAACTTCAAAATAACAATTTTAATAATGACACTTTATCCTAAACTTATTTTAGATGCACTGGCAACAGTGCGATATCCCGGCACCGGAAAGAACCTCGTGGAGGCAGAGATGGTTGCCGACAATCTGCGTATAGACGGGATGAAAGTCAGTTTTTCGCTGATATTCGAAAAATCGACCGATCCTTTCATGAAATCTGTAGTAAAAGCTGCGGAAGCGGCTATTCATGCGTATGTATCTAATGACGTAGAAGTTACTATCGCTACTGAGAGTAAACAGGCTGCACGGCCCGAACCGGGTAAGTTATTGCCGCAAGTGAAGAATATTATCGGAATTTCTTCCGGAAAGGGAGGGGTAGGCAAGTCAACGGTATCTGCTAATCTTGCGGTGTCTTTGGCAAAGTTGGGTTATAAGGTTGGTTTGCTTGATGCCGATATCTTCGGTCCGTCTATGCCGAAAATGTTTCAGGTGGAAGATGCACGCCCTTATGCCGAGAATATTGGTGGCCGTGATTTGATTGTACCGGTTGAGAAGTATGGTATCAAATTGCTTTCTATCGGTTTTTTTGTAGATCCTGATCAGGCAACTCTGTGGCGTGGCGGCATGGCAAGCAATGCCTTGAAACAGTTGATAGCGGATGCTAATTGGGGTGAGCTCGATTATTTTCTTATCGACCTTCCTCCCGGTACAAGCGACATCCACCTGACAGTGGTTCAGACGCTCGCTTTGACAGGGGCCATCGTAGTCAGTACTCCGCAAGCCGTAGCATTGGCCGATGCTCGTAAAGGTATCAATATGTTTGTCAATGAAAAGGTTAATGTTCCTATTCTCGGCCTGGTAGAGAATATGGCCTGGTTTACGCCTGCCGAACTGCCGGAAAATAAATATTATATTTTCGGTAAAGAAGGTGCCAAGAAGCTGGCAGAGGAAATGAATGTTCCTTTATTGGGACAAATACCTATTGTACAAAGCATCTGCGAGAGTGGAGACAAAGGTACACCGGTGGCGCTTGATGAAAATACCGTGACCGGACGTGCTTTTCTGCAACTTGCGGCAAGTGTGGTTCGCCAGGTAGACAAACGGAATGTGGAAATGGCACCGACGGAAGTGGTGAAGATGCATAAATAAGAAGTATCTCTGACGATTTATAAAAGAAACAGTAGATTGGGTATTGATAGCTCAATCTACTGTTTTTTATTAAGGCCTGTTTCTATAATAATTCCGTTATAGCGTCCATGATTTCTTTATTTGTTCTTTCATTGCCATAACCCCTGATGACTTTTCTGATAATGTGATGTTCGTCCAGTATGAAGAAGAAGGGAGCAGCATTCCCTGTTTGATAGTCTTTGATTACTTGGTCGTTTGCATTCAGAATAGTGTAATTGAGTTTTTTATTATTTGCATAAACTTGAATGGAATGTTCTTTTCGGCTCCAGCCTTCTATTGCTATAAGGTCGAAATCTTCATTACTGAATTTGCCTTTCAATTCTTTCAGGAAGGGAACGGCAGCCTGACAGGCACCACAGCCTATTCCGGTAAAGTTGATTAGCAACACTTTACTTTTTAAGTTGGCAAGTGATACCGGATTGCCATTGGAGTCGTTTAAAGTCCATTCCGGCGCCTGCTTGCCTGTAAGTTCGGGTGCTGAGGCGGCTTTTTTATTGCCATATCCGTATGGCTCAACAGTATACCCCTTGGGGTAATAATCAGATACATTGAAATCATTAATGGACAACTTGTTGAATTCTACGGATGTAATAGTCGTAACTGATATATCATGCGACATTTCTCTCCGTGCTTTATAAGGTAGATTGTCAGACTTACGTATCCATAGCTCATAGATTGAGGTCGGTTCTACATAAAATGGCGGTTCCGGCATGTGATAGGCTTTACCGAAGAATTCCACTTGGGTATCTTCTTCAATAACCAATCTGAAAAAGTAATCGTTACCTTTATCTTGCAAGTCAACGGTTATATTATCCTTTGTTTGCAGGGCATATTTTATAATGTTTTTTGTATAGTTGTAAAAAGGGCCAATCAATGGTCTGAAAGGGAGTGGCCGGGCGGTAAAGTCATCTTCCACGATTGTTTTGTGCTCATCGTATACCAGTACTCTTTTGTTCCCATCATAGCAAAAGGTCATTTTGTCCATGTCTTTTGTTGCAAAAGAAGCATAACTCGCTCCAACGGTACTATCATTCGAGTTACTATATTCATTGGTATAATCAGAATTAGTGAATATTGGGACTGTATCACCAGGCTGCCAGGATTCATTAAAACTCGTGTAGCTTGCCGACTCTATCTTTTCGAGGTTGTCGAGTACTTTCTGTAGATACTCCTTTTTATCTTCTTGGGCATTGCCTGCGTTGATTGTGAATAAGAAGGATAATAGAACAAGTAGCTTTTTCATGGTATAAGAATTTGATGATTATCTGCGTCCTGCTCCTGATATCGGAATAAACGATCAGGGGCAGGGTTTGCGGATAATCTATTGTGTAAGAGAGAATTTTTCTCTGATTATGATTTCCTTATTGTAACTTGAATTCAATAGGGAATGTGTATCTCACATTGACTGTTTTTCCTTTCTGCATGCCTGGTTGCCATTTAGGCATGTTTGAAGTCACACGAATTGCTTCTGCGTCCAGTGAAGGGTCTACACTTTTACTTATTTTCGGATTTGTAACGTTGCCATTTGAGTCGATGATAACTTGTACAATTACTCGTCCTTGTATTCCTGCTTTTTGTGCCGCTACCGGATATTTAATGTTTTTGGACAGATACCGCATCAGTCCTTCTATACCACCGGCAAATGAAGGCATTTGTTCTACGACTTCAAAAACCACATCTTCTTCTACTGGTGATTTTTCCTGGCTTGCATAACCTACTACAATTATTGACTCATCAATCTTCGGTACAGGTTTGAATTCTTCCTTCTTTTCATCATTTAAGCGGAACATAACAGGAACGGTATATTTCACCCGTACAGGTTTACCTTTCTGTGTACCGGGTTTCCAATGTGGCATTGCACTGATAACGCGCACTGCTTCACCGTCCAATTCAGGGTTTACTCCACGGAGAATTCCTATGTTGGAGATGCTTCCATCCGTATTTACAATAAATTCTACAGTAACGCGTCCTTGTGTGCCATTCTTCTGTGCATTCACCGGATATCTGATGTTTTTCGATAAAAATTGCATCATTCCTGGCATTCCGCCATCCGGAAATTCAGGCATTTGTTCTACTACTTCAAATACAGGATTATCCGGATCATTGGCAGGCGGATTTTGCCATTCTCCATTCATGACAATCTTCATGTTGGAGTTGCTTTCTTGGTCGACAGTGACGGGTACTCCCATCATTTTTCCATCTTTTTTCCAAATTATCACCATTTTTGCATTTTCGAATGCTTTGAAAGAAAAGTTACCGTTCTTTCCCGTGACATACGATTGATCTTTTGGTAGTTTGTGGCTACCATTAACGAGGAATTCAGCACCTTCCACTGCTTTTCCGTCTTTATCCACTACTACTCCTTTGTAGCTCACAAGCTTGTCTTTATCCTGTTGCGGTGCCGGTGTTTCCAGCGGTGCCGTTTCAGTAGCAACTTCCATATCCGGCGCCGTTGTATCCGGCGTCAGATTATCTTCCATAGCCTCTATGACATCTCTGGCAACTTCTTTCGTGGTACGTGCCACGGCTTCGATATTGCTGATAATCATGAGTAAGGCTGCCAAGGGGAGGAACATAAGATACTTAGTTCTCCCTATTTCTCGGGTTCTCTTTTTGTTCATCATTTTGATTCGTTTTTTTAAAGGTAAAACATTGAAACTGTTATAGATAGTTGCTGCAGCCTTATGATGGGATAGTCCTAGCAGATGATACTGATAGGCTTTAGAGTCATATCCGGTTTCCAATACACGGTTGTCCGCCAGATATTCCAGATTGGTGCGGATTTCACGTTTCATGAGCCAGGCAAAGGGGTTGAACCAGCAGAATGCGCATACAATCTCACTAATAAGTACATCCACCGAATGCCATTGGGTGGCATGAGTTTTTTCATGAGTCAGTATTTCGCTGAGTTCATCTTCTGTGTGTGAGGCCGGATAAATGAATATCCAGTGAAAGAAAGAGAAAGGTCCGCCCGCTTGTTTGAGCAGATGCACATTGGTATCACCTATTCGTGTTTTCCGACAGCGTAAAGACAGCCGGATGATACCAATGAGTTGTATGAGGAGGCGAATTGTTAATAAAATCACTATTCCCCAATAAATGAAACCTGCCGTTTGCAGCAGAAGGGCTTGCCAATCGGCAGTGGCTTGCTCTGGTGTAAGAGTGATTTCCGGTAAAATAATGTCGGCATACAAGTCTGCCATTGCTATCATGGGTTCCTGCTCTGTAATCCATGTTTGTATGTTCAACAACGGATAAACGGCAGATATGGCAAAGAAACAAAGCAATGCCGTCCTGCGCCACGTGAAGAACGTGTCTTTATAGAAAAACAGCCGGTAGAACGCATAAAACAACGCAATGGCTACATTTATTTTTAGAAAATAGGCCAACATATCAATTTATGATTTATAATTATATGGATTATGTATTTCTTGATTAATGAAAAGTTCCCTTTATTCCGGATGATATAAATCATGAATCAGAAATCATGAATCCTTACTCTTTACCTTTCTCAATCATATCAATAATCTCTTTCAAGTCATTGGTCGAAATCTTTTGTTCTTTGGCAAAGAAAGAAACCATTTCTTTGTAAGAGTTTTCAAAGTAGTTGCGCACAAATCCACTCATGAAGGTACGTTTGTACTCACTTTCTCGAATGGCAGGCGTGTACTGATACGTATTTCCTACCCGTGCGGCCGTAACATACTGTTTGCGTTCCAGATTTTTTATGATGGAAGCTACCGTAGTGTAGGGGGGGGCAGGCTTGGGGTATTTGGCAACAATGTCTTTTACAAAGCAACTGCCCAGTTCCCAAATGTAAATCATTGCTTCTTCTTCTTGTATAGTTAATTTTTCCATGGAAATAAAGTATTAAAATGAATTCAATGCAAATCTACGAATATTTCGTAGGTGTGCAATGAACAGTGAGTTAATTAGTGTGAAACAACTTTCAGAAGCTCTTCTTTCATCGCATTCACTCCGGGGAAACCCACTTGTCTGTATTTGACGTTTCCCTCCCGGTCGATAATTAGATAGGTGGGAACGCCTGAGATATTGAAGCTCTTGTTCAGGTAATCCCATTGGGCGGCTGTCACCCGATAGTGCTCACCATGGATATCAGGAATCATATTCTCCCATGTTTTCAATGGAGAAGTTTCACCGGTGATGTATAAGTATACAATATCTTTGTCTTTCAATTCTTCCTTCATGGGAACCATTGCCTTATTAGCCATACGGCATGGCCCGCACCACGTAGCCCAAAAGTCAACCAACAGTACTTTACCACTGAATTTGCTGATGATGGAAGCGAAAAGATCTTCATTGCTCACCTCTCCGGTTTCGTTTACCGTGAATCCGGTCTTTTTCTTATTGGCCTCAATTTTCGCTAACAATTGATTATTGGCGGCGGTCAGCATCTCCTGATAAGCGGTGGGCAGGGCATTTAGTGCTGTCTTCTGCTCTTCTGTCAGTGGAGTAAAGTTCTTGATACCTTGATAAAGAGGGATAGCCCGGGCAATATCGAAAAAGATGCCGCTGTCTGTTCCCCATGATTTGGCAAATTCATCACTTTGGCGGTAGTAGCCGGTTATGATGTTTACATATTGGCTGGAGAAAGTTGCTTGCGGGTTATTTAGCAATGCAAAGTCTGCGTTGGGAATATAATCGGCCGGTACTTTCTGTGCAAGTTCCTGATAGTATTTCTGCGCTTCTTCCCGGGTCACCTGATTGGCGCTGATAGCAGCAGATGTCAGTGTACTTGCTGCGAAGCGCAATAATCCGATTGTGGACAGTTTATTATTGGTGGTGAGCAGTTGGCGTGTTGCCTGACCGCACGGAAGTTTGTCTATTTCTGCTTGCGCTTCTGCAGAAAGTTCAAGTATCCGCTCTTTATACGCATCAATGCCTATTCCGGCGAAATCCTTTGTATTCTTATACACTTTTTCCTGTATATTCGTATCAGGCATATCCTGATTTAAGTCTTGTACTATGGCAGCCAAGGGACCATTTACATAGATGACTTCTCCATAAGGCTTCTCGTCTTTATGGAACTTGGATTGCCGACGGGAAATTTCGCGCAAGTTGATGTATACTTCGGTGGTTTGTCCCGGTTCCATAAAAATCTGGAGTGGCTTGCTGCCGGGCATATATATCGAACATGGCGTACTGTTTGTCAACGGCACTTCTTTGCTGAAGCTTCCATCCGATTGAATGTCTATCTGATTTTCCGATAAGTCCCCTTTGGCGCTTTCCCATGCCACCAGAGTGATTGGGGTAGGCATACCGGGATAGAAATCCAGTAATTTGCCTTTCAATATGGCTTTGCCGTATCCGATGACCGGTTCCGGCAATTCAGCTTTGGCATCCGCTTTATGTATAATGGCTTCTTTCGGCAACATCAGTTTCGGCAGTTTTTTGCCTTTCACCTGTATTCCCCAGATGCTGAATCCATTTTCGATATCAGCTCCCTCAGTGAAATCGACAGAGGTTACCGAATCGGGTAGAGGAGGGAATACCAGTTTGAATTCAGCCTCGCCTGATTCCGGCATCCAGAATTCTTTGTCCGGTGTGATACCTATGCCTGAACGCAGTTGATAAGTTTCTCCGTTATTATCTTTCAGGTAACTTCCAGAAGCGATTTTTATCCAGTTCTTGGGCCGATACTTGGCGTAAATGTGCACTACTGTAGCCGTATCGCTGATATCGATTTGACTAACTTCAATAGAAGTGGTATTACTTACGATGAACGGAGGTTGTTCAATCACTTTGTTTTTAGCTTGAACGGTGCAGAATAAGCACAGCAGCAAACAACTGAGCAGAGAATAAAGTCGTTTCATAATATGTAGTTTTTCTCCAAAGTTACGAATATTTCGTAAATGACAACTCCCTTGCTTGTTAATTGATGTAAAACTGTTGAGAATTGTGTTTTTTCAACGTACCTTTGAGTCATCTTAATATCTATAATCATGAGAACCAAAGCTTTTATTATGGGATTGTTGCTGGCTGTGTCAAGCCATGCCCAGATCCTTTATCATGATGCTTCCTCTTTTCCTCTGTTGGGCAAAGCGACAGAAGCTACTCTTACCCGTTATGAACGTCTTCCGGACTCTTTGGAGCACATTTCCCGTAAACCTCTTTGGAATTTGGGGCGAAACAGTGCCGGACTTGCTTTGCGTTTCCGTTCTAATTCCACTTGCATTGCGGCAAAGTGGGAGGTCAGGAATAATACAAATATGAATCACATGACGCCTACGGGGATCAAAGGACTCGACCTTTACTGCCTGCAGGGTGGCAAATGGATATTTGCCGGTAGCGGACGCCCGCAAGGTAAGGTGAATGAAGCTATCATCGTGAGAAATATGGAGCCTGAGGAACGGGAATATCTTCTATATCTTTCTTTATATGATGGTGTCACATCTCTGGCTATCGGTGTAGATAGCCTTTCAACGCTTGACCGGCCAGCGGTTGATTTGCCGGTACGTAAGAAACCGGTTCTTTTTTATGGAACCAGTATTTTGCAGGGTGGTTGTGCTTCCCGGCCGGGGATGGCACATACCAATATTCTGGAACGTTGGCTCAATCGTGAATGCATCAATCTGGGCTTTAGCGGTAATGCCTTACTCGATTTAGAGATAGCTGAAGTTGCGGCTTCGGTTGATGCCTCCATGTTTGTTCTTGACTTTTTGCCTAATGCTACGGTAGAGCAGATGAAAGAACGTGCGGAAAGGTTTTACTCGGTCATTCGCGCTAAGCATCCCGATACTCCTGTTCTTTTTGTTGAAGATCCTATTTTCCCTCATTCCCGTTTTAATAAAAAGGTTGCACGGGAAGTGGAGGCCAAAAATGAGACAATTGCAGCTATTTTCCAGTCACTAAAGAGAAGAGGTGAAAAGAATATCTACCTTCTGTCTTCTAAAGATATGATCGGGCATGATGGCGAAGCAACTGTTGATGGCGTTCATTTTACCGACTTGGGATTTATGCGTTATGCCGAAATTTTATATCCGTTGATTAAGAAACATATTCGATAATTCTAACTATTGAAAAACGGGCAGGAGTTTATCGGAATGTATGGAACGACCATTATAATCATCCCAATGAACCTAATCATCATGTACCTTTCCCCTTCAATTATTCGCTATATACAAAGGGCATGATTATTCCTGTTTGTTCTTGTATTCCTTATACTTTTCAATCACATGCTTCCGGCTTTGGATTATCTGCCAGCGATACACCCAGCAGGTTGTCAGGAAATAGATGCCTGCCTGTATCCACAAGGCTCTGTATTCAAGAGCCACTTCGTTGAGACTGGCTCCCATGCTGTTGATACGTACAAAACCATTGATTCCGAAAGTAGACGGGAAAATGTAGGAAAAATATCTCCAGAAATCCGGCATTGCTGCACCCGGCCAGGAAATGCCGGAAAGGAACAGCAAGGGTACAGATGTGAATACGAATATCAACATACATGTCTCCCGGTTGCGTATGGCAATCGAGGCTGTCATTGCAAAGAAGATGCAGGCAGCCAGATATGGCAATAGGAATAGTGTCAGTACACCCGGTTGTCCTATTTGGATAAGGTTGAACAGGCGCGGCACTACACAAAGCACGTAGACAGATACAAGGGCATATACCATGAAGTAACTTAGTCCTTTGCCGAAAACGATACGTAACGTCCCGTTGTAATGGCGGTTGATGGGCACCAGATCCTTGAACCGGTTGTGTTCGCGTGCAGTCCCGGCGGAAAGCCCGATACCGAGCAGCAATGTCTGCTGGATAATCAGTATCAGTACGGCGGGTATCAGGAACGCTGCAAAACCATTTGTCGGATTGAAAAGAGTGACATCTTCATATTTTATCGGATATGTGGTGATCTCATCCTGGCGGCCGGTACTGTTACCTGCACGCTGTATCTTTATGTCTGCATTCATGTCCAGTGATACACTGGTGTTCGTATTCAACAGGGATTTGTAGTACAGCAAGCCGCTCATGTCGCAGAACAGGCTGACCTGAGTCTGTTTTCCCCGCGCAATGTCGTCACTGAATTCAGCAGGTATATAGATGATGCCATAAGCCAGACGGTCTTTCAGCATCAGTTTGGCTTCTTCCATGTCGGCACAATATGCCACAATCTTCACTTCTGGGCTGGCATCTACCTTGCGCAGATATTCGCGGCTCAACGAGCTGCGTGAGTTGTCTACCACGACGGCAGGTACTTCACGTATCGTTTCATTAGTATAGATGAAAGCATAAATCAGCGGATATACCAACGGGACAAGCACAAAGAAGATGAGCACGCCCTGATCGCGGAAGGTCGTGCGAAATTCCCGTATCCAGATATAGAATAAATCGTGGATACCTTGTACTACTTTCTGTTTGAACGTCAGATGTTTCATTAGGGCATATATTTATAGTAAATCAACGCTCCCTTAAGTCGGTGTACAATGAAGAAAGGGAGCATCATGAAAATAAGTAATGCCACGTAGTTTATCCATGAATAAATCATCGGATAACCATTCAGTGCCTGGTCTACATAAATCAGGAAATAGTGGCGTAGCGGAAACAGATTGGCCAGTCCTTGCAGTACGGGATGCATAGCCATGGCAGGGAACGAGAGTCCGCACATGGAGAACGAAAGCACTCCCCAAAGTGACGCAAAACTCAATCCCAGGCGTAGGGTGGGCAAAGTTCCTATCATGAGTACACCCATGCCTTGCGAAGCCAGCACCAGGCAGAGGGTAGCAAGCAGCATTGGCATGATGCCGCTGTTGCAGGGGAAATGAAGAAAACCGTACAGGTACACGTTGTATAATATACCCATCAGGAAAAAGATAACCGTGTGTGGCAGTAGTTTTCCGGCAAGAGAGATATAAATAGAGTTATTTCCCATGCGTAGCCATTCACGGGCTGTGCGGTCTTTTATTTCCACTCCGATGGAGTAGACCGTTATCATAAAAATCAGTAACATCAGTACACCCGGTGCAAAAGTATTGCACAGATATACGGAATAGTTCAGCCATGGATTGTTCAGTGGATGCGTATCGATGACGATAGGTTGCAGAAATGCCATGGCTTGGTCTTCAGTAGCCCCTTTTGCATACAGACTGGCTCGTGCTGCGGCTCCCGATGCCAGTTCGCTCATCATCTTCATGTCTTTATAGAGCAGAGAACCGGCGATGAGCAGTGTATTGTTGGTATAGAATGAAACGGTTGGCTGCCGTTGGGATTGCGCTTTGGCGGTGGTACCTTGCGGGATATAATAGAAACCATAGATTTCTCCTGTCTGCATAGCGGTACGTGCCTCGTTGACAGTAGGATAGTGGGCAACAACGGCAGTCTGTTCGAAAGCATCCAGGTTGCGCACCAGTTGGCGTGAAGTGGATGTCATGTCCTGATCTACTACACCTACGGGCATATTGACGGGAAGTCCCGAGTCCATCAGCGTAGTGAAGAACACGTAGCAAAACAGTGGCGCTATCACCATGCAGAACAGGTATAACGGGCGGGAAACCAACCGTTGGCATTCCCGCTTCATGACGTTCCACAAGGCTATGTATTTCTTATCTCTCACGTTTAAATGATTTTTTTATTTCTTTAGTATCACCGACATTCCCGGACGTAGCCCTTCCACTTTTTCCTGTGGCAGTGCTTTCACCTCGAAAGTTTTCAAGTCAAACTGACCGGTGGTTTTCGTTGCTTTCCATGCGGCATACGTGCCGAGGTCTTTCATATAATTCACTTTCAACCGGATATTCTTGTCCAGTGCCGGAACGAAAGCCTCGAATTCCGTCCCCATGGTCAGTCCCTGCAATAAATCCTCACGGACATTGAAGGTCACCCACATATCATCCAGCATGGCAACATTCATGATTGGTGCGCCGGTTCCTACCAATTCACCTACTTTGGGGAAAATTTCAGAAACCTCTCCCGCAGTTTGTGCTATCAGGTAAGTCTCTTTGATGTAGGATTCCACTTCAGCTACAGCCCCTTTCGCACGCTCCACCATGGCAGCAGCGGCGGTTTTATCTTCGCGTTCTGCACCGTTTTTTGCCATGTCATATTGGGCTTTGGCAGCTTTTTCGGTAGCTACGGCAGCATCCCGTTGTGCTGTAACTTCGTCTAGCTTTTGTGCTGACATAACTCCCTGGTCGGCCAGATTTTTCACACGTTTATAAGACTTTTCGGCTATGGCAAGTCCAGCTTTGGCCTTTTGCCACATCTCGAATGCAGCCTGCACTTGTTCGTGACGGGCACCTTTCAGAGCTTTGTCATTTTGTGCCTGTGCGGCAGCTTCTGCGGCGCGTGCCTGTTCCAACTTAGCCAATACATCCGGGGCCTCCAGTATGGCAAGCGTATCTCCGGCTTGTACGCTTTGGCCCTCTTTCACTCTGAATTCCAGTATACGTCCCGGCACCTTGCTCGATACACGGTATTCCGTGACTTCAGCTTGTCCCTGTACGATTTCCGGCCCTTTACGCAACATAAAGAAACCGACTATGGCTACGATGGCAATGACGCCTGTCAGCGTTAAGAACGCCAGTAGCATGTTACTGTTTTGTGATTTGGTATCCATCTTATGATTTATGATTTCAGATTTATGATTTATGAACTTAGCTCTATGATTTATGAACTTTCACCTTGTTAATTCCTGATTCTTAATTCTCCCACTGCCTTTTTCAAGTAAATGTCGGTCAGTTTCACGTCAATCTGTGCATCTATTTTTTCCGATTGGGCGGAAAGCCAGGCTGTATGTGCTTCGAGCACATTGCTGGCTGCTATCACTCCTTCTTCAAATCCGAGGGTGGCATAGCGCAGGTTTTCATCTGCTTTTTCCAGATTCTTTTCCGCCATTATCAGCTTCTTGGCAGCTTCGTTCACTTTGAAGACGGATTGATTAACCTGAAGTTCTATCTTTTCTTTGGCGTTGTCCAACTGATATTGGGCGATGCGGGCTTCCGCTTTGGCGGCTTTCACCTTGTACAGGCCTTCACCCCAATGCCAGATCGGTATTTGCAGCACAACACCTACATTCCACATACCTTTGAATTTCTTTTCAAAGCCGTTGAAAACGGAGGGATTCGTCATCATGTAGCTACCCATCAAGGCCAATGAAGGCATATATTCAGAGCGGGTAACATTTATCTTTTGCTTGTAGATTTCCGTGGCAAGTTCCAGACTGCGCACCTCCGGACGTGCGGCATACACTGTGTTCAGGTCTATTCCGTTGGCAGCTACCGGGCTGGGACCGAGATCGTCTTCGCGTTCATCCTTCAGGGTGATAGGAGAGGAAAGATCCAGGCCGCATAGTTGGCATAGCAACATTCTGGATAGGCTCAATCCGTCTTCCACTTTGGTCAGTGTCATTTCCGCTTCGTTCACTTTCACTTTTACTGACAGGCCATCTGCTTTGGTTGCTACACCTTCGGCAATCATTTTGTCTACATCACTTTCCAGCTTCTGCAATAATTTCAAGTAGCCTTCTGCCAACTTCTTTTTACTGGCGAGCGATACCACCTGCCAATAAGCCTGGTCAGTACTGAGAATCACGTCTTGCAGGCCACTGTCATGTTGTTGGCGTGCCAGTTCTTCGGCATATCTGGTGATTTTGTTATAAGCGCGTATTTTACCGCCCATATACAAAGGTTGCGTCAGTGTAAGTGCACCTGCATACATGTTGCGGGTATCTGTACGGAATGCATCGACAAGGGAATTTCCGAGTCCGTTCAGCGGAGTTGCTACATCTACGTTGCCCAGTGCCTGAATCAGTGCCATGAATTGAGGATTCTGCGTCAATTCGGGATGTTGCGTCAGTATGCCTTGTATGCCGCTTTGCATAGCACCGCTCACCTGGGTGCCCATAGAGCTTAAAGCGCCTTTTTGAGCGTTGTTCAACAATGAAATTTCTTTTTGAGTACGCATATATCCGCCGGTGGCGGAAATGTCGGGAAGATAATTGGTAAACGCCGCTTTTCTCTGATAATGTGCAGAGTTTATTTTCTCCTGGCTTATCAGCAGTTCTTTGTTATTGGCAATTGCCAATGCACGGCAACTATCGAGACTCAAAATCTCTTGTGCGCCGACTGAGAGGGTTAGACATACCAACCAAATGAAACAGAAGAACTTTCTCATCGAGTCTATACATTAATTAAGGTGATTAAAATATTGTTTGTGATGCAACAATAATTGCATAAACAACGATGCAAATGTATAGGCTTTCAGTGAGACCTCAAAATAATTTAAACTTTTTTAGTCCAATGTAAATGACTGCGAGCCGATGAGCATTCCATCCGCGAAGATATCTACTCGATAAGTTCCTGCATAGAGATACTCTTCCACGTTCCAATACACGGTTATGTTTTGTTCCTCACCGTTGTATTCGATATACTTTTTAATGGAATACCCCAGTTCACGGTTCTCATAGGGGAATGTATTGGCGGGGTTTTTAGTAAGTACGTCGTTGTCCGGTTTGGTGATTCGGACATAGAGGGTACGTTCGCCAGTTTCGGCAGTGATATTCTTGACGATGGTGAATCCTATCTTGAACTTCACTACGTCTTTCACTCTCTTTGCAGTCTTATCCCGTTTGTTCACGGCCTGTATGTGTATGTTTGTGGCATCCAGCTGGGCGGCAAGTGTGACTTTCTTGTTCAGATTCTTTTTTTCTTCCGACAGGTTGCTGATTTGGCGGGAAGCATCATTGTACTTCTGTGTCACCTGGGCAATCACTTCTTTCTGATGGGCGGTAAGCCGGTTTAATGAATCTATCTGGTTGATATATCCTATCATCACCTTACGTAGCGTGGCAAGCTCGTTTTTCAGGCGTCGTATTTCGCTGGCATTGCTGCTTTTTACGGTACGCAACTCTTCGAGCAAGCGCTGGGTTTTTGTCTGCTCCTGTTCCAGTAGTATGGATAGTGAGTCGTTAGAAACAGTCAGTTTCAGCTCATCATACTGTTGTGCAAAGGTAGTGTATTCATTTTCCAGGTCTTCTTTTTCCAGTTGAAATTCCTGTACCAGCTCTTTATTGGTTTGTTTCTCGGAAAGTAATAATACGGTAACGCCAATCAGTGCTAATACTAATACGGTACCTGCAATAATCAACAGCTTATTTTTATTATTTGCCATATTTACTATTAATAATAAGTGTGTAAAATAGGGTTAGGTCTATTCCGCGGCAAAAATAAGCATTAATCGGCAATCGTTAATCACCAATCCTTAACTAAATAATCATTTAACTAAAATTATTACGGAAAAATTTCTTTAATTACGAATGTCGTTGTACTTTTGTCGCAACTTTATTACACGTATAAACAAAAAAAAGAAGATTATGTCAAAAGTAACCGTAGTAGGTGCAGGTAACGTAGGTGCTACATGCGCTA
>CAJMQU010000033.1 GCA_905215555.1 uncultured bacterium
GATAGATACGTCTACACCTTCTTTCCACATGATAGCTACACCTTCGCGAACATCGTCAGCGCCATAGCATTTTACTTTGGCACGGGGACCATCGCTATAAGCGATTTCTTTAACTACTTTCAGTTCACCTGTGTAGTAGTCGAATTGAGTCTGAACATAAGTAAAGCCGTTGATACGAGAGATGATCATTGCAGCATCCTTGCCCAAACCGTTCAAGATACAACGCAGAGGTTCTTTACGTACTTTGTCAGCTTTTGCAGCAATCTTGATTGCACCTTCAGCGGCAGCGAATGATTCGTGACCTGCCAGGAAAGCGAAACATTTAGTTTCCTCACGCAGCAACATAGCTGCCAGGTTACCATGACCGATACCAACCTTACGGTCGTCAGCTACAGAGCCCGGAATGCAGAATGCCTGCAAACCGATACCGATAGCTTCAGCAGCTTCAGCAGCGTTTGTGCAACCTTTCTTGAGAGCAATTGCAGTACCTACAACATACGCCCATTTTGCATTTTCAAAGCAGATAGGCTGAGTTTCTTCACACGTCTTATAAGGATCGAGTCCATAAGATTCGCAGATAGCGTTTGCTTCTTCGATATCTTTGATGCCGTTAGCGTTCAAAGCTTCGATGATTCCTTTGATACGACGGTCTTGACTTTCAAATTTTACTTCTCTAATCATAGTTCTTTTTCCTCCTTATAATTATTCGTGACGTGGATCAATATGTTTAACTGCACCCTGCTCAGCTGTTACGCGTCCGTAAGTACCGGTTACCTTCTTCAATGCTTCGTTAGCATCCGTACCCTTCTTGATCTCATCCATGAATTTACCCATGTGAACAAATTCGTATCCGCAGATTTGGTCATCCTTATCCAGGAAGATGTTCTTGATGTAACCTTCAGCCATTTCGAGGTAACGAGGACCTTTTGCCAATGTACCGTACAGAGTACCTACCTGGCTGCGCAGACCTTTGCCCAAGTCTTCCAGTCCGGCACCGATAATCAGACCGCCTTCAGAGAAAGCTGACTGAGTGCGTCCGTAAACGATTTGCAGGAAGAGTTCGCGCATTGCGGTGTTGATGGCATCGCAAACGAGGTCAGTGTTCAAGGCTTCGAGGATGGTCTTACCCGGAAGGATTTCAGATGCCATAGCAGCTGAGTGAGTCATACCGGAACAACCAATTGTTTCAATCAGGGCTTCCTGAATGACACCTTCTTTTACGTTGAGGGTTAATTTACATGCACCTTGCTGGGGAGCACACCAGCCGATGCCGTGTGTCAAACCAGAGATGTCAACAATTTCTTTAGCTTTTACCCATTTACCTTCTTCGGGAATAGGAGCCGGTCCGTGGTTAGGACCTTTCTTCACAACACACATGTGTTCCACTTCGTGTGAATAAGTCATAATTAGCTCTTTTTAAGTTATATAAAATAAAAAAACATAATCTATTTTTCAAATCGCTCGCAAAGTTACTCCTTTTCTTTATTTATGCAAATCGAGTTATCTGACTTTTTTTATAAAAATAAATAATAAGAGACAGTGGTTCTGTGTATTGCAATCTCCACATTACAATAAATTTAACGGGGACTTTTGAAGCTGTACTTCTTTCCTCCGGATTGCACGCTGATAACGGCAGGTTGGTTGAGGGGATATTCCGCCTGTTCATCAAAGCATTGGTAGGAGGCTATGGAACGTCCCGATAAATCATATATGTCGATACGTGCTCCTGCGGACAGTCCTTTGAGGACAATCCGTTTATTTTGCCGGAAACATTTCACTGCATCCACTGCATTGGCAGAAGGAGAAGATATGCTTGTAGAAGTGCCGTATAAACCAAAATCATTACTGCTTGTAGAGTTATTGCTATTTTCGTAGCAGGCTTTCATCAGGTCGTCTACAAGGCTGTTGATGTAAAGTTCCAGATAAGAATAGCCGCTGGTCGGTTCTATGTCTTGATAAGTTTTACCGACAGGTAGGTACTGTGCGGCCCAAGTATCGGGGATGCCATCATTATCGGTGTCAGCGGGTTTCTCTTCGCTGTTGTACAGAGGCCATCCTTCTACATCTGTCTGCGAGTCAATCAATCCGTTACTACTTCCGTTGCTGCCCTCGTAGGTGTAGTTCCCATTTTTCACTTCGGAGATGATGCGCTCGTCAACGGCATCGCGTTTCAGACTGGCGCCTGCATGTGCGAGTACATTCTCATAAGCCTGTGCGGCGGCATGGGTACTGACGGAGGCTACTTCAAATTCAGTACTGTTCTTGATGCCATCGATGTTTCCTTCCGGTAAATCTCCGTTACCTAGATGCGGATGAATGCCTTTCCAATTGTCAACATTGGTTTGTGCTATCAGTTGTTTCATATCATTGTTCAATTTGGAACAAGTATCGTCAAAGTAGTTCCCGTTGACATAAAAGCTTCCCCAGATACCTGCCGGATTGCTTTGGGTACCATCATCGGCATTGGGCTGGAAGATGCGGTTGACGATATTTTTCTTGGTAGCAGTGGAAGGTCCCGGTTTATAGTAATTATTCACGAAATTATAGTGTCCGCCTTCTCCGGCATATCCTCCGTTGGTAGGTCCCCAATTGTAAAACACGTTGTTGCGCAGGTCAGTGAGTTCCGTTTCCCATCTTCCGACAGAGCGGCTGCCGTCCAAGCGAGGGGTACGGCTACTGTGGTGAGCCAGTAAATTATGGTGGAAACTGGCACCTTCACCTCCCCAGATGGCTCCATAACCATGATTTCCTTTGACGTGTACCGATTTGGTCAGACTCTCGCTCAGAATGCACCACTGCATGGTGAAACTCTTGTTACTATAAAAAGAGGCACATTCGTCCGTACTCCAGCTCATACTGCAATGGTCTATGATGATATCCGAGGTATAGCGTCCCCACATGGCGTCATCTTCCGTTTTTTTCTCGTCTCCCATCCGGCAACGGATGAAGCGGATGATGATGTTGGTGGCGCACTGATCCTTTTTCTCTTCTTCCTTATATCCGGCAATGTGCAAAGTATAGTTTTTGAGGCAGATGCCATCTCCCGGGGCAGTCTGTCCGGCGATGGTGAGATCACCGTTTTTTATCACCAGTCGACTTTGCAGTTCAATAAGTCCCGATACATCGAAAACAATGGTTCGGGCGCCTTTCATGTCGATGCCTGCGCGTAGCGAGCCTTCGCCGCTATCGTTGAGGTTGGTGACGTGATATACAATTCCTCCGCGTCCGCCGGTAACGGTATAACGTGCAAATCCTTCGGCACCGGGAAAAGCCGGAGTGGTCTGGGCTTGTGCAAAGACTGTGCACAAAAGGACAATAAACAGGAACGGGTAGTTTTTCTTCATGGTTTTTAAGATTTAATTCCGATGTGGCAAAAGTATGTGTTTTCCGGATGAATGATGTCGATAAATTCTTTTTCTATGTGTAAGTTTTGGTAGTTAACAGGCATATTTCCCTGTTAAATTGGAACAAGAAAAACAAATTTTAATTATTTTTGCATACTAAAATAGTGAATGGTGATAGCGGAAAACTCTTATACCCTTATTAGCATAAAGCTCAACGAGCAAGAGTTCCATAATATATTTGAAAGATATTATGTAGCCCTCTGTTTGTTTGCTAATCAGTATATGGAGGATGACGAAGCCTCGGCGGATATAGTACAAGACTCATTCGCCAAATTGTGGCAGATCAGAGATGATTTCTTTTATTTGCATCAGGTGAAAGCCTTTCTTTATACAGCTGTGCGCAATAAAGCGTTGAATGAACTGGAACATTCTAAAGTTGTATGGGAGTATGCTCAGAAAGTAATTGAGAAGAAAAAAGACTCTTTCTTTCACGACGCAGTGGTGGAAGAAGAAACTTACAGAATAGTGACGGAAGCTATCGATATGCTTCCCGAACAGATGAAGGCCATCATGAAGTTGGCTATGGAAGGAAAGAAGAACAATGAGATAGCCGAACATTTGAATGTATCTGCCGAAACAGTGCATACTCTTAAAAGAATTGCTTATAAAAAGCTGCGTGCACATCTGAAAGACTATTACTATTTCCTGTTCTTTTTTATCTGATATTTCTCTTCATTTTATTTTTTTCAAAAAAAGTGGTGTTTCGTTAACCATAAATATCAATTGACCTGTATTATTATAAAAGACAACAAAAAAAGGTCAATATATGATAAAGCAAGACTTTCACATAGCTAATATTATTGCACGATCTTTATCCGGTGAGATAACCCCCGAAGAAACCACCTTGTTGGAGAATTGGAGAAATGAAGACACTGCTCATGAAGCTCTGTTCCAAAAGATATGTAGTGAAGAAAACCTCAGGCGGCATGTAGAAAAAAGTGAGGCATTCAGCTCTCCTGCACATTGGGAAGGTGTTCAAAAGCGGATCAAACGTAATGACAACAGAGAGAAGAAGCTGAAAATACTCCGCTACGCAGCTGCTGTTCTGTTCCCCGTCTTTGTTTTGGGGATTTCATTGGAATATACTTCTCATGATTATTCTCAGAATCAACCGGTACTGACGGCTCAGTCCATACCACCGGGAGAATCCAAAGCTATCTTGACGTTGGACAATGGAGAAACAATCTGCTTGAATAAAAATGCTTTAGGCGCATTGCAGAAATTGGAAGGAGCACCTGTAAAGGTGGATTCAACCACTCTGAACTATCAGGTGGCACAGGCTGCGTCTCGAAAAGAAAAGCCTAAATATAATAAGGTGGAGATTCCCCGTGGGGGAGAATATGCTCTGGTACTGAGTGATGGTACGAAAGTGCATCTGAATTCAATGAGCAGTCTTCGATTTCCCGTAACATTCGGTACCGGTACGCGGGTAGTGGAACTGGAAGGAGAGGCTTATTTCGAGGTGAGCAAAACCGGACAGCCTTTTTGGGTAAACACGAAAGGAGTGCAGGTAGAAGTGTTGGGGACGGTATTTAATATCTCAGCCTATCCTGATGAGGAATACCAGGCTACGTTGGTTAGCGGATCGGTAAAAGTCAATGCCGAAAAGGGAGAGAGTCTCATTTTGAAGCCTTCACAGCAAGCCACCCTGCCGGTGGGAAGCAATACCATGCAGGTGCGCACGGTAGATACTTCATTCTACACTTCATGGATAGAAGGAAAAATCCATTTTAAAGACCAACGCTTGGAAGATATAATGAAGACACTTTCGCGCTGGTATGATATGGAAGTGGTTTATCGGAATGAGCGGATTAAAGATTTCCGTTTCGGTTGCCATCTCGACCGGTACGAGGAAATAGCACCTTTCGTCCAATTGCTGGAGGAGACGGAGAAGGTGCATGCAGAAATTAACGGTAAAACAATTACTTTTTATAACTAATTAATAATCATTTACTATGAACAAGAAGGACTACTGCAACAAACATGAGAGAAGTAGCAAACGTTTGTGGATAACGTTTCTGTTTTTCTGTTTCATTGTCACAGGTTTCATGCAAGCTGCAAACACGGTATTTGCTCAAACCACCGTTACTGCTACATTTAAGAAAGCAACTTTGAGCGAAGTGCTATGGGAAGTTCAGAGACAAACGGATTTCACGTTTGTCTATAGTACTAAAGATGTTGAGGGGATCAATGTTCAGAATTTGAATGTAAGCAATGAGAAAATTGCTGTTGTACTTGAGAAATGCCTCAAAGACAGCGGACTGACTTATTCTGTTCATAATGGAGTGATTGCTATTAAACCTATTTCCAATGAGGTTAAAGAGGTGGCTGCTTCTCAACAAAAGACAAAGGTCAGCGGCACTGTTATTGACGAAACCGGAGAACCTATCATTGGCGCCAATGTCGTGGTGAAAGGTACTACCAATGGTGCTACTACCGATCTTGACGGTCGTTTCTTTCTGGAAGTAGATCATCTTCCGGTCACACTGATTGTTTCTTATATCGGTTATGTCCGTCAGGAAATCAAGGTCACTTCCGGCAAGATGCTTAAAGTGGAAATGTCACCGGATATCAACTTGATGGAAGAAGTGGTAGTTACCGGTTATGGTACGTTCAAGAAGTCGGCTTATGCCGGTTCTGCTTCCAGCGTAAAAGGGGAGACTCTGAAAGATGTTCCCGCTGTTTCTTTCAAAGACCTGTTGCAAGGCAATGCGCCGGGTGTCCAATTTACCTCTTCGTCCGGTCAGCCGGGAGCGTCTTCTTCTTTGCGGATTCGTGGTATGGGGTCTTTCAATGCCAGTAATTCACCTTTGTATGTGATTGATGGGGTTCCGATGCGTTCCGGCACCATCAATACGATGAGTTCGGATGCAGGCCTTGATATAATGTCGACTATCAATAGTTCCGACATCGAAAGCGTTACGGTTATCAAAGATGCCGCTGCCGCCTCACTCTATGGTTCGCGTGCTGCAAATGGCGTGGTGCTTATCACTACTAAGAAAGGTAAAGTCGGTAAACCCACTATCACATTGAAAGCCGATTGGGGAAGTTCCGATTTCGCTATGGATTATCGTCCGGTGATGGGCGGGGAAGAACGCCGTCAGTATATTTATGACGGTCTGGTGGCCGGTCAACTTAAAAAAGGCAAGAGCGAAGCTGATGCGATGGAATATGCTGATGGAAAGATTGACGACTATGCGCCTGTTCCCTGGTGCGGATTTATAAACTGGGATGATGTTCTGTTCCAAAAAGGGAATCATCAATCATACGAAGCCTCTGTGGCGGGAGGTACGGACCGGTTTAAGTATTACTCTTCACTCTCTTATCTGAAACAGGATGGTATAGCCGTCAATTCGGGACTGGAGCGTATCAGTGGAAGGCTGAACGTTGACTTCCAGGCCACAGACAAATTAAAGTTAGGTGCAAATGTGTTGTTTGCTACGGTTAATCAGGATGTGTATAGTGAGGGAACTTCTTATTCTTCTCCTTTCTATACTTCGCGTAGTGCAGTTGTTCCTTCCGACCCTGTTTATAATGAGGATGGTACTTGGAACCGCGACTTAATCCGTATCAGCGACCGTAATCCCGCCTTATCGGCAACCTATGATTACCAGCGCGAATATGTGACACGGGCATTTAATACCATCTATGGTGAGTATGAGTTCATCAAAGACTTAAAATTCAAGTCCACTCTCAGCTACGACTATGTCAACACGAAAGGTAACGACTGGAGAGATCCGCGTACTTCCAACGGTGATGACATCAACGGAGGCATGAGCAAGAAATTCTATGAGTATAAGAAAATGGTATGGGCGAACCAGTTGAGTTATAAGACAACTATTGCTACCGACCATCATGTTGACGTATTGGCAGGCTATGAGATTGACGACCAATATCGAGATTATCTGTCAGGCTATGCCACTAACTTTGCCACTTACGACAAAAATGAGATCAGTAACGGTATGAAAACCGAATCGGTAGGTGGCAGCGATACCCGTACACGGATGGTGTCTTACCTGTTCCGTCTGAATTATGATTATATGAACAAATACTATCTGGGGGGCAGTTTCCGTACGGACGGCAGTTCCCGTTTCCACAGAGACAACCGTTGGGGTAGCTTCTGGTCAGTGTCCGGTTCGTGGCGTATGATTGAAGAAGGATTCATGGAGCCCGTCAAGGACTGGCTGACTGACTTGAAGATTCGTGCGTCTTACGGTGTGAATGGTACTCTTCCTTCCGACTATTTCGGTTACAGAGGATTGAGCAGTCTGACCAACGGATATCTGGAACAACCGGGCATTATCCAGTCCCAACTGAAGAATAATGATTTGCAGTGGGAAACCAACTATAACCTGAACCTGGGTCTGGACTTCAGTTTATGGAACCGCATTAACGTTACGCTGGAATATTACACCCGTACTACCAAGAACTTATTGATGGACCGTCCCATCTCCATGACTACCGGTTTCAGCAGTTATCTGATGAATATTGGCGAGGTTAAGAATAAAGGTGTGGAACTGGAGATAAACTCCACCAATATTCAGACCAAAGATTTTTCATGGAACACCACATTCAACATTTCTCACAACAAGAATGAGATTGTGACTTTGGATGGTATGCAAACGGAAATCGTCAGTGGAACTCAGATTCGTAAAGTAGGGAAATCATACCGCACATTCTATATGATAGAGTTTGCCGGAATCAACCCCGAAACCGGTGCACCGCAGTTCTATACGAATGACGTTGACGAGAACGGCAACTATAAGAAAGAGATTACCGAAGTTATCAAAGATGCTCATGCCATTGTGCTGGATAAGCATGCCGAACCGAATGTCATAGGCGGTTTGTCGAATACTTTGCGTTACAAATGGTTCGATCTCAACTTTATGTTCTCTTATCAGTTTGGCGGTTACTCTTACGACAACTGGGCACAGAAAACAGAACATGGCGGCAACGACATGGAAGCCAATATCCCTACTTACTACCGTGACAGTTGGCGAAAACCGGGCGACGTTACCCAATATGAACTGTTCTATGAAAAGCCTTCTGTGGCTATGAACAAGGTGACCACTACCCGTCGTTTGCATAGTACTGACTTTATCCGTCTGAAAACGTTGACATTCGGCGTGACTGTTCCGAAAGAGTGGACTCGTAAAATTGGTATCGACAACGTACGCCTGTATGCATCAGCCAATAATCTTTGGACATGGGCGGCATACGATTATTACGATCCGGAAGCTGTCAGCGGTGGTACTGCAATTTGGGGAACGCCTCCTCTGAAGACCGTAACTTTTGGCGTAAACGTTAATTTCTAACCGTTAAAATACTTGATATTATGAAACTATTGAAATATTTATTCGTCAGTTCCGTATTGCTCGTAGCGACTTCTTGCGGAAATGATTGGCTGGATCTTGACCCTTCCACTTCGGTAGACACTGAAACCAGTATTAAGATATTGTCGGATGTGGAGTTCACCTTGAATGGCATTTATAGCACTATGCAAAGTTCCGATGCTTATTCAGGCCGTTTGATATACTATGGAGACGTGACGGGGGATGACATGCAGGCTGTCAGCTCAACCAAGCGTGTGGCTAACTATTACCGTTTCAACTTTACCAAGGATAACGGACCTACTTCCCATTGGTCTTATCTTTACTCCATAATTCAGAATTGTAATCTGATTCTGATGAATATTGATAATTTGAATATTGACGAAGAAGATGCCGCATACAGGGATGATCTGAAAGGTGAGGCATTGGCGCTTCGCGGTTTGGCTTTGTTCGATTTAACCCGTATCTTCGGTTACCCGTATACAAAGAATAACGGAGCTTCGTTGGGGGTGCCTATTGTTGAAGGTTTGTCCACTATCGACAGTAAGCCGGCCCGTAACACGGTAGCCCAATGTTATGAGAAGGTTATCGATGACCTTACCCAAAGCATCAAATTGCTGAGTGGTAAATTCAATAAAGGTAAAATCAATAAATGGGGGGCGATGGTATTGCTCAGCCGTGTCTATCTCTACAAGAACGATAACACCAATGCTTTTAATATGGCGAAAGAAGCTATCAAGGGAGCGGAAAAACAAGGTTACGCCTTGTGGACTAATGAAGAATATCCCACCGCATGGGGCAATGATGCGTCGGCTTCCAATCCGGGTGAGGTTTTGTTCGAGATAGTAAATCTGACCACTGATAGTCCGGGCAAGGAGAGTATGGGATATCTGAACTCAAAAGACGGTTACGATGATATGTGCATCACTTGTTCTTTCTATCAGTTCCTGAAGGAAGATCCCAATGATGTGCGTCTTAAACTGTTGAGTTTTGATAAGAAATATTATGCTTACGTCTTTAAGTATCAGCCGCAGCAAAACGAAAACATCGAAGACGCCAATATTCCGCTTATCCGCCTCTCCGAAGCCTATCTGATTGCAGCCGAAGCGGCCGTTAAGTTGGACGACAATGATGCGGCGGTTGAGTTTCTTGATCCGATAGTGAAGCGTGCCAATCCGGATAAAACTGTTCAGGGCGAAAAGATTACTTTGGAGAGAGTATTGAATGAACGTCGTAAGGAGTTGGTTGCCGAAGGACACCGCATGTACGATGCTGTCAGAAATGGATTGTCGATAGAACGTGTGGACGTGAAGGATAGTAATTTGAGCAAGACCAAGCATGACACCAAATATATGAAAGATATTAACTGGGATTTCTACATGATAGTGCTTCCTATTCCTAAAAGAGAGATGGATGCCAATCCCAATATGGAGCAGAATCCTGAATATGGTAATTAAAAATAAATGAGATGAATAAGACAAGTTTCACTAAGTATTTTCTTGTCGCATTTACTCTAATATTCATCAGTTCCGGCCTGAGTGCCGGAACTTTTGATTTAGACGGCAAGAAGAAAGGCAAGGAGAAGAAAGAAGAGCTGTCGGCCGACGGTCCTTATGTGATTTATCAGCCCGATGGCAAAACGCGCGTTATCAGTGTGGATAAGAAAAGAAAGATTATCGACACCACTTATAACGCATTGCCGGAAGATTTTACTTTGCACGTTGTGGATCACGAAGGGCGTTTCCCGTTCGATGTAAAACTCCATCCGGTGAAGCGCCCCGCCTGGCAATACCGGCAACCCGCGAAAGTGTTTGTGATGTCCGACCCGCATGGACGTCTGGACTGTGTGATTAGCTTGTTGCGAGGCAACGGCGTTATAGATAAAAACTATAACTGGAGTTTCGGTAATAATCATCTGATGGTTATCGGTGATATCTTCGACCGTGGAAAAGATGTGCCGCAAATCTTCTGGTTATTCTATAAACTGGAAGATGAGGCAGTCAAAGCCGGAGGAACCGTTTCTTTCCTGTTGGGAAATCATGAACCGATGGTATTGGCCAATGATCTGCGCTATACCAAGGGTAAATATAAAGAGTTGGCGGAGAAGTTGGGTATGGATTATCCCAAGCTCTTCGGGCCGGACACTGAATTGGGAAGATGGTTGGGAACCCGAAACACGATGCAGACTATCGGCACGGACTTATATGTTCATGCCGGATTGGGCAAGAAATTCTACGATCATGATTTAAGTATTCCTACCGTGAACGAAGAAATGAGTAAAGCCCTTTTCATGAATAAGAAAGAGCGTAAAGCCCTTTCGCCGCTGACGGCATTTCTGTATGGCAACGACGGGCCGATCTGGTATCGTGGACTTGTGCGTACAGATGCCAAATATCATCCGATGGCACAGGATAGCCTGCAAATGGTGCTGAAACGCTATAAAGCAAAGCATATTATCGTGGGACATACTATTTTCAAGGACATCTCCACTTTCTATGACGGAAAAGTGATCGGCGTCAATGTGGACAACAAAGAGAACCGGAAGAAAAAGCGTGGGAGAGCACTGCTGATTGACGGGAATTCATACTTCGTGGTGGGCGATAAAGGTATACTGCGGAAATTGTAGGGATGCCTTTCGTGGTTTTTGGTCTTCTTATTATACCTTTTTCTTATAAAACACATATCTTTGTCGCAATATAATAAGAAGACCATGATAGAAATTACGGATGCTGCCTTGCGTAAAGCCGCAGGCGAGGGAATGGATGCTTTCATCCAAGTGTTTACCGACAAATATAAAGAAGTGATAGGTGGTGAGCTGACTGCCGACAGCATGCCACTGCTGACAGGTGAGCAGCATACTTTGCTCGCCTATCAATTGTTTCGCGACGAAGTGATGGATGGTGGTTTCTGCCAATTGATACAGAACGGTTACGGCGGTTACATATTTGCCAATCCGTTTGCCAAAGTGATGCGTCTGTGGGGAGCGGAAGATTTCGGGAAACTGGTATATAGGGCTAAAAAGATTTATGATGCTCATCGCGAAGACCTGGAACGTGAGCGCACAGATGATGAGTTTATGGCCATGTATGAGCAATATGAGGCGTTCGATGAATTGGAAGACGAATTCCTGGAGACAGAAGAAGGGATAACTGCTTTGATAGCCGGCTATGTTGACGAACATCTGGAACTCTTTGCTAAGATTGTCTGATTAAGCTTCCTGAGTTATGCTTTAATGGTGGTGTATTGAAGTGTCACATTTATAACTTGAATTCAGCCTCTACACAGAGTTTATGCACACTTTTACCTACACGCTTGCACTCATGTTCTGTATCGCCCTGTTCATCGGTGATACAGCGGTGGTGCAAGCAAATAAAAACGGGGTGTAGGTAAAGTTGCCTACACCGATGCTTAAATAGCATATATGATTGATATACTTCTTGTTAGTTCCGTCTTTCTCTTGATTTTTTAGTTTTCGACACCCTCCTTTTTTACCTGTTTTTCTCTTCTATATGATGCAAAATATACTGTTTTGCAGTTGCTTTCGCTATATAGTATTCTGTTTGTAGCTTATTTGTGCTGATTGAAAGCAGTGTTTGGAAACGTCAATTGCCTATGTTTATTAGTTCAATTGTTTATGTTTATTTTGTTTGTAATCAGTGTTTTGTGTGCTACCACAGCTGTGGGCAATGTGCTTCACAGCTGTGGTCCTGCTGCTTCACGGACGTGGACATCGTGCTTCACGGCTGTGGTCGAATTAAAACGATGAACATGAATGTGAAGATAAAGCTATGTAAAAGCAAAGAAGAAACCTATAAAAGTAAAGAAAGAGGAGGGCATCATATCTTTTTGTAGAGACGGAAATTTTCATCTCATCTTCGGAAAATATGCAGACTTGTATACTGAAAGATGTACAACTTCCTATGGAAATTTCAGGAAATTTCTTTGTAGAAATAGAAGGGGAAAATGGGGCATATATGTGTGGGGAGTTTGAGTTGTAATATGTAGTATGATATTGTTTTAACCTATGAAATATGATGCTTATGAAAAAGATTAGTCTATTATTAGTAGGATTGTTGGCAATGTTCTCTTGTGAACAAGAAGACTTGGAGGGTATTGTAAGAAGTGATTCAGAACCGATATAAACGAGGGCGGCAATGTCTATTGCTGATTCTGATCCGATATTAGAGTGGCAATTATTATAATAACAGCTACTTTTTACTTTCTCTAAAACTGATAAGTAAAAGTTGGACCTATGGTAGTAGCGATTCTAAAGAGATTACCAAAAAACGGACTGGTAGTATACCTGTTCAACCGTACATGACAATGAGACTCGAAGCTGTATTACTTATGTATGAAGGAACAGTGACTTATGTTGCGACTTTAAGAAAAATAGGTGATACAAAAACGTTTAGAGTAAAGGGAAAATGGAAGGCTCTTGTTTGTCTGAATTTAGAGCTAAAACTTATGGTGTTGCAACGGGCAGGCTTCTGAATACATATAACCTTGAATAGCAAATTTGTGTTAAATAAGTAGTAGGGCTTGCAGTATTTAGATTAATATTTCATTTACTCTTAAAAACAATGAAAAAACGAGGAGAGTGCTATACAACTCGATTCTTTTATCTAAATTTGCAAACTCTAATATTTATAGAACAATGAAAATGGCTAAATTTAAAATTTGGATGGTTGCCCTTACCGTATTAATGGGTTTTTCTCTTACTTCATGCTTGGATTCCAGTGAATCAGAATCTCCTTATGATGGTGGAGGAATGTTTCATGTAGTGCAAAGTTATATGGGAACATCTCACTTTGAAGATCCGGCTGGAAATAAATTATATCCGACAACTGCATCTGTTTTGGCTATGGAAACTAATTATGGGTTTAAAATATCCAGCACGAAGTTAGCTTTTATTTATTATAAATTTGTAAAAGAAGAGGTTGAAACCAAATTAACTTCTACAACCACTCCAAAGGAATATGATATAGTATTAGTTTCAGCTGTTGCATGTGATGGACCGGAACCTATTATTGCTGAAGATCTGGAAGATATGGAGAATAGTGTAATAGAAAATGCTCCTATTGTATCACTTACTCCAACTGTAAATAATGGAATCAGCTATACAGAGTTGAAGCCATTCTTGTATGACTTAAACACATTAGTGTTACCTATCGCATGGAGAATGGAGAATAAGTCTGAAAAGTTGTCACAGCATAAATTTAATTTGGTTTATGTAGAGTCTGAGACTGAAGAGGGTGATGGAGATATGGTGTTATATTTGCGTCATGATAGAGGTACTGACGAAAAAACAGACGCTGGAACTTACACTCAAGACGGATATGATATTGAGAGAGCGGTAGATCGTTTCAAAGCAAAAGCAGGAAGTATACCGCAGAAGTTGATTATAAAATCAAAGAATAACGAATCAGATTCTAAAATACCTGAAACATATACAGAGGTATCATTAGATTATAAAGTTACTCAACAATAATTTTGGATTATAAAGCATTATTCCATATAGCAATGTTACTGATTTCCTCTCCGGCCAGGGCCTGGGAGGAAATTCGTTTGGAAGAGGATAAGCGAAAGGTGTTTACAACTTTTGTTTATCCTATGATTGGTTTATGCGGATTGTCCGTCTTCGTTGGCTCTTTGCTGGCAAAGGGGTGGGGCGGTCCGGAGAGTTTTCAATATGCCATGACACAATGTTGTGCGGTGGCAGTATCTCTTTTCGGGGGATATTTTCTGGCGGCATATCTCATTAATGAGATGCGCGTCAGAATGTTTATGATGGACAGTGACATATCCTTGACGCAGCAATTCGCAGGTTATGCACTGGTCGTGCTTTTCTTGCTTCAGATTATTATCGGCATATTGCCGGACTTCAATATCATCGGATTGCTATTACAGTTTTATATCGTATATGTGGTGTGGGAAGGGGCTTCCGTGTTGGTGGAAGTGGAGGAAAAAGACCGGTTACGGTTCACCATTATTTCTTCTATTCTGCTGATTGCCTGCCCTATGCTCATCCAGTGGATATTCAACAAACTGACGATGGTACTTAATTAACGTTTGAAATCATGAAACAAGCTCCTATCAATATAAAGAACAAGCGTGCTACATTCGACTATGAACTGATAGACACTTATACAGCAGGTATCGTGCTCACCGGTACGGAGATTAAATCCATCCGTATGGGCAAGGCGAGCCTTGTAGATACATTCTGTTACTTTGCCAACGGTGAGTTGTGGGTGAAGAATATGCATATTGCCGAATATTTCTACGGTTCGTACAATAACCATTCGGCACGTCGGGAGCGCAAACTCTTACTTACCAAAAAAGAATTAGATAAACTGGCACGTGGTGCAAAAGACCCCGGGTTTACAATGGTTCCCGTACGTATGTTTATCAATGAAAAAGGCCTTGCCAAAGTAGTAGTGGCTCTTGCCAAAGGTAAAAAACAATATGACAAGCGTGAGGCTTTGAAAGAAAAAGATGACAAACGCGATATGGCGCGTATGTTTAAAAGATAATTTAGATGAGTAAACTTGGCAGTTTGGTGCGTGAGCGCATCCTCATTTTAGACGGTGCCATGGGCACCATGATACAACAATACAACTTAACGGAAGAAGATTTCAGGGGAGAACGCTTTGCCGACATCCCCGGGCAGATTAAGGGAAATAATGACCTGCTTTGCCTGACACGTCCCGATGTGATACAGGATATACACCGCAAATATCTTACGGCGGGTGCCGATATCATCGAAACCAATACGTTCAGTTCCACCAGCGTCAGTATGGCCGATTATCATGTGCAGCAGTATGTGCGTGAGATGAACCTTGCCGCTGTGAAACTGGCACGCGAAGTGGCGGACGAATTCTCCACACCGGACAAACCGCGTTTCGTGGCCGGTTCCGTCGGACCTACCAATAAGACTTGCTCCATGAGTCCCGACGTGAACAATCCCGCCATGCGTGCGCTGACTTATGATGAACTTGCCGATGCCTATCGTGAGCAGATGGAAGCCTTGCTGGAAGGTGGGGTAGATGCCCTGCTGATAGAAACCATCTTCGACACCTTGAATGCTAAAGCAGCCATTTTTGCGGCGGAAAAGGCGATGGAGGCAACAGGTATCCGGGTGCCCGTCATGCTGTCCGTTACGGTATCCGATACGGGTGGACGTACCCTTTCGGGACAGACACTGGAAGCGTTTCTTGCTTCTGTTCAGCATGCCGACATCTTTTCGGTGGGCTTGAACTGTTCGTTCGGTGCCCGTCAGTTGAAACCTTTCCTGGAACAGCTTGCTGCCCGTGCTCCTTATTATATCAGTGCATACCCCAATGCAGGTTTGCCCAACAGCCTCGGTCAGTACGATCAGACTCCTGCCGACATGGCGCATGAGGTGAAAGAATATATCCATGAGGGGTTGATAAATATTATCGGTGGTTGCTGCGGTACTACCGATGCGTACATTGCCGAATATCCTGCATTGGTAGCCGGTGCGGCTCCTCACATTCCTGCTCCGAAGCCCGATAACCTTTGGCTTTCAGGCCTGGAATTGTTGGAGGTGACTCCCGAAAAGAACTTTATCAATGTGGGTGAGCGCTGCAACGTTGCCGGTTCACGCAAGTTCCTGCGGTTGATTAATGAAAAGAAATATGATGAGGCTCTTAGCATTGCCCGCCAACAGGTGGAAGACGGTGCACAGGTCATCGATGTGAATATGGACGACGGCCTGCTGGATGCGCAGGCGGAAATGACCACTTTCCTCAATCTTATCGCTTCCGAACCGGAGATAGCCCGTGTACCCGTCATGATTGACTCTTCCAAGTGGGAGGTCATCCTTGCCGGATTGAAGTGTCTGCAAGGAAAGTCCATCGTAAATTCCATCTCTTTGAAGGAGGGAGAAGAGAAATTCCTGGAACATGCCCGCACGATTAAACAATATGGCGCAGCGACCGTAGTGATGGCTTTTGATGAAAAAGGGCAGGCAGATACTTACGAACGTAAGATTGAAGTTTGTGCCCGTGCCTATCAGCTTTTGGTTGAGAAAGTCGGGTTCAATCCTCACGATATCATTTTTGACCCTAACGTCCTTGCCGTAGCTACGGGTATGGACGAACATAATAACTATGCCGTAGACTTTATCCGGGCTACGGGCTGGATACGTAAGAATCTGCCCGGTGCACACGTCAGCGGTGGAGTAAGCAACCTTTCATTCTCTTTCCGCGGAAACAATTATATCCGCGAAGCCATGCATGCGGTATTCCTTTACTATGCCATCCGCGAAGGAATGGATATGGGAATTGTCAATCCGGCCACGGCTGTGCTTTATACGGATATTCCCGCCGATGTGTTGGAACGTATAGAAGATGTTGTGTTGAATCGCCGTCCCGATGCTGCCGAGCGTTTGATAGAAACAGCCGGGCAACTGAAATCCGCTGCCGAACAACAGCAAGGCAATGCGTCTGATAAGCATGTCGCACCGCTTTCCTGGCGTGATGGAACGAGCGTGGAGGAGCGATTGAAGTTTGCCTTGACAAAAGGGCTTGGCGATTACTTGGAAGAAGATCTTGCCGAAGCCTTGAAACTCTACTCGAAGGCTGTTGATATTATTGAAGGTCCTTTGATGGCGGGTATGAACTATGTGGGAGAGTTATTTGGTGCCGGGAAGATGTTTTTGCCGCAAGTTGTGAAGACAGCGCGTACCATGAAGAAAGCGGTGGCTATTCTTCAACCTGTAATCGAGTCCGAAAAACAGGAAGGTTCCGCTTCTGCCGGTAAAGTATTGCTTGCCACGGTGAAAGGTGACGTGCATGATATCGGTAAGAATATTGTTTCTGTGGTAATGGCTTGTAATGGGTATAAGATAATAGACCTCGGCGTGATGGTGCCTGCCGAAACAATCGTTCAGCGTGCCTTGGCAGAGAAGGTAGATATGATTGGACTTAGTGGTCTGATAACTCCTTCGCTGGAAGAGATGGTGCATGTGGCTATGGAGCTGGAGAAAGCGGGGGCCGATATTCCGTTGTTGATTGGGGGGGCCACTACTTCCCGACTGCACACGGCGTTGAAGATTGCTCCGGTTTACCGTGCTCCTGTAGTTCATTTGAAAGATGCTTCTCAAAATGCAACAATTGCCGCCCGGTTGATGAATCCGAAAATGAAGGAGGAACTGGCGGAGAAATTATCTGCCGAATATGAACAGTTGCGTGAAAAGAGTGCAACTCAAGCTCCGAAGACGGTATCTCTGGAAGAGGCACAGAAGAATAAACTGAATCTGTTTTAGGGAAAACATGAACTATAAAACATTAATGCGAATCGGGAGTTGAAACAGATTCATTACTGCACAAGAAAGAGCTAATTTCAACTCCTGATTCGCATTGATATTTTATAGTTATTCCTATTTCTTAATCTTCTTCTTATACGTCTCGTACCTCCCCATAATATCCCTCACGAAATTATACGTTTCTATTCCGCGGAAATAGCCGTTTTTGCAGACCGGATCGGTGAAGTATTCCTCGTTACTTTTCAGCAAGATGAAGTTTTCTACATTATCTTTCCAGATATATTTGTTCTTTCCGTATTTCTCGGCCAGAGCCATGGCATCCTGCACGTGGCCGATACCGGAATTATAAGATGCAAGCACAAAGTTGAGCCGTTCTTCCGGTGGTACGGAAGAAAAACTTTTGGCAGTGGCATTAATATACTTGATGGCGGCTTTTACGCTTTCTTCCGGATTTTGTTCTTTTCCTTCAGGCATCCCCATGGCACGTGCGGTGGCAGGCATCAGTTGCATCAGCCCTTTGGCCCCCGCCCATGATACGGCCGTGGTATCAAAGTTCGATTCCGTATAAGCCAGTGAAGCAAGCAGACGCCAGTCCCAGTCTATTTCAGAGGCATATTTCTTGAACAATTCATCAAAGTGTGAAATCTTTCCTTCCCGAAGGGACAGGATGGGAGAGTGGGGAGTGGCCTTACTTATTTCAAAGTATCTTTTCATACTGGCGGTGTAGGCGGGTGAAGTCATGTTTTCCTCATGCCATCTGTTGGCAGCCTCTGCCAGTTCCGGGCTGTCTTTACGTACTGCCCAGGAAGCTCTCTGGTCGAAACTGATGGATAACTTGATGTTCAGATTGGGATAATAGGTAGTGTTGAGTCTGGCTACATCATTATCGGCAACGGTATAGGAGATTTTCCCCTGTGCTACTTGGGTGATAAGGTCTTCGGCCGAAACACTGTCATTGGTGACCTTGTGAATATGGATACCCCCGCCAAGTTCTTTATCCAAATTTACCAGACGGTCGTAATATTTCCCCGGCTTCACATAGATGTCTTTGCCGATCAGTTCCGTTACGTCCGTCAGCGGTTTGTTTTTTCCGCCTGAACGTTGCACAATCACCTGATGCGTTATGACTTCTTCGCCGCAGTATATCAGACTGTCTTTCAGGTCTTTCGTGATAGGTACGTTGTAGGCTATGATGTCTCCCTCACCCGCCAGCAATTTGTTGATGAGTCCCTGTACGTTCCTCGCCACTACTACGCGTAACTTTACTCCAAGGCTTTTGGCAAATTGCTCACTTAGCTCGTACTGGAAACCCATATCTTGTCCACGATAGTTGAAGTAGGATGTGGAACTGTATAAAGTCAGTACAACGAGTTCACCGCTATCTTTTATTTGTTGCAGATCTCCCACAGCCTCACCCTCCACAGCAGTGCGTTGTCTGTTTCCGCACCCCGATAGCCAGCACAGACACCATAAGGCAATCAGTAAAATCTTGGCGCTTACCCTCATTTAATTTTCAATTTTCAATTCTCAAAGATGCTTCTTTATATACATAGTAAGAATGTCTATAGCCACCTGATTGTTTCCTCCTTCGGGCACGATTAAGTCGGCATATCGTTTGCACGGTTCGATGAATTGCTGATGCATCGGCTTCAGAATACGGGTGTAACGTTCCATCACCGCTTCTGCAGTGCGTCCACGCTCCACGACATCCCGCTGTATCACGCGGATAAGACGTTCGTCGGGGTCGGCATCCACAAAAATTTTGAGGTCCATCATGCTGCGCAGTTTTTTGTCGCATAAGGCAAGAATTCCTTCGATGATAACCACTTCCCGAGGTTCGATGTGAATGGTTTCCGGTTGGCGTGTACACGTCAGATACGAATAGGTGGGCTGTTCGATGCTTTTTCCTTCGCGCAGCATGGCTACGTGTTTGGACAGTAGACTCCACTCGAAGGCATCCGGGTGGTCGAAGTTGATATTCTGCCGTTCTTCCACAGGCACGTGGCTGCTGTCTTTGTAATAAGAGTCCTGAGGCAACAATACCACTTCGCCTGCCGGCAGGCTTTCGATAATTTTACGTACGACGGTGGTCTTTCCTGAACCTGTTCCGCCTGCAATTCCTATTATTAACATCCGTTTAAGTGTATATTTAAAACAAAACAAGTATTTTTGCGGTTACATTTAATCGCTTCACTTGACAAATATATAGATAAATCATTAAAATAACAAAGTTATGGTCAAACACATTGTATTATTTAAACTAAAAGACGAAGCACCGGCTGACAAAAAGCTGGCGGCTATGAACGATTTTAAAAACGCTATCGAGGCTCTTCCTGCCAAAATATCTGTTATCCGCAAAATAGAAGTCGGGTTGAATATGAATCCGGCCGAGGCCTGGAGTATTGCGCTCTACAGTGAGTTTGACACATTGGATGATGTGAAGTTCTATGCCACTCATCCCGATCATGTGGCTGCCGGTAAGCTGATTGCTGAAGTAAAGGAAAGCCGTGCATGTGTGGACTACGAAGAATAATTGGAAATTGAAAATTAAAAATTAAAGGATGAAAAAGATATTGTCCATTTGTCTGCTGCTCATAGCCGTTATGGCGCAGGCGCAGATACAGGAACCTGTCAAGTTCAAGTCGGAACTGAAGACGCTTGCGGCAGGTGAAGCGGAAATTGTATTCACCGCTACTATCGATAAGGGCTGGCATGTGTATTCTACCGACCTTGGTGATGGTGGTCCTATCTCGGCTACATTCAATGTAGAGAAAATATCCGGTGCCACGGTTGTGGGAAAACTGCAGCCGAAAGGTAAAGAAATAGCTTCTTATGATAAGTTGTTCGAGATGAATGTGCGCTATTTTGAGGGTACGGCACAGTTTGTCCAGAAGCTGAAACTTACAGGGGGAGATTATCAGGTGCAGGGATTCTTGGAATTCGGAGCCTGCAATGATGAAAACTGCTTGCCGCCTACGCAGGTGGAATTTGATTTCAAGGGTAAGGCGGAAGCTGCCAAGGGTGCGGTCGCTGCAACTCCTGCGGACAAGCCGGCAACTCCCGTCGCAGAAGAAAAAGCGGAAAGTCAGCCGGTTGAACAGGCCGGAACGCCGGCGGATGCTGCTGTGATTGGTGGGGCGGACGGTTCGACGGATGTGAACGTTATGGAAAACATAGACCTTTGGAAACCGGTAATTTCTGATCTGAAATCTTTTGGTGAAACTACCTCACAGGAAAATATGTCATGGATTTATATCTTTATCACCGGATTCCTCGGTGGATTGCTGGCTCTGTTCACTCCTTGTGTATGGCCCATTATCCCGATGACGGTGAGCTTCTTCCTGAAACGTTCCAAAGATAAGAAAAAAGGTATTCGCGATGCCTGGACGTATGGTGCTTCTATCGTAGTGATTTACGTTACACTGGGTTTGGCTATTACGCTGATTTTCGGTGCCAGTGCGCTGAATGCGCTTTCCACGAATGCTGTGTTCAATATCCTTTTCTGTCTGATGCTGGTGGTGTTTGCCGCTTCTTTCTTCGGGGCATTCGAGTTGACATTGCCTTCTAAATGGAGCAATGCGGTTGACAGTAAGGCAGAGGCCACAAGCGGTTTGCTCAGCATCTTCCTGATGGCGTTTACGCTTTCGTTGGTATCATTCTCTTGCACGGGTCCCATTATCGGTTTTCTGCTTGTGCAGGTATCCACAACGGGTAGTGTAGTGGCTCCTGCTATCGGTATGCTTGGTTTTGCCATTGCTTTGGCATTGCCGTTCACGCTGTTCGCCTTGTTCCCGTCCTGGTTGAAGTCTATGCCGAAATCGGGAGGCTGGATGAATGTCATCAAGGTTACCCTCGGTTTCCTGGAACTGGCTTTTGCCTTGAAGTTCCTCTCCGTAGCCGATTTGGCATACGGTTGGCGCATTCTCGACCGTGAAACATTCCTGGCTTTGTGGATTGTGCTGTTTGCTTTGCTGGGCTTCTACCTGTTGGGCAAAATCAAGTTTCCGCACGATGATGACGACACGAAAGTGGGAGTGGGCCGCTTCTTCATGGCACTCTTTTCATTAGCTTTTGCCGTATATATGGTTCCCGGTTTGTGGGGGGCTCCATTGAAAGCGGTGAGTGCTTTTGCTCCGCCTATGCAGACGCAGGACTTCAACCTCTATAATAATGAGGTGCATGCCAAGTTTGAGGATTACGATCTCGGAATGGAATATGCCCGTCAGCATGGCAAACCTGTGATGCTCGACTTCACCGGTTACGGTTGTGTGAACTGCCGTAAGATGGAACTTGCCGTATGGACAGACTCGAAGGTGAGCGATATCATAAACAACGACTATGTGCTCATCACACTTTACGTAGATAATAAGACTCCGCTGACCGAACCTGTAAAAGTGGTTGAAAATGGCAGAGAGCGTACCCTGCGTACAGTAGGAGATAAATGGAGCTATCTGCAACGGGTTAAGTTCGGCGCAAATGCACAACCGTTCTATGTGCTGATCAATAATGAGGGCCGTCCCCTGAATAAATCTTATTCCTACGACGAGGACATTCCTAAGTATATCGAATTCCTGCAAACCGGATTGGAGAATTATAAGAAAGGAAAATGAAACATATTGTAGACATTGACACATGGGAACGCCGGGATAATTATAATTTCTTCCGGGACTTTGTGAATTCATGGTATTCCATTACCACAGAGATTGATTGTACCGAGGCCAGTGCCGCAGCAAGGGCTTCCGGGCGTTCGTTTTTCCTTTATTATCTTTATGCCGTCGTTCGTTCGGCCAATGAGGTACCGGAACTCCGTTATCGTACGGATAAGGACGGACAGGTCATCTTCCATGATGAGGTGGATATCATTTCTCCGATAGCTGTGCCGGGAAAGACATTTTATACCGTCCGTATTCCTTATCATGAGGATTTCGAACGGTTTTATGCCGAAGCCTATTCACTGATAACCAATATTCCGGAAGACGGCGATCCATACGGAGCCGAGAAAGTGTTGGGGATGCAGGGCGATTATGATGTTGTTCATTTGAGTGCGGTTCCTAAGATGTACTTCACATCCACCACTTACACACTGGCGGAAGCCGGTAATGGTTGCAGTTATCCGCTGATGACTTCCGGCAAAGCCGTATCCCGTGAAGGGCGTTTGGTCTTTCCACTTTCTATTTATGTAAATCACGCATTCGTGGACGGCTCCCATCTGAGTTTATTTTTCCAGAAGATAGAGGAGCATCTGAAAAGTATTTCACGTGAATAAGTCATATAAATAACAAAAGCTATATTCGGTGCGGATAATGCAGGTTTATAAGGTTGTACAGCAACTGGAACTCTGCATTATCCGCATTTTGTGTACCGGAAAAATCATTTTTTATCCACTCTTCTTTTTCTATTTCCCTTTTTTATTTCCGGGATTTTACATACGTTTGCAACATTGTAGACTACCTTTGTGTTCCAGAAAATAAAAATATAATATGTCTTCAACAGATATTTTCAATGATGAACATGCACTGGTGCTCCGTTTGATAGACGGAGACGAATCCGCTTTCTGCGAACTCTACGCAGCTTACAAGAACCGCCTGATATACTTTGCAATGCGTTTCCTTAAGTCGCGTGAATATGCGGAAGACATTTTCCAGGATGCGTTTACGGTTATTTGGCAGAGTCGTCGTTTCATTAATCCCGATGCCTCTTTTTCTTCTTATCTTTATACGATTGTCCGCAACCGGATATTAAACCAGTTGCGCGATTCCGCCAACGAAGAACAACTGAAAGAAAGCATACTCTCACAGGCGATTGATTATACCGATAATACCAAAGGTGATATTCTGGCGAATGATTTGAAGTCTCTCATTTCCCGTGCGCTGGAGCAACTTACCCCCCGGCAGCGTGAAATCTTCAATATGAGTCGTGAGGCCCAACTGTCTCATAAAGAGATTGCAGAGAGTTTGGGAATATCCGTAAATACTGTTCAGGAACATATATCTTCTTCTCTGAAAGTCGTTCGTACCTACCTTATCAAGTATTCCGGCAGTGAATATGTCGATTTGGTTCTACTGCTTATCTGCCTGAATTTATAATAAATGTTAATCACACCCCAGCATCTTCCCTTTGCTGTGTATTACTCTATGTAGAGGAGAATGTATGCTGCCTTTAATGAGTTTACACTATGGAAGAAAAAGAAACTGATAAATCTATACTCCGCCGTTATCTGGATGATATGTACACCCGGGAAGAAGCGCGTGACCTATTATCCAAACTCAGGGACAATGCTTCTGATGAAGTGCTGGATGAGCTGACCGATGAAGTTTGGGAAGAAGCGGCAGTCCGTGATTTCACTACCGGTCCGGAGCGTGAGAAATACAAGGAAGAAGCTGCCCGGCTTCTGAAGCGTATTGAACACAAGAAACGTACCTGGTTCTATCGCATTACTAAGTCTGTGGCCGCATCTGTTGCAGTGCTTTGCCTCATTTTGGGCAGTCTGGAACTTTGGGATTATATGAACCGGCAACAGGTTGTCTATCTGGAAGCTTTCACCTCTTATGGAGAGCGAAAGCAGGTTCAGTTGCCGGATGGGACATTGCTGACTCTGAATTCCTGTTCCCGTGTCCGCTATCCGGAACGTTTCGTGGATGATGAACGGCGGGTAGAGTTGGAAGGTGAAGGGTATTTTCAGGTATATAAGAATGAAAAGCAACCTTTTATTGTCAATACCACTCGTTTCAATGTACGTGTATTGGGTACTTGTTTCGATGTGAAATCCTATTTTTCGGATGAAATTGTTTCAGTTGATGTGGAGAATGGTAAAGTACAGGTAGACTTGCCTGAAGCCATGATGCGGTTAAAGGCTAAGGAGCAGGTACTTATAAATACTACTTCGGGTGAATACAGCAAGCGGTGTGATGAACGCTCGGTTGCAGTCTGGCGAAAAGGCGGATTGCGGTTTAATAGTACGCCGATACGCGATGTGGCCAAAGAACTGGAACGTATGTATAATTGCCGTATCACCTTCGCTGATGGGCAGGAATTCAACAATCTTATATCCGGAGAGCATGATAATAAAAGTTTGGAGGCTGTGCTTCAGTCTATGGAGTACACCAGCGGCATCCGTTATGACAAGGAAGGAAACAACATTTTGCTGTTTAAATGATAAAATATCTAAACATACCCCCGGTACGCTGGTGTAGGGGTGTATTATATATAAATCTTACATGTTTAACCTTTAATTAAAAGAGAGAATAGAATATGAAAGCGCCCACTTAGCTCTTTTCTAAAGAAAATAGGAGCTATCTCTCAGAGTAGCCCCTATCCTGTAATCCGGACGGATATTCATTCGTTTCGACCCGTGTGAATAACGTATCTCGGCATTACACCTTTGTTCCAATAAATTGATTTAATTACTAAAACGCACAAATAAATGAATAATCTTCCAAATTCCAAAAGGAAAAGTCGAAATATACATTCGTTTTTAGCTTTTTTACTATTCGTGTGCTTGTCTGTTATGCCGGATAATGTGCAGGCTCAAAAAGATAAAACTGTAACGCTGAATGTTCAGAATGAAACTGTAGAAAATGTTTTTATCCGGTTAGGCAAACAGACGGGTCTAAAGTTCTTTTATGACCAGGATGTGGTTAATGCCACTCCGCGTATATCAATCAGTGTGAAGAACAGTCCTTTGCAGGCTGTTTTGGATAAGATAACTGCTCAGACAGGTTTGTTTTTCAATAGGGATAATAATACGATATCGGTAGGTAAGCAAAAGACTGGGAATGATGCCAGGCAATCGAAGACGAGAGCAGTAAAAGGAACGGTGGTAGATGAAAGCGGTGAGGCTATAATCGGTGCTACGGTATTGGTGAAAGGAACCGCTAATGGCGTAACTACTAATCTCGATGGAAACTATGCTTTGACGAATGTTCCGGACAATGCCACTATTTTAATCTCATTTATAGGTTATCAGACTGTGGAACTTAAAGCCAATAGCAAAGAACTGGCTAAGGTTACAATGAAAGAAAATAGTGAATTATTGGATGAAGTGGTAGTTTTGGGATACGGTAATATCCGCCGGAGCGATGTGACGGGTTCCATTGCATCCGTTTCCTCGGAATCCATTTCAAAAGTAGCTTCTGCTTCCGTAGCCGATGCATTGGCCGGAAAGATGGCGGGTGTGCAGATTACGACGGCAGACGGAGCTTTGGATGCTGAAATCAGTATTCGTGTGCGTGGTGGTGGCTCAATCACTCAGGATAATTCGCCGTTATTTTTGGTTGACGGTTTTCCGGTTGATGATTTGAGTGGCATTCCACCTACGGATATCGAATCTATCGATGTGTTGAAAGAAGCCTCGATGACAGCTATTTACGGTGCCAGAGGTGCGAATGGTGTAGTTATTGTAACCACGAAGAACCCGAGAGTGGGTAAGACATCTGTGCAGTTCAACAGCTATGTTCAGACGCGCACATTGGCAGGAAAATTACCGGTAATGGGCAATTATGAATTTGTGATGGCAGAGTACGAATATCAGATGATACGTAAAGGGTCGGATGAGACTTTTATCAAGAACTTTGGCTATTATGATGATGTTGACTTATATAAATATACGGATTCTAGAGACTGGCAGGATGAAGTATTAGGAGGGAATCCGATTTCACAATATTATAATATAACCGTCAGCGGCGGCAGTGAAAAGACGAAGTTTAATTTAAGCTATAACCGGAATAAGGATGAAGGGCAGTTGATCGGCTCTGGGCTGACACGTAATAATATCATCCTGAAGCTGAATCATGAACTGTTTAAGAATCTGAAACTGGAGACAAATTCCACATACCGCACCCGTACTATTGACGGAGCAGGTACATCGGGCACTAACATTGTTACGGCTCTCCGTTACCGTCCTACCAACGGATTGACTGCCGGCACAGTGCTTGATCCGGATGACGATGACGAGAATCTGGATGAAGATGGTAATTCCTTGAATCAGAAGTACACTCCGTTGGAAGAAAACAAGCAGAATTATAGAAAAAGGAAAGAAACGGCGATCAGCCTTAAAGCGGCTTTGGTATGGGATGTCTTTAAAGGAATGCAATTCCGTTCGGAATATGGTATCAGTACAACAAATTCCAGTGATGACCAGTTTTATGGAGCTTTGTCGACTACAGCGTCTGCCGCAGGAATGAACAATATGCCTTCGGCTAAACGTACAAAAGCACATAAGGAGTCATATCGTTTGGCAAATACGCTGACTTATCGCAATTTGTTCCGCAAAATCCATAATGTGAACTTGATGTTCGGACAGGAAATAAATCATTCGCAAAATGACAATACTTATATGAGTGCACGTTATTTCCCTGTCTCCATTACGGCCGAAGCGGCTCTTGAAAATTTTGCATTGGGTACACCCCATCAAAGTACCAGTTATAAGGCTGCTCCGGACAGAACGGCTTCTTTCTTCGGCCGTGGACTGTATGACTATAAAAGCCGTTATTATTTCAATTTCACATTTCGTGCGGACGGCTCGACCAAGTTCGCCCCCGGCAAGCAGTGGGGTATATTCCCTGCAGGGTCTGTAGCTTGGAGGATATCTAAAGAAAATTGGATGAAGCCGCTCAAATTAATTTCTGATCTGAAGTTGAGGGCTAGTTATGGTTTGGCTGGTAACAATCGCATCAGTGATGATTTGTGGCATAACATCTATCGCGTATATAGCGGTTCGAGTGCTCCCGGTTTTAACAATGAAGAGTATAATTATTATCAGTTTGCAGACCAGACCTATTTGTATGACCCTGATCTGAAATGGGAAACTACCATTACACGAAATCTCGGTTTGGACTTCGGCTTTTTTAAGAACCGGTTAAGTGGTACGGTTGATGTATACTGGAATACAACTAAAGATTTGCTGGTTCCGTCCATCATACCGAACTCATCCGGATACTCACGGCAGATGACGAACGTGGGCCGGACTTCCAACCGGGGAGTTGAATTCTCATTGAACGGGAAAATCGTCCAGACGAAGGACTTTAGCCTGTCAGCCAATTTCAATGTCGCCTTTAATAAGAATAAGGTTGATAAATTGTCGTCCGGCGAAACGGAGTGGAAAACGAAAGCTTCCCTGTCCAATTGGTATGGAACCTATAACTATAAGATGGAAGTAGGCAAGAGTATGGGACTGATTTACGGTTTTGTGAACGATGGCTTCTATACGGTTGACGATTTCAACTTTGATGAAACCACCAAGAAATGGACATTGAAACCGGGAGTTCCGGACAACTCCTCCTTTAGCTCAGGCAACTTTAGTTTCAAACCGGGTGCCATGAAGTTCAAGAAACTCTCCGATTCAGAGTCGGACTTGATTACGGAAGAGGATATGACGATTATCGGTGATACCAATCCGAAGGTAACAGGAGGTTTCGGGTTGTCCGGCAGTTGGAAGAATTGGGATTTTACTGCGTTCTTTAATTATATGTGCGATTTTGATGTGTTCAATGTGAACAAGCTCTATCTGAACTCTGCTGTTCGTCGCAACTATTCCAATTTGTCAACGAATATGAGCCTGTCACGCCGTTTCCGTTATGTGGATGATGCGGGTGTCAATGTTTCCAATGATCCGGTCGCACTGGCAGAATTGAATAAGAATGCTGCAACTTATTCGTGGATGTCCGTTACTCAGGGTATCACGATGAGCGATTTGATTGAAGACGGTTCATTCCTGCGCCTGAGTACTCTGACTGTGGGGTATACGCTTCCGCAACGTTGGTTGAACCGGGTGGGAGTCAAGAGCCTGCGTCTGTATTTCTCCGGCACTAACTTGTTTACTCTGACCGGGTATAGCGGTTATGATCCGGAAGTGAACATTCAGAAAGGTCTGACTCCGGGCATCGATAACAATGTAACTCCGCGTAGCCGGGTGTATACACTTGGAATAAATTTGAATTTTTAAAAATAGAATATTGAATCATGAGAAAACTTTATATTCCTGTTATCATATTGATGATACTTACATCTTGTGAAGATTACCTGAATGTAAGTTCACCTTCCACTTTTGATAAAGATTATATCTTTAACAGCGAATCGGAGATTGCCACGGCTGTCAATGGCATGTATGTACCGATGGTCAGCGGTAAGGGTTGGGTGGGCACTATAGCTCAGAAGATGTTGTTTAATACGGATGTCGAGTTCACTACGGTCACCACGTCGTCCAATCTGAAAGAGAGTGCTTTCGAGCCGAGTGCCGGTGATATCAGTTCGTATGGCAGCATCTGGACAGGTATGTATGACGGAGTGAACCGGACGAATGACGTGATAGAAGGCATCGAGCAAAGTCCCTTGTTTGAGGCTGCCGACAAAAACAAGCCTTCCCGGGTGATGCATTATTATGGTGAAGCGAAGGTGTTGCGTGCCATGTACTATTTTGAACTGGTGAGAAACTGGGGAGACGTTCCTTACAGGAGGAAACCGGCGGGAAACAAGGAGGAACTGTTTATCGGAGCGACCGACCGTGATATTATATTGGCGGATATGATAAATGACCTTATTGAGGTAGAGCCGGTCATGTGGTATGCGGAAGAATCGGACAGGGGAGTTGAAGCTGCTTCAAGAGAGTTTTGCCAGGGATTGATTGCCCGCATGGCATTGTATAGAGGCGGGTGGACGCTGCGTCCGGATTATTCGAATCCCGCAGCTGTCGGTTCGATGAAGCGTAATGATGACTGGCAGAAATATTATGAGATAGCGGAGAAGTATGCAGGTAAAGTGATTAATGAAGGCAAGCACTCGCTGAACCGTTCATTCCGTCAGCTTTGGGTGGACGAATGTAGCTGGGTTGTTCCGGTGAATGATGATAACATCTTCGATGTACCGGCAAAGGTCGGAGGCTCCGGAGAGCTGGGATATTCATGGGGAACCTATATTGTTTCGCAGAAGAACTCGGAAGGACAGAATGCATCCAATGCTCCGCACGGCTATTCTTCGGGTGGCTCAAAACTGGCGCTTACTTATATGCTGTCATTTGATAAAAAAGACTTGCGCCGCGACCTTACGTGTGAGATGTTCCGCTACGAAAATTCGGGAATGACCAATATCGTTCAGAAACCTATAGCTGCCCTTACGGTTTATTGCGGGAAATGGAACCGCCTGTTTATGGCAACCCCTCTGGGAAATACTTCCAATAAAGGTACCGGGATAAATTACACTTATATGCGATATGCAGATGTATTGCTTATGTATGCCGAAGCTGCCAATGAAAACCATAACGGACCTACGGCACAAGCTAAAGAAGCTCTGAAGAAAGTCCGTAACCGTGCTTTTGCGGCAGAAGACTGGGCTGAGAAGGTGGATGGCTATGTTGATGCACTAACTTCTAAAGAAGATTTCTTTGATGCGATTGTGAAGGAACGCGCCTGGGAATTGGGAGGTGAGAAGCATAGACGTTATGACCTGGCACGTTGGAATCTGTATGGAAAGACTCTCTATAACCTGTATTTCGATTGGATTACTTTAGGAAAAGTTGCTCGTACCAAGCAATATGAGAATGCTGCCACTGCATTTGAAGAGCCGACTTATGATGAGCGTTTTGATTCTTATCCGGCTGTTGCTTATTACAAAATGGTTAATGCTGTGAATCCGCCCGCCGTCTGTGTGTCGCAAACTATAGACTGGTATAAAGAAGGCGGTAAGAACTCTTATGATGAGTCTTTTGAATCCTATCCTTCAAAAGCGCCTACGGGATATACGCTTGTCAATATGTGTAATCAGTATTGCACACAGGTCAAGAATACTTCGAATCCGCGTCAGTGGGTACCTGCCCCTGCCATACTGTTCTCATTCTATGGGTATATCAACGAGTCGAATGCGGCGACAGTGAATCCGGAAGTCGATCCTGTCCGTTACCTGTTGCCTATCCCTCCCGATGCATTGTCAAGTCATCAAGGGTTATTGAAGAATTATTATGGATATTAAAAAAGAAAGTATGAGAAAGTTATTGATATATTTAGTGCCTGTATTGGCGTTTTGTTTATTGAATATTACTTCATGCAAAGACGAGAATGAGGAAATGCCTCGCCTGTTCAGACCTTCTTTTATCGCCTCCTCCTGCTTTGCGGAAGGGAATACGATTTCTCTTGCTTGGAGGACGTCGGGAGAAGCTACTTCCTATACAGTAGAACTCTCTCTGGACGCCACCTTCCAGACCGAACCGGCAGCGGTGCAGACTGTGAAAAACAATAAGTGCACATTTCCCAATTTGCGTTACGAAACGGGATATTATGCGCGGGTAAGAGCTAATAATGAAGGGCTTGATATCATTTCAAACTGGACAGAATACACTTCTTCTATTAAAACTCTGTCACGTGTCATACCTAAGCTCCTTTATGCGCCGGATGAGAATATGATAACGGAAAATTCAGTGGCGATAGCGTGGAAAGTGTCGGATGCTAATCCCGTCGACGGGGTTGCTGTCTGGTTGGCAGACGGAGGACAGGCGGATGAGAAACATTTTGACTTATCTGCCTCGGAGATTGCTTCCGGTAAGTATGTGGTTTCAGGATTGTCTCCCCGTTCCACTTATCTGGTTGCTTTGACAAACAGTAAAGCTCCCGAAGGTGCTGAGAAGTACAATCAGCAGAGATTTACTACTGCCGGTATGCCTGCCGGTGCTGTGTTGGCAACGGATGGCGTCGACTTATTGTCGAAGATAAAAGCGGGGATGAATGATGAAAGTAAATCAAGTCTGATTTTCCAATTACAAAATGGAGTTGATTATTATCTGTCGACAGACGGTCTTCCCGCTACTAGCACCGGTGATATAAAACTGACGAAGAGTATCGCATTCCTGGCCAATCCCGGAGAACGCCCTACACTCTATATACGTAAAGGCGGATTTATCATAAAACCGGAAGCGGGCAACATTCCCGAAATCGAATATTTTGTAGTTGAGAATGTGAATGTCAAGGAGCCGGTGGTAACCGGAGGAAGTGGCGGTAGTAAAACGCGTTTGCTGAATATAGGTAAACATGATGCCGGTACGGATATTACGATAGACCGTTTCGAAATCCGGAATTCGGATATTGTCCTGCCATCTTCTGTGCTGATGATGAACGATGCCAGTGAGGGAATGACGACGATCAACCATATCCGGATAGATAATTGCCGGGTGACGGGTATCAATGATACTAAATATGTAACAAAGCAGTTCGGATTCATACACGCCATCAATAAAGGTTCCAATGTCTGGAACGATGTGTCTGTTTCGAACTCGACCTTCTACGAGTTTTATATCTCACCGGGGGTATTCGGGGTGTTGACTGCCGATGTGCCGGTTGCTGCCAATTCTAAAGTCTCCATCTCAAACTGCACCTTCTATAATTGGGCAACAAGCAAGGCGGCTTATACGGCTGTCGGAAACTTTTCCAAGCTATCTGCACCATTATCTTTGTCGGTCAGTGGATGCGTCTTTGGTTATAGTGCGGGAAAAGCGCTTGATTCTGGTACATGCAATCTGACGGCGAAGAACAACTATTGTACGACTGATTTCGAACAGGCGTCAGATAAGGGACTCCCGTTGATAGATTTAGGATTGTCTGATTCTTCTTTCTTCAGGAATGCTAAAGAAAGTGATTTCACCGTTATCGATTTTGAGTCCGTCGTTTACACTCAGGAATATGGCGATCCGCATTGGATTACCGTTCAGGAATACTGATCATGATTCATTAGGTCTTAGACTGATTCGTATGACTTATTAATAAATAGAATGTGTAAGATTCTGTGAAAGGTGCTGTGCATTGTGCAGGCAAATTACACTGCCTGCACAAGCATGGTCACTGAGTGTATGTATAAACTTTTCTGTATAAATTAAAGCAGAGAATAGAATGAAATGTAATATGATTTGGTTCTCTTTCGTTGCATGGTTTCTTTTGGCTTGTGGCACGAAAGATGAGGATATAAAATCTTCCACTCCTTTTCCCGACTATGGAGAAGTACTTGCTTTTCCGGGAGCAGAAGGTCATGGACGTAATGCTGTGGGGGGGAGGCATGGTGAAGTTTATCATGTCACTACTCTGGCCGATTCAGGAAAAGGTTCCTTGCGTGATGCGGTGAGTAAGCCGGACCGGATTATTGTGTTCGATGTTGCCGGGATTATCAGATTGCAATCCCCGCTCAGTTTTTCCGGAAATCTGACTATTGCCGGGCAGACAGCGCCGGGAGATGGAATTGTGGTGTATGGTAAACACGTCTCTTTTTCAGGAGCAGACAATCTGATATGCCGTTATCTGCGTATACGCATGGGCGTGAACGGGAAAGAGGGCAGTGATGCAGCTGGGGTGGCTTATGGTTCGAATATGATTTTCGATCATCTTTCTGTCACCTGGGGGCGCGATGAATGTTTTTCTATCAATGGTGATCCTAAGAAACCGGATAATCAGCCTCGGAACATCACTATACAAAACTCATTTATCGGGCAAGGGCTGCAACCCCATTCTTGCGGCGGACTCATCCAGACTACTGCCGAGAATGGAATCACTTTGTATCGTAATCTTTATATTGATAATAAAACCCGCAATCCGAAAGTGAAAGGGCTGAATCAGTTTGTGAATAATGTTGTTTACAACTGGGGAAATGGCGGTGCTTACATTATGGGGGATACAGAGCAGGTTTCAGAAGCTGATATCCGGAACAATTATTTCATAGTAGGAACTACCTGTAATTATGATGGCAAAAAGTTGGGTGCTACAGCTCCTTTCACTCGTTATAACGAAAATTTCCGTGCGTATTTATCCGGTAACTTTTATGATGCCGATAAAGACGGCGTGCTGAATGGCCGCGAACTGACACGTGACGACTGTACCAAGCGGAAACTGGAAAATGGAGCGGAAATCGTGGTGACCCCTACATTTCTGGATAAACCGTCTGAAAAACATCCCGACATAACCGGGCTAATGACTGCCCGCGAAGCTTATGAATGGATTGTTGCCAATGGTGGCGCTTCTCTTCCTGCCCGCGATCAAGTAGATGCTTATCTTGTAGAAGAACTCACTTCGTTGGGACTGAAGGGTGAAATCATCTGCTCAGAACTGGATCTTCCGACAAAAGGGCCCGGTGAATTAAAAGCGGGGACAAAACTTCCGGATTCGGACAACGACGGTATGCCGGATGAATTTGAAGACAAGTACGGACTTGATAAAAATGATCCGTCGGACGCAATGAAGATAGCTTCTAACGGATATACGAATATTGAAAACTATATTTTTCTAATAAATAACTATTGATTGATGAAAACTTTACGTGCTTATTTAATTTTCTCATTTGCTCTTCTGGGGAGTATTTCATTGTCTGCACAAACCAATGAGAAAGCCAGGGAAACTGCTGTGAAGATAGCAGATAGGATTTTGAAGTCTACAACTTATGATTTTGTCAATAAAAAGAGTGGTGAGACATATACATCACTGAAAGGCGTAGATCTTAGTAAAGATATAAAGGTAAAGAGCAAGTATCTGGATTGGCATTATACGAATGGGGTTACCAATATAGCTTTGATGGAATTGGGAGACAAACTGGGCGATGCGAAATATGAGAATTATGTCCTGAAAAACATGAATTTTGTATTTGATGAGGCGAATCAGAATTATTTCCGTCGTCTCTACGACCAGACATTGAAGCGGGAAGGCTGGAAAGCTGTAAATGGAGTGAACTGGCACATGATTTATCGTAATAAACGCCTGGATGATAATGGCCCTATGGGTGCGAGTCTGATTACATTGAACCGACGCCATCCGGCGAAACCCTTTCAGGAGTATATTGATAAGACAAACCATCATTTGATGGTGTCTGAACCCAGGCTTGCTGATGGCACGATAGCCCGTTTATGGCCGCATGTGAATACGATATGGGCAGATGATGCTTTCATGGCTCTCTCTTTTCTGGTCAGAATGGGAGAGGTGACAGGCGACAATGCATATTTTGATGATGCTGCCAATCAGATTCTGAACTATACCCGTTATCTGTGGTGCAAGGAAAAAGGGGTTTACTATCATTGCTACCATACTGACAATAAACAACATGGCGTAGCTCATTGGTCAAGAGCCAATGGCTGGATTTTCATGGCTACTGCCGATTTGCTTGCCAGGATGCCTAAGGATCATCCTATGCGTGAAGATGTCATCAGGAATTTCCGGATGCAGACAGACGGAGTGATTCGTTATCAGGGTGCTAATGGGTTATGGCATCAGTTGCTTGATAAACCGGATTCGTATGAGGAGGTTACCGGTACGTCTATGTTCGTCTTCGGCATTGCCAAAGGGGTGAAGGAAGGCTGGCTGCATCCCGATTATATTTATGTAGCTTGGGAAGGATTGAAAGGTATGCTGACTAAGATTAGCGCCGAAGGCGATGTAACTGCCATTTGTGCGGGGACAGGGATAATGCCCGGTCTTTCATTCTATTATAATCGTCCTCAATGGAAAAATGATCCGATGGGAGAGGGACCGGTTCTGCGGGCTTTGGTCGAAATGATAGATGCACCTGTATATACGGAGATTAAGGCTGAACAGCAATATGATAAAATAAGGTGAAATTCGACATGCTCCGGGATTTCGTGAGAAATGAATATCTTGACTAGTCCTGAATAACCGGCACTGTTTTGGACAAAAAAAGTCAGCCTTTTACAGGGCTGACTTCTTTATTTAAATTCAATGCTTCTTATTTCTTATACCAATCTTTGTTTTGTGTACCGTTGCTTTCAACCCATCCGGAGTATCCACTGTAAAGCTGGTCAATAGCAGCGCTTTCGTTAGCTCTATCCAGAAGTTTGCTCAAATCTTCTTCATTGGCACCACTGAGGAAGATAGCGAACGGATAGGAGCCGTTGCGTACATAATAGATACCTTTGTCTGGTTTTGATGCATCATCTCCTTTTCCAAAATGAGATGGTTCAACTTTAGATGTCGGCTTATGTTTGGGGAGGTGTACTTCCCAACGTTTGCCACTTTCTTCGTTTTTGAAGATGAAAGCTTCAGCATCAGACTGCTGGGTAGCAGGTGATTTTTCTTCATAGTTGATAGTTACTTTATATTCCTCTCCCACATTGTCTTTTACATTGTCGGTCAGGATATATACGTGATCCGTCGCCTCATACTGTAACTCCTTTTCTGTAAACTCTGTTTCTCCGGCCTTACGTACAGCAAAAGTAGTAGAAGAAACGGCACCGTTGGTTGTCAATCTGAATGCCAGCCCGTTGGTGTTGGCTGCCATGTTTGCAAAGGTTTTGAAGAGGAAAGTTTCGCTGTAAATCTTATTATTTATATCAAAAGTCTTTCCATAAGAATAGCGTACCATTACGTCATTCATATCATAATCTCCCTTGCTGGGCCACAAATCTTCGAAGGCGAAAGTACCTTTCAATGACGGATTTACGGTAGTCTTGTCATCGTCGGGATCTACTGTAGGTACCTCACTAATGGCATCTACCGGATTTGATTTCAGTGTCATCACAATGTCACTGAAGTTCTCATCATCAATGAAGTCTTCAAAAGAAATCATTACCCAATCGCCATATTTATATATTGCGGTGCGAGGAGAATTGAGAACTGTTCCGCTATTGTTTACACTGAGCCCTTCTGAGGTGGCTGCACGATATTTGTTATCACGATTGAAACCTGATACACGATTACTCCATGCATTATTGGCAAGGACAAAACCGATTCTGTATCCCATAGGGAATACAGTAGTTGCTTCTTGGGTACTTCCGCTAGCAATGTGTGGATAATATTTCAATTGAACAGATGTCAGTCTGTCTATACCGACAGTCTTTCTTGTTGCTTCTTTATTATTTCCCCACTGTCCGTCTTGCGTATTGGGGAACAGCATTATAATATGAGCGTCTTCCAGGCTTGTCGGTTTTTCTCCTTCTTTATAGTAATAATATCCCATAGAACAGTTCCAGCAGGTATTCTGTCCGAGGAAAGTTACTACTACTTCGGCATCTTCTTTGATATACATGTCCGAATAACTACGATATTCTTCCGGACAAGCATACTTGACGTCGATAACCCGCGTATGCGCAGTATAAAGTCCATCTTCCTCTTTAGCAGCTAAAGTTCCTTTATATTTATAGCCGATTTCTCCGTTACGATATTTATCGTAGGTACCCAACCAGTCTTTCCAACGTGTATCTTGATATGCGGCAGGAATATTCTGCTGAGTCAACATATAGCTATCGTATTTTTTACCCGTAAAATATACTGCGCGGGTATCTGTACCTGTTGTCCCATCCGTGGCTTTGATAGTTCCATTGACCACTTCTGCTTCTATCAAAGTCTGTGCAAAGAATGCCGGGGTATAGACATATACTTTCTTTACGTACGCGGGCAGTTCCACTTTTCCATTGAAAATGCTGTTGTCGGCAGTGTAAGCAGTGAAGATGGGGGACACATCATCCCGTTTGATGTAATTGTACTCACCGGGAGTAACGGGCATTTCATCATACAGTTCAAAGTAAACATTAGCTTGTACTTCGCTATTGAGATAGCTGACTTCCAAGCCGACTTCACTTTGTACTGTTCCGTAGTCGAACTCATTGAATTCTTTGTCGTTTTCTTTGGGACCCTGATAAACATCCTTATCAGTACAGCTACTTAAGGCAAGAGTCAAAGTTGTAGTAAGTAGCATCATCCCCAATAGTCTTTTTCTCATAAAATGTAGGATTGGCATGATTTTTTCGCAAAAATACAAATAATGAATGAAATATATAACAAAATTAGCGACTTTTTGTTGTTTATTGTAGTCAGGTCGCTTTTGCTACGGAAATGACTTCCATATTCCAGATTTATTACAGAATTTATCTTTAGCTTTGCGAACTTAAAAAAAATGAATGAAAACAGTAAAAAACGATATTCTGAAAGGACGCATTTTGTTACTGAGATTAACTTCTCTGTCTGCTGTCTTATTCTTCATTGTCCTGTTTCCCTTGAAGGCCCAGAATCGTGATTTTGTGACTTGGAATAAGATGAAAGCCAGATATGATGTGTCATCTAAGGTTGAACTTTATGGAGATGTGGAGATGCGTACCCGCGATGCATTGGATGAGATAGACCGTTGGGGATTTGGTGTGGGCGCTTCTGTCCGTCTTCTTTCCTATCTAAAAGCTGAGGGCGGTTACGAATTTCACTACCGCAATCGTGGTGAAGATATCTGGAAATCCCGGCACCGTTATCATGCAGGAGTTTCTGCCACTTTCAAAAAGCGACAATGGACGTTTACCTTACGCGAACGTTTCCAGCATACTTTTGACGGACGCGGGGTAGATGAATTCCGTCTTCGCACCCGTCTGAAAGCAGCTTACAAGATAACCACATGGTCACCGTATGTTTCTTTGGAGCAATATCACGGCTTGGGAAAGGATGAATGGTTTCACGCTACCCGCTTCCGTGCCCGGGGCGGTGTGGAAGCAAGATTGTCTTCCTGTTGGACGGCAGATGTGTTCTATTGCTATCAGCATGAAAGCGATAAAGATAGACACGTACTGGGGTGGGAGCTGATTTACAGATTTTGAATACCTTAACTTCTTGAAAATGGCGAAAATGCACAAAACATGCTCCTGCTTTTGGCAAGAGTAACAAAATAAAGGTTTTCATGAAAAGAAATGAGTTTAAAAATCCGGAAATGAATCGGAGGCTGTTTCTTTAGTCTAATAATATTTCCGGTACAATTTGCATATCTTATAAAAAATGACGAACATTGTATTTTATTAACTGACTTCGGATATTTTTGTGTTTGTAATATCCCTGTAAGAAGTCCACCGTACTTTTATGCCCTAAATGATGAAAATGTTATGACGGAATACATGGACGAGAAAGTATTATTATCAGAGATTAAGCAGAATAACAAGGCCGCTTTCGAATTTCTTTTCAAGAGATATTATCCTAGGTTGCAAGGGTATGCCATTCGTTTTGTGGAAGATGAAGAAGTGGCCAGGGACATTATTCAGGAGTGCTTCCTGAAGTTTTGGGAAAAACGGGAATTGCTTTCTGCGATATCTGTCACTTCGCTGTTGTTTGCCATGGTGCGCAACAGTTGTCTCAATTATCTCAAACATCTTTCAATTATAGAGAAACATCAGATAGAATACCTGGCAAATCAGGAAGGAGAAGAAAGGTTATATTATGCCGACTTTGCGCTGGATGCCGAATATGGGCTTCTATACGATGAGTTGCAGGAACAAATCAAGATTGTGATAAACAATCTTCCGGAGCGTTGCCGCGAAATCTTTGTTATGAGCCGTTTTAAGAACTTGAAGAATCGGGAGATAGCGGATAAACTCAAAATCTCGACTACTGCGGTAGAAAAGCAAATATCTAAGGCGCTGAACATTTTCTCCAAACACTTTAAAGATAAGTATCCACTGGATATTTATATAATGGTGTTGGCATGGGTGATTTTTAATGAATGAGAATATAAATGATCGTTTTAAAAAAGCGGAAAATGGAAGTTTTCTGCTTTTTTCTTTATACGAGGGTTGGGTAAGATAAATTATAGTTGTTACATCTTTAGAGAACGAAATTATGAAAACAGAAAAACAAATTCAGATATTGGCTATCCGTTACTTCGAAGGACAGATTTCGAGGGCGGACGAGGAACGTTTATTCATGTTCATTCAGGAGAGTGAGGAGAACTACTTGCAGTTCAAGGCATGGGAACACGAATGGTTGCTTTCTTCGGAAACGGATGATAGGACAGAGCGTGAATGGGAGAGATTGCAAGTTAAGATGCGTACCCGCGAAACGATTGTTCCGATGTTGCCGTCTTCTAAATTCACTTTCTGGAGAAAGATAGCTGCTGTTGCTGCGATTGTGGTGCTGACAGCTGGGACTACTTTAGGTATCTGGAATACCATTTCGTATTTACAGCCGGAAACTTATCTGACGCTTGAAGCGCCTTATGGTGAAAAGAGTAAAATGACATTACCGGATGGTACGGTGATTTGGCTGAATGCAGGTTCCAAGCTTCAATATTCCAATAAATTCAATACCGGTAACCGTCGGGTGAAGCTGGAGGGAGAGGGATATTTTGAAGTCACCAGGCACAATGGCAAACAGTTTGTTGTAGAAACGATGGCTTATGATGTGGTAGTGAAAGGTACGAAATTCGATGTATCTTCTTATTCGGATGATAATTTTGCCACTACCACTTTGATTGAAGGAAGTGTGGAACTTTTACGTGGTGAGCAAACCGTGAAGATGGAACCCGGAGAATCTGTACGTCTGGATATGCTTTCCGGGAGATTTATCCGTAACAGGGTCAATGCTTCGCAATCGAAAGCTTGGGCAGAGAATAAGTTAGAGTTCGATCATATCACATTGAAAGAACTGGTTGTGAAATTGTCCAGACAATATGATGTGAAAATTCAGCTTGAATCAGAACAATTGGGGAATAAAACTTTCCATTTCTCACTTCGGAACCAAGAAACGATAAGTGAGGTTATGGAAGCTTTGCAAAAGATTATCTCGATCACTGTGGAACGTAAAAAAGAATATATATATATACGAGAATAAAACATGTTTTAGTTTCAACCTTTTTAGTATTCAAACTATGTCTAACCAATTAAAGAACAGTTTTTATTAATAACGATTCTAATTTTTACACTATGGACAACATGAAAAAATATTTGTGTCGGTTGCTTTTATCAGTGGCCTTGTGCATAAGTTGTGGTATGGCAAATGCCCAAGTTGTGAGCAAAGATTTCGAGGCGCAGCCTTTGAAGTCAGTTTTAAAGGAAATAGAGCAACAGACTGGTTTATCTATTATTTATGAAATCAACGAGGTGGATGGAGAAAAGAAAATTACCAAATCTTTTAAAAATGCTCCTATAGAAAAGGTACTTTCTGAAATCCTTGATAAGAATCTGGCGTTCAGTATACAGAATAAAATGATTATTATATCTAAAAAAGAGGCAATAGGGGCCTCTAAAAGTATTCTGAAGAAGATTACGGGTAAAATTATTGATGAGAAAGGAGAGCCTGTGATTGGGGCTACTGTCTTGGAAGAAGGGACGTCGAATGGTGCAATTACTGATGTAGACGGTGAATTCTCTTTAAAAGATGTTTCTGAGAATTCTATTCTGACAATTTCATATGTCGGTTATAAAACTGTCCAATTGAAAGCATCTGATAAAAAGCTTTCTAATATAGTACTTCAAGAGGATAGTGAATTGATAGATGAGGTTGTTGTTGTCGGCTATGGTACGGTAAAGAAACGTGATTTGACGGGATCTGTTGCATCTTTAAGCTCTGATGTTATTTCTTCTGTTCCGGCTACATCAGCTGTAGAGGCTTTACAGGGGCGTGCATCCGGTGTTGTTGTTTCCACTTCTAATTGGGCGCCGGGAGAAACACCTTCTATTTTGATCAGAGGAAAACGCTCTATTAATGCCAGCAATGATCCTTTATTTGTTGTGGATGGAATTCCTGTTACTGGCGGTATGGGAGAGATAAGTCCTTCGGATATTGAATCTATGGAAGTTTTGAAAGATGCCTCGGCAACAGCTATTTATGGTTCAAGAGGAGCAAATGGTGTTATCATTATTACCACTAAGCAGGGTAAGGAAGGAAAAACGCAAATAGATTATAATGGTTATGTCGGTGTGCAGACTATACAAAATAAACTGGATTTGATGAATGGAGCAGAATATGCCGAATATACCCGTGAGGCATATCGCAACAGCAGTGGTTCCAACAAATATCTTTCAGATACTCCTAATAAAGAGCAAGATATGCTGCTTCCTATGTTCAGGCAAGATCCTTATGTATTAGAGTCTGTAATGATGGCTTATGATGAGAATGGCAATTATGATCCTTCAAAGATACGTTCATATAATTGGTTTGATGACATGACGCGTAATGGACTTATCACCGACCATCAACTGAATATCCGCGGTGGTGGAGCAAAAACTAATTTTATGGCTTCAGTCACTTATAATAAGACAGAGGGTATAATGAAGGATAAAGACTATGAACGCTATTCTATTCGCTTCAATATCAGTCATAGTATAAATAAGTATATTAAATTTGGTGGACAGACTCAGTATTCTCATTCTGTACAGAATCGGGGAAGTGGGATGGAAACTGACATGTACTTATATCGTATAACTCCATTGGGGCGTTTTATCAATGAAGATGGTACTTACCCTAGTTTGATTGGTGGTGACTCTCAAATGTATAATCCTTTGATGAATACAGTCGAAGGTGCCGTTGATCGCCCTTTAAAGACCAGCCGTTATTTAGGTAGTTATTTTGTAGACATCAAATTTCCTGTAAAGGGATTGAGTTTCCGTTCCAATTTGGGTATTGACTCACGTACTGTGCAAGACTATGAATATTTTGCGTCTGCTACTACAGAACGACAGTTGGGAAATTCTGCAGCCAGTAATTCTGTGGAAAAATATTCGATGGTTACATGGGAGAATTACTTTACTTACAATCGTGATTTCGACGAGAAACATTCTTTAGGTGTAACTCTTTTGCAGTCTATCCAGCAAGATTTAAAGGAAACCTTGGGAGCTTCTGTACAAAATACTCCTTCTGATGTTTTAAAGTATTATGATTTGGCTTCCGGTTTATTGATAGATGGTGTTGAAAGTGATTATGTGAAGTGGAATATGGCGTCTTTTATGGGGCGTATCAACTACAATTATCTGGGCCGTTACTTGTTGACTGTTTCTGCACGTTATGATGGCTCTTCACGATTGGCCGACGGTCACAAATGGGTGTTATTCCCATCAGCAGCTTTGGCGTGGAGAATTAGTGATGAATCTTTCATGAATTCACTTTCTTGGGTTGATAACCTGAAACTTCGTTTTGGATATGGCAAGACAGGTAACTCTTCAGTAGATCCTTATCAGACGAGAGGAAAGCTTGGAAAGAAACGCTATGTTTATAACAATGGTGCTACGGAAATAATGGGTTATGCTCCTTCTCTGATGGCGAATAACACTTTGACATGGGAAACTACTGATCAATGGAACATTGGGCTCGATTTTGGTTTTCTAAGGAATCGTATCAATGGTTCTATCGAATTGTACTTGCAGAATACGCATGATTTGTTGCTTGAACGTCAGTTGCCGGTGGTATCCGGTTTCTCCAGTGTGATGTCTAATGTAGGGTCTACACGTAACAAGGGTATTGAAATAACTTTGAATACACGTAATATCCAGACCAATAACTTTACTTGGAGTACCGATTGGATGTTCTCTGCTAATAAAGAAGAAATTGTGGAATTGTATAACGGAAAGTCAGATGACATTGGTAACCGTTGGTTTATCGGTAATCCGATTGACGTATATTATAATTATGAAAAGATAGGTATCTGGCAAAATACACCGGAAGATTTGGCGGAGATGGCTAAGTTTAACGAAAAAGGAGGAAACTTTACGGTGGGTAGCATTAAACTCAGAGATGTGGATGGAGACTATAAAATTACAGATAAGGATAAGATTATTTTGGGTAATGAGCGTCCGAAGTTTGTGGCAAGTGTAGTGAATAATATTGAGTATAAGGGATTTGATTTCTCTATTTTCTTGTATGCCAGTGTCGGACGTATGCTGAAAAATGATATCGAATTTATGGAGAAGCCCGGACGTGCCAATTCTGTCAGGATTAATTATTGGACTCCTAATAATCCTACCAATGATTTTCCTCGCCCGAGTGCAGATACTGAGAAGTTGGATTATATCTCTACTATTGGATATGATAAAGCGGATTTCCTGAGAATTAGAAATATGACTTTGGGATATACTCTGCCGAAAGACCTGACACAGAAAGTTATGTTGAATAAAGTAAGGTTTTATTTGAGTGCTAATAATCCTTTTATCTTCACTAATTTTACAGGTGTTGATCCGGAGGGAGCTAATGGACGTACTTCACCAAGTTATAGTACTTGGATGTTTGGTGTAAATCTTTCTATGTAATCTTTAAATGTAATTGAATATGAAAAAGATAAATGTATTTTTGTTGATGGTTGGCTTGTTGCTCGGAACAACTGGTTGTGCCGATTGGTTGAGTGAGGACAATGCCCCTAAAATGACTTATGATTATTATGGAACCGAGCAGGGAGTGGATGCAGCAGTAGCTGCTGCATATAGTTTTTTGCGTTGGGGATGTGGTGGTGAACGATATGACGTGCTGACTGAATTAGGTACTGATTTGTTTACTGCCGGAAGCGATGGAAACAATAAAACATCTTTCAATGGCTATGGTACACAATTGAATCCGGAACATAGTGTCTTGTCAAAATTGTGGGAGAATCATTATAAAGGTATCAGTGATGCAAACATTGCTATGGATCAGATTCGTAAATCTGATATGAGTGAATCAAAAAAGATGACCTCGCTGGGCGAGATGCTTTTTATCCGTTCTTTTTTATACTTTGAATTAGTACAGCAATTTGGAAAAGTGCCTTTGGTAACTGAAGGTAGCTTCGAGATTCGTACCGACTTTAAACGAGCTGCAATTGCGGATATATACAAACAGATCATTACCGACCTGCGTATGGCTGTTGAATATTTACCGGAAAAGGTGGATGACTCACAGAAAGGAAAAGCGACTTCCTATGCGGCTTCACATTTGTTGGCTAAAGTCTATTTAACGAGAGGAAGTGCTGTGGCAGATGTTCGTGGACAAAAGGTAACAGATATGGATAGTGTTCTCTATTTTGCAGAGAATGTGATAAAGAATAGTCCTTATCGCTTGCAAAAGAATTTTGCAGATTTGTGGGATATAAATAACATGGGAAATTCTGAAGTGATTTTTGCTGTCCAGTTTACTTCAAATCCTATTTTCAATGATGAAGGGAATACTTTCCATTTATATTGGCTGCCGGTTTATGATGACGAAGCTGGTATGGAACGTGATATATTTTATGGGCGTCCATATAAGCGTTATCGTCCGACAGATAAGGTCTTATTTGGACTTTACGACCGTAAAAACGATTCTCGTTTTTATAAGAGTTTTCGTTGGGCGTATATGTCAAACTATACAAAGACAATTCCTGTATGGGAACAACTTGAAGATAAAGGTGAAATTTATTTCACTCCTGATCCGTCGAAAGGACAGATAGCGGGAAAAAAGAAATTTGAAGTAGGTGATACGGCTATATATTACACCATCGAGAAAACCGGATTCACAAAGAACAGTATAGAGATGAAGCAACTGCGTGCCAATAAATCTTATACTTATTATCCCTACGAGGTACACGATTCCAAACATTATCCTACTCTTATCAAGCACATGGCGCCTAATCGCCCTTCTGTTGCAGAAAAAGCATCATCACGTGAATGGGTGCGTATGCGTTTAGGTGAAACCTATTTGCTAGCTGCCGAGGCGGCTGGTAGGAAAGGTGACTTTGATTTGGCTGCCCAATATATCAATGTCATCCGCGAACGTGCCGCGTGGGCAGATGGAGAAACTAAAACTGCGCAATACTGGGAAGTTGAAGGAGGAGATAGTAATGACATGAACAGTACTTATGATGATATAAAAGTAACTGCTGCTGAGCTTTCAACCGGTGATTTTGTATCATTTATGTTAGATGAGCGTGGTCGTGAGCTGTTGGGCGAGACCTGTCGCTGGGAAGACTTAGTGCGTACGGAGAAATTTTATGAATGGGTGAAGAAATATAATTCCGAAGCGGAAGCTGCTATTAAACCTTATCATAAACTACGTCCCATTCCTCAAACTCATATTGATCGTTTGGAGCCTGTAGGACCAATTGAAGAAGAACAAAATGAAGGGTATTATTAATTTAATTTGAATAATTATGACAAAAAGAATATTTCTATTATTCATATTTTGTCTTTTATCAACCTGCTTCGCCCTCTGGGCGAACAGGCTTGATGATATAAGGGCAAAACTTTTTAATCCTCAGTCTACGGATGTGCTGGTTGCCGCTCACCGTGGTGATTGGCGCAATGCTTGTGAAAACTCCTTGGAAGCCATAGAAAATGCTATTCAAATGGGAGTAGATATTGTTGAGATAGATCTTGCGAGAACTAAAGACGGACATCTGATTTTGTTGCATGATAAAACTCTTGATCGAACAACTACCGGAAAAGGGAAACCTGAAGAATATACATTGGCTGAAATAAAGAAACTGCGTTTGCGGAATGGATGTCATATTAAGACCATTTACAAAGTTCCTACTCTTGAAGAGGCATTGTTGGTTGCCAAAGGACGTGTTATGCTTAATTTGGATAAAGCTTTTGATTATTTCGATCAGGTATATGAATTATTAGAGAAGACAGGAACCACCAATCTGGTGATAATGAAAAGCAATGTTCCGGCAGAAGAAGTGAAACGTGATTACGGAAAATATCTGGATAAGGTGGTTTTCATGCCGAAGGTTAATTTGGATGAAGAAGATGCCATTCAGAAGTTAAATGATTATCTTCGGGTACTGAAACCGGTGGCTATTGAATTTAAGTTTGCTTATGATACCAACCCGTTGCCTTACGAAGTGAAGAAGATAATGGCCGGGAAATCCCATATCTGGTATAATACTTTATGGGATACACATGCGGGCGGGCATGATGACGATTGTTCACTGGCAAACCGGGATAAAGGGTATGGATATCTGATAGATAATCTGGGCGCAACGATCTTACAGACCGACCGCCCGGCATACTTGATTGACTATTTGAAACATAAATCGAAAGTAATGGATTGCAAACTTGATTGGACATATCTACAGTCAGAAAATGAATTTCAGGCTCCTTCCGTTCCTTATTTTACAGTTGAGGAGTGCTTCCTGAAAGGTAAGCAGAGTCCTCAGACCAATGAGGATGGTATTATTGTTACGCCTTACTTTGCGGCTGTGATTGACGGGGCTACGGCTAAATCTACCTTCACTTACGAGGATAAGAAAACCGGTCGATTGGCTATGGAGCTTGTTTTGGAGGCTATACGTGATTTTCCGAAGGATATTGATGCCGCTGAGGCTATTCGCCGGATAACAAAGAAAATACATGATTTTTATGTAGATCATGGTTTGCTTGATGAGCTAAAAGCAGAGCCGGGCAAACGTTTCACTGCCAATGGGGTGATTTATAGTTATGTCCGGAATGAAGTTTGGCAGGTGGGTGATTGTCAGTGTATCATTGGTAATCTGTATTCGTCTAATGAGAAGGAGATTGATGCTATTATGGCGAATGCCCGTGCGGCGGTCAATGAAGTTGCTTTGCTGGACGGGGCTACGATGAAAGATTTGGAGTCTCATGATCGGGGACGCGAGTTTATCTATCCTTTTCTGCAAAAGCAGGCACTTTTGCAGAACTGTCCGGTAGAAGACCAGCGGTTTGCCTTCCCTGTGTTTGATGGCTTTCCCGTGCAGATGAAGCAGGTGAATATTTTTCCTGTGGGTGATGCGGAAGAGGTGGTATTGTCTTCTGACGGATATCCTCATTTATATTCTACCTTGCATGAATCGGAATGTTACCTTGCAGATATTCTGGAGAAAGATCCTATGTGTATGCGATTGTATAAGAGTACAAAAGGAGTACAGAGAGGTAATTGTTCTTTTGATGACCGTGCTTATCTGAGGATAAAAATAAAGAAATAAAATATTTTATTGATTATAGAATTAGAAGAGTTGCGCGATGCACTGAAAATTGCCAGTAATCGCGAGTATGCACTCGGTGAAGAGTTGCTGGTTAGTGTAGAGAAAAAACAGTCTGCTTTCGCTGGTTTCGCGGAAGATTAGGGGAGAAAAGGCTAATTAGGGACATTCAGTAAATATCATAAAATTAGCCAACTAATTCATACATAAAGTATTGCGAATTAGTTGGCTTTTTTGTATCTTTAGGTATTCCCCCGAAAATAAGGTTTGGCAGCCAAAACGGGGGAAATCCCCAAATTAAGATATGGCGAAGATACAAAATATTTCAGAAATTCACCCAACTTTGAGTTTTACAGAATTTGATATTCTGGAAAAATATCGCAAGAGTTTTAAGGAGAGTGAACTTGGCAGGCTTCATTCGGTGTTTCCGTTTGAATGTATGGCAAAAGCCGCAAGCTTGTCGGACCAGCGTTTGGACCGCAGGAACATATTCAGTCCTTCCGCAAAGATAGCCCTTATGGTCCTGAAGTCCTATACCGGGTTCTCCGACAGGCAACTGGTGGAACATCTGAACGGGAACATACACTACCAGATGTTCTGTGGAATCATGAGAGCCACATGCGTTTTCCTACGGACATGAAACTCCTTTGGGAAAGCATCGAATGGCTCTACAGGCATATCTGCCGGCATTGCAGGGATTTGGGCATAAGGCGTCCGCGCAACAAATATGCAGATGTTGCGGAATCCTATCTGTCCTACTGCAAGAAAAGAAAAAGGAAGGCTTCAAGGACAAGAATGCTCAAGCGCCGTATGATCAGGCTTCTTGAAAAGCTCATCAGTCAAAGGGATGGGATTCATAGCCGGTACGGTACTTTACTCCGATATACACAGGATTACCAGAAGCGTCTTTCCATCATCAGAAAGGTCCTTGTACAGGAAAAGGAAATGTTTGAAGGGCGGAAAGTCAG
>CAJMQU010000034.1 GCA_905215555.1 uncultured bacterium
GGCAAAGATACCTTTGGACGGACCGGCAACCCATGTCAATACACCTGCCAGCACACCGAATGCCAATGCAATAGCGATGATCGGTGATAACCAGGAAGCATGGATATACTTGAAGTAGTTGTCGAAACCAACTAGCAAACTCTGTGTCAGACTGATATCATTAGCCGGGATGATGACACCCAGTGCGAAGGTACCCAACACGAAAATAATAACTGTGATAGCAGCACCGATAAATACTGCTTTCGGATAGTTCTTGGACGGGTTATCCATATCCTTCACGTGGATACCGCCCATTTCCATACCAGCATAAAAGAGGAAGATACTTGCGGCGAGCACGACGTTGTCGAAGTTTGTCAGATCGGGGAAGAAGCTGCTGTGGAAGTCCAGGTTGGAATGTCCGCCACTGGCCAGATAAATGATGCCCAGGATAATCAGCAGGGCTGCCGGTATGATGGTACCGACCATACCGCCCACTTTGGCTACTTTACCTACCCATCCCATACCTTTCAGTGAGATGAATGTGGCGAGCCAGTAGATGATGAGCACAACGGCGAGCGTGTAGTACTTATTGTTTGCCAGAGACATGTCGTGCACGTCGTTCATGCCGATGAAAGCGATGGAAACGGCACCGAATGTCAATACGGTGGGGTACCAGATGGTACTTTCAATCCATTGCACCCAGATGGCAAGGAAACCGAGCCGTTTGCCGTAGGCTTCGCCCACCCAGCGGAACACACCGCCTTGTTTGTCCTGGAACATAGCAGCCAGTTCCGCAGCGACGAGTGAGGTCGGTATAAGGAACACGATAGCTGCAAATAAGTAGTAAAAGGCCGAACTCATTCCGTACACGGCCTCGGCAGGTAGTCCGCGTAGAGATACTACTGCCGTTACATTCATGATTGCGAGGGTGAACACCCCCAACTTCACTGTTTGTTTAATATTTGCCATAAGTTAAGGTTTTAGATGAAAAATATGTTTTAAAATCAGTCTCTATAACAACATCCTGGGGGAGTTGTTTTCGGAGCTAAAGTGAAAGTTCGCTTTTTAACACTTAAACAAATGCTATGTTAAAGGCGTTTTAGTAAGCCACGAGCCACAAACTGCAGATGCTGTTCGGAGTGACAACCGGGGTTGTGTCGAAAGTCATTTTGTACATTGCGGGTGGATAATCTTTCGCCCTTACACGTATGGTGACAGTGCTCTTGTAGGGGCAAAAAACTTTCGCTTGCAAACATCACGCAGCATATTTGTAGCTCGCAGCTCTTAACTTCTAATTAATAAATATTATTATGAAAATGGCTCTTTCAGAATTTTCGTTGCAGGAGAAGGGGATTTATGGTGTTTTACACATTATTATCTTGTTGCTCTCGCTGTTTTTGGTGATTAGTATTTCAGTAGACACGTTCAAGGGTATTCCTTTTTATACCCAAACGGTATTTATGAAGGTTCAGTTTGCGGTGTGCTTACTGTTTTTGCTGGACTTTATTTTAGAGTGGTTTTTAGCGAAGCATAAAGGACGTTATTTTGCCACTCATTTTATTTTCTTATTGGTGGCTATCCCGTACCAGAGTATCATTTCTTGGGTAGGATGGACTTTCTCTAATGAAATTACTTATCTGTTGCGTTTCATCCCGCTGGTGCGCGGCGGCTATGCAATGGCGATTGTGGTGGGATGGCTGACGTATAATAAGGCTTCCGGACTGTTTGTCACTTATCTGACGACTCTGCTTGCCACTGTCTACTTCTCCAGTCTGGCGTTTTATGTCATGGAGCATGGGACGAATACGTTGGTTACCGATTATGGAGATGCCTTGTGGTGGGCGTTTATGGATGTGACGACGGTAGGCTCCAATATTATTGCAGTCACAGTGACCGGACGTGTACTGTCTGTTGTATTGGCTGCACTGGGCATGATGATGTTCCCGATATTTACGGTGTATGTGACTAGCCTTGTACAGAAACGCAATCAGCAGAAAGAAGAATATTATAAGCAGTTGGATCTAAAGTGACGAGCTTTCATGAGAAAGGCGCCATCTATCCTCAACGGACTGATGACGCCTATATTTATGAAAAAGAGAGATTGTTTTATTCTACAATGGTCACACGGTCACCATTGAACACGCCCAAACCTAATTTGTTCATGATGAACTTGATGGCGAGCTGTGCTTTTACAGAATTTCCTGCTTCGTCCAGAGGAGGTGCGAAGGCAGATGCTCCGAATACTCCGGGCAACACCGCCATTACGCCACCACCTACACCACTCTTGGCAGGTATGCCGGCGGTGTACATCCAGTCGCCCGAATGTTCGTAGAAACCTACGGTGGAAATCATGGAAGTGATCTTCGGAGCTAGTGAAGCCTCGAAAACTTTCTGTTTCGTAACAGGATTCATACCATTGTTTGCGATGGTTCCGGCGGCAATGCCCAGTTGCTGTGCGGTGATGCCCAGTGAACACTGACGTGTGTACAAGTCAAGTGCCATGTCCGGATTATCGTAGATGCGGTTATAGTTCTTCAGCAGCCATGCAATGGAACGGTTATTGAAGTTTGTAGCTGTTTCCGACTTATACAGCTCATCAATCAATTGTGGAGCAGAACCGCACAAATCAGTGATATTCTGTACGATAGCTTCCCACTTTTTAGCAGAATCACCTATCGGTGTCACCATAGAACATGCCGAAATGGCACCTGCATTTACCAATGGGGTAGATGGGTGGTCATTCTCCAGTAAGATGGCGATGATGGAGTTGAAAGGTAATCCTGTGGCATCCGCACCAATCATGTCGAGCACCTTCTGCGCTCCATATTGGCGGAGGATAAGGATGGCTGTGTGTACTTTGGAGACGGACTCTATACCGAAACGGTAGTCTGTATCACCTATATTAATAGTTTGCCCGTTCATCAGACAAAGGCTGATGCCGAACAGGTTTTTGTCAATGTTGGCAAGGTAGGGGATGTAATCGGCATTTTTTCCTCCTGTGTTGCCCTTCACTTGCTCATAGGCTTCCTGGGCAACCTCTTTTATTTGAGAGATTGATATCTTTTTATCCATATTTTTCTTTTTTGAGTTGACAAGGGGACGAGGGAAAGTTGACAAGTTGATGAGTTGACAAGGGGGCGATGGGCTGCGCTATGTAAGCTTGGTGCTGCAAAAACTGTACGCCACCCTATGGCGCAGCCCTCGTCTCCTCGTTCCTTTGTCTTCTTGTCAATCAGTTCCCTTGTCCCCTCGTTGAATTAATTATTTTTTATGACTGCGGCAACCGTGATTGAACACTTTGGTTGCTACCGGCAGGTTCTTGTCCTGAGCCATGCGGGTAGGAGTGGGGTATTCCAGCTTTTCCAATTCGGCGATAGCATTCTTGATGTCGCCCAGCAACATATCTGCCATATCGCGGCTGAATCCCTGGCGTACTACCACACGCATTACAACATAGTCTTCCAGTTTTGAAGGTAACGTATAAGCCGGTACCATCCAACCATGCTGCGACAGTTTATCCTGAAGATCGAACAACGTCCACTTGGCGTTCTTGGCGTACTCCGGTTTCATGTACCAGATGAACAGCGGGTTCACCACATCTTCTGAGTAGTTGACGAACGGCTTCATTTTAGCGATTTCGTCATGGATATACTTCGCAATGGTCAGCGAATTATACTGTACTTCTTTATATCCTTGGAAGCCCAAGCGAATGAATTGGTAGTACTGACCTAGGATTTGAGCAGCAGGACGGGAGAAGTTCAAGCCGACCTGAGTAATGTTTGCACCGAGGTAGTTTACGCTGAATGACATTTCTTCGGGCAGATATTCTTTGCCTTTCCAGCAAACCCAGCCCAGACCCGGATATACCAGGCCGAACTTATGTCCGCTGACGCTGATGGAAAGAACCCACTTCAAGCGGAAGTCCCACTTCTTTTCAGGGTAGAGGAACGGCAGGATGAAACCGCCGCTGGCAGCATCAACATGGATAGGTATATCATAACCGGTCTTGGCGTTGTAAGCATCCAGAGCTTTGTCCAGTGCTTCCACATCGTCGTTCAGTCCGGTCCAGGTCACGCCTTGGATAGGCACGATACAGATGGTGTTTTCGTCACACATCTTCAGGGCTTCTTCCGGGTCGAGGGTTGTTTTGTCCAATGTCAAAGGCACCTCACGCATTTCAATCTGCCAGAGTTGGGCGAACTTTTCCCATACAACCTGGAAGCCGGTTGAGATAACGAAATTAGGTTTATCGAACGGTTTGCCTTGAGCTTGGCGTTTTTTGCGCCAACGCAGCCAAGCTGCCACGCCGCCCAACATACATGCTTCACTTGAACCAATGGCCAGCGCACCTGTTTTCCAAGTTTCCTTTTCAGGAGAGTTCCACAAGTTTGCTACGATATTGATACATTTTCCGTTCATTACAGCGATACGGGGATATTCTGTTTCGTCAATGTAGTTGATGTTGATCGCCTCGTTCATCAGCTTGGTGGCATAGTCGTCCATATAAGTAGTAACGAATGTAGCCAGGTTCAGACGTGGTTGAGTCTGAGCGAAAGTTTCGTCTTTTACCATCTGATAAGCAATCTCGGGAGTAGTAGGCCCGTCGGGAATCTTCTCTACCGGAGAGGGTTGCAACATTCTGTTTGATCCAAAAACTTCTGTTTTGGCATCACCTTTTCTGAAATTTACATCTTCCATTTTACTAATTGTTTTAGTTTAGGTTTAGGCGGCGGGGATTTTCCCCGTCGAATTTCCCACAACAACGGCATTTGCAGAGGAAAGTTCCGGGGTTTTACATATTTTGGCGTTTATTAAACTGTTACGAGCTGCGTAGTCGTTTGAACTTTCTCTTTGTGCTTTTGTTTTTCTTGCACTGTTTCAAACCATATAATATTGTATAATATGAAAATCAATACCGGACGGGGGACTATTCCCTTAATTACACTGATTGGCATTTGGTCGATATCTGCATTGACTTCGTTGCCGGGCTTGGCTGTATCTCCCATATTGGGGCAGCTTTCCACTATTTTCCCGGATGCCACGGAGTTGGATATCCAGATGCTTAGTTCTTTACCTTCGTTATTGATTATACCTTTTATTTTGCTGGCGGGTAAATTGGCTGAAAAACGTGATTTTGTCCGTTTGCTACGCGCGGGGCTCTGGATGTTTGCCGCGAGTGGGGTGCTGTACCTGTTTTCCACGAAAATGTGGCAACTTGTGGCAGTCAGTGCCCTGCTGGGAATTGGGGCGGGACTAATCATTCCGCTTTCCACCGGTCTGATTTCCCGTTACTTCACGGGGACTTACCGGGTGAAACAGTTTGGATACAGTTCCGCTATCACGAATGTTACGTTGGTAGTGGCTACTGCTGTCACGGGTTATCTGGCAGAAGTGAACTGGCATCTGCCTTTTGTTGTCTATCTATTGCCTTTGGCATCTATCATACTTACCATTCACTTGAAAGACGGACATACCGACGGAGAAGTGAAAGTTGCCTCACCGGATCAGTCTGCATCAGATAAGCCCACTTCGAACACGGTCTCATCCAGTACGTCTTCTCCGGCTGCGGATGCTCTCCCGGCTATTTCCGGTAAATATGGCATTCATGTGCATCACTTGTTGCAACTGATGCTTTTCTACGGTCTCACCACCTACATTGTACTTATTGTGACTTTCAACTTACCGTTTCTGATGGAGGCACACCATTTCTCCAGCGGTAATTCGGGTATGATGATTTCACTCTTTTTCCTTGCTATCATGGCGCCCGGTTTCTTCTTGGGCCACGTTGTGAAATTGCTGAAAGAGAAAACGAAGTTCTATAGTTTGCTGTGTATAGCATTGGGACTGGCGTTGATCTGGATTTCGCCTCGGGAATGGCTGATCATTCCTGGATGTCTTTTAGTGGGATTGGGGTACGGAGTTATTCAGCCTCTTATATATGATAAGACGGTTGATACGGCCATTCCGCAGAAGACGACGATGGCACTGGCCTTTGTGATGGCGATGAATTACTTGGCCGTCCTGCTTTGTCCGTTTATCGTCGATTTCTTCCAGTCTTTGTTCCATACCCGTTCACAGGAATTTCCGTTCATCTTCAACCTTTGTGTGACGGTGTTGGCGTTGCTGTGGGCTTATTATAGGAAGAAAGACTTTCTGTTTGAGGATAAGATGGAATGATAGGAGTTACGAACCGCACGAGCTACGAACTACAAAGCTGCGAGAGGTTGCACAATAATGCCGAATGGTACTCGTAGTTTGTAGCCCTGTAGCCCGTAACTATTACAGTTCTATTGGTTCATACTTCAGCCCGAATACATCGGCTACCGCTTTATACGTCACCTGTCCTTCTACCACATTCAGCCCTAATGCCAGTGAGGGATCGTCTTTGCACGCTTTTCGCCAGCCTTTGTTTGCCAATGCCACGGTGTAAGGCAGCGTGGCGTTTGTCAGTGCCATGGTGGAGGTGAACGGTACGGCACCCGGAATATTAGCAACGGCATAATGAACGATGCCGTCCACTATATACGTCGGTTCGCTGTGCGTGGTCGGGTGGGAGGTTTCAAAGCAGCCGCCCTGGTCGATGGCAACGTCTACGAGGACTGTTCCGGGTTTCATCATTTTCAGCATCTCTTTGGTGATGAGATGCGGGGCTTTATCACCCGGGATGAGGACGGAACCTATCACGAGGTCTATATTGGGAAGCTCCATCCTGATGTTGTGCATGGAGGAATAGAGCGTCTTCACGTTCTTGGGCATCACTTCGCTGAGGTAGCGGAGGCGGGAGAGGTTGATGTCCGTAATCAGGACTTCGGCACCCATTCCGGCAGCTATCTGTGCGGCATTGGTTCCTACGATGCCCCCACCCAGCACAAGCACCCGTGCGGGGCGTACACCTGTCACGCCTCCCATCAGCTTTCCTTTTCCGCCTTGGGGCTTTTCGAGGAAGCGGGCACCTACTTGGGTAGCCATGCGTCCCGCCACTTCGCTCATAGGGGTGAGCAACGGCAGCGAGCGGTCTTCTTTCTCCACGGTTTCGTAAGCAATGCAGATGCCGCCGCTTTCTATCATGGCTTCAGTCAAGATTTTATCGGCAGCAAAGTGGAAGTAGGTAAATACCACCTGACCTTTTTTAATCAGTTTGTACTCGGGGGCGATAGGTTCTTTCACCTTCACAATCATTTCCGCCGCGGCATACGTCGCTTCGATGGTCGGCAGCATTTTCGCACCCACTGCTGTGTACTCTTCATCCGCGAAACCGCTGTTTGCACCTGCTGATGCCTGTACATACACTGTATGACCTTGTTTCACCAACTCGGCTACTCCGGCAGGGGTCATACCTACACGGTTTTCGTTGTTCTTGATTTCTTTAGGTACTCCGATAATCATAACCTTAACAGTTTTAATTGGGGGGTTAAACATGGCGCAATGTAGCGAATTATCAGTTTCGGTGTTCATGTGGACAGGGTGTTTTACAACAGTATTTTTATGCAAGTTTTAATCTGAAAACGTCAAGTGTCCGCGTACTATCAATATTCTCTTCAGAAGGTGGTTATTGTTTGAATATGAAATGATTAATGCCTGTACCAGCCATACTTTTTTTCTGCCACTTTTGCCTTTCCATATTTTAGCAGTTCCTTTTCCGTTTTGTGAAGGCGACGGATGGTGATGATCATGGTGATAAACCCTATAATGATAAGCATTGCTAAAATAGAGAATGCATAGATAAACATAGTATCGGTCATTGGGCTGTCAGTAATAGGATGGCTTTGGTCGGTTTGCATTGCAAAGATGTCGTTTTTGATGATTTCATCAAATATCTCCGTGTACAAATATGACATTTCTTGTGGCAGAGATGGGGATATTTTTTATCTTTGCCTGCGTTTAAAACTAAGATTACACCTATGAATAGATATACCAAACCCGCTATATATTTATCTTTATTATTTATGTTTGGCGGAGTTGTCCGTGCCCAGGAGGCAACATTTACTCCTCCTTTCGATTTCCCTATTGTTTTCTCCGGTAATTTTGGCGAGATACGTGCCAATCATTTTCATGGCGGACTCGACTTCAAGACGGGCGGCACCATCGGTAAACCCGTGCGGGCGCTGGCCGATGGATACATTTCGCGTATCCGTGTCACTCATGGTTCAGGCTATGTGCTCGATGTGGCGTATAATAACGGATATAAAACAATCAACCGCCACCTCAGCGCTTTTGTGGGCGACATAGCCCGCCGGGTAGAAGACTTGCAGTACGAAAAGGAGACATGGGAAGTAGAGATTACTCCCGAACCGGGCGAATATACCGTCAAGGCCGGGCAAGTTATCGCTCTGAGCGGTAATACCGGATATTCCTTTGGACCGCATCTGCATCTTGATGTGTTTGAGGCAGATACGGATGATTACGTGGATCCTTTACCCTTCTTCAAGAAGAAAGTGAAGGACAATACCGCCCCGCGTGCCGAAGGAATCATGCTGTTTCCGCAACCCGGCAAGGGAATGGTGGACGGAACCCAGAAGTGTCAGGCTTTTCCTCTTAGCCCTAAACAGCCGATCACTGCCTGGGGACTTATAGGAGCGGGCATCCGTGCATACGACTATATGGATGGCGTGCACAACCGTTACGGTGTGCACACGGTTATCCTGGAAGTGGACAGTGTGGAAGTGTTTCGCAGTGTAGTGGACCGCTTCTCGGAGAATGAGAACCGCATGATTAACTCGTGGACATGCGGGCAATATATGAAATCGTTCATCGAACCGGGAAATACATTGCGGATGTTGCATGCTTCAAATGATAACCGGGGACTGATTGATATCAACGAAGAGCGTCCGTACCGCTTTGTCTACACCTTGAAGGATGCCCTGGGAAACACTTCGAAAGTGCGCTTCACCGTGCATGGAAAGCGGGTGGAGATAGCTCCTGTGGAACATCGGGAGAAGTACATCTTCCGCTGGAATAAGGTGAACTATTTACAGGAACCCGGTCTGTCGCTGGTGATTCCTCGCGGGATGCTGTATGACGATGCGTATCTGAATTATGCCGTGCGTGCAGATAGCGGGGACGTTGCCTTTACTTATCAGTTGAATGACACACGCATCCCTTTGCATGGCCGTTGCGAGTTGAGCATCGGCTTGCGTCGTCGCCCTCTAGAAGATATGACGAAATACTATGTGGCAGGCGTGAACTCCCGGGGCGGGAAGTATAGCATAGGTGGCAAGTACGAGGACGGTTTCATGAAGACGACCATCCGGGAGTTGGGGACGTATACCGTTGCCATTGATACCGTACCTCCTGAAATCACTCCGCTGAACCCGCAACAGTGGGGACGTACGGGGCGCATTGTGTTTAAGGTGAAGGATGAAGAAACAGGTATAAGCAGTTATCGCGGCACCATCGACGGGAAGTATGCCTTATTTGGCAAACCTAATTCCATCAGTGGAAACCTTGTGTATGAGATTGATCCTAAGCGGGTGGCACGGGGCAAGCATGTGGTGGAAATTACTGTGGCGGATGGTTGCGGCAACCGGACAACAGAACTGTTTACGTTCGTCCGGTAAACAAGTCTGTGTTATCTCCGTATCTGCTCCGTGCCAGATACGGAGATAACACGGACTTGCTACGGAGATAATAGATACGACACACGAATTAATAATTAAAATAACTGAAGTATGAAAAGTAAAAGACTGACTCTTTCCGTCTTATTTGTGGCTGTTGCAGTAGTGAATGCACTGGCTTGTACCAACCTTATTGTTGGTAAGAATGCATCTACAGACGGTTCTACTATCGTTTCTTATTCTGCCGACTCTTACGGGTTGTTCGGCGAGTTATATCATTATCCTGCCGGTGTGCATAAGAAAGGTACATTGATAGATGTGCACGAGTGGGATACTGGCAAGTATCTGGGAAAGATTGAGCAGGCGCGCCAGACGTACAACGTTATCGGCAATATCAACGAATTCCAGCTTACCATTGCTGAAACCACTTTCGGCGGTCGCCCCGAACTGGTAGATACAACCGGAATTATCGACTACGGAAGCTTGATTTATTTGGGGCTGCAACGTGCCCGCACCGCCCGTGAGGCTATTAAGGTGATGACTGACCTTGTACAGGAGTATGGCTATTACAGCAGCGGTGAATCTTTCACTATCGCTGACCCGAACGAGATTTGGATTATGGAGATGATTGGCAAAGGCCCCGGCGTGCGTGGTGCCGTGTGGGTAGCCGTACGCATCCCCGATGATTGTATCTCGGCACATGCCAACCAGTCACGTATCCACCAATTCGACATGAACGACAAGAATAACTGTATGTATTCTTCCGACGTCATCTCTTTTGCCCGCGAAAAAGGTTACTTCAACGGCGTGAACAAGGATTTCAGCTTTGCTGATGCATACGCTCCTCTGGATTTCGGTGCACGCCGTTACTGTGAAGCCCGCGTATGGAGTTACTTCAATATGTTTACCGACCGCGGTGAGGAGTTTCTTCCTTATATAGAAGGCAAAACCAATCAGCCCATGCCTCTCTATCTGAAGGCCAATCGCAAAATCTCCGTACAGGATGTGAAGAACGCCATGCGCGACCATTACGAAGGTACTCCGCTGGACATCAGCAAGGACTTCGGTGCCGGTCCTTATCACACTCCTTACCGTCTTTCTCCGCTGTCTTTCAAGGTGAACGACCAGGAATATTTCAACGAACGTCCCATCTCTACCCAGCAGTCTGGTTTCGTATTCGTGTCTCAGATGCGCTCTACCATGCCCGATGCTATCGGTGGTGTGCTGTGGTTCGGTACGGATGATGCCAACATGACAGTGTTCACCCCTATATATTGTTGTACGAATAAAGTGCCCGTATGCTACTCTCGCGTGGATGGTGCTGACTATATTACCTTCTCCTGGAACTCTTCTTTCTGGATATTCAACTGGGTGGCAAACATGGTTTATCCTCGTTACGACCTGATGATTGATGACGTACGCTCCACTCAAACCGAACTGGAAACTACTTTTAACGAAGCGCAGGAAGGTATCGAGTCAGCCGCATCTAAACTCTACTCCAAAGACCCTGCACAGGCAAAGGCCTTCCTGACCAACTATACCAACATGGCCGCGCAAAGTACTCTCGACACCTGGAAACGTCTTGGCGAGTTTCTTATCGTGAAATATAATGATGGTGTAGTGCGCCGGATGAAAGACGGTAAGTTTGAGCGTAATGCTATCGGCCAGCCGGCGGGTGTGGTTCGTCCCGGATACCCGAAAGAATTCCTGGAAGAATATGTGAAACAAACCGGTGACCGCTATAAAATGCCGGAATAATATTCTGATGAAAGCTTTGCAGATTTCACGGGAACCATAAGAAGCCTGTGAAATCTGTACAAAACAGTGTAAATCTTTAATGAAAAAGTAGGATATTTGAACTTATTCGCCTACATTTGTGTCTTACAAATGACAGATATATTTTAACCTCTAAAATAACAATAATTGTATGGAAAATCAGGAACTTATCAAGCAGGTAACTGAGAAAGCCCAGATGTGGCTCACCCCGGCTTATGATGCCGAAACTCAGGCTGAAGTAAAACGCATGTTGGAAAACGAAGATAAAACTGAGCTGATAGATTGTTTCTATAAAGATTTGGAATTCGGTACGGGTGGTTTGCGCGGCATTATGGGCGCAGGAACCAATCGCATGAATATCTATACGGTAGGTGCTGCAACACAGGGCCTTTCAAACTATCTGAATAAGTGCTTCAAGGACAAAGAACAGATTTCTGTAGTGGTGGGTTATGACTGCCGTAACAATAGCGACAAATTCGCGAAAATCTCTGCCGACATCTTCTCTGCAAACGGTATCAAGGTATATCTTTTCGATGATTTGCGTCCTACACCGGAAGTTTCATTCGCTATTCGTCACTTTGGATGCCAGAGCGGTATCAATATCACTGCCAGCCACAATCCGAGAGAATATAACGGTTACAAGGCTTATTGGGATGATGGCGCCCAGGTACTTGCTCCGCACGATACTGCTATCATCGACGAAGTAAACAAGGTGACTGTTGCCGACATTAAGTTTGATGGTAATAAAGACCTGATTCAGATTATCGGTGAAGACGTTGACAAGGTTTATCTGGATAAGGTTCATTCTATTTCCATTGATCCGGAAGTGATTAAGCGCCAGAAGAATCTTAGCATTGTTTATACTCCTCTGCACGGTGCAGGCCGCGTACTTATTCCCGCTTCATTGAAGGAATGGGGATTTGAGAATATCAACTGTGTGCCCGAACAGATGGTGAAGGACGGTAATTTCCCGACAGTGGTATCTCCGAACCCTGAAAATGCCGAAGCTCTCTCTATGGCTATTGCATTGGCTAAGAAGATCGATGCCGACATCGTAATGGCGAGCGATCCGGATGCTGACCGCGTAGGTATGGCTTGCAAGGATGATAAGGGCGAATGGGTGCTTATCAACGGTAATCAGACTTGCTTGATTTTCTTGTATTATATCATCAAGAATCGTATTGCAATGGGTAAAATGCAGTCCAACGACTTCATCGTAAAAACCATCGTGACTACTGAACTGATTAAAGCTGTGGCCGACAAGAATAAGATTGAAATGCGTGATTGCTACACCGGTTTCAAGTGGATTGCACGTGAAATCCGTTTGAGCGAAGGCAAACAACAATACATCGGGGGCGGTGAAGAAAGTTACGGCTTCCTGGCAGAAGACTTTGTTCGTGACAAAGACGCTGTTTCTGCTTGCTCACTGCTGGCTGAAATCTGTGCTTGGGCAAAAGACCAGGGCAAGACTCTGTATGATGTGTTGATGGACATCTACGTAGAATATGGCTTCTCTAAGGAAACTACTGTAAACGTAGTGAAACCCGGCAAGAGCGGCGCAGATGAAATCAAGGCTATGATGGATAACTTCCGTGCTAATCCGCCGAAAGAGATTGGTGGTTCACCCGTCAAACTGGTCAAGGACTATAAGACTTTGAAGGCTACCGATGCTCAGGGAGATGTGAAAGACCTGGATATGCCGGAAACTTCCAATGTTCTTCAATACTTCACGGAAGACGGTACTAAGATTTCCGTTCGCCCGTCGGGAACAGAACCGAAGATTAAGTTCTATATCGAAGTGAAAGGTGAAATGGGTTGTCCGAAATGCTATGCCAGTGCAGATGCGGAAGCGGAAGAAAAGGTGGTGGCTGTTCGTAAGTCACTCGGTATCTAAGGATAAATTGCTGTAAGGCAGAAGGAAAGGTGTAATTCTACGAAGGGTTACACCTTTTTTGTTTTTTACTGGGCAATGTGTGCATTTCTACCGGATTAAAGTTCTTTTGCTTTCTTTAAGTCATTCCTCTAATCATTCTTTGTTAAATGCTGTTTTATATGCAACATCTAAACCTAAACTAAAATAGTTATGAAAGATCTTGTTGCCGGGATTAAGTGTGATGTCACCAAAGTGATTGAACAGGCAGTGTAGGGCCAAGTAAAGAATTTTACATAAGCTGCATGAAAAGAAACAAGGACTTTCCTTTGTCATCTGAGCATTGAAGAATTAAGAATTAAAAGTAGTAGTCGGCCGCCGGGAGGCAGTTGCTGGTAGAGATAAAATACAGATTGCGGTTGCACGCGATTGGTTGATGTGAATGAGAGTCGTTTCATTCGTAGTTGTTCGTTTGTTGAGTGCGTGTCCTCCGCAATCTGTTCTTATTTCATTTATCTCTTCCTTTCCTTTTAATTTTTTAATTCTTTAATTCTTCTTTTTGATTTAACCACCAGTCTATCATTTTCCGGGCGATACTTAGTTTGCGTGGAATTTCCGGAAGATTCCCTTTGGAGTAAAAAGCACCGGCACTGAGTTCGTCCTTCTGTAGTTTAATTTCCCCACTTTCATAATCGGCAATAAAACCTACCATCAATCCGCTGGGATAAGGCCAGGGTTGATTTCCGAAATAGGTAATATTCTTCACTTTCAGCCCCGTTTCTTCCATTACTTCCCGCTGTACGCATTGTTCCAGCGTTTCTCCGGGCTCGAGGAATCCGGCTACCAGACCATAGAATGTTCCGCGGAAGTTATGTGCGTGCACCAGTAAAATTTCTTCTCTGCGGCGTATCAGTACGATGATGGCGGTAGAGATGGGCGGATACATTTCGTAGGCACACGAAGGGCACTTTTTCATGATAGCTGTCTTCTGTTCAGTAGGTGTGCCGCATACCGGGCAAAAGCGGCTGTGCTGATCCCAATATAATATCTGATAGGCTTTTCCGGCAGCTTTGTACTCATCCTGAGTGATGTATTCATAGGATCCCCGCAGGTTGACTATAAGCCGGTCTTCCGTTTCTTCAACAAGTTGTTCGATGGCGAATGTATGCACCATTTCATCTGTAGGCAGAAATACTTCATGAACCGTGTTGCCTGCATCAGGTTTCAACGGTGGTTCCGGACCATAAGGTATACTGTATTTGATCTCTCCTTTTTCTGTTTTTTCTTTTTTCAGCAGCAGTTGGTCTTTAAAGAAGATAAACCACTGCGTAGGTTTTTGTTTTTCTGTATCTTCCATTATTTCTTATCTTTTAGTTCTTTGATTTCTGTTTTTATATTTTGCATATCTGTCACGACTTAATCCCTTCATTTCCCTTCTTCATTTTTGACGTATGCCACATCTCTGCCTGTTCCGCGTCGGCGCAAGATATCTTCATCTCTGGCGTGGCTTCTCGCAGGCACTTCAGCGAAGTGCTGAGGAAACTGAGTTCTCTCAATAATATTGCCGTCTGAAAGTAATTCGCACAATTCGTCTGTAATACCTTGTAGTGCTCCTTCCGACAGGGCATACTCCTCTTTTTTCTCTTTCGGATCGGATGTTTCGTAAAGATCATAATATGCACTCATAAGATTTTTGAGTTAAAGGGTTAATGATATTGTTTTTGGGGAGGTGCATAAATATATTCTAGTTCCTTCAGTAATTAAATTCTTTAGTTTCGATGAATTAATATTGCATTCGCACGAATTTATCTGTGCAACGAATGTAACTTTTTCATGTAATGTATGTATGCGTTTCGTATAACGAATGTTGCATGAAAAAATCAGATCCTTTGCATGGAAATTTTTTAGTGTGCAAAGGTATAAATAATAGTGGAATGACAGAACGTTTTCAGGAAAAGAATTAATAATTGTATATCGTACTGAAAATGGGGGGAATAGGGTATAAAAAATCCCCCGTTAAGGACGAGGGTACCTAATGTTTTCACAACGGAATAATCCTTATTGTGATTTCCTTCATTTTAGTTCGACAAAGGTAGAAAATAAAAATGATATATTCTATACTTTTGATGACTATTTTTTCTATTTTTGTATAATTGAACTTTAAAACATGATATTATGAAAAAAGTGATAGTAGGACTGGATTTAGGAACCAATAGTGTGGGATGGTCTGTTGTAAATTCGATAATTGCTGAACAAGCTGAAAAATTATGGTTAGAAATGGCCGGTAGTCGGATAATTCCTATGGATGCTGCTATATTGGGCGACTTTGATAGGGGAAACTCCACTTCACAGACTGCAGAAAGAACTCGTTTCCGTGGGGTAAGACGTTTGCGTGAACGGTGCTTGTTGAGACGTGAACGGTTACATAAAGTATTGCACATATTAGGATTCTTGCCTGAACATTATTCTGAACAGATAAATTGGAAGGAACATTCCGGACAGTTTACGAGTCTGGCAGAGCCTAAATTGGCTTGGAAGAAGAATGAGTCAGGGAAATATGAGTTCATCTTTCAGTCCGCCTTTAACGAGATGCTGGTTGATTTTGCACAGCAGCAGCCGGCATTGGTGGCAAATGGTAAAAAAGTGCCTTATGATTGGACTATTTATTATTTAAGAAAAAAGGCTCTGACAGAGAAAATAACCAAACAAGAATTAGCGTGGATTCTATTAAATTTTAATCAGAAGCGTGGATATTATCAATTGAGAGGGGAAGAGGAAGAAGAAAAATCCAATAAGCAGGTTGAATATTATGCTCTTAAAGTAGTGCGTGTGGAAGCAACGGACGAAAAAAAGGGAAAAGACACATGGTATAATGTACACTTGGAAAATGGATGGATATATCGTCGGTCAAGCAATGTCCCATTAGAGTGGGAGGGGAAAACCAAGGAGTTTATCGTGACAACGGATTTAAATGAGGATGGCACTCCTAAAATGGATAAAAAAGGTGAGGTCAAACGTTCCTTCCGCTCCCCCAAGGAAGATGACTGGACACTGATAAAGAAGAAAACAGAAGCGGATGTAGCTGATAGTCATAAGACTGTAGGCTGCTATATCTATGATACATTGCTGCAAAAACCACAGCAGAAAATAAGAGGAAAGTTAGTACGTACCATAGAGCGTAAATTTTATAAGGAAGAGTTGAAGCGGATATTAGAAAAACAATCTGTTCTCCATACTGAATTGCATGACCGTGATTTGTATAAGAAATGCCTTGAATGCTTGTATCCGCAGAATGATGCACATAAGCGCAACATTGCTAATCGTGATTTTGTGTATATGTTTGTAGAGGATATCCTTTTTTATCAGCGCCCGTTAAAAAGCAAGAAGTCGTTGATTGACGATTGTCCTTATGAGACGAATGAGTATGTGGACAAGGATACCGGTGAAGTAAAGCATGTGCCATTAAAGTGTATAGCTAAGTCGCATCCGTTATTTCAAGAGTTTCGTCTGTGGCAGTTTCTATCGAATATCAGAATTTATCAGAAAGAAAGACAACAAGGAGAAAGGTTGTTGACTGATGTGGACGTGACCAGTGAGTTTCTGAATACGGAGGAGGATTATGTAGCTTTATTTGAATGGTTGAATGAACGTAAGGAAATTGATCAGAAAAATTTTCTGAAATATCCTTTGTTTAATCTGAAGAATAAAATAGCCGACTACCGCTGGAATTATGTGGAAGATAAAATGTATCCTTGCAATGAAACAAGATATTTGATAAAATCTCGTTTAGACAAAGCACATGCTTTTTCCGACGGCTTTATTTTATCTGCAGAAAATGAGACGGCTCTGTGGCATATACTATACTCGGTCAACGATAAGGTTGAATTAGAGAAGGCCTTAGCCACATTTGCAACTAAGTATGCCTTGGATAAGGTAGCTTTTGTTGAAGCCTTTAAGAAAGTACCTCCATTTGAAAAAGAATATGGGGCATATTCTGCCAAGGCCATAAAGAAGCTGTTGCCATTGATGCGAATGGGAAAATACTGGAGTGCGGCTGCTATTGATGAAGCAACCCAAGAACGCATGGACAAAATCGTGACGGGCGAATATGATGAAAAGATTCATAACAAAGTTCGTGAGAAGTCCATGCATTTGCAGAGTGTTGATGACTTCAGAGGTTTGCCTTTATGGTTGGTATGTTATGTTATCTATGGGCGGCATTCTGAAGTGAGGGACATCACTAAATGGGAAACGCCTTCTGATATAGATGCTTATTTGAAAGCATTCAAACAACATTCCTTGCGCAATCCGATAGTCGAGCAAATCATAGTGGAAACATTACGTGTGGTCCGGGATATTTGGAAGCGTGTAGGAACTATTGATGAAATTCACGTGGAACTAGGGCGTGAAATGAAAAATACGGCAAAGGAAAGGGAGAAAATGACAATGCAGATTCTGGACAATGAAAATGCTAATCTTCGTATTAAGACTTTATTGGCGGAATTTATGAATCCTGAGTATAACATTGAAAATGTACGTCCCTATTCACCAAGCCAGCAGGAATTGTTACGTATCTACGAAGATGAAATATTGAACCATGCAGAGATTCCGGAAGATATTGAGAATTTCCTGAAGAAGGTGAAAGACAGTAAGTCTCCTTCAAAATCAGAATTCATGCGATACAAACTATGGTTGGAGCAGAAGTATCGTTCCCCTTATACAGGAGAAATTATTCCTCTTGCCAAACTGTTTACACCGGCTTATGAGATAGAACATATAATTCCCCAGTCTCGTTTCTTTGATGACTCGTTCAGTAATAAGGTAATTTGCGAGTCAGAAGTAAACAAACTGAAAGGTAAATTCCTGGGATATGAGTTTATAAAAGAGTATCATGGACAGAAAGTTGAACTGAACTTCGGTAAAGTCGTTACGGTTTTTTCTGTTGAGGCTTATGAATTATTTGTGAAAGAGCATTATTCTAAATCAAGAATTAAGATGAAAAAACTGCTGATGGATGATATACCGGAGCAGTTTATTGAACGTCAGTTAAATGATAGTCGTTATATCAGTAAGGTGATTAAAACCTTACTTTCCAATGTCGTTCGTGAGAAAGACAAGACTGGAGAGTATGAACCGGAAGCAATCTCAAAAAATGTAATAGTTTGTACAGGTAGTGTTACGGATAGATTAAAGAAGGATTGGGGATTAAATGACGTTTGGAATAATATTGTGTCTTCCCGATTCGAACGTTTGAATCAATTGAAGGGTACTCAGTGTTTCGGACATTGGGAATGTAGAGATGGAAAACGCTTTTTTCAGACAGAACTGCCACTGGAACTTCAAAAAGGATTTAGTAAAAAACGTATTGACCATCGTCATCATGCAATGGATGCTATTGTTATAGCTTGTGCTTCGCGAAACCACATTAATTATTTGAATAATGAGTCGGCAAGGAAGAATGCTAAGATAACCCGGCATGATCTACAGAAATCACTGTGTGATAAGTGTAAAACAGATGATTATGGAAACTATAAATGGATTATCAAGAAACCCTGGGCTACATTCACGCAAGATGTGCAGGCGGTTTTGAATGATATTGTGGTAAGCTTTAAGCAGAATATCCGGGTGATAAACAAGAGTACTAATCATTATCAGTGCTATGATGAGAGAGGAAAGAAGACATTATTGGCACAGACTGAAGGGGATAATTGGGCGATACGGAAGCCTATGCATAAAGAGACTGTATTCGGTAGAGTGAACCTTCGGAAAATAAAAGAGGTACGGTTGTCAGTGGCCTTAGATACTCCTGAAATGATTGTGGATAAAAAGTTAAAAGTAAAAATATTACAACTCATTTCTTATAACTATGACAAAAAACGAATTGAAAAGTATTTCAAAGAAAATGCACCTCTTTGGAAAAATTTTAATCTGGCAAAAATAGCTGTTTACTATTTTACTGATAATTTCTCGGAACCATTGGTAGCTGTGCGTAAAACCTTGGATACAAGTTTCACAAAGAAGAAAATTGTTGAATCTATTACAGATACTGGAATTCAGAAGATATTATTGAAACATTTGGAGGCTAAAGAAGGGAAAGCGGATTTAGCTTTTTCTCCTGATGGCATTGACGAAATGAATAGAAATTTGGAATTTCTGAATGATGGTAACCCTCATCAACCTATATATAAAGTAAGGGTTTGCGAACCACGTGGTAATAAGTTTAGTGTGGGTGAGACAGGGCAGAAATCGACTAAATTTGTAGAAGCAGCTAAGGGTACAAACTTATTTTTTGCTATTTATGTTGCGGAAGACGGAAGGCGAGTATATGAAACAATACCTTTGAATGTTGTTATTGAACGTGAAAAGCAAGGTTATATTCCGGTTCCGGAGAAAAATGAGGCTGGAAATAAATTGTTGTTTTGGTTATCACCGAATGACTTAGTGTATGTACCTGCGGGGGAAGAATTGGAACGGGGTAGAATTGAGGAACCGATAGATAGAAAAAGGATATATAAGATGGTAAGTTGCACAGGAAATGAAGGACATTTTGTACCCTCTACTATAGCTAGTCCAATAGTTGCAGTCGTTGAACTAGGAAGTAATAACAAAGCTCAAAGAGCTTGGACAAATGAAATGATAAAGGATGTATGTATCCCATTGAAAGTAGATAGATTAGGGAATATAATAAAACTGGGTTTTTAATTTCTACGATATTGGGCAAATGTGCTATTGTGTAGACTTTTCAGAAGAAAAATTGGGCACATTTGCCAATAGTTTATCTCAATTGCTATTTGAAGTGAGGGACGAGTAATAATCGTTAAAATTAAAATATTATGATTAAAAAGACACTTTATTTTGGAAACCCGGTTTATTTGTCTTTAAAAAATGCACAGTTAGTGATAAAGTTACCGGAAGTGGTAAAGAATGAAACTTTGCCGGAAGAATTCAAACAAAAGTCAGCAGTGACTAAGCCGATAGAAGATATTGGTGTAGTAGTGTTGGATAATAAACAGATTACTATTACTTCGGGTGTATTAGAGGTTCTGCTTGAGAATAATTGTGCTGTTATTACTTGTGATAGTAAAAGCATGCCTGTTGGGTTGATGCTTCCTTTATATGGTAATACAACTCAGAATGAGCGTTTTCGGCAGCAGCTGAACGCTTCACTTCCATTGACAAAGCAATTATGGCAGCAAACTGTGAAGCAAAAAATAGAGAATCAAGCTGCTGTGTTACAAAGATGTGCGGGTGGGGAGATAAAGTGTCTGAAGATATGGGCGACTGATGTGAAGAGTGGAGATCCTGATAATTTGGAAGCTCGTGCCGCTGCCTATTATTGGAAAAATTTATTTGATATAGCAGGCTTTACAAGGGATAGAGAAGGCATTCCACCTAATAATTTGTTGAATTATGGATATGCAATATTACGAGCTATCGTGGCACGCGGCTTGGTAACGAGTGGACTTCTGCCGACATTGGGGATTCATCATCACAATCGATATAATGCTTATTGTCTGGCTGATGATATAATGGAACCTTATCGTCCGTATGTGGATGAATTGGTTTATGGCATTGTGAAGAGTGGTGTAGTTTATGAGGTGTTAACGAAGGAGATAAAAGGGCAGCTTCTTTCAATTCCGACATTGGATGTCGTTATTTCAGGCAAACGTAGTCCTTTGATGGTAGCGGTGGGGCAAACGACTGCTTCTCTTTACAAATGTTTTAGCGGTGAGTTACGTAGAGTAACATATCCTGAGATGTGATGGAACGTTTTAGTGAATATCGCATTATGTGGGTGCTAGTATTGTTTGATATGCCTACCGATACTAAAAAAGATAGAAAGGCATATGCTGATTTTAGAAAAAATCTGCAAAAGGATGGGTTTACTATGTTTCAATTCTCTATTTATGTACGTCACTGTGCAAGTTGTGAGAATGCGAATGTGCATATCAAAAGAGTTAAGTCTTTTTTGCCAGAGTATGGACAGGTCGGAATAATGTGTATTACGGACAAACAATTTGGTGATATTGAGCTTTTTTATGGGAAGAAGGCTCAGGATGTGGGCGCGCCAGGGCAACAGTTAGAATTGTTTTAAAATTAAAAATCCCGCCAATTGGCGGGGTTTTTAGTTGGAAATAGCTTCCTTTTTATAATTCTAATTTGTAGTGTAATAAATTGATTACTAGTGTGTAATAAGGAATGAGCTGTTTCCAATGGCTCAAAGATACTAAAATGAAAGCAAATCACAACCGGTACTGGTAACGGCACGCTCGACGGATGGCTGTTTCCAATGGCTCAAAGATACTAAAATGAAAGCAAATCACAACGCATTGGTATGAGGTTGCAAACCTATCATTGCTGTTTCCAATGGCTCAAAGATACTAAAATGAAAGCAAATCACAACGTTTGGAAACGATGTCGAAGATGAGCTGCTGCTGTTTCCAATGGCTCAAAGATACTAAAATGAAAGCAAATCACAACGGGGAGGAGCAAGGCTCCTCTTAACACGACGCTGTTTCCAATGGCTCAAAGATACTAAAATGAAAGCAAATCACAACCCATTCGATGTCTCTTCCTTCTGCTGCTAGGCTGTTTCCAATGGCTCAAAGATACTAAAATGAAAGCAAATCACAACATGTATTGACCTGCTGTGTATACTGTTTCGCTGTTTCCAATGGCTCAAAGATACTAAAATGAAAGCAAATCACAACGGGGAGGAGCAAGGCTCCTCTTAACACGACGCTGTTTCCAATGGCTCAAAGATACTAAAATGAAAGCAAATCACAACTAATGCCCCTTATACCCATATAAGCCAGTAGCTGTTTCCAATGGCTCAAAGATACTAAAATGAAAGCAAATCACAACCGCTAATCCACAGAGATTGTCCGGATTGCCGCTGTTTCCAATGGCTCAAAGATACTAAAATGAAAGCAAATCACAACAAAAACTTGTGTAGTTCATTGAAATTCGGTGCTGTTTCCAATGGCTCAAAGATACTAAAATGAAAGCAAATCACAACCCCATTACCTTGCTACAGCCTGTCACACCTGCTGTTTCCAATGGCTCAAAGATACTAAAATGAAAGCAAATCACAACCAAACATAGGATACAGAGTTACAAAATTTTGCTGTTTCCAATGGCTCAAAGATACTAAAATGAAAGCAAATCACAACTGTTTCCGTTGAACGAAGATCCGGAACCGGCTGTTTCCAATGGCTCAAAGATACTAAAATGAAAGCAAATCACAACGAAATTGTATTTCTTCTCCAACTCCGTAGAGCTGTTTCCAATGGCTCAAAGATACTAAAATGAAAGCAAATCACAACGAACTGTACAGGGAACACAACAAAGAATTCGCTGTTTCCAATGGCTCAAAGATACTAAAATGAAAGCAAATCACAACCAGATATACCCCAGCCTGACGATAGAGGCGGCTGTTTCCAATGGTTCAAAGATACTAAAATGAAAGTAAATTATCTTTTTCTTCCTCTTTAGCCAAGTTTTTGTTGAAGCTTATCAGACTATCTTTTGGTATGCAATTCTTGCTGTTCCGTTGGACACATACACAATTCCACAGCGGATAAATCCGTTTCTCGTAAGCAGATTCTGCATGATGATATTGTTTTGATGTGTATCCGCGCGGAGATTAGAACATTGCTCGGCACACCAGCCTAAACAGATATCGCCGATTCCTCTATAACTTCCATCGGAAGCGATGCGGTGAATTACATAATAAGGATCGTCATTCAGCCAGGCACCGTCTTCGATAAGAGCATAAAACGGGTCGGGACTCGGGACAAAACAGAATGTTCCCACGATTTTTCTATCTTCATCTTCACATGCATAACAATGTCCGTCGGTGATTTCTTTGGCAATCAGTTCACGCGCAGGATAACCGTTGATCCACTGATTACCGTTTCCAACAGATGCCATAAAGTTACGGGCATAATTGAATATCTCCATCAGACGATCTAAGTCTGAAAGCTGACTGGGGCGAATTTGTATCATATATGTAAACCTGTTAAGTAACTCATTTCGGAATACAAAAGTACATGATTATTTTTATATTATCCTTTTCTTTTTCCCTTCATTAGAAATTCTTCAAAAAATGTGTCGCGGTAACTGTTACCTATGGCAATCTCGTAATTGCCTATATAGATGTCATTGTTGTCAAACGAATTGATGTGCAGGGTGTTGACGATATACGACTTGTTTACCCGGAGGAACATATCTTGGGGCAGGAGCTCGGAGATACCTTTCATATTCATGCGGGTAATAATGCGCTGTTCCGGTAATTGGAGGATTACATAGTCTTTTAACCCTTCGATGAAAAGAATGTCGGTATAGTTCACTTTGAAATACTTACGTTCGGATTTGACAAAGAAATACTCGGAAGAGACATTGGTTTCGAGGGCCTCTTTTTCTTCTTTCATCAATAGCGAGTGATAGGAGAGAGCTTTTAGCACAGCCTTCTGAAAACGTTCCACTTCTATCGGCTTGACCAGATAGTCGATGGCATCAATTTCATAGCTGTCCAGGGCATACTCCGTATAGGCAGTGGTGAAGACAATAAGTGTCCGTTTGGAGACGGTATGCGCAAATTCTATGCCGGTGATGCCGGGCATTTGAATATCCAGAAAGATAAGGTCGACAGAATGTTCTTCCATAAACCGCGAAGCAGACGCGGCATTGTTAAACATGCCCAGTAAGCGAAACTCTTTGTTTTCTTCTACCAACATTTCCATGGCTTCGCGTGCCAGGGGCTCATCGTCTATGATAATACAATTCATAAGTTCAGTTTTAGAGTTACTGTGTATTGATTTTCTGTTTCCGCCACTTCCAGAAGATAGCGGCCGGGATATAATAGTTCGAGTCTCCGGCGGATATTGGTCAGTCCGATGCCGCCTACCCGGCTTTTGGCAATTGCTACGGCAGGCTTGGAATTCTCACAACGAAACTCTAGACGGTCATTATCAACCTTAAAGAAAAGATGGACAAATGACGGATGTTCACTATCAAAATTATGCTTTACGGCATTTTCTACAAAGGGGATGAAAAGCAGTGCCGGTAACTGTATGGCATCAATTTCTCCCTCTTCAGTGATGCTGTAGTCGAAGTGGTCGCGCCGTATCTTTTCCAGATTGAGATAATCATTCAGAAAACGGATATCCGAACGGAGAGGCACGTGTTCGCGGAAGTTGTCATTCATCTGATAGCGCAATAAATCTTCCAGTTTGAATAATACTTGTGATGCCTCAGCAGGATTCTTGCGAATGAGCACATTGGCGTTATTCAGCATATTGAATAAGAAGTGCGGATTTATCTGGTTCTTGAGAAATCTCAGTTCTGAATGCAGAGTGGCGGATTGCAGCTCATCTACCCGCTGATTGTAGAGTATCCAGTGACGGAGCAGGAGTATAGCGGACATCCCGGCTACAGTAAATCCCATAGCCAATACCCCTGATATGGCATTTATCAGAATAGGAATCAGTTCGGAATGAACTGCGGTAGTCGTAACCTCAACAGTGAAAATTTGGAATACCGCTACTGCTACAATAATTGCCAGACTCACAAAAAGTACTCCGAATGCATACGTCATCAAACGCCCTTTCAGCAGAAAGCGGGGAAACAGCCAATATAGATTGATATAGAAAACCACATCAATAGAAATAAAGTAAATGGCCCAACCAAGTAACCTTTGCGACAATGAAAGCGGACGTATGGGAACATTCCAAAGTATATTCACCGTGATGAGAAACACGATAAATAGTAGGAATAGGTGCCTTGCCACCCGATATTGGGGAGCGAGCAGGAAATTGGTGAAATGGTTACCGGTCATTTTCCACCTCCTTTCAGTTCAAGCCGGATACTTTGGTGGTTTACCTCCAACTGATATTGTTCTCCATATTGCAAGTCGAGGCGTTGCCGGATTTTGTTCAGTTCCTGATTATCTTCCAGGCAAGGAACAGATGTCCGGCAGTTGAACAGAACAGTATCATTTTCAGCTTCCAGGCTGATTTCAATGGAGACCGTTTGCATCTCCCGTGCCTCTGTTTGCTTTACGGCATACTGTATGAACGGGATAAAAAGCAAAGGAAATATAAACGTACGTCCGGTTTCTCCGGATGCATTGATCCGGAAGTCAAACTTATCCGAAACGAGCTGTTCCAGTTCCAGATAATTCGTGAGAAATTTGATTTCCGTATTCAGCAAAACCTTCTCCCAATTGCAGTCGTACAACTGATAACGGAGTATCTGGCTCAGCTTCATCAGCATTCTGGAAGCTTTTCCCGGATTCATCAATGCCTGTTTTCCAGAATAATGAAGCACCCGAAACAACATCGAAGGACTAATCTGTTCTTTCAGATGTTCTATTTCGGTCTGCAACCTGATTTTCTCCAATTGCATCACACGCTGGTTTTCCAGTATCCACAACCTCAACAGGACGGTCATGCTACCACCGATAATACTGAGGAGCGTCAACGGAAAAGAAGAAAGATAATCCATCACAAACGCTATTTTAGGGTATCCGATAAAAATATTAGGTATGTGCAGAACAGATGATACCATATATTCTTGTGTGGCTTGCAAAACAAACACCACTACTAAACCGCCCGACAAGTAGAGGATATACATCAGATATTTCTGTTTCAGCAGATAGCGGGGTGTCAGATAAAGCAGATTAAAATAGAAAAGGGAACCATACAGCACAAACAAATTGAATATAAGCAGGTATAGCCACTTTCCCAATGCCCCCGTTGCATCCCGCAGAGTATACAATACCAGATTGCTGGTTATGACAAGCAGCGCTACTATGATCGTTGCATGTCTGGCCGGCCGGAGGCGTGGACTGATCAGAAAACGGTACAGGAAAGAACTGTCGTTGCCTATGATAGGTATTGTTTTCATTGGAGTCTTTTTAATTAAGTTGACGAAGATAGAATAAATTCATGGAAAACAGGGCCTTCCAGAGAATTAAAACTCTATTTTATAACTGATATTGGTTAACCCCGTTTTCTGTTCGCTCGCCTCTATCTTCTCGGTTTTTATATTATAAAGGTGTTGGATGTACTCTTTTGCTCCCGTAAAATTGATACCTTTTATGGCGAATTCATGGGAAACGTGGCGCTTGTTGATACGATAACTCACCGTATAGTTGCCAATCAGCATTGGCGAACGCTGTATGGAGTATGCTCGCGTTTCATCATACTGAACTTCTTTGTCGGGATGTGCCATCGTTGCTTCCACATCAATCGGGGCATATCGTTCTCCGCCCTGCAATGTCATTTTCAGGTTGACACTAAGGATGTTTTGTTTGTTGCGTCCCAGCATCCATTCTTTGCCTATCAGTCCGTTCAATACATATTTCCGGTTGAAGCGTGTGTTGTGCCATACTCCGTCACCACCACGATAGCGCGAATCAAATAAGGAAGCGGTCACCATATAATAAAGCCCTTTGCTCAATGCACGTTCCCAGGTGATGTCTACTCCTACATTCCGTCCGCGGCCTTTGTTCACAAGTGTGTTTTCTACGTAGAAGTCACTCCGGTTGAGTACGGAGAAAGAGCTGTCGCGCATGACGGGGACATCGTACAGGAATTGTATGTAAGGCTCTACTTTCAGACTCATGTTATTCGAAATTTTATAGGCGAACGAGAACATCAAGTGATGTGCTTTCGTAAAGTCGAGGTTTTTATTCACGGATTCGTTACCTGTACTTTGGGTCTTTACAAAATACACATCAAGCTTTTCCATGCGGCTGTACATACCGTAAGCCAGTGCGAAAGATGTTTTTGTATTTGCCTGATATTTCAGACCGGCACGAGGTTCCAGCGTCCAGTGATTGTTCAGGGTGAGTAATTGTCCGTATAAGCCGAAATTCAGGCTCAATCGGTCACTCATTCCCCATGAAGAACTGTTGTAAGCGGAAAGCAGGCTGGTGTTTCCGTCTCCTTTGGATATCATCTCCAACGGTTTGTCAATGAAGGGAGCGAGTTTCATATCCATATTGTAGAACATTTGCGTATACGTGAATCCGGTCTTGTTGGTGAAGCGGTTGTTTATTTTCCGGTTTAGCGAAGAGGTCAGTATCAGGTTGGTACTTCTGCTGTATTGGTCAAGGAAAGGAGAACTATTCAGTTCTCGGTCGAAATTTAATTGAAAGGCTTCCTGGTCGGAATAAGTGCCGGCAAGAGTGGTTTTCAGCAAAGTGTTTTCGTCAAAGAAGTAGCGGTGCGTGATACCTCCGGCTACCATATATTGCGTGAAATGTGCTTGCGCTGCGTCTTCCAGATAGTCCCATTTGCCGGGGTCCTCGTCAAACGAATTTTTGAATTTATCGATGAGGGCAGTTCCCCATACAGAGAAGGTTCCAGCGCTGCGGGTAGGGAAGTTTAGTTTGAAGTTTAGGTCTTGATAATCCATCTTTCCGCCCAGGTCCACGTTCAGTAATCCTGTGGTGGAGTAGCGGTAGTTGAAGATATAGGAAGCCTTATGCTTCTTGCTCAACGGGCCTTCGGAAGCGAAGTCTATTCCCATGATACCGACCTGAAAGGTGTTTTCATTCTTCTGATTGTTTCCGTTGCGTAACTTCATGTCGAATACACCGGAAACAGCATTGCCGTATTCCGCCGGAAAAGCTCCCGTGAAGAAGTCCGAATTGCCCAATACCTGTGCGCTGAGTGATGAAAGGATTCCTCCGCCTAGGGTTGCAATATCAGCAAAATGGTTGGGATTGGGAATTTCCACGTCTTCCAGTCTCCATTGCAATAAGTGAGGCGCATTGCCATGAATGGATATGCCGTTGTTGGAAACGCTCGGTGTCACTCCGGCAAATGAAGCTACCAGCCGGGCAGGGTCATCGAAGCCGCCCGCATAGCGGCTTGCTTCTTCTACACTGAGCATACGCGCTCCGGCAACGGCCATTTTGTTCATTACTTCGTTCTGATTATTGGCACGGACCACGACTTCCTTCAGTTCATTGACGTTTTCACGCATGGCTATTTCCAGATAAACTTCCTTGGCGGAGGTCACCAGAATTTCGCGTATGCTTACCGGTTCATATCCCATGAAAGAAGACTCTACCGAATGGCGGCCTACCGGAACCTTGGGCAGTGTGAAACGGCCGAGGCTGTCGCACACTGCTCCTAAATCCGGCATATCTGTCAAGCGTACGGTGGCGTAGGGGATGGGGTGCCGGATGCCCGGTCGTACACAACGCCACGTAGAGTTTGTACCGGTCGTTCCTGAGCGAAACAACAAAGTGAAAAAAACAATGCTATGATTGCTATTACTTTAATCTTATCCATCTTTATCTGTTTTGATTGTGACAAAGATAGATTGTCCTTATACGCTATTTTTCCTTTTGAGACGAAGCGGATGGGTTTGTAGACAAAAGCAGGTTTTTCATACAATTTATTTCTCTCAGGAATTCCTTGTCATGCGATACTGCAATAACGGTTCCTGCATAATCCCGGATAGTTGCCGTAATGATTTCGATACTTTCAATGTCCAGATTATTGGTTGGTTCATCCAGAATAAAAGCATCCGGCGTATTGTCCGCAATCATCAGGCAGCAGAAAGAAAGACGCATCTTCTCTCCACCGCTAAGCAACGAGCAGGATTTGTTCCATGTGTCTACCGGAAAAAGGTAACGGTTCAGTATCGTTTTCAATTCATGTTCCGGTAGCAGACGGCGGTTGAAATGTTCTGCCTGTTCCAGAATGCTGAGTTCATTCTGGATAAGGGAGTACTCCTGATCCAGATAAACGAAACTGAAATCAATCCGTTCCAGACTTCCTGAACTGGCAGGAAGTGCCCCGCAGATCAGTTTCAGCAGAGTCGTTTTACCACTGCCATTGTTTCCTTCAATGCAGAAGCGGTCACTGCTTTTCAACTGGAAACTGAGCGGTTCCTGCCACATGAGATGTCCAGTATCAGGGTACTGGAAATTCATTTCCGTAGCCGTGACCAGTATCTTGCCTTCATGCAAAGCCGAGGCACTGAAATTGGTTTTCAACTTCTCGGCAAGCGGGATGGCACTTCTGATGTTTTGCATCTCCTGTTGCAGCTTTTCCGATTTCTCGGCATGCACGTTTTTCAGTCTGTGGGTGCTTACTTCTGCCTTATCTTTCATAGCGCCCATCATGATGCGCGGGATACCTTTCTTTATGGCTGCTTTTTCTCCCCGCACATTTTGTTTCGTTTTCTGTTCCGCCAGTTCGCGGGCTGTTTTCCGAGCAAGGCGCAAAGTCTTTTGTTTCTCTTCCAACTGTTCCTGCAAGGCATTGAGTTGAATGTTTTTCTGCTCTTTGAAGAAGTCGTAATTTCCACCGTAATATGTCAGTCCGTTGGAAGATAACTCGCAAATGGCGGGAAGTAAATTCAGTAATGTACGGTCGTGGCTGATGACAAGAACGGCGGCAGAAGTACGTTGCACGAATTCATATAGCCGCTTTCTGCCTGCCATATCCAAGTGATTCGTAGGTTCGTCCAGCAGAATGGCAGTAGGAGAGTGTAGCTCCATACCGGCAAGAAATATGCGTGTTTTCTCTCCACCACTGAGGCCGTCCATCAGACGGGAGAGGGGAGTACCGTGCATTCCCCATGTTGCCAGGGAGGCTTGGGCACGTTCTTCAATATTCCAGTCGTCATCCAGCGTTGTGAAATGCTTTTCGGATACGTCTCCATTCAAGATGGCATGCAGCGCTTCCTGTTTATGGTCTATCCTTAAAGCCTGTGCGACAGTCCGGTCGTTGTATTGGCCGAAATGCTGAGGCACATAATAAAGATGTTCGGGACGGGTGACTGTTCCTGCCACGGGCAATAAGTCTCCTGCAATAATGCGCATCAGGGTAGACTTGCCGCAACCGTTGTTTCCAGTCAGCGCCATTTTGTCTCCCGGATTGACGGTCAGGTTTAAATGCTGGAACAAAATTTCCTTGTCAGAATGGACATAGCTAAGGTCTCTGATAATAATACTCATGATAAAATACTGTGTTAAGAGAGTGAATAACAGGATAAAATCTCGGAAGCTTCCGTGAAGGAAGCCATTGGAAGGGGACAGACAAACACAGTATGGACTAAACATCTACATTTGTGATGCTCAGCGTTCTGAATAATAAAGCATATAAAAGGTGATGTTTACCGAATGGTTTGTCTTTACTTAGAAATTCTCATCGTAGTAATTATTAGTTAGTGGGTGCAAAGATAGATATTTCTTTTGAAAGACACAAATTACCTCTTATTCCATAGAAGAAGCATCGAATGACAGCGGCAATAATGCTCCTACACTCTTCATTTCATAAATTCCTTTTTTACCGTAAAGGAGAATTCGCATAGGCTGTTTGAAACGTTTTTCCGTTTCGAGCATAACTTGTCGACAGGCACCGCAGGGCGGAATAGGGTCGTCGAGGAAATCCTTTTCATTGCGTGCGGCAATGGCAAGAGTTTCTACTGGCTGGTCGGGATATTGTGAATTGGCATAAAACAAAGTGGTACGCTCAGCGCAGAGTCCTGACGGATAAGCAGCATTTTCCTGGTTCGTACCTGTGACGATTCTGCCGTCTGCCAGTCGTGCAGCAGCACCTACTGAGAAGTGCGAATAAGGGGCATAACTACGTTGGGTTGCTTCACGGGCGGCATTCATCAGCTCACGGTCAGTGTCACTTAACTCATTGTATTTGTATATTTTAATGTCAATTTGTAAGGTCAAATCTTTCATAAGGCAATAAGGTATATTGTAATTAATGTTACAAAGTTAGAAAAGAGATTGGTAAATCCAATTCTTTTTAAGATTTTTGTGACCTCAACTCATACTGCTATGAACAAATTTAACGCTATCAGACTTACCGCAATCCTGGCACTCCTTGTTTGTGCTGTTGCTGTGCAGGCGCAGCGCCGGAATGCCCGTTATGTGGAATATATAGAAAAGTATGCTCCGCTTGCCGTGCAGCAAATGAAGGAACACAAGATACCTGCCAGTATCACCCTGGCACAAGGACTTTTGGAAAGTGGTGCCGGACAGAGTATGTTGGCCCGCAAAAGCAACAATCATTTCGGCATCAAGTGCGGCAGTAACTGGCGCGGACGCACAGTGCGGCATGATGACGATGCGCGCAATGAATGTTTCCGTGCTTATAGCAATCCCCGTGACTCTTACGAGGATCATTCCGCTTTTCTGAAACGTGGCGCCCGTTATGCTTTCCTGTTCAATCTGAAGATTACGGATTATAAAGGTTGGGCTCGCGGTCTGAAGAAAGCCGGATATGCAACAGATCCTTCTTATGCCAACCGTTTGATTACAATCATTGAAGATTATGACCTTTACAAGTACGACAGCCGTGGCATGAGCAAACGTGAAGCTCGTAAGTGGGCAAAGGAATTGAAGAAGAAACCTTGGCTTGCCAATCCGCATCAGGTATATATTGCTAATGATATAGCGTATGTCGTAGCACGTGATGGTGACACTTTCCGTTTCTTGGGCGGAGAGTTCGATATTAGCTGGAAGAAGCTGGTGAAGTATAATGATCTGCATAAAGATTATACTTTGGAAGCTGGTGATATTATCTATCTGAAAGCTAAGAAGAAGAAAGCTTCCAAACCGCATACTGTTTATATTGTGAGAGACGGTGACTCCATGCATTCCATTTCTCAAAAGTATGGCATACGCTTGAAGAACCTGTATAAGATGAATCGGAAAGATGCTGAATATATTCCTGAAGTAGGAGACAGGTTGAGGCTGAGATAATAGGGAATTCTGATTTGCATAGGGGGGAGGTTTTGTTTATTATGAATTAGATTCTTGCGTTGTTACTTCTAATTGGTGCAATAATGCCTCGTAGGCTGAAAGTCTATATCTTACATTTAGTTTTATCAAAAGCTAAGATTAGCTAAGGAATTTATCCGAAAATGTACAGGGTGTTCGATATCGGACACCCTTCTTTTTTTCTATTTGCTTGTTTTCAGCTATTTACATTTTTGGCACGCATTTAGTATATATAAATAATGTGAATAATATGCTTGTTCGTTTTTGAAAGCGGACGAAGGCTGAAGACAGATAATAATAAATAACTCAATATTCAACATGGACAGAGAAATACCAAAAGCAGTGCGTAACAAAGAACGCAACAAGAAAATTATTCGTTACGGCGGCATCGGCGTGGCAAGTATAATCGTTATCAGCGTACTCATTTCATTGATGCGTACGGGAGTTAAGACAAAAGACCTGGTACTTTCTACAGTAGATAAGGGCACGATCGAAGTCAGTGTAAGTGCATCCGGAAAAGTGGTGCCGGCTTTCGAAGAGATTATCAATTCCCCTATCAATACCCGTATTGTCGAGATATATAAGAAAGGTGGCGATAGCGTAGATATAGGTACGCCGATTCTGAAGCTCGATTTGCAGAGTGTGGAGACAGACTATAAGAAGTTGTTGGACGAAGAGCAGATGCGCAGCTACAAATTGGATCAGTTGCGTGTGAACAACCAGACCAAACTGAACGACCTGTCAATGAAGATTAAAGTTTCCGCCATGCAGTTGAATCGCAAGAAAGTGGAGTTGCGTAATGAGCAATATCTTGATAGCCTGGGTTCGGGAACTACGGATAAAGTGCGTCAGGCAGAACTTAGCTATAACGTAGCCCAGTTGGAATACGAACAGTTGAAACAACAATATGATAATGAGAAAGAAGTGCTTGCTGCCGAATATAAAGTTCAGGAGTTGGATTTCAGTATCTTCCGCAAAGGCCTTGCCGAGATGAAGCGAACGCTGGATGATGCACAGGTTCGTTCTCCGCGCAAAGCTATCCTTACTTATATTAATAACCAGATTGGTGCACAGGTTTCTCAGGGAAGTCAGCTTGCAGTGATTTCTGATCTTAGCCATTTCAAAGTGGAAGGGGAGATTGCCGATACGTATGGTGACCGTGTGGCCGCTGGTGGCAAGGCAATTGTGAAGATTGGCAGTGATAAACTGGAAGGTACGGTGAGCAGTGTGACGCCGTTGTCGAAGAATGGAGTGATTTCTTTCACCGTACAACTGAACGAGGATAATAATCGCCGTTTGCGTTCGGGATTGAAGACGGATGTATATGTGATGAATGCCGTGAAAGAAGATGTGATGCGTATCGCCAATGCTTCTTATTATGTAGGACGTGGCGAGTATGATCTCTTTGTGCGTGACTCTGATAAAGAAATCGTGAAACGTAAAGTGCAACTGGGTGATAGTAACTTTGAGTTTGTTGAGGTTATCAGTGGTTTGCAGCCGGGTGATCAGGTGGTAGTGAGCGACATGAGCCAGTATAAAAATAAGAATAAGCTGAAGTTGAATTAGCTACGAGCTACAAGTAACAAGTGCCTTTCGGAGTAATTGAAAATAAGAAAGATATGTTGAGGATATATTTAAAGCAAGCGTGGAGTCTGCTGAAAGAAAATCCGCTGGTTAGCGGACTTTCTATTGCCGGAACAGCATTGGCTATTACCGCTGTAATGATGATTATTCTTGTGATACAGGTGCGCCTGGCAGAGTATGCACCGGAGACAGATCGTAGTCGTATGTTGCACATTATTGCAACCCGTTCTTTCATGAAAAGTAATGATGGAAACTGGAATAATGGAAGAATGGGAAAACGTGTGGTACGTGAGCTTTTCTATAATCTGAAAACCCCGCAGGAGGTGAGTGGCTATGCCCGTAACACGGTATCTGTTAGTTCCGTTGCCAAACGTACCTTTACAAAATACCGGGCTACCTATACCGACGAACGTTTTTGGAAAATATTCGATTACACATTTCTGGATGGCACTCCTTTTACATACGAAGACAATGAAAGTGGTATCCGTAAGGCAGTTATCAGTGAGAAACTGGCATGCCGCCTTTTCGGTAAGACGGAGGTGAAAGGACAGAGATTACTTGTTAATCGGACAGAATACACGATATGTGGTGTGGTGAAAGATGTACCTCGTACTGCCCGTTACGCCTATTCGGATGTATGGTTGCCTTATAATTCGAGTGCCGCTATGGAGACGGCTGCCAATGTGTATGAGGGGCTGGTAGGTCCTTTTAATGTTGTGATGCTGGCACATGACACCGATGATTTTACCGCTATCCGTGCAGAGGTGGAAAAGGTTACCAAACAACTGAATACGAATACGTCGGAATATGCTGTCAGTTTCTTTAACGGACCGATGACTAATCTGGATCTGTTGGTTACCAATAATAATGGTTTTGTTAATGAAATTCCCTATAGCAATTGGTTTTTGCAACAAGGTAGTTTCATGTTTTTCCTATTGCTGCTTCCGGCGCTCAATATGATTGGCATTACACTGGCTAACTTTCGTAAACGGCGTGCAGAGATAGGTGTTCGTAAAGCGTTTGGAGCGAGTGCAGGTAATGTTTTCCGTCAGGTCCTCGATGAGAATCTCATAATTACTTTCATCGGTGGTATATTCGGACTGATGCTCTCCATCGGTGTCTTGTTACTGACACGTGACATCTTCTTCCCGTCAGGTACGGAATTCAATGCGGAGATGCTGATACGTCTGGAAACATTTCTGGTGACCTTGCTTTTTATCTTCCTGCTGAACCTGCTGTGTGCTGGCATTCCTGCCTGGCGTGCCGGAAAGTATAACATTGTCAAATCGTTGAATAATCAAGAATAAACCATGATACGTCATCTTATCACTCTGATATGGAACCAGCGTAAACAGAATGGCTGGATATTTGCCGAACTGGCATTGGTTTTACTGGCTGTCTTTATGATTACGGATGGCGGGTATAGCAAATACACTCTTTATAATGAGCCTTTAGGTTATAACATCGATCGTTGCTGGCGGCTTCATCTGGAGGAAATGGAATCCGATAACGAAGGTTATACAGGCGAGGACGAACGTGGAGCCAAATGTTGGGAACGTATCACGGAATTGACTCGACGACTGATGAATACCGGTGAGGTGGAAGCTGTGGGATGTAGCTTTTACAGTTGCCCCTACAGTCAGGGTAATTCGTGGACGAGTATTGAACCGGCAGGTGTGGATAGCGTCAATGCTTATTCGGAATCTTTGCACCGCCAACTGGGTGATGTCGGCTTCTTTGAAGTTTTCGGCATTCATGACGTGAATGGAAAACATATCCGCGAACTGGAAAATCCGGCAAAAGATGAGGTTATCCTGACGGAGAAGGTAGCGCAGAAATTTTTCGGTGGGAAGGAACCGCGCGGTCGGTTGGTAAATACCGGCGAATTGGACGGGACGCCTGTGCTGGCTGTTGCCCCTACTATTCGTGAGAATGATTTTGAACCGGCTACTCCCACGTTCTATATCAAGGCTTCCGGTTCTACGATGGAGGAGCTTTTCGAGTGGTATCGTCCTTCTGCATTGGAATATTCGCTACGCATGAAACGTGATATGACACAGACTGAGATGGAAGAATGGCTTGCTTCTTTGGGTGAACGGTTGATGTCTGGCAATATCTATGTAAATGCCGTAACAGGTTTTAAAGAAATGCGTGCCGACTGTATAGATTATGTGATAACGGATTGGCAAATGGTACAACTCATTGTCGCCTTCTTGTTGCTGAATGTGTTTTTCGGTGTTACCGGGACTTTCTGGATGCGTACACAGGCACGCCGTTCGGAAACGGGATTGCGTATGGCTGTCGGTGCATCGAAGGGGCGGGTTGTATTCTGGCTCAATGCGGAGGGATTATTAATTCTGTTACTGGCGTTGATTCCTGTCATTATTATCGTGTTCAATTTCCACCACATGGATATATTGAGTACTAAAGTTCCTTATACGGCAGGTCGCTGGATCATAGATTTTGCTATTTCATTGGGAACTCTTGCAATGATGATTGTATTTGGCATTGCGGTGCCGGCACGTTGGATTATGAAAGAGCAACCGGCAGAAGCGTTGCATTACGAATAAACAAACTACTTAATATATTTAGGGATGGTAAAAATCTATTTGAAGCAGGCATGGGTCTTGTTGAAGCAAAATCCGCTTTTCAGTACCCTTTATATAGTCGGTACAGGGCTGGCTATTGCTATGACCATGATTGTTGCTGTGATTTACTACGTTAAAGTAGCTCCGGTTTATCCGGAGGTGAATCGCATGCAAACGCTTTATCTGACTTCTGCAAGCTTTCAAAAAGGAACGGAGCAGAATAAACAGACTTTTCAATGGGCCGTTTCTTATCAGGCATTACAAGAGTGGTTTTATCCGTTGAAGAATGCTGAGGTTGTTTCGGGGTTCATGAATAACAGGTCAGATGACAATTATATTCAACCGGTCGACCGCAGTGGGGATTTTACAGTAAGTTTAAAGTTGGTTGACCCGAATTTCTTTCGCATCTATCCATTTAATTTTTCGGAAGGTAAGCCTTTTACTACGTCCGACCTTGAAAGCGGTATCTGTACGGCTGTCATAACAGAAGAATTGGCTCGTCGTCTGTTTGACACGGCCGAAGGTGTGGTGGGACGCTCATTCAGTTTGGATTATGTCAATTATCGCGTTTGTGGTGTTGTGCGTAGTGCAAGTTATCTGACTTCGGATTCATACGCTCAAGTCTATATTCCTTATAGTGTAATTCCTAAATATCGTGACTCCAATTATGGAATACCTTATTTAGGTGCATTTGGTGTTACTTTTCTTGTAAAAGACGATGCGCAAGCCGAAGCGTTGCGTGCCGAAATTCAGGAAATTGTCCGTAAGGAAAATCTGTTGCATGCGGATGAATGGCAGGTGAATCTTTGGGAACAACCTACTTCCCATTTGCAGCGATTGTTTAAACCTTATCCTAGTATGACAACCGGTGCATGGGCACAGATACGTTATCTCCTTTTAATATTGCTGGTGCTCCTGCTGGTTCCTGCCTTGAATTTGAGCGGAATGATAGCGAGCCGTATGGAAAGCCGCTTGTCGGAGATGGGAGTGCGTAAGTCATTCGGTGCCGGCCGTGGCGGATTGCTTTCACAAGTGATGTGGGAGAACCTCTTATTGACATTGTTGGGTGGTGTATTGGGATTATTGTTGGCGTGGTTCGCCCTGTATACTTGTCGTGAGTGGGTATTTATGATATTGGAAGACTGGGCCGAACCGGTTCCGGAAGGAGTGAATGTGCTGGTTTCCGGTGAGGTGCTGTTTGCTCCGATAGTATTTGCTGTTGCTCTTTTGTTCTGTATCTTGCTGAATTTATTATCAGCATTGATTCCGGCATGGTATGCATTACGGAAGCCGATTGTGTATTCATTGAATGAAAAAAGATAAAGACTATGCTGAAACTTATATTAAAGAACCTGTGGGCACGCCGTCGCCGTAATGTCTGGTTACTGGCGGAATTGATTCTGGTCAGTATTGTTACGTGGATTATCCTTGACCCGGTTATCGTGACGACGTATGACCGCAGTATTCCTTTAGGTTATGACACCGACCGCCTTTGTCTTGTTACTCTCAGTACCTTGCAGCCACAAGCGCCCGGTTATGATGAAGAGGCTGAGGATTCGGCCATGATTATGAAATCTTACTTCAATCTGACACGATTGGTAAAGGACTATCCCGGCGTAGAATCGGCTACTCCGGTATTGGGCTTCGCTTATCCCAATTCTACGGGGAATGCCAATACATCTATCCGTGCGGAAGGTGACACATTGGATTTACCAGTAATGATCATGGAATTTATACCTCATACGAATTTCTTCGAAACTTATGGTTTTCGTTCCGGACGAGGCAGGACACCGGCCGAATTATCGGACTATGACTATACGGAAAATGACATCGTAATGACTGAAAATACGGCTGAACATTTGTTCCACACTAAAAATGCGGGTAATAAGCGTTGTTGGTCCAGAGAGGGGAATGATACAATTTATTCGCCGGTTATTGGTGTAGTGGGAAACTTTAAGGCAACCAGTGACTCCCGTCCGGCTCCTGTCATTTTTCGTCCTTTGATATCTATCGATATGGAAGATGCTTACGATGATATGCGGATATTGCTTTGTCTGAAAGAGAATGTGAGTATGAAGCGTTTCTTGCATGATTTTCAACCGTGGATGGTGAAAGAGTTGCGGGCCGGTAATCTTTTTGCCCATAACGTCCGGTCTTATGAAGCATTGATAACGAAAAATGAGTCTTATGATGTTACGCCGATGTATCGGCGTAATCTGGCAATGGCGGCATTCTTTTTAATTAATCTTTGCTTGGGTGTTATCGGTACTTTTTGGTTACAGACACGTACTCGCCGCGAAGAAGTGGGAGTGATGCTTTCCTTTGGCGGTACGCCGGGATATATTGTCCGCTTGTTGATGGGTGAAGGAGCGGTGTTGACGTTTGTAGCTGCACTGACGGGCTGCTTGCTTTATTTGCAATATGCTGTCAAAGAAGGACTGGAGAGGGGGAACAATTGGAGGCAGATTATTAATGAATGTTGGGTTACGGATTTCACGCAGCATTTTCTTATCGTGTCGTTCATAGTTTTCTTTATTCTGTTGGCGGTGGTATTGATCGGGATCTATATTCCTGCTCGTAAGATTGGTCGTATTCCACCGACAGAAGCATTACGTGATGAATAAATAAAACACAATATTATGATTAAACTTTATCTGAAACAAGCTTGGACGCTGATAAAGCAGCATCGTCTCTTTACCGGCATCTATGTGGTGGGTACAGGGCTTTCAATAGCTCTTGTCATGACAATGTTCATCATCTTTTATGTGAAGTTTGCGCCTATATATCCCGAATATAATCGCAATCGGATGATCGTATTGAAAATGATGAAATCTTATCCTAAGGATGATGATAAGAGTTGGAATTGCTCCAGCGTCAGTTACGATGTGGTGAAAATGTTACAAGAATTGCCGCACTTGGACGCTATCGGTGCCGCATCAGGCAGCTATCGAGAATATTACGTGGAAGTTCCTGACAATAATGAGCCTATTGGCATTACTCCGCTTTATGCCGATGCAGGATTTTGGCAGGTCTTTACCTTTCGTTTTCTGTATGGAAAGCCTTTCACACAAGCGGATATCGATGCGAAACGCAGGGAAGTGGTAGTTCCGGTAAGTCTGGCAAGGAGGCTGTTTGCTGCAGATGATGTGGTGGGCAGACGCTTTAAGATGGATGCGCAGGAATACCGGGTTTGCGGTGTGGTAGAGGATGTTTCTGCCGCTACGCCTTCTACCGTAGGAGATTTGTGGATACCAATAACGCTTAACTCTTGGATTAATTCGGACAATTCCGAAAAGTTGGTTGGTAGTGCGGATATATATATGACGGCTCCCACTGCTACCGACAAAGAAGCTTTGAAGGAAGAAGTGCGTGAGGTTTTTCGGAAATTTAATCTTGCTGCTCCTAAATATATGAATGACCTTATGGGACAACCCGATGACTACTGGGCCAGCACATTCCGTGTAAATTCTTGCGGAGCCCCTGATCTGGCATCCGAGTTGAGGGGATATCTTTATATGTTGCTTGCTCTGCTTTTCATCCCTGCCATGAACCTGAGCGGCATGATGTCTTCGCGCATGGACGAACGCCTTTCCGAGTTGGGAGTACGCAAAACATACGGTGCTACCAACGGAAGCCTCATAAGGCAAGTGTTGTGGGAGAATCTTCTGCTCACCTGTATCGGTGGTTTGCTTGGCTTGCTAATTTCTTATTTGATAGTGCTGACGGCAAGCGATTGGATACTGACCCTGTTCGACAGTTATACGGATGCCGGGAAGACGCCTTTCCTCTCGTTTGAGATGCTATTTAATCCGATGGTTTTCTGTACGGCATTCGGACTTTGTGTGCTGTTGAACCTCATTTCTGCACTTATTCCTGCAATATGGGCATTGCGCCGCAACATTATTCAATCGTTGAACTCTAAACGTTAAGATGCTATGATAAAGATAATAAGACACCAGTTATGGAATCAGCGCCGGCAAAATGGGTGGATATTTGTGGAATTAGTCATCGTGAGCTTTTTCCTCTGGACGGTAATTGATCCTATCTATGTGCTGACTTCCAATCTTGCCCTTGACCCCGGTTATGATGAAGAACGGGCATACGCGCTTTATATGGATTATTATGATGAACTGCATGGTAAGTTTGACAAGGCACAAGATAGTGTTGCCATCAGGCAGGAAAATCTTTATCGCATTACCCGCTTGGTAAAGAATTGTCCCGAAGTGGAAAGTTTTGCCTTGGTGACTAATGCTAGTTTCCCAAATTGTAATTCGTGGAATGGCGGACAATACTTCAATGATACACTGAAGGTGCATTCGCAGTATTACCAGTTTGTGCAGGCAGAGGGTGGCGATGTATTCCGTACATTCGGCATGAAAGATGCCAAGAACGGGCAGATCATGTCTTTGCCCGAAGACTGTGCCGCCCGTGAGGGAGTGTTTGTATCCGAACGTATGGCAAAGGAGCTTTTTGGCACTGCAGATGCAGTGGGCAAGAGGGTGCGATATGGCGACAGTACTTTCCATGAGGTGATGGGGGTGTTGCAGGACTATAAACATCGGATTAATGAACAGCCGGGTAACCTGTTGATACAAGTGAATGGCAAGATTCCAAACCATAACTGGATTCAACGGATGTATATGGTCACTTTCCGGTTAAAGCAGAATGTGGATGTTGCTGTTTTTGAGAAGCGCTTCAAGGCGGAAGTGGTTCCACAACTCAATGTCGGTAATTTCTATTTCACGAAGTTGGGACGCTTCGCTGATATTCGTCGTCAATATGAAAATGAGAGTGGGGTGACGAATACTTTACGTCTGCAATATTCATTGGCGGGATTTGCCTTGCTGTGCGTGTTTCTCGGTATGGTGGGCACGTTCTGGATACGTTGCAATGCACGGAGGCAAGACATCGGGCTGATGCGAAGTATGGGAGCTACCCGGAAAGGAATCTGCAATCAGTTCCTCACGGAGGCATGGCTGCTGGTGACGGTGGCATTTGTTGTTTCCCTGCCATTGACAATACACCGTGTCTATGCATCCGGTTTTGCCAATCCTACTATGGATGGAAACCCCGATTACTGGCAAAATCAGCCGTATACGCATTTCTTTATTGTCAGCCTGCTGACTTATGTGGTATTGCTCATAATTGCTTTATTGGGTACTTATGCACCCGTCACCCGGGCAGCGAAGATATTGCCTGCTGAGGCTTTGCGTGATGAATAGGACAGAAGCGGACAATTGAAAACGAACAGGGTGTTCATTTTCGGACACATGCTTGTGAACTTAATTGGCTGATAATGAGTATATGTCTTTTTTGGCATATCATTTGATTAATAAATGTGAAGAACAAATAAATAGCGAATAGAATCGATTAATAACAATTAAATACTTACCATTATGATTAAATTGACTGAGATAAACAAGATTTATCGTACGAATGAGATTGAAACCGTGGCTTTGGAAAATGTAAACCTCGAAGTAGAGAAAGGTGAATTCCTCAGTATTATGGGACCTTCCGGTTGCGGAAAATCCACATTGCTGAATATTGTAGGACTTCTGGATGCTCCGACAAGCGGTATTATTGAGATTGATGGTACTCGTACGGATGGTATGAAAGATAAAGAATTGGCTGCTTTCCGTAACAGGAAGTTAGGTTTTGTATTCCAGTCTTTTCACTTGATTAACTCATTGAATGTGCTCGATAATGTAGAACTTCCTTTATTATATAGAAAAGTGTCCGCAAAAGAACGCCGCCGTTTGGCAGAAGAAGTACTGGCAAAGGTAGGCTTGAGCCACCGTATGCGCCATATGCCGACACAACTCTCCGGTGGTCAGTGCCAGCGTGTGGCTGTTGCCCGTGCCATTATCGGTAATCCGGAGATAATCCTCGCCGATGAGCCGACTGGTAACCTGGACTCTAAGATGGGTGCTGAGGTAATGGAACTGCTGCATCAGTTGAATAAGGAAGACGGACGTACTATCGTGATGGTAACCCACAATGAAGAACAGGCAAAACAGACGAGCCGCACGGTACGCTTCTTCGATGGCCGTCAGGTAGAATAAGGGAGCGGATGGAAGAATGAAAAAGTAAAAGAATAAAAGGAAGGATGTAATTATGCAGACTATTCGCCAAGCCTTTGGCCTCTTACGACAAAATCCGTTGCTGAGTACGATATCCATTCTGGGTACGGCTTTCGCCATTACCATGATTATGGCTATTGTGATTACTTGGCAGACGAAATATGCCGATCTTGAACCGGAGGTGAACCGGAGCCGCTGTCTTTACTTCTCTGCTATGCACGTGCAGGGAAAGGAGAATAAGGATTGGAATACCTATGGCAGCCCTTCGGCTGCATTTATGAAAGAGTGCATACAGCCGCTTCCGGAAGTGGAAGCTTGTACAGCATTTACTACGGCAGTGGCAGCGTTAGTGTCTTTAACAGATGGAAGCAACCGGGTGAAAGTAGATGCTTTGAATACCGACCCTGACTTCTGGAAGATATTCAGCATGCAATTTCTCGATGGAAGAGGCTTCACTGAAGCGGATCGGGGAGGGGACATGAGGGCCATCGTCATTTGTGCTTCTGTGGCTCGAAAACTCTTTGGAACTACGGAAGTCGCAGGACGGCAAATATTACTGAACAGGGAATTGTCGAATATTATTGGGGTAGTGAAGGATGTCTCTGTTACTGCTAAAGATGCTTATGCTCAGGTGTGGGGTATGTACCATGCTGATGAGTTGAAAGTGACCGGTTGGTGGAGTTATAGCGGTGGAAAAACAATTGCCGTAATGGTACGTACTCCGGATGATTTTCCTGCTATCAAGCAAGGGGTGGAGAAGCGTGTGAAGGATATTAATGCCGGTCTGGAAGAGAGACAGCTTGATATTATGGAGCAACCTGATAATATCGTGGCACATGTGAATCATGTTTGGTCCAATGTGGGACCTGATTTGCCGATGCTCTATCTGCAATACGCCATTGCTTTGTTCATTATCCTGCTGGTGCCTTCACTCAATCTGTGTGGACTGAGTAATAGCCGTATGCAGCAACGCATCAGCGAGTTAGGAGTGCGCAAGGCCTTTGGAGCAACGAGGAACACACTTATCCGGCAGATATTGAGCGAGAATCTGGTGCTGACATCATTGGGAGGAATTTTAGGTTTGATATTCAGCTATCTTGCAGTCTATGCTATGCGTACTTGGTTGTTTGCCAATAGCCAAAATATCGGCACGGCGGGTGATTTCAGCCTGAGTATGGAAGCACTGTTCAGTCCGCAGGTATTTGTCCTGGCCTTTGTTTTCTGTTTGGTTATTAATTTATTGAGTGCGGGACTGCCTGCCTGGATCGCTGCCCGTCGCACGATTGTGGACTCATTGAACGATAAATAAAAGGAGGAAAGCTTTATGAAATTCATACTACATAATCTACGCATGATTTGGTCGCGTCTACGCAGCAACGGCTGGGTGCTGGCCGAGCTATTCTTGGTATTCATCGTGATGTGGTTCCTGTGCGACTCGCTGGGTTGCCTCAAATATACTTTTTACCGCCCGCTTGGCTACAACATCAATCACGTTTATCAGCTTAATACGATTATAGGAGGTACCACCAGTGACACCACCCTGACAAATGCCGACAGATACCTGCGCGCCTTGCAGAAACTGGAGCAGGAACCCAGCGTTGAGGCGGTTGCCCTGTGTTATTGGAGTTTGCCGATGAGTGGAAACAACAGTGACAATTCACTGGCTGCTCAGGACACTATCGGGGTGAATGCACGTATCATCAATGCAACCGGAGGATACGTTGACGTTTTCCGTATGAGTGATGATCCGCAGCGTCCCTTTGCCAAAACCCCTTCGGGCTGGAATAACGTAATGCTGAGCCAGGCGGCTGTCGAAAGATTCAAGAAGAGAATGCCGACATTCTCGCTGGACACACCGTTGAGTTACTATGGCGATACCACATCGGTCGTCACGCAAGGTGGAAAGATAGGTGCTTTCCGAACGTATCGTTATGGAAGTGATGCCTCCTGGTTTTTCTTTCGTATAGACGAGAACCAGATAAAAACGGAGTTTGCCGACAATTGGGCGCAAATCGTTTTCCGTGTGAAACCTGCTGCTGATGGCCCAGATTACCGTGCGATGTTTATCCGTGAGATTGCACCGCGACTGGATGTAGACGACTTGTTTGTGGCGGACGCTGTGCCTTATACTGAACAGCAGTTGCAATTTGAAGTCATGAATGGAGATACGGACAAGGTGAACAGCCAGATGATTGTAGTGGTCTTTCTGCTAATAAATGTATTCTTGGGATTGATCGGAACGTTCTGGTTCCGTACCCGTCGCCGCCGTAGTGAAATAGCTCTGCGTTTGGCTATGGGGAGCACAAAGAGCCAGGTCTTCCGCCTACTGACAGGCGAGGGATTGTTGTTACTTGCACTGGTGACACTACCTGCTATGATTATTTGCTATAATATAGGTGTGGCAGAGTTCACTATCGGACGAACGGAACTGATTTCCACATGGCCCGTAGAGTGGAGTTTTATGCGCTTTCTGCTCGGTTCTTTAGGAGCTTGGCTGCTGATAGCATTGATGGTTATGGTAGGGATTTGGTTTCCGGCACGGCAGGCGATGAAGATACAGCCGGCTGAAGCATTACATGAAGAATAAGAAATAAAATGGGTGTTAATCATTAATATAAGAAAGATTATGAAAGCTTTATTTATAACTCTGAGTTTATTATTTGCCGCAGTGGCCGGTACAGTTTATGCAGCTAACGAAAAGGACCCGCAGGTTAGTGAAATCCGTAAAGTGGAGGCTTTCTCCTCTATAGAAGTGACGTCTGTAGCAACAGTGTACTTCACACAGGGCAACAACTATTCTCTGAAAATAGAAGGAAGGGAAGAGTATGTGACTACCACGACTACAGAAGTGAAGAATGACCGTCTCGTTATTGGCTTTAAGAATAAGAAGAATGGGAACAACAACCGCAATAAAAGCGTGAATATCTACCTGACTGCTCCCGATTTGAAAAGCGTGAAATTCAGTGGTGTCGGTTCATTCAATTGTAATGAAGCACTGAAACTGGATGATGTAAAGTTCGAAATAGAAGGCGTTGGTAAAGTAAATGTGGAAGACCTGACCTGTAATTCCCTTGTGGTAAAAATGGAAGGTGTGGGCAAGGCCGATATCCACGTGAATTGTGACCGTCTGCGTGCCAGTATGGAAGGTGTAGGCAGTGTTACGTTGAGCGGACGTGCCGGACAGGCAGATATTTCAAAAAGTGGTATCGGGGGGGTGAACACACGTAATCTGAAAGTAGGAGAGTAGACTGTCCGGATAATGGATGGCAATGACAGGATGATAAATAATAAATAGACCCAATGATTAAACTATATTTTACGCAAGCGTGGGCACAGTTGCGGCAACAGCCGATAATCAGTGCTGTCAGCATAGCAGGTACGGCGCTTGCCATCTTCCTCATAATGCTGGTGGTGATGATGCAGCAAGTGAAGGTGGCGTCTTTTGCTCCCGAAAGTAACCGTGACCGCTTTCTGCATGTGCACTATATGAGTATTACCAATAAGAACTGGGGCGACGGCAGCAGCAACGGGCCTATGAGTGTGAAGACTGCACGTGAGTGCTTCCAGACGCTGAAGACACCTGAGGCAGTGACTATTTATACTTGTATGGTAATCTCTACTCCGGTCAATCTTCCGGGGCAGCCTGCCATAGGTATCGACCTGTTGCAGACGGATGATATTTTCTGGCGCGTGTTCGACTTCTCATTCACTGCCGGGAAGCCTTATGATAAGGCGACATTCGATGCCGGGCTGCCGGTAGCGGTTATTACGGAAAGTGTGGCAAAGAAGTTGTTTCAAAGCACAGATGTTGAAGGACGTGAGTTTTTGTTGAACCATGCACCTTATAAGGTAGTGGGGGTGGTGAAAGATGTTTCCACGTTGGCTACATCCGCATACGGACAGGTATGGGTGCCTTATACCTCAACAGAGATAACGAAAGATACATGGAGTGATGAGCACATGGGCATGATGAGTTGTACCATCCTGGCACATGACCGCAATGACTTTGATGCGATCCGCGGGGAAGCCGAACGGCGCAGGCAGGAGTATAATGTGTTGATTGGTGCCGATGGTTACGAGTTGATTTACCGTAACCGTCCGTACGATCAGGAGAAAAGTGCAATAGCCTTTTCTGCCAATCAGGAACCGGACGTGAATCAGGCACGCAGGCAGAGACTGGTAATCTTTGCTATCCTGCTGATAGTGCCCGCCATCAATCTGAGTAGTATGACACAGAGCCGTCTTCGTCAGCGTGTGGCCGAAATAGGTGTGCGACGTGCATTTGGCAGTACGCGGCTGGAACTGATGGGACAAATCATTACCGAGAATCTTGTAGTGACCTTGATGGCCGGTGTACTGGGGTTATTGTTCAGTGTGGCATTTGCTTATTTGGGCAATACGTTATTGTTTGCACAGGAGTTCAGCCAGACACTCAGTCCTCCGGCAGTGGATACCAGCATATTGCTGCATGCTTCCACCTTTGGTTGGGCATTGCTGTTCTGCTTTATACTGAACTTATTGAGTTCCGGTATTCCGGCATGGCGTGCATCGAGAATAGGAATTGTAAATGCATTGGGCGGACGCCTGCATTAATCACTCATCACTAAACATCAATCACTGAAAGAAATGACTAAGAAACTTCTTACACAGATAAAGAATGAATGGCTCTCAAACCTATG
>CAJMQU010000035.1 GCA_905215555.1 uncultured bacterium
TTGCTCTATCCAGCTGAGCTACGGAACCATCCTTAATTGCGGTGCAAAGGTACGCTTTTTTGTGAAAATTGCAAAGATTTTACGCATAAAATATTCACGAAACAAACATTTTTATGCTCTGGCTGATGCTATAATCCTAATGGTAAACCAGTTACATACCACAAAATAAATAACACTGTCCATGCCAATAAGATGTAAAGGGAATATCTCCATGTATATTTCAGTAACGAACCATAAGTGGCCCGCTTGTCATATTGCTGCATATAAGTAAGGATAAGTGGCATGTAGAACATGAAAGGTGTAATCGCATTTGTGGCACTGTCACCAATGCGGTAAGCGCATTGCACCATATCAGGAGAAATGCCCATCCCGGCAAAAACCGGAACAAAAATAAAAGACATAAAAGTCCATTTGGCAGTGGCAGAAACCATAATAAGATTGACAAGAGCTGTGAAGAGGATAAACAAGATCAATATCCACAGACTTCCGAGACGAATGGATGAAAGCATATCCGCACCCATAATAGCAATACATTTGTCCAAATGAGAATATTCAAAGCAAGCAAACATCTGGGCAGCAAAAAAAGCAATCACAAAGTATACGCCTAATAGCTTCATGGGCTGGGTAAGTCCTTCAATCACATCCCCATCCGTACGATAACGACCGGAAGCAAAACCATAAATCATACCCATAAGCCCGATACCAAAAGAAAGCAGAAACAAAATACCTTCAATAAACGGAGAACGGATTAAACCTCCATTGACACTACGCAGAATGCCCCATGACGAGAAAGTGGCAAAAAGGATTACCACTGTATAAATCCCTCCGACCGATATCGCACCTATCATGGCACGGCGTTCTTTGCGAGAAAGTTGTTTATAACCATTAAAACGAATATCGCCCGCATATTCACCCAAAGCCGGAAGCAAATTACGGCGGGTTATCTGATAAATGATGAATGCCAGCAGGAAAGTGGAGACTATCAGAAAATAGTAATTACATAAAGGGCCTACACTTCCTAATGTCACATTCGCCATATCTGCAGCTTCCTGAGTGCTGGCAGCAAGCATAGGGTCTAATGTACTTAACAGCACATTGGCACTATAACCGCACGAAACGGAAACATATGCCGTAATGATACCTCCAACCGGATGTAATCCCACCGAGTGAAACAAGGTTGCCGCAATCGGCAGTAAGATTATATACCCTGCATCACCTACTACATTGGAAAGGATTCCTAAGAAAATAACCAGTATCACCATGCGCCACGGACTATGCTTGTAGCGTGCCCCACTCCGGATGCAGGCGTCAATGAAACCTGAATGTTGTGCCACTCCGATACCGAACATTGCCACAATCACCAATCCCAACGGAGCAAATCCTGTGAAGTTGGTGACGACATGTCGCAGCAGCCAACGAATACCTTCCGGACTAAGCAAACTCTGCACCCGTATCTCTTCCCCTGTTTGCGGTTGAAATACGCTTAAACCGTAAATGTCAAATATCCATGACAAGACAATGACAGCCAGCGTCAACAGGAAAAACATCGTTGCCGGATGCGGTAGACGCCATTTGCTATTCATCATCCGCTTCCAAATTATCTATGTCGAGGATACGAAGTTCCAAAGCACGCACCACCAAACGGGTTGCATTCACTCCTACCCGCTCTCCTTGCGGAAACAAACGATTTACCAGATCATTCTGGCGTTTCTCCAAAGACTTGACACCAAAAGGCATACCTTTCAGATTAGCAATCATATCTTTAGTATATCCCAAAGCCAGATGACGCAAAAAGCGTTCGTCATATTCGTCAATATCATAGCTGATAACGGCTTCCTGGCGTTTTGCGTCATTCGCTACAGATTGTTTGAAACGGTCTACTATCTTTTCCAGTATAGGATAATTGAACACTAGTTTCTTTCCATCCATCACTGCCTGCACATCCGTTTTTGTGAGCAATTCCCCGGTTTTTAGGATGATACCGTCAGCGCCTGCATTCAGTACATCCACCCAAAGTTTTTCATTTAGAATCTCTCCGGTGAATATCAGTACATGTACACCCGGATAACGTTTGAAAATGTTTCGGCAGATGTCCACACCTATCGTAGTAGAGCCCCCTAAGCCTAAATCCAGCAAAACAAGGTCCGGTATCCCGACTTCCATCAGTGTCCAGAATTCATTTTCGGTCATAGCTGTACCGATTACTTCTGCATTCGGGATTTCATGACGGAAGATTTCCTCCGTCCCCTTCAACTCCAACTTGACATCTTCTACAATAATGACTTTGAATTTTTTGTCTTCCATATTATATCTCTTTTATTTTCTTCTTGGTATCGTAAAATAAACTGTAAATCCACCTTGTTCAGACGGTTCGGCATTGATGCGACAACCCCGTTTTCCTGCAAACTCATCGTGGTCACGAACAATCTGCTTGCAGACAAGATATTCCGTTCCGCGCAGCTCTCCTTTCTCTCCTGTTGCGGTCATACGTTCCAGATTCGGATAGAAGAGTTGGTTTAGCTCTTCACGGGTTTTCTCTCTCCGTGTATCCGTGAAAAGAAAACGAATATATTCTCCATCGGCTACAGCTTTCAGATATATTTCTCCATTCAGCGAGACAGACAAGGCTTCATCTATAAGATTTTCCAACAGAAAACGTAGTTGAATGAAATCTCCTACTACCCGCTCGTCAATAGTTTCCGTGTGAAAGGATAAGGTAAAAGTCTTTCCTTTGCTTACTTTACGGAAATACTTTTCGGCCAGCATGCACAATTCCGGCACGGCAACTGTTCCACGACGAAATGTAACCTCTTCCAACTGGCGTGATGCACACGAACTCAGAATCGTAAATATACCTTTATAATATTCTATCAATTCACCGATAGCCGATACAATCTCTTTCTCTTCTGTTTCCGGTAACGTTCCTGAACGGAGTTTACCGATGAGCTGCTTTATCTTATTTGGATAATAAATTGTTTCATGTTTGATGGTAGACAGGCAGTTGTCCAGTACCATATTCTGCACATGCAGCAGGCTGTCCTCCCACGATGCACGATGCGCCTCTTCATGAGCCGCCTCGATATCCCGGTACTTCGTAGCCAGTTTCACCACAGCATTGAACACAACAATCGCTATGTAGCGGGCAATCAACTCTAACAATAAATGAGCAGCTTCCTGTTCAACACTTTCCTGGCGTTCTATGTACAGCACACCGATGCAGCGTGAATCTCCCGCAGCATCCACCACCAAGGGCAAAGCCTCAAATCCAGGTGCAGACAACTGTCTGCCTTCATCAAAACAACGCTGGACTACTTCTTTCCAAACTTCACCTTCTGTCGGAAATCCGTTTTCTAAAGCCTCAGACGGCATATTCCCTACTATCGAATTCGATGCATATTCCAGCTGATGCGTCGCCTCATTATACACGGCAACGCCCAACCTGTCAACAGTCAGCAACTCGTTCACTGCATCGAATGCTTCGTCCACAATACGTTGAGGGATAGCTTTCAAAGTATCTTCCTCCCGTTGCAGTGCCTCTTCCGTTTCGGACACCTGTGTCAGGGAAGCAGTAAAAACCTGTCTGTTAATCTCCAAAACCTGTTCCAGATTCCAACGGTTCACAAGCCGCTTACGTATATATAAGATGTAATACCCCAACAATAACATGCCTATCAGCCCCACAAACAAGATAACACCTACCATCTTATTATTAGTAGAACGTTCCAACTGATTACAATATTCTTCCAACGACTGGTCTTCACCTAATAATTTGTACAAAGTTGTATAAGCAGCATTATTATAACTGTATGCATCCCATTGCTTTAATGCAAGAAAAGCGACTGCCGCTTCATTCCGGACGTCCAGTATTACGTGGAAATCCGAGTTGAAGAGATTGTTCCACCACGACAATTCCCCCGGTTCTCCCTCTCCCTCCAGCGTCATGTAACGTTGCGGATGACGGGCGTATTTCTTGTAATGCGCATTCAGACAAGCTATGGCAGAGTCTGCATATTCCAACGCCAGTTCAAAGTCGCCTGCCACATTACTGTAATAAGCTTCATTGGCATATTCGGAAGCCTCGTTTAATAAAATTTCATATTCATTTTCCGCAGCCTGAGATAGAGAATCTTGTGCTGTTTGCGCATACACTTCATCGGGTTGCGCGATTACTTCTTCCGCAGGCTTATGGCACGAACTCATATACAAAGGAAGAAACATGCATAAGAGAAACATCAAAGTTTTACGTACACCAACCGGCAAGCGGAAATAGAAGCGGCTTCCTTTCCCCAATGTGCTTTCCACATTGAACAGACAAACTTTGAATACTTCATTCGTCTTCCGATATTTCTCGATAATCCCCTTACAGTTCATCAAGCCAAAACCGCTGCCCTTATTTTTCCGCAGTTCTTCCCGGTCGGCAGCATCCAGCATCCCTATTTCCTGCGAGTTGTACAGTTTTTCTCCTACAATACGTGTCACGTCCTCTTCCGAAAGTCCATATCCGCTATCTTCCACCGAAATTTCCACATATTCTTCTGTCGGGTGGGCATACACTTTTACCTCCCCTCCCTTTGGAGTATATTTACGGGCATTTTCTGCAAGCGTATTTATCATGAACAGTGTCAACGCCTTATCTGCTTTCACATAGACATCGGTGGGAGTAACTTCCAACTGTTGCTGTTTCATCTCGAAAGCGCGACTCCCTTTCCTTATCAGGTCGAAAAGTTCATTCAGTCCGAAGGTTTCAATATTCAGGCTCAGACTACCCTGCTTCATCTTAATCCACAAAGCCAGGATATCATTATATTCATTGATAGTTGTCACCAGTTCATCCATGTACTGATACTTCTCGGCTTTGATACGCTCGTCATGAATAAAACCCTTCTCCATCAGTTTATGCACCTCATTGATGATGCGGTCAATGTACGGATGAATGCCGTTCACAATAGCCATACAAGCTTTCTTTATCAGATTCTGGCGTTTATTTCCTGCTATATGCTGTTCATAAACATAGCGTTCCTTCTCTAAGCGGCGGCGCTCATCGCCCAGGGAGATAGAAGTCATACCATTATCAAGTGCCCACGTGATATATGGAGTAATCACATGTACTATGGCCCGGTCATCCTTCGTCAAACGTTTAGGCAATACCAGTTGCCTATTCTCTATCCGGATATCCTTTATTCCGAAGAGGTCTTCCATATCCGCCTGTACTGCGGAAAGAATGGCATCCACAATTTCTTCTTCCGTTTGTGCGTCCGCAGGGATTGAGGCTGTTATTTTCTGGCAAATATCCAGCATTTGCCTCAAGCGGTGCAAATGAATACGGTTACGCTCTTTGGACCTTCTGTTGAATATCCAGAAAAACAAAACCACCAAAATAAAACCTACAATCACAAAGCACAGCAAAATATTCAACTGCCTGGCTTCACTTTCCAAAGCCAGGTAACGGCTTTCCAGCTCCTTGTCCTGACGGGTATCTTCCAGAATATCCAAATAGATATTACGATTGTAGTCTGAATATTGCTTCATTTCCAATCCGGCATACGTCACACTCAATTGTTCGCGGATACGTGAGATCCATTCGGGAACAGTTCGTAGTTTACGTTGTATCCATGCTTTTTCAGAAGAGATGGTATCCCGGCTATCAAAGGTTTTCAGCCAATCCAGACTATCGTGGCATTCATAAAAACGGCGGTGATGGTTGTTTACGCATTCCAAAGCAAGTGTCAGTGTATCTAACGCCTCAGTATAACTGCCGTGTGCATTCAGGTATTTACCGATTGAAACATACGCTCCCGCAATCTGATACAAGTCATTGTATTGTTTGAATTTCTTCAAAGCCAGCTGTCCTAAACGCATAGGCAACAAAGAATCTATCGGTACATCAAACTGTTTCAATGCATGGGAACGCCGGGTCTGAAAGAATTCGTAATTTTCCGGTGACGCCATCAGATTGGCAAGTCCTTGGACACCGTTTCCCTCAAAATACAAATATCCGCCACGGGAAGCCAATTTCCAGGTCGTATACAGCTCATCAAACTCTCGCAAGCGGTGCTCATCCGCAGTTTCTCCTTCACACAGTGCTGCCGACCCCTTTATATAATGATAATATAATAGCTGATTGGTATCTGCAACCAATTCTTCCGGATAATCTATTTCGTTGATAGAAGCCACTGCTTCCGGACGCTGTTGCAAATAGTAATAGTAAACTGCGGAAACGATATAAAATTCGGAACGCGCATAGTTCAACCGCAATCGTTCGTGCTTATCTACGAAAAGGTTATTATCTTCGTCAATTCGTTTCATACGGCGAAGAGCACTGTTCCGATAATCATAAAACTCCTTGTTCATAGCAGTCCGCTGATAGATTTTCATCAATCCGATATCGGCAATCAATAATTCCAGCTCATTTTTAGTCAGACTGTACACTTCGTTATGATACTTCTCTGCTTTTTCGAAATCCATACGCATAAAGGCACAAAATCCTAAATTATTGGATGCTTCCGCTTTCCCCTGGCGATAGAGGTTCACGTTTTCATAAGCCTGTGTGGCAGCATGACAAGAAGAGTCCAGATCCTTATAACGATAAGAATAAGCCACTTGATTGAGCGAATCAATAAGGCGCACTTCCTTGGTGGGGGCGGTGCCCACACAAGAAAACATTGCCATGCAGAAGAACAGCAAGTTTGCCGATAGTATAAGGGAAAACCGTTTCACTTAGCAAAGCTACAAATAAATCCGGGAAAGAAAAAAGATTTTTCTACAATAAGTCTTGTAGAATGTAGCGGGAAATTCATAACTTTGCAGGCAAATTAAACAAATAGGTAACATCTATTACAAAATGAGCGAAAAAGCACCCGTAATGGTATTCTCCGGAACTAATTCGAGATACCTTGCAGAAAAAATCTGCGCAAGCCTTGATTGCCCTCTGGGAAAGATGAACATCACCCACTTTGCTGATGGTGAGTTTGCCGTTTCCTATGAAGAGTCAATTCGTGGCGCACATGTATTCCTGGTTCAATCAACCTTCCCTAATTCCGACAATTTAATGGAGCTTCTGCTGATGATTGACGCAGCCAAAAGAGCGTCAGCAAAAAGCGTAGTTGCAGTTATTCCCTATTTCGGATGGGCACGACAGGACAGAAAAGACAAACCTCGTGTTTCTATTGGCGCTAAATTGGTAGCCGATTTACTCTCAGTGGCAGGTATCGACCGTCTGATCACGATGGATCTGCATGCTGACCAAATCCAAGGCTTCTTCAATATTCCGGTAGATCACTTGTATGCATCTGCAGTGTTCCTCCCTTACATCGAGTCGCTGAAACTGAAAGATCTTGTAATTGCTACGCCTGACGTTGGTGGTTCCAAGCGTGCCAGCACGTTCTCCAAATATCTGGGAGTTCCTTTGGTGTTGTGCAACAAATCACGTGAGAAAGCGAATGAAGTTGCTTCCATGCAAATCATCGGTGATGTAACGGACAAAAATGTAGTGCTGGTGGATGATATCGTAGATACCGCCGGAACTATCACAAAAGCCGCTAACATCATGTTGGAAGCCGGAGCAAAATCAGTACGTGCCATTGCCAGTCACTGTGTAATGTCTGACCCGGCTTCTTTCCGCGTACAGGAGTCTGCCCTGACTGAAATCGTATTCACTGACAGTATCCCCTACTCTAAAAAATGTGCGAAAGTAAAACAACTCAGCATCGCTGATATGTTTGCTGAAACAATCAAAAGAGTAGTAAATAATGAGTCTATCAGTTCGCAATACATTATCTGATTTATTTCAGCAAATCAGAAATTAAAAATTAAAGGCTGCGCAATTCAAACGAATACAGCGCAGCCTTTAATTTTTAATTATGAATTTATAATTTTCAATTATTCAACTCCCGTCTTCCCATTTTGTAGGTTCCTTTTCTTATCACTTTCCCATTTTTATCTGTTTCTACAAAGGGACCGTGTTTCTTACCTTGTTTGAAGAAGCCTTCGTAGCGGTTTCCGTCTTTGTCTTCCTGCACACCGTTGCCTTCTTCCATACCGTTCACGAAACTACCTTTATATTTGGTTCCGTCTGTCATAATCAAAGTACCCTGGCCATTGAACTGATTATCTTTCCACTCACCTTCATACGAATCTCCGACATTCCATTTATATAGCCCATGGCCGTCACGCTGATTATCTTTCCATTCGCCATCATATACAGCACCGCTGGCCCAGGTAAATACCCCTTTACCGTGTTGCATACCATCTTTGAAGTTACCTACATATTTATTTCCATTGGCATAATAATAGATGCCGGCACCTGTACGCTCACCTTGCACATACGAACCTTCATAACGATCGCCCGTATGGAAGAAGTAAATCCCCTTGCCATGCTGCATATCATCTTTCCAGTCGCCTACATATTTATCTCCGTTCGCATATTCAAACGTGCCTTTTCCGTCACGGACATCATTTTTCCAATCACCCTCATATTTGCAACCGTCATTCCAGACAAACTTTCCTTCACCATCCTTCTTGTCATTCTTCCAGGAACCTTCATACTTAGAACCATTCTTCCAGGTATATGTGCCCTGACCTTCACGCTTGTCGTTCACCCAGTCACCTTCATAAACATCACCGGTATAATAGTACATTGTTCCTTTTCCCTGTTGATAATCCTGAAACCACATGCCGTCATAGCGGTTGTTATTCATAAAGTAATAAATGCCATTACCATGTTGCTGGTCCTGGAACCATTGCCCTTCGTACTTCTCACCATCGGGGAAAGTATACGTACCATAACCCTCGCGCTTGCCTTTCACATATTCACCTTCGTAGATATTACCATTCTTAAAAACGGTTTTTCCTTTGCCATTGGGTTTACGTCCTTTCATTTCACCCGTATATACGGAGCCGTCCTTGAATGTATGCGTTCCTATCTTTATTTCAGAAGATAATGAGCTTTTAACCTTATCGAAGAAACCTTGTTTCTTTTCTTGAGCCGTCGCCCCGTTTTGGGACAAGAATACCAGAATGAGTGCAGTATATAGATATTTCATTGAAATTTATTTATTAGCAATTTTATAATAAAGGCGATGTTTACGAAAAACATCGGACTCCCTTGAGTATGCAAATAGAGAAACCTGTTTTAAAGACGTATAAAGGCAGCAATTTGTTACATACTCTATACGGGATTTGCACAAAGATACGATTAATCTCCCAAAAGGAAGAGGTATCACACGTTTTTTATGACATTTTTTTGCCGGACACTACTTCTTTTAATGTCTCTTTGCACAAATGGCGTGAGGCGAGTTCCCGTATCTCTTCCGGAGTAATAGTCTTCACCGCATCTACGGCATCCGTCACATACGAGTCCGAAAGACCGGAAGTATGAATGAAAATCCAGGCGTCAGCAAGCGAAAAGGCAGACTCATAACTGCGGCACATATCCCCCAGCATATAGTTCCTTACCATAGCAAGTTCTTTGTCAGGAACAAGGTCGTTTTGCAGTCGGTCTATTTCGTGATAAACTTCTTTGATCAAGGGTTCAACAAACTCATTGGCGGTCTCCGTATTGATAACAAACAGCCCACTGTCGGGATAAGGCATGATACCTGCAGAAATGCCATACGTATATCCTTTTTCTTCGCGGATATTAGACATTAAACGACTTCCGAAATATCCCCCCAGCAGTGTGACCAAAACGCGGACTTTCAGATAATCGGGATGGTGGCGGTCCAGAGAGAGCATTCCCATACGAACGGCACTCTGCATTGCATCAGCACGTTCGACGAAGAAACGCTTTTCAGGTGAAGTCTCCGGTATATAGAAAGTTTTTTCCGGTCTCCGGAAATCTTTGCCGAAAGGCTCACTTCCAAAGAGAGTTTCTATACGACGCACAGTATCTTCACCGACTTTTCCCGAAAGATAAATACTGCAATTCCCGGAATGGTAGTAAGAATCAAAAAAAGACTGCAGCACGGAAGGACTGATTAAACGATAATCCTTTTCCTGCGCCAATTGTCCGCAAGGATGTTTGTCACCATATACCGCATTTATCAATGCACGATGGGCAAGAAAGTCAACTTTGGAACTATTTACAAGAAACTGCTGGATGTTATTATCGACAATCACTCCCAGTTCTTTCTCCGGGAAAACAGGTTCTTTTACAATCGATTCAAAAACATCTAAAGTCTGAGGAAGATACTTATTTAAAGAATAGAGTGTGGCATACGCATATTCCGACGCACTGGAGAGCTCCAGCCAGGCACCGTAATAGTCCAGTTTCTCGGCAATGGCGGCAGCGGAATAGCGACGGGTTCCTTCACGCAACATCCGGTTGGTGAACAAAGCCTGCAAACGTTGGGTCTGTTGCCAGCGTCCGCCTTTCATCAGCAAATCAATGCGCACCACTTCGTTGTCTCCGGCATTGAGTATATATAAAGGCACACCGTTCGGCATCACCCGGCGTTCGGGCGATGGCACCTCCAATTGTTCAGGTTCACGGATAAAAGGTTGGATGCTTCTGTCTAACATGTCTTCAAGAATTCTGCTGCTTTCTCCAGGTCCTGAGGAGTATCTATACCTATTGTTTCTACTTCAGTAACACCCACCTTGATGGTATAACCATTTTCGAGCCAACGAAGCTGTTCCAAAGATTCTGCCAGTTCAAGGGAGGATTGCGGCAGAGAAGTTATTTCTTTCAGCACTTCGGCACGGTAGGCATATAGTCCGATATGTTTATAATAGGTATGATTTTTCAGCCAATCCCGTTTTTCGGCATTACGCTGATAAGGGATAATGGAACGGCTGAAATACAGCGCATTCATATTCTTGTTCAATACTACTTTGGGCGAATTGACATTCTCTAAAGCTTCAAACCCGTTATCAGGCGTAAAAGGCTTCACCAGTGTGGCTATTTGAGTCGTGACATCATCAAAACAGGCTTTCACCGTTTCCAGCTGGGAAGGCTGTATAAAGGGCTCGTCTCCCTGGATATTGACTACAACATCAAAATCCCCTCCTATTTTAGTATATGCTTCGTAGCATCGGTCCGTACCACTTTTATGATTTACGGAAGTCATCACCACTTTTCCGCCGAATGCTTTTACCGCCGCTTCTATCCGTTCATCATCGGTGGCCACATAAGCATCATCCAAGATGCCAGCCACTTGCTCATATACCCGCTGTATCACAGTTTTTCCACCCAACATAGCCAGCGGTTTTGCAGGGAAACGTGTGGATGCATAACGGGCAGGGATAATTCCTAAAAACTTCAACATATCTTAATTTACTATTTTACAATTTACTAATTTGCTTGTGCGACACATGCTTCATCGCATTTCCAACTCTTTCAGCCCCCGGCAGATATAGTCACGGCGCAAATCTTCCGGTCTATAGACCGTACCGTCGCATGACAGTAAATCTATATCCAACCGAACTATCTCTTGCTTTTTCTCTTCCGGCATTCGTCCTGCTTCCCGTTCGATGGCCTTCAAGTGCGAAGTAATTTCCGTTGCATCTCTCTCTGAAATGAAACGTGCCACCTGGTTGGAAAACAAAGAGGAACGACGGAAATAAAGCGGCTCCGTTTCTTCTTCCGTAGAGAAACAAATGCCGGGAAAGAGTTCTCTCAAACGCTTCCGCGCCAATGAAAGATTTTCTTTCCGCCGCTCATTACTGCCGATACTGATTGTATAAACCACGACTAAATTGAGAATCGAAAAATTAATTAAATAATTCGTCCAAACCATTCTCTGATGCCGATTCCAAGTCTATTTCCCCATTGTCTTTGCAGGGGTCGAAACCGTCCGGTAGCTGGAATTGCTCATTTTCATCATACCCCAGTGTCTTGTCTGCAAAGACTTTCACCATATATTTTGCCCAAATAGGCAATGCCATAGAGGCACCCTGTCCGTGGAGCATCGTATCGAAATGAATATCGCGTTCTTCACCACCTACCCAACATCCGGACACCAGCGAAGGAGTAAAGCCCATAAACCAACCGTCGGCATTATAGTTTGTCGTTCCGGTCTTACCGCCCATGTCGGCTTTCACACCCAGACGACGGACACGTCCACCTGTTCCTTCGTTGATTACGGCACGAAGCATGATTAGCATTTTATAAGCACTGGAAACCCCGATAACCTCTTCCATTTCCGGAGAGAAAGTAGCCAGCACATTACCCTCATTATCCTCAATACGTGTAACGAATAGAGGGGCTACACGAATACCTTTATTGGGAAATGCTGTATAAGCACTGACCATTTCGCCTACCGAAATCTCGCAAGGACCGAGGCAGAGAGAAACAGACGGTACGATTTCACGGTTACGCACACCGAAACTTTCTATCAAACGTTTTAAAGAGTACGGATTGAGTTTACTCATCAAATAAGCTGTAATCCAGTTGTCAGAATTAGCAAGCCCCCATTTTACGGTCACCATCTCTCCATAACGCTTAGTGTTGGCATTACGGGGTGTCCATGGTTTGCCATTCTCGTCAATCAGGGTATACTCCACATGACGCGCTTCGTCACAAGGAGAAAAACCGTTTTCCATTGCCAGCGTATAGACATAAGGTTTAATGGTAGAACCTACCTGGCGGCGACCTACCATAGCCATATCATACTGGAAATAGTTATAGTTTGGCCCGCCAACATATGCTTTTACATGCCCGTTATGCGGATCCATCGACATAAAGCCTGCACGGAGGAAGTGTTTGTAATAGCGGATAGAATCCATCGGAGTCATAATCGTATCTTTCTCACCCTCCCAAGTGAATACCGACATTTCTTCGGGTGTATTGAAAGCTTTTTCAATTTCAGCATCCGACGCTCCGGATTTCTTCATGATACGATAGCGGTCAGATTGCTTCATGGTGCGGGTGAGAATCTCATCCACCTGCTCCTGAGTAATCCTGTTGCTGTAAGGCGCTTTCTTGCGTCCTTTTTTTTCTTTAAAGAAGTAACCCTGCAATTCTTTCAGATGCTCCTCTACCGCTTCTTCCGCATATTGCTGCATACGCGAATCGATAGTAGTATAAATTTTCAGTCCATCTGTGTAAAGATTATATTTAGAACCGTCTTTTTTGGTATTCTTTTCGCACCAGCCAAACAAAGGATTGTTTTCCCAGTCGAGAGAATCTTCATAATATTTTTGCATCTGCCAGCCACGATAATCGCTACGCACAGGTTTCTTGGCATTCAGCACACTGCGCAGGTATTCACGGAAATATGTGGCCAACCCTTCTTTATGGTCTACACGGGTATATTTCAATGTCAAAGGAAGAGCTTGCAAAGAGTCGCACTCTTCGGCCGTAATATAACCGGCTTTGCGCATCTGGTCAAGCACCACATTGCGTCGCCCGCGCGAACGCTCCTTGAAACGAACCGGATTGAAATAAGACGGATTCTTACACATACCAACCAGCGTGGCAGCTTCTTCTATTTTCAGTTCTTTGGGATCACATCCGAAATAGGTATTAGACGCAGTCTTGATGCCTACTGCATTATTCAGAAAATCAAATTTATTAAGATACATGGTCAGTATCTCTTCTTTGGTGTAATAACGTTCCAGTTTTACGGAGATCACCCATTCTATGGGTTTCTGGAACAGACGCTCCATTACATTATCCGCGCTGGGCGAATAAAGCTGTTTAGATAATTGCTGTGTAATGGTACTACCGCCACCCGCATTTTTCTGGAAAAGCAAACCACGCTTTACAATGGCACGGAACAAAGCAATGACATCAATCCCGGAATGCTCGGCAAAGCGCACATCTTCCGTTGCAATCAGCGCATTGATTATGTTGGGGGATAAGTCGTTGTAACCCACGTAAACGCGATTTTCCTTGCTGAACGAATAGGTGCCGAGTACCTTCCCGTCTTCCGAAAAAATCTGAGTGGCAAACTTATAATTAGGATTTTCCAAGTCTTCAACAGGAGGCATATAACCTATCCAACCTTTAGCTATGGAGAAAAAAACAGTGGCACAAGCCAGTACTACAACGGCTAAAAATATCCAAAGGATTTTTATGATGTTCTTTATCATGCTTATTACTGTAAATTCACAAATTCAATAATATATTCAACTTTCGCACGCTCAAGTTTCTTAGTTGAGCACTTGCGAAACTTAAGTAATATAGACTACCTGTAATAATAGGGCAAAGGTAAGGAATTATATTGGAACACTTATATATTTTCTTTAGAAAAACTCTTAAAATGCAGCATTCCAACCGCGGAAAAGTGCGCATTTTCATGCTTTTTGGGGGCGAAAAGTACACGAGCAAAGGTCTTTCCTCATGCACTTTTTGCTAAAAAAACGTCGTTTTTTGCTTAGGCAGAAAAGGCTCAAACAACTCATCTTCCGCGCTTTATCCAAAATAAAACAAGTTTTTTCTTTCTTATATATTCTTTATAACAACATCATCAATAAAAAGAAAAAGAAAAGAACTGCTGCTGATGATGACGACGATAAATTGTATTTCGAAAAAACTTCTAAATTTTCTTCTGTCTTTTTTCCGTACTCCGCATATTTTGTCTACCTTTACACTCTCGAAAAGAAACAAAATAACGAACGATATGGAAAACAGAAGTTTAGTCACCATCGCCGAGCATAGCAGGGAAAAAATCCTCTACATGATTGAGATGGCAAAACAGTTTGAAGCCCATCCCAACCGCACTTTGCTGGAAGGGAAAGTAGTTGCCACCCTTTTTTTCGAGCCATCCACCCGCACAAGACTCAGTTTTGAGACTGCAGCCAATCGCTTAGGAGCCCGTGTAATTGGGTTCAGCGATCCCAAAGCAACAAGTTCATCAAAGGGAGAAACCCTGAAAGACACCATCAAGATGGTAAGTAACTATGCCGATATCATCGTGATGCGGCACTATCTGGAGGGAGCCGCCCGCTATGCCAGTGAAGTAACCACCGTGCCCATCGTCAATGCCGGAGACGGAGCCAACCAGCACCCTTCGCAAACGATGCTCGACCTCTACTCCATCTACAAAACGCAAGGTACGCTGGAAAATCTGAACGTTTTCCTTGTTGGCGACCTCAAATACGGCCGCACCGTGCATTCGTTGCTGATGGCAATGCGCCACTTCAATCCCACTTTCCATTTCATCGCCCCCGATGAGCTGAAAATGCCTGAGGAATATAAAATTTACTGCCGCAGTCATGGCATTAAATACGTGGAGCATACAGACTTCACTGAGGAAATAATAGCCGATGCCGATATCCTCTACATGACCCGTGTACAGCGCGAACGCTTTACCGACCTCATGGAGTACGAACGGGTGAAAAACGTGTATATCCTGCGCAACAAAATGCTGGAACACACCCGCCCCAATCTGCGCATCCTGCATCCCCTGCCCCGCGTCAACGAAATAGCATACGACGTGGACGACAACCCGAAAGCCTACTACTTCCAACAGGCACAAAACGGTTTGTATGCCCGTGAAGCCATTCTCTGCGATGTATTAGGCATCACTCTGGATGATGTGAAAGAATGATTTAGCAAATTACAATTGAAGTTACATCAGAAAACTATGAGCGAAAAGAAACAAGAATTGCAGGTGGCCGCTTTAGAAAACGGCACTGTCATCGACCATATCCCCTCTGAAAATCTGTTCACCGTAGTCTCTTTACTGGGACTGGAACACATGAGCAACAATATCACCATCGGCTTCAATCTCAAAAGTAAAAAGCTGGGCACCAAAGGCATCATCAAAATTGCCGACAAGTTCTTCTGCGACGATGAGATTAACCGTATAGCCGTAGTGGCACCCAACGTGAAACTGAATATCATCCGTGATTACGAAGTGGTGGAGAAACGTGAAGTAAGCCTGCCCGAAGAACTCCGGGGCATTGTGAAATGCGCCAATCCCAAGTGCATCACGAACAACGAACCTATGCCGACGTTATTCCATGTGGTGGACAAAGAGAACTGCATAATCAGGTGCCACTATTGCGAGAAAGAACAAAACAGAGAGGAAATAGAAATTATATGAAAGAAGACTGGAAACCCGGAACGATGATTTATCCGCTTCCCGCCGTGTTGGTGAGTTGCGGAAACACACCGGAAGAATATAACATACTGACAGTTGCATGGACGGGGACGATTTGTACGAACCCGCCCATGTGTTATATATCCGTACGTCCGGAACGGTACTCTTACGATATCCTGAAACGGAATATGGAGTTTGTCATCAACCTCACGACAAAGGATATGGCGCGCGCCACCGACTGGTGTGGGGTACGTTCGGGCAAGGATTATAATAAGTTTGAAGAGATGCGCCTGACACCGGGAAAAAGTACCGTAGTCAGCGCCCCGCTCATCGAGGAGTCTCCTTTGTGTATAGAATGCCGCGTGAAGGAAATCATGTCGCTCGGTTCACATGATATGTTTATTGCCGATGTAGTAAATGTACGTGCCGATAAGCGCAATTTGAATCCGGAAACCGGAAAACTGGAACTGGCAGAAGCCAATCCGTTGGTATATGTACACGGAGGCTACTACGAGCTGGGCGAAAAGATCGGCAAGTTCGGCTGGTCTGTCGAGAAGAAGAAATGAAATGACTGATTAACGGTTAGCGGTAAGCGATGAACAAAGTTTTAAAATTCTTTATCCTATGCTTTTTATTCCTACCCGCCACCTTGCGGGGACAATCTCCCCTTGTGCCCGGTACGGCGGTCGAAGCCCCCTTGAACAAATACCATCATGACCGTCCGGTTAACTTCGGTATAAAAGGCGGATTTACCTCTTCCCTGTTCTTGGTGTCCAACCTTACGCTGAACGGCATCATCATAAACGAAGTGCAGAACAACTATAAGATAGGCTATTTCGGCTCCATCTTCATGCGAATCAACTTCGAGCGCCATTTCCTGCAACCGGAAATATCCTACAACATCAACCGTTGTAACATCACTTTCGAAAAACCTGTAGCCGATGACGCTCCCCTGGAAATGGCATCCATTACATCGTCCATCCATAGCGTGGACATTCCCGTCATCTACGGATACAATGTCATCAAGGAAGGGTCTTATAGCCTGGCTGTATTCGGTGGTCCTAAATTCCGTTATATCTGGAACAAAAAGAGTGAAGTGACTTTTGAGAATTTCGACCAACAGGAAATCAATGAAAAATTGCGGCCGCTGAATCTGAGTTTCACTCTCGGAGTGGCAGTCACTATCTCCCGTGTGTTCTTCGATTTCCGTTATGATATAGGCTTGCATAACATTTCCCGAAAGGTGACCTATGACGACAATGCGAACGGAGCAACTCTCCCCGTCGATGAAATACGCTTCCACCGGCGGGACAATGTACTCAGTTTTTCTCTTGGCGTCTTTTTTTAGTTGACAACATTTTCCCTGACTAACTAAAAAAACTTCATTTCTGTCAGTTTATTCATTTTTTTACTGTAAATTTGTAGGCTTAATAAGAGAACACAGATTTATCAAATTTATCTAAGTAAGCAAAATGAAAAGAGACGATTTAATTTTCGATATTATCGAAAAAGAACATCAACGTCAGCTCAAAGGCATTGAACTGATTGCATCAGAGAATTTTGTAAGTGACCAGGTTATGCAGGCAATGGGCTCCTGTCTTACTAACAAGTATGCAGAAGGTTATCCCGGCAAACGTTACTACGGAGGCTGTGAAGTGGTAGACCAGAGCGAACAGATTGCTATCGACCGTATAAAGGAAATTTTCGGTGCAGAATGGGCCAACGTTCAGCCCCACTCAGGCGCGCAGGCCAATGCAGCTGTATTTCTTGCTGTATTGAATCCGGGTGACAAATTCATGGGATTGAATCTGGCTCATGGCGGTCATCTTTCACACGGTTCTTTGGTAAACACTTCGGGTATCATATACACTCCTTGTGAATATAATCTGAATAAGGAAACCGGTCGCGTAGATTATGACCAGATGGAAGAAGTCGCTTTGCGCGAAAAGCCCAAAATGATTATCGGGGGCGGTTCGGCATATTCCCGCGAATGGGACTACAAGCGTATGCGCGAAATCGCAGACAAAGTAGGCGCTATCCTGATGATAGACATGGCTCATCCTGCCGGACTGATTGCAGCCGGATTACTGGAAAATCCTGTAAAATACGCTCACATCGTAACTTCTACCACTCATAAAACTTTGCGTGGTCCTCGCGGTGGTATCATTCTGATAGGTAAAGATTTCCCCAACCCATGGGGCAAGACAACTCCGAAAGGTGAGATCAAGATGATGTCACAATTGATAGACTCTGCTGTATTCCCCGGCATCCAGGGCGGTCCGTTGGAACACGTCATTGCAGCAAAAGCTGTTGCTTTCGGTGAAATCCTGCAACCGGAATTTAAAGAATATGCAGCCCAGGTACAGAAAAATGCAGCCGTATTGGCACAAGCGTTGATTGACCGTGGCTTTACTATCGTTTCGGGTGGTACGGACAATCACTCCATGCTGGTTGACCTCCGTAGCAAATATCCTGATCTCACCGGTAAAGTGGCCGAGAAAGCGCTGGTATCCGCCGATATCACTGTCAACAAGAACATGGTTCCGTTCGACAGCCGTTCAGCATTCCAGACTTCCGGTATCCGTCTGGGTACTCCTGCCATCACAACTCGTGGCGCAAAGGAAGATTTGATGCTTGAAATCGCAGAAATGATCGAAACTGTTCTTTCTAATGTAGAAAACGAAGCGGTCATTGCCGAAGTTCGCGCACGCGTGAATAAGACAATGGAAAAATATCCGCTTTTTGCATACTAGTTTTATTGGTAATTTATTATTAAGAATCCGGTCGGTTTGTTTTTTTCCCGGCCAAAGATATATATGTTTTTGTGAAAAAAATATATATAAACAATTTAGTATAATCCGTAACCTTTGTGATAAAGGTTGCGGATTATTTGTATGTACTGACGACAATCATCATCGTGCTTTGGAATATAATCAGCTCAATCCTTCTATATTTCCATCTACAACATCAATATGCATCGCCTGTGGTTCTTTAGGAAGTCCGGGCATACGGAGAATCTCTCCGGCAATCGCTACAATCATTTCAGCACCATTATTGATGACTATATCTTTTATGTGAAACTCGAAATTATTGACCGCACCGTATATCTTCGGATCAGCCGAGAAAGAATATTGCGTTTTTGCTATGCAAACCGGATAATGGCCGATTCCCATCTTCTCAATCAACTTGATGATTTTGCGTGAATGGATGCTGTAAGTCACCACACTGGCACCATAAAGATTACAAGCTATCTTTTCTATTTTCTGCTCTACACTGTCCCCCTCATTATAGCTGAAGTTCAACGGTTCGGAAGGTTTATTCTCAATGGTATCCACTACCAGGTTAGCAAGTTCCACAGCTCCCTCTCCCCCATCAGCAAAAGCATTGTTGACGGCAAAGCCTACACCTAATTTTTCTTCGCAATGACGCCGGATAGCATCCACTTCTTCATCCGTATCCGTGGCAAAACGGTTGAAAGCAACGATTACCGTCTGACCGAACGAACGCAGATTGCGTATGTGCTTGTCGAGATTTCCAAATCCCTGCTGTAATCCCTCCATATTGGGTTCTTTGATACGGTCGAGACTTACACCACCGTGCATTTTCAATCCCTGGGCTGTGGCAACAATCACCGTCAGTTTGGGTTGCAGACCACTCTTGCGACATTTAATATTATAGAATTTCTCTGCACCAAGGTCAGCACCGAAACCGGCTTCCGTCACAACATAATCTCCGAAAGTCATTGCCATCTTCGTAGCAAGAATAGAGTTACAACCGTGAGCAATGTTTGCGAATGGACCACCGTGAACAAAAGCAGCCGATCCTTCGGTAGTCTGAACCAAGTTCGGATTTATAGCATCTTTCAGCAAGACGGCAATAGCACCTGCCACACCTAACTCTTTCACAGTAAACGGACTACCATCAAATCGGAAGCCAAGAATGATGTTCTCAATCCGTCGTTTCAAGTCATCCACATCCGTTGCCAGACAAAGAATGGCCATAATCTCGGACGCCGGAGTGATATCGAAGCCGGATTCCTCTGTTATGCCGTTCGTATTGGGGCCTAAACCTGTGACGATGCTGCGCAAAGAACGGTCATTCACATCAAGCACACGCCGCCAGATGATTTCTTTCAGCCCGAAACCATCCGACTGATGTTGGTACAGATAATTGTCGAGCAATGCGGATATCATGTTGTGCGCCGATGTGATGGCATGGAAATCCCCCGTGAAATGCAGGTTTATCTTCTCCATAGGAAGCACTTGGGCATATCCGCCACCTGCCGCACCGCCCTTCATTCCGAAACAAGGTCCCAGCGAAGGTTCACGCAAAGCCACAATGGCTTTCTTTCCAATCTTGTTCAGTCCCAATGTCAGACCGATGGAAACAGTCGTCTTACCTATACCTGCTTTGGTGGCCGTGATAGCCGTGACCAATATCAGGTTACTCTTTTTCACCTTTTCCTCATCAATCAGATGAGTAGGGATTTTAGCAATATACCGTCCGTAATTTTCTACTTCCTCACGTGGAATACCTACACTCTCGGCTACCTGCTTAATCTTTTTCAGCTCTATGCTGCGGGCTATTTCAATGTCTGATTTCATACAGAATATCTCTTTTTAGTAACAACTTCTTTTCATGAAACTGCAAAAATACGAAAAAGAGTGCAGATAGCAAAGATCTCTTACCTCACAGTCTTGCTCTCGGTCAAAATATATCCGTCCATCATTCGTATAATCCGTCCGGCTTCCCGGGCATTTTCCTCGGAGTGGGTAACCATGACAACTGTAGCCCCGTCCCGGTTCAGTTCTTTCAGGAGGCTCATCACTTCATTGCCATTTGTCGAATCCAGATTTCCCGTAGGCTCATCGGCAAGGATAATGTGGGGATTGGTGACAATGGCACGGGCTATGGCAACACGCTGCTGCTGACCACCGGAAAGCTGTTGCGGATAATGCTCTGTGCGATGGGCTATCTGCATACGCTCCAAAGCCTCATTGACACGCCTGACGCGTTCGCGGGCAGAAACTCCTGCATAAAGCAGCGGAAGTTCCACATTCTCGAAAACCGTGAGTTCATCTATCAGGTTGAAACTCTGAAACACGAAACCGAGATTCCCATTGCGCAAATCCGTACGGTCGTTTTCGGAATAACGGGAAACTTCCCGGCCGAGAAACCACAGTTCACCGGAGGTGGGATTATCAAGTAAGCCTATCATATTCAGTAACGTCGATTTACCGCAACCGGAAGGTCCCATGATGGCGACAAACTCTCCCTGATTGATTTCCAGATTTACTTCATTCAGCGCGGTAGTCTGCACACTTTCCGTACGGAATATTTTGCAGAGGTTGACTGTCTTAATCATAATCGTATATTGTATTTTTAAATATTCATTTATTCATATCTCAAAGATTCCACCGGATTTTGTGAAGCTTTCCGCCAGGTCTGCCCAAGCACTGTAAGCAAAGTAATGCCTGCAATGACTGCTCCCGCCAAGACAAACAACCACCAGCTTATTGCAGTCTGATAGGCAAATTCACTGAGCCAACGGTGCATAAGGTAGTACCCGATGGGGCATGCCACGACAAAGGCAATCCCCACCCAACGCAAATATTCCAGACAGAACATCTGCACAATGCGGCCGGAATGGGCGCCATTCACTTTACGCACACCTATTTCTTTCGTCCGTTGCTCTGTGGAGAGAGTGACCAGTCCAAATACACCCAGCATAGCTATGACAATGGCAATGAAAGTGAAGAAAAGCAGCATCCGGCTTTGTTGTTGCTCTTTAGCATAATTCTTATTCAAAGCATCGGAAAAGAATTGATAATTGAATTCTTTCACGAAAAGATCATCACGCACCGCCCATTCTTCAAATTTAGCCTGAATATACTTCAACGTTTCCGGCTTGTGTTCCGGGGCTATTTTAATATACATAAAAACCAACGCTTCAGGGCTGTAATAGATGAAAGCCGGTTTCATTTTCTCACGCAACGACTGAAAGTTGAAGTCCTTTACTATGCCTACAATGCGATATTTGCTAACCCAACCCGATTCTTCATGAGAGATCTCCATACCTATCGGATTTGCCACTTTCATTGCTTTCCAGGCTGTTTCATTAATAACAACTGTTGATTCAACCGGATCTATTTCATCTCCTTGTTTCCAATAGTCTTCAAAGTCCGAATTCATCAGTTCACCTTTCAGTAAATTCAATCCGAAAGTCTCTACAAAATTGCCATCTGCCCATATTTCTACCATTTTCAATGAATCCGTTTTCCCGTCCATATCCGTCCAGGTAATTGATTTACCATCCTTTGTCTCTTGATTCTCTTCTCCAAAACTTTCAATAGGCGACCCCATCGAAATACTTTTGATTGCGGGGTTTCTCAATAAATCCTGTTTAAAATCGGCTACATCATACCACAAACTGGTATAAATGGATACAATATTTTCCTTGTCAAGTCCCAGATCCCTGTTTTTCATGAAATGCAGTTGTTTCAAGACAATGGAAGTCATGAGCATCAACACCAAAGCTATAAAAAACTGTATACACACCAAACTTTTGATCAGTCCACCTTTCTTACCCGTTTTCCGCCCGCCTTTGAAGGCAAGCAACGGATTGACGGAAGAAAGATAAAATGCCGGATAAGAACCCGCCAAACAACCTACTCCCAAAATACCAAATAAGATATAGAAAATCACATTCCAGTTCACACTCAATGTTAAGTCTGCTCCCATGGCTCGATTAAACAGGGGCAGCATAAGTTCGGTCAGTGCCAAAGCAAGCACCAAAGATATGAACGACTGAACCAGGCTTTCCGAAAGGAACTGTGTAACCAAGGTTTTTCTTTTAGCTCCCGTCACTTTACGTACACCTATTTCTTTATAGCGGAGCGATGCCCGTGCAGTAGAGAGTGTCATAAAATTGAATGTACCCATAAAGATCACTAAAATGGCTAATACCGCAAATAAGTAGATAGTGGCAACACTGCCATGATTCTTTATATATGTATCGGGAAAGGTGGTGCGCAGATGGATATCCCGCACCGGTTGAAAGCGCAGCAATGCACGCTTGTCACTGAATTTTCTGAGAGCACGGCTCATTGTTTTTTGTTCCCCGCGATATAGTTTTCCATCGTCATCGGGCTTCATCTTTACATACACCTGCACCTCTCTCTGACTTTTATTCCAGTCCAAATTCATAATATAGAGGCCATACCCCTCCATCGGAAGAGCCACATCAAAGCGGATATGACTCTTCGATGGAATCTTCACCACTGCAACGATATTATAGGTATCTTTAAAACCGGCCCCACTCCTGGTTACCTTCTGCCCAATAGCCGAAGCCCTTCCGAAAAGTTTGCGAGCCATTGATTCTTCCAGAACGATGTTATCAATGTTGTCATTTATGTGTTCCGGATTACCTTCCACTACCTGAAAAGGAAAAATGCTAAAGAAAGTAGAATCTACATGAACGGCATTGCCACTGATTTTTTTCTCAGCTTCCGCCTCCAATGTCATGTCTCCCCGATAAAGAATAGAAGTTGCCTCTTCAACCTGTGGAAAATCTGCTTTGAAAACCCCTACGAGCGAACGGGCTGTTCCCGGAGATTCTCTTATTTCTCCGCTTGCATCCCGGCTTACTTCTATCGTCCGGTAAATGCGGTCGGCAGCCGGGAAACAATCATCATACGTCAGTTCATTCACCACCCACAGGTATATGAGGAAAGCGGCCGTCATACCGAATACAAAGCCCAGCATATTAATGGAAGAGAACAGGAAACTTCTCTTTATCAACCGGAGTGCTACTTTTAAATAGTGCTTTATCATATAATTAAATATTAAGAAGTGTTTTTATCATTCCACAGATATCAGTACTAACTCATCATCCGATACATTTTTCCCTTCCGGAAGGTTCGGCATATTTTCTTTTATCCATTTTCCGTTCACATTTCGCTGCTTCTTCCTTACTCATACCGGGATTTTTAGATCCGCAAGCTGTGCAGAGACCTATTAATGTTAGATAAAAGAGAGTTTTACCTTGCATAATTTCACTTTATATTAAGATTCTTCTATGAAAGTTTCGCAAGAACTATACCAAAACTTTATTCCACTATTTATCAAGCGTTTAACAAATTTCACACTACGTAAAATTGCACGATATCGTACACCAAATGCACGCTTCCGTACACTCCTTTCTCAGAAACTTTCTCTATCTTTGCATCTATTCAGGTACATGTCCGAACAGACTTGCCCGAAACTGCCGTTTGCGGTATAATAAATTTATCTTTCCGAGTATGATGAAACGAGGCCAAATACTGATTGTAGACGATAATGAAGATATTCTCTTCACCTTGAAAATGCTGTTACGCCCCATTGCGGAAAGCATTACGACCTTGAATGACCCGCGAGAGCTGTTGCCTCTCATTTCCCGTTCCCACTTTGATGTAATCTTGCTCGATATGAATTTCCGTCGGGATGCGGTCAGCGGGAAAGAAGGTTTCCACTGGCTGGAAGAGATACTGAAACTGGACGCAAAAGCGGTGGTCATTTTCATTACGGCTTATGCCGATACGGAAAAAGCGGTACAGGCCATCAAGCAAGGTGCTACCGACTTCATCGCCAAGCCCTGGCAAAACGAGAAACTGATAGCAACCGTGTCTGCTGCCCTGCAACTCAGTTTCAGCCGGACGGAAGTAGAAACTCTGAAACAACAGAAAGAAACCTTGAAAGAGCAGGCGGAAGTTTTGACCCTTCCCGCCGAACCGATACGCGTAATCGGTGAGTCAGCCGCTATGCAGGCCATTTTCCAAACGATAAAAAGGTTCTCCGATACAGATGCAAACCTGTTGTTATTGGGTGAAAACGGAACAGGAAAAGATTTGCTGGCACGCTACGTGTACGAACAATCTCCTCGTAAAAACGAAGTGTATATACCTATCGACTTAGGAAGCATTCCGGACACATTGTTTGAAAGTGAATTGTTCGGGTATGAGAAAGGCGCATTCACCGATGCCCGGAAGAACAAGCCGGGACGTGTGGAAATTGCATCAGGCGGTACGCTGTTTCTGAATGAAATCGGCAATCTGAGTCTTCCGCTTCAGGCAAAGTTGCTCTCGGTTATCGAACAAAGAAGGAGTTCAAGGCTTGGTTCTACAACTTCTTATCCTGTAGATGTAAGATTGATTTGCGCCACAAATACGGATTTGTATAGTGCCATCGACAGCGGACAGTTCCGACAGGATTTGCTTTACCGTATCAATACGATTGAAATCCGTATTCCGCCTTTACGGGAACGTGGAAATGACTTGTTCCTATTGGCCGACTTTTTCCTGCAACGCTACCGGAAGAAGTATAAGAAGGAACTTCGGAGCATTTCCAAAGAAGCGCGCAAGATGTTGCAACTTTACCGCTGGCCGGGCAATGTGCGTGAACTGGAACACGCCATCGAACGCGCCGTTATCCTCTCTACGGGGAATATGCTGGCGCCGGACGATTTTATGTTGCGCACTCCCCAAGCATCCAATACCGTTTCTGAAAAAGACAAGTATAATCTGGAACGTCTGGAAAAAGATACAATAAATGAAGTTCTGAGGACATGTGGCGGCAACATTACGTTGGCTGCGGAAATGCTGGGAATCACGAGGACATCATTATACAGAAGGATTGAAAAGTTCGGATTATGAAAAGGCAGACTTGGATAAAGACCCCTCTTTGGCTCACAGTTGCGTTGCTGGTATGTTGCCTCATTTCAGCCTGGCTGGCTGTGCACGGTTTTCATTTTAGCCTGTTTGTGGCCCTCTGCCTCACAGCGTTTGTTGCTTACACTATATATAGGTATATCCTACGTTCCGCCCGTGCCATGGCCCAGTTCATCTGGTCTGTGCGCTATTCGGAGTTTCTGTCCTCTTCCACCTCCAATCCGAATACCACCCAACCCCTTCCCGAAGAATTACTGGCAGAGATGCAGGATGCACTCGAACATTATCGCAGTAATCTGCAAAAGAAAGAGAGCCAGTTGCAATACTTTCAAGCTCTTGCCAATCATATAGACATGGCAATCCTCGTCTACACTCCCGACGGGCAGATGGAATGGGTTAATGAAGCGGCAAAACGCCTGATACATAGAGAGCGGCCACGAACCGTGGATGACCTGGCGGATTTCCATCCGGATTTGCCCGCCAAATTGCACGCACTGAAAGCGGGTGATCTTTCCGTCTGGCAAATAAAAGAGGAGGAGGAAACCGTGCAGCTTGCCCTTTCGGGCATGGAATTTATCATTCAGGGCCGGAAATTGTTAATTGCAGGAATGAAGAACATCCACTCTGCACTGGACAGCCGCGAAACGGAGGCATGGCAAAAACTGATTCGTGTGCTGACGCATGAAATCATGAATTCCATCACTCCCATCATTTCGCTGACGGAGCTGCTTACTAAATACGCCGATGGCCTGGAAGGTGACGAAGAAACCAAGACAGAAATAAAACAGATGCTGCAAACTATCGGCCGCCGGGGAAGCGGACTGGTGCGTTTCATGAACAGCTACCGGGAGGTCTCCCACTTGCCGCAACCTCTGCTGAAGCTTTACAGTGCAGAAGAATTGCTGGGGGAAGCGGTCCAACTGATGCAGAATGAAACAAGCGACCTGCATCTCTCTCTGCCTGCCGTTACACTGCGTTTCATTGCGGATAAGGAACAGATAGAGCAGGTTCTTATCAACCTGATACGGAATGCCCGCGAAAACGAAGCGACACAAATCACTCTTTCCGCGGGCATCACTCCAGGAAATCATCTTTTCCTGCGTGTTACTGATAATGGAACCGGTATCGAACCGGAAGTGCAGGAACGCATCTTCATTCCTTTCTTCACCACCAAACCGACCGGATCGGGTATCGGATTGACTATCTCCCGGCAGATTATGCACCAACATCACGGAAGCATTGCAGTGCAGTCAAAGTTAGGAGAAGGAAGTACGTTTACGCTTCTGTTTCCGGTAGTTTGATACTTCCAAAAGCGGCAGTGTGTCAAAAACTCTGAAGAGCTAAATGATAGTGATTCTTACTTTTGACATACTCCCAACTTTATTATAATGCTTTTTTATACAAATCCAGAATAATCTCCTTCGTCACTTCACGAGGATTACCCGGTGTGCAAACATCAGCAATGGCAGCAGTAGCCAGTTTGTCGAGGTCACTTTCCTTGATGCCCAGTTCTGAAAGATGTTGCGGTATGCCTACCCTTACCGACAGCGCCCTCACGGCATCTACGGCGGCACGGGCAGCTTCTTCCTTGCTCATACCTTCCTTATATACATTCATCGCTTTGGCAATCTCCATGTATTTATCGAGTGCGGCAGGTGCATTGAACTCCATGACGATAGGCAACAGTAACGCATTGGCCACACCATGAGGAATATCGAAAATAGCACCCAGCGGATGTGCCATACCGTGAACAACTCCCAGACCTACGTTTGAGAATGCCATTCCGGCAATATACTGCGCCACAGCCATACCGTTACGGGCTTCGGCATTGGTCGGCTCAAACACTGCCGTCTCCAGATAACGGGTAATCATTTCGATAGCCTTAATCTCGAACATATCGCTCATTTCCCACGCTCCTTTGGTTATCAGACCTTCGATGGCGTGTGTCAGCGCATCCAGTCCGGTAGAGGCAGTCAGTCCTTTAGGCAGCGTGTACATCAATTCGGCATCCACGATGGCGATTGCCGGAATGTCGTTCGGGTCTACACATACCATTTTCTTTTCGTTCACCTCGTCGGTAATCACATAATTGATGGTTACCTCGGCAGCGGTTCCCGCAGTGGTGGGTAATGCAATGATGGGCACGGATTTCTTTTTAGTGGGTGCCACACCTTCCAGAGAAACCACATCGCTGAATTCGGGATTGTTGGTGATGATACCGATAGCCTTTGATGTGTCGATGGAAGAGCCACCGCCAATAGCAAGGATGAAGTCGGCACCTGATTCGGCAAATGCTTTTACACCCGCATTTACATTGCTCACTGTAGGATTGGGTTTGATGTCACTGAATACAGTGTAAGGGATACCGGCTTTGTCCAGTACGGACAGCACTTTGTCGGCTACGCCGAATTTAATCAAATCTTTGTCGGTTGATACAAAAGCTTTTTTCAAGCCGAGACGTTTAATTTCCTGCGGGAGCACTTCGCGGGCACCCGGTCCGAAGTAGGACACTTCGTTCAAGACAAATCTGTTAATCATAATACGTTCATTTAAGTTCCGCACTTCTTTAGTGTTGATTTTACGGAAGGTTGATACTTCATTTTGTTTCCGACAAAATTAGGAAATATACGGTAAGATAGGGCAAAACATTCTGATTTTTATAGTATGCAGAATGCTTTTAGCGGGCGGATGCCCGCTAAACTGTCATTTGAATCTCGACGTGTCCACCTCTTCCCTCTTCTTCTCCTTATATCCTCCGAACTTATACGTAAACGATACGCCGAACTCCCGGAAGCAACTGTAATCATTCGTCACATTCTGCGTACCGAAACGGATGCGTGGTTTTATCTGTCCTGTCTCAAAGATGTCGTTGCAGTAGAGATTAAGAATCGCTTTTCCTTTGGCAAAACCATAACGCAGTGCAACGTTCACATAGCCCGATGAGGGTAAATCGTAAATGCCCTGAATGGCTTTGCTACGCGCCATACCGGTCAGTGTAAGTTTCAGATCCGGCTTCTTTGACAGTGTGAAATTATTTGTCAGCACAGCAATACCATAACAGATATCACGATTAAAGGGGATGTCCCAAAAGTCATCATCCTTCTCATGATGCCACACTCCAATCAAGGTTAAGCGTGAATTTAACCATTGCTTTATATCAAACGGAATAGATGCCTGTATTACTGCCTGTTGTTGAAAATTAAAATTGATATATTTATATATTTCCACCAGGCGTTCCTGAGATTGATAAAGAGTTTGGGCAGAGTAATCCTTTGTATGAGAAAACCAGGCACTGAAGATATATTTGCTTTTCAAAATATGTGTCAGTTGAAGTTGATATTCTTGTGCCGGTTTTAGAAACGGATTCCCATGAATCTCAGAATATCCGCCACCTATATAAGAGATGGCATCCTGCACAGCCCAATAGTCAGGATAATTTTTATCACTGCTTAAAGCAAGTTGCCAGACCTGCCCCGGTGCAGGCACATAGCTAAGGTTGATGGTAGGATACCAGTCCCACTGATTCCATGCAGGCGTTTTGTAATGCTCCACTGCAAGCGAGGCATCCAGAGAAAGCTTATCGCCGAAACTCTTATTGAATCCGGCATAGAAGTTCAAAGTCTGCTCACGGCGGCGGGATTGCATATCGCCGGGAATGCCTGCGCTTTTTCCTGTTTTCGCATCCGTATCGTAATAATACTGATAGCTATGGTCGATACTGGTGGTGTAGACGGCACCGTAGTTTAATCCCCATCCGTGTCCCAAATCATGCTCTTGGGCAAGAAAGAACTTCCAGCGGTTGATGCGCTGGCAATCTTCGGTAAAGAAAGCAAGTTCCTCACCTTGCATGACGCTGTGCAACAATTGGTCGGACGGCGAACGGTAATACGTCAGTTCGGCACCGGCTTTCAAGCCGAAAGGGGTACGGTAGTCCAGACGCCCGTTGTGCAGCCAGTCTCTGCTATTGCTGCGGGTGTTGGATTGCTGTGTACCGAAAATATCCATCAGACTATGATGAGTTGAATAATTTCCGTTATAGACAAAGCTCAACTGATGGTCTTTGGCAATATTATAATCCGCGCCTACCCGAAAACTATGGGTATGGTTGCGGCTCCGGCCCACCTCATCGGTTGTTATGTGGTGGGTCGAACCGTCTGTCAGAGAATGCATAGACTCTTTGTCGGTCAGGCTATAACCCCTGCCGTGAGTATGCGAGTAAAGAAAATCTGCTGAGAATTTATTTCCGTTATATATCAGGCTGGCACGTTCGTTGAAGCCTTCATAATGTTTCTGTTGATATTTTCCATAGACTTCGCCCTGCCAGGAAGAGGGGCCTCCGGTGCTTTGCTTCAATGTGATGTTGATGAGCGCACCACGCACCTGATAGCGTGCCGGGGCATTATACATCACTTCCGCTTTCTCGATGCGGCTGGCAGGAATACTTCTCAATAAAGAATAGAGCTGCTCGGTAGTCATGGTCGTTACCTTGCCGTCCAGCACCACCGTCACACCTTGTCCGGCCAGCATCAGTCCGCCATCCATCTCGGTCACGCCCGGCAATTCTTTTACGGCATCATAGGCATTATCCACAGGAAGATTGCCGATAAGCCGGGGAAGGTCGTACACCAGTTTGCCGGGTTCCGCTTTCACGATGGGACGTTGCCCGGTAATCATGACTTCGGGAAGAGATTGATAAATGCTGTCCAGACGGGCGTCAGTGGTTATAAGACTGTCGGCACTGAGCACCCGGTCGTCATCTGCATCTGCATTTTTCGGTCTTTCTTGTGCAGAGAGACTTGCACTCAGCACACAAAGCACCAGGGGAAGAAAGTAATTACACCTCATGTTCATTCGTTTTAGATATGATTATACTCTATTTTACCTTAGAGATTACCGGATGTCCACCTTGGTTAACAGGCCCGTTGACCAAGGTGGACGGATCCGTTCGGCAAGGTTGACAGGCCTGTTCACCAAGGTGAACACCCGATAATGCCTTGTTCCGGATCTGATTATCCCTATACCTTTTGCACAGAATGCATGGTGTAAAACCATTTGTTCCCATCGCAACCGGCACGGCAAAGAACGGGGAAATTTACCGGACCTTGTGTTATCCCAAACTTATGTAGTCTTATTTACTGTTATCAGAACTGTTATTTAGTCTTATCGCCTATCTGTCTAACGGTTATCTTTCTTACCTTTGTTTCATTAAAATACAGAAATCGCATGAAACTACCATTCAAACTTATCGCCATACTGGTCTTCTTCTCCTTGTTGGGCACCTTTGTCTACCAGGCCTACTGGCTCACGGGCTTATACAGCACAATGAAGCACGACCTGGAACAAAACATTATGGAAGCCATGCGCACAAGCGATTATAACGAAATGATGCTTCGCGTAGAAGGGTTGCAGAAAGATAACGAAAATCACGGAGAGGTTAAAGTATCCGCCGGATACGACTCGGACACCGGGAAATCTTTTGTAAATTCCACCACTACCATCGACAGGAAAGACACAATAGGAAAGGCAAGCAAAGAAGAATTTTTCTCTGAAGAAGAACCACGCGCCGCCCTGCATACCGATGGAGGCTTAGATTTGATTCTGCGTAATAAAAGCACTATGCTGGAACTTGCCACCTACTTCCAGCAAGGATTACACTCGGGGCTGGATATCATCTCCGACCCAGATGTTGCCGTCTATGACAGCCTGCTAAGTCATCAACTGCTCGACAAAGGTATCGACCTTCCTTATCATCTGGAATATCTGTACAGTAGTAGCTTCAAATCGGACTCGTCTCATGTATTCACCGACACAATCGCCTCCATATGCACACCCGGCTACGAACCGAGCCCGAAAGCCGCACAATATAATTATGCTTTCGACATTCACTCCAACAAAGTATACCGGCTCACAATGGAGCCTATAAACAAGCTCGTACTCCGGCAAATGAGCGGCATCCTCGCCACCTCATTCGTAATCCTTATTATACTGAGTTTTTCCTTCTGGTTTCTTATCCGCACCATCCTGCGGCAAAAGACGCTCGAAGAGATGAAAAGCGACTTCACCAACAACATCACCCACGAACTGAAAACACCCCTCGCCGTGGCATATGCCGCCAATGATGCACTGCTCAATTTCAATCTGGCGGAAGACAAAAAACAACGGGAAAAATATCTGGGCATTTGCCAGGAACAACTGCAACGGCTGGGCGGACTGGTGGAACAAATCCTCTCCATGAGTATGGAACGCCGCAAAACATTCCGCCTGCATCCTGAAAATTTCCATCTGCACGACCTGTTCCCTACACTTATCGAGCAGCATAAACTGAAAGCGGACAAGCCTGTGGAAATCATCCTCGACATCGAACCGGAAGATTTGACAATAACCGCCGACCGCACTCATTTCAGCAACATTCTGAGCAATCTGATAGATAATGCCATCAAATATTCTCCGGAGAAAGCCGAAATCGCCATTCACTGCCGGAAGACGGAAACCGGACAAGTGGAAATCTCCGTCAGCGACCACGGGACAGGTATACCTGCGGACAAGCAGCCGCTTGTGTTCGATAAATTCTACCGCGTGCCGACAGGAAACGTACACAATACGAAAGGCTACGGCCTGGGACTTTTCTACGTGAAAACTATGGTAGAAAAACACAATGGCAACGTGACCGTGAAAAGCGAACCGGGCAAAGGGAGTACGTTTACAATAAGAATCTAAATAACATTGCTTGTTATGAAAACCAATGAATATATGGATAAAATCAAAGTATTACTGGTTGAGGATGAACAAACCCTCGCCATGATTATCAAAGATACACTGGAAGGTCAGAACTTCATCATCCATACCGCCAACGATGGTATAGAAGGTTTGCGCCTATTTTTCGACCTGCGCCCCGACGTCCTGGTGGCCGATGTCATGATGCCCCGCATGGATGGCTTTGAAATGGTGCGCCGCATCCGCCAGACGGATAAACGGACGCCGGTACTCTTTCTCACCGCCCGTTCCGCCATCAACGATGTGGTGGAAGGATTTGAACTGGGTGCCAACGATTACCTGAAAAAACCATTTGGCATGCAGGAACTGATTATACGCATCAAAGCGTTGGCAGGCAAAGCATTCAGCTTCAAGGAAGAACCTGAACAGGAAGAAACCCGTTTCGAAATAGGCGATTATCACTTCAATTCCATCACTCAAAAACTCTCGTATGCCGGAGCGGAAGAAGAACTCTCCCACCGCGAAGCCGAAATACTGAAACGCCTGTGCGAAAACCGTAACCAGGTGGTGAACACTCAGAATATCTTGCTCGACCTTTGGGGAGACGACAGTTTCTTCAACTCCCGCAGTCTGCACGTCTTCATCACCAAGCTACGCCACAAACTCTCGAAAGACGAGCGCATCCGCATTGTCAATGTGCGGGGCATCGGATATAAACTGATCATCAACTGAAACTTACATACGCACAACGACTTATGAAAAAACTATTCTTCTTACTGTTTCTCCTTTCCGTTTTCCTCCGCATTGCCGCACAAAACGAGCAGCCGAAGGACAGTACATTGCTGAACCGTTTCCCAACGGAAAACAAAGGGTTACCACAAATAGCCCCGCCTACCACATCCGCCACCTTCAGCCGGGAAATGCCGGAAAATACTTCCATCGATACGGACAGTACTCCGCTTTTGGAAAGCAGAATTCATTTAACTGGTTAGAGAGAAACAAAATTGCAGAACAGCTTATGCGTACATTGATTACCAGTTATAAGCACAATCCGTTAATTCTGTTCAAGGACAATAGTTATTTTCAAATAACGGCACAACATATACAACTTTTATTTTAATAATTACTATATATTTCCATATTTCATACTTATTTGTTATATTCGCCTTTAAATAAAAACCATTTAGTGATGAAACAAATAGGTTTAATCATACTTCTATGCTTCCTTACCGTACGGGTAAGTGCTCAGAATGAAATACCTGCCGACAGCATCCGCAACATAGATATGTCTGGCGTGAAAGATTTCGACGGGTTCCTTTTGGATATGAACCTGATGAAAATGGCGACACCCCAGATGCCTAAATTCACCCTGGATATTCCTGATGCCAGCAAAGACTATAGTTTCATGTTTCGCATGGATCCGAACGTAACCTACTCACAAGGATATTCGAATATGTTCAGTTTAGGCAGTTCCACTGTATACAGTCTAAATCCTTTCGGACTGACAGGCTTCGGTTCGTCTCCCCAGAATTTGCAGATGGGCAGCTTCCGGCTGAAGAACGGTATGCGCATCAACACGTATGGAGAATACAACAAAGATGGACGGAAGGTGTATAATCCTTCTGCCCTGCCGTGGGAACGGAATAACTTCAAAGGGGCTTTTGAGTTGAAATCAGCCAACGGGGCATTCGGAATAAGAATTGAAGTGCAACAGGGAAAAACCGGACCTTATTAAAGAAGATATACATATGAAAAAAAGAATATTAGTTATAGGCGCTAATGGTTTCACAGGACGCCGGATATTGAATGATTTGTCTCGCAACAACGAATATACCGTAACAGGTTGTTCCCTGCATGACGATATCGCTCCCGGCTCCGGGAATTATCACTTTATCAGTGCGGACATCTGCCAGATGGGAGAACAAGCTGCACTGTTTCGTGAAGTGCATCCTAACGTAGTAATCAATGCTTCCGCCCTTTCCGTACCCGATTACTGCGAAACGCATCGTGAAGAAGCGGAAATCATTAATATCACTGCCGTAGGTCAGTTGGCCTTCCGGTGCGAAGTATCCGGAGCACGTTTAATCCATCTTTCAACAGACTTCGTGTTCAGTGGAGATAGCGGTCGCCTCTATACGGAAGAGGATGCTCCCGCTCCGGTCAATTATTATGGAGTAACGAAGCTGAAAGGCGAAAAGCGGGTGGCTGAACTATGTACCAATTATGCCATTGCGCGTGTGGCCGTGGTGTATGGCGCCGCCCTGCCGGGACAACACGGAAATGTATTGCAGTTAGTAGCGGACCGTTTGAGAAATAACGAAGAAATACGGGTAGTTTCCGACCAATGGCGCACGCCGACTTATGTGGGAGATGTATCGCAAGGAATAGAAAAGCTTATCGGGCTTCCCACAAACGGCATTTATCATATCTGCGGCTCGGATTGCCTCACAATAGCGGATATCGCTTACCGGGTAGCAGATACACTGAATCTGGACTATTCACTGATTTTGCCTGTCACCACCAAGCAAATGGAAGAAAAGACTCCCCGCCCCCGCTTTAGCGGAATGAGCATAGAGAAAGCACGCAACGAACTGGGATATCGGCCGCATACTCTTGAAGAGGGTATCAAGCTGATGTTCAATATTTAATAAGTGATTGACGATGTTTCCTTTATTCCACTTTCTTTCATATATTTCCGCACCATTTCCAAGAGCTCATCCCCGTATTTCTCTACTCCCTTCTTACCGAAATAAGGTATCCGGAGAAGGGCTGCTTTATCTTCCGGCAACAGATTCGTTATTCCAAGAATCGCTTTTTGCTGGATAACCGTATATACCGGTAGTCCTAATTGGGATGCTTCCGCGTTGCGCCATGCTACCAAACGCTTATACAATTCAGGATGCAGAATATCTGAAGGAACTTCCACGGTTGCCGTTTTCTTCCGTGAAGAGTTATTTCCCTCCTCTCCGGCTTTCTGTTTTCTTCTATCGGAAGAAGTGCCGGAACGTTTTTCACCCTTGCCTTTGGCCGATGCTGTATCATCAATGGAAAGAACGGCTTTCTGTTTCAGATACTCCCCTACATGAAAACCTTTGCTGATAACGAATTCTAATAAATCCGCTTTCAACAGAAACATATCATCCAGTTCTTCACTGGCGGTCTTCAGCTGTTTCTTCAGCTCTTTGTTGTCGGTTTCCACAATGGAATTGCTTCTGATAGCATCCAGTGGCGCTAATTGTTCCTTGAAATATTCCGCTCCCAAATGAATGCGCTGTTGCAAACTGCTGTCTGTTGCATAGTCTTCCGCTGCATCTACCAAACGGGTATACTGAAGACTGAATTTCTGGGCAACCTTCGTCACCTTTTCATGAAAACGTTCCGTCTCCGATTTATACTCCGCCAATAGTTTCGGATAGAGTTTATACAGATGTTCGTCCAGCAGTCTCACGAACCGCCTCAAAGCCTGTTCCAGTGGCAGGAAATCAAACAAGCCCGATAATAAATCCAGAAAATAAGATTGTTGCAGTCTGCGATAGCGCGTTTCGTCAGGTTCATTTCTGCGTGCATCTTCCGTGAAAGCATCCACGGCACTGTCGCTGATTACGGCTCTTGCCGATAAGGGTGCGCTCAGCACCAGTCCCTCCAATGTCTTGCAACGGCTCAATGCCACATATGTCTGACCATGCGCAAAGGATGCACTGGCATCTATGATGGCACGTTCAAACGTCAATCCCTGGCTTTTATGGATTGTGATCGCCCATGCCAGTTTCAAAGGGAACTGTTTGAAAACCCCTTCTATATCTTCCGTGATCTCCTTCGTTTCTTCGTCCAGCACATATTTGGCATTCGTCCATTCTTCTTCCTGCAACATGAAGGCTTCGTCACTTCCCTTACTCCGCACTTCAATGCCTGAAGCCGAAACGTTCACCACTTCACCGATCATGCCATTATAGTAACGGTGTTCACCGGATGAGTCATTCTTCACGAACATGATTTGCGCACCCCGCTTCAGTTCCAGCACTTCATCCGTAGGGTAGGAATATTCGGGAAATTTTCCATCTATCTGCGCCCGAAAGGTGAAAGAACGGCCGGGCAACTGTGCCAGTTCATATTCATTGATACGTTGTGCCTGATAATTATGAGTGGTCAGTTGGATGTAACCTTCCTCTTTTGCCGGTTTGAAGTTCGGGACATACCTCCGGTTCAGCTCTTCCAGCAGAGCTTGGTCACAACGATTTTCCCTGATGCGGTTCAGCATATCCAAAAAATGGGTATCACTTTGGCGGTACACTGTTTTCAGTTCGATGGTGCAGTATTCCGACTGCCGCAATGCCCGGCTGGAGAAGAAGTAAGGAGTATCATAATAGCGGTTCAGCATCTGCCATTCTTCGTCTTTTATCACCGGAGAAAGTTGCTGTAAGTCGCCAATCATCAGCAATTGTACACCACCGAAGGGCTTACTCCGATCACGAAAGCGGCGCAACACATCGTCTATCGCATCCAGCAAGTCGGCACGAACCATACTGATTTCATCAATCACAAGCAAGTCTATGCTCCGCATGATGTTGAGTTTATCCTTTCCGAAACGGAAACGGTATTGTGCTTTGCCGTCGGCACTGAATGAAGTGTCGGGCACATAAGGGGCAAAAGGGAGTTGAAAGAAAGAATGTATAGTCACCCCACCTGCATTAATAGCCGCAATGCCCGTCGGGGCCAGAACTACCATACGCTTGGGGCTTCCGGCTTTTAAGCGACGCAGAAAGGTTGTTTTCCCGGTACCTGCCTTACCGGTCAGAAAAAGATGTGTGCCTGTATTTTCAATAAATTGCCACGCAAGTGACAATTCAGGATTTTGTTCCATTTGTCTATCAATGTTGGTTACGGAGGCGTAAAGGTAGCATAAATAAAACGGTAAAACTTCCGTTACAACATCTTTTTACAAGAATATTTTAATGACAGACTACGAACCACAAGCTACAAGGTTGCTGCGCTATGTAGCCGGGCGAAAGATTTTTCGCCCCTACAAGCAAACTGTTACGTCACATTGTAGGGGCGAATTATTATTTTTACGCAAACTTAGCGCAGCAACCTTGTAGCTTGTGGCTCGTAGCCTGTCACTTATTTCAAACTTCCGGCAATAATATCCAACAGTTCATTGGTGATTGCCTGCTGTCTGCTCTTGTTATATTGCTTCGTCAAATCCTGTATCAATTCATTGGCATTGTCCGTTGCTGTCTGCATGGCAAGTGTACGGGCTGCATGTTCTGAAGCATTGGAGTCCTGAAGCACCGTGAAAAGTTTCTGACTCAAAACTTTCGGCAGCAAATCAGCGATCAACTGCCCTACGGATGGCTCCACAATATAGTCATTCTGGAAACCACGTTTTCCGGAACCTTCTGTTGCGGCTGTCGCTTCCACTTTACTCAAGTCGATGGGAAGATACTCCTCACGCGTCAATATCTGTGAACCCATCGATTTGAAGTGATGGTAAATCAGCTCCACGCGGTCGATTTGCTTTTCCACAAACTCCTGCATCAGTAATGCGGCAAGTTCATACGCCTGCACATATGACGGCCTTTCCGCCATCTCCTGATAACTTCCCTGCAATGCGTAACCCAGCTTTTTCACGGCTGTTTCCACTTTTTTGCCCACAGGATATATCAGGATATTTTCCTTACCAAGCGATTTATATTCTTCCAACGTTTCACCAAGCAACTTTACCACATTCGCATTGAATGCGCCACACAGTGAACTATTGGACGAGAAAACCACTACCGCCACTCGCGTCACGGGGCGCACATCAGTATAAGGCGACTCAAACGTAGCATCGGTAGACAAGAAGTTCGTCAGGATTTCATTCAGCTTCTGTTGATAGGGCAACATATTCTCGATCCGCCCTTGCGCCTTATGCAATTTGGCAGATGCCACCATCTTCATCGCCGATGTAATCTGACGCGTACTCTTGACGGAGTTTATTCTGTTTTTTACTTCTTTTAAAGAACCCATCTACTTAAAGATTAAGCGTTAAATGTAAGATTATGTATAAAAAATGTTACCTACGCTGTATACTTCATAAATATTGTTTCGACATCATATCCGCAGTCTCCTCTATCTTTTTGCAGACCTTATCATCAATGACCCCACTCTTCAGCACATCAAGCACATCAGCGCGATGGTTCATCTCAAGAGATTCAAGGAAACTACGCTCGAAGTCAGTCACTTTATCCAGCGGAACATTGCGGAGCAGCCCATGCGTACCACAATAAAGAATAGCAATCTGCTTCTCTACCGGCATCGGAGTATATTGCGGTTGAACCAGCAAGCGGGTGTTTTTCTGCCCCTTGTCAATGGTCAGCGCCGTTACAGGGTCCATATCACCACTGAACTTTGTGAAGGCCTCCAGTTCCCGATACTGCGCCTGGTCTATCTTCAATGTACCTGCCACTTTCTTCATAGCCTTGATCTGGGCGTTACCACCCACACGGCTCACGGAGATGCCGACATTGATAGCCGGACGGTTACCTTGGTTGAACAAGTCTGTATCGAGGAAAATCTGTCCGTCGGTGATCGAAATCACGTTCGTCGGAATATAGGCCGATACGTCACCTGCCTGTGTCTCGATGATGGGCAATGCGGTCAACGAACCGCCCCCTTTCACTCTTCCTTTCAGGCTATCCGGCAGGTCGTTCATTTCGCGTGCCACTTCTTCCTGATTGATGATACGTGCCGCACGTTCCAGCAAACGGGAGTGCAGATAGAAAATATCCCCCGGATAGGCTTCACGTCCTGACGGACGGCGCAAAATCAATGATACCTCACGGTAGGCCACAGCCTGTTTGGAAAGGTCATCGTAAACCACCAATGCATGACGGCCGGTATCACGGAAATATTCGCCGATAGCAGCACCCGCAAACGGTGCATAATACTGCAATGCGGCCGGATCACCTGCCGTAGCGGCAACCACGATTGTATAATCCATCGCGCCATACTCACGCAATGTATTCACGATGGAAGCCACCGTAGAGCCTTTCTGCCCGATAGCCACATAGATACAATATACCGGGTCACCTGCCTCGAAATTCGCACGCTGGTTGATAATCGTATCAATGGCAATAGCCGTCTTTCCCGTCTGGCGGTCACCGATGATCAACTCACGCTGTCCGCGTCCGATAGGTATCATGGCATCCACAGCCTTCAGTCCTGTCTGTAACGGTTGGTTTACGGGCTGACGATAGATTACCCCCGGTGCTTTACGCTCCAAAGGCATCTCGCATAGTTCTCCTCCAATGAGGCCTTTGCCGTCCAGCGGTGCTCCCAACGGGTCGATTACACGTCCCAGCATTCCCTCACCCACCATAATAGAAGCGATGCGCTTGGTACGCTTGACGACATAGCCCTCTTTTATTTTATCCGTAGAACCCAATAACACGGCTCCCACGTTATCCTCTTCCAAGTTCATCACAATCGCCTTAATGCCATTGTCGAACTCCAACAGTTCGTTCGCTTCAGCATTGCGCAGTCCATAGATACGCGCCACACCGTCACTGACTTGCAGCACCGTACCGATTTCGTCCAACTGCACACGGGTGTCGATTCCCTCTAATTGGTGACGGAGAATATCGGAGACTTCGCTTACTTTTATATTTTCAGACATATTTTTTAGTGATTAACGATTTAGTGTTTATACGATTCTTCTGTTCTTATCAATGAACTGCTGTTTCACTCTCTTGAGTTGCGTAGCGATGCTGGCATCCAGCCGGTAATCGTTGATATCGAAAATAAAACCTCCTTCGATAGACGGGTCTACTTCAGTCTGCAACTCCATATGGGTATGCAACAAAGTGGCGGCACTGTTCCGAATACGTTCCCATACATCCCGACTCACTGGTACGGCTGTAATCAGCTTTCCTACACCGATATGCTTCAGCTTCCTGTATAAATCAAGATAAGTCAGAGCAATGTAATGCAAATAATACTCCCGCCTGTTTCTCAGCACAAGGGAGATGAAACGAGAGAATTCCCGGCTCACTTCTCCGTTGCCTACCGCAGCAGTGCAAATCAGTGAAAATTTCTCCCTGACCGTCAAGATGGGGTTATCCAACGCATCACGCAAATCAGGATGCTTACGGAAACTACGTTCCAGCATACGCAATTCACCATATACGCGGTCTTCAGCCCCCGTACTTTGCGCGTACTCTATCAACGCTTTGGCGTATCGCATCGAAACAATTCCTATATCCATTTTTTTGAAAATTAATAATTAAGGAATTAAAGAATGAAAAGCACTACAAAAGAGCTTTCATTCTTCAACTCTTTCATTCTTTAATTGTTTCTTGAGGCCGCCAGCACTTCGTCCAGCATACGGTCTATCATCTCCATCTGTTCGTGCTCTTCATCCAGATTCTTGCGGATTACTTTTTCCGCAATATCCACTGAAAGCACAGCCACCTGGCGACGAATATCGCGTATCGCCTCTTCCTTTTCTTGCTGTATCTGCTTTCTGATCTCGTCCAGCTCTTTCTGCGCGGCAACTTCCGCCTGCTTGCGTGCTTCGACGATTATCTTGTCACGCTCGTGCATCGCCTCCCGCAAGATGCGTCCTTGCTCCTTGTTGGCAGCGGCAACCAACGCGTCACTCTCGGCTTTCAGCCTTTTGAGTTGCTCATTGGCTTCTTTTGCCACTTCCAGCGACTGGTCAATGTAGGTTTTACGGCCCTCTACCATCTTGGTAATAACAGGAAAACCGTACTTCGCCAACACCACGAACACCACGCCGAATGATAAAAGCATCCAGAACAGCAGACCACTATCGGGTAATAACAATGACATAATCTCAATTATAAATTAATAATCATAAATTAAAAGCAAGTATAGGCCTGTTATAAGAAGAACACCAACAGACACACAACCACTGCCAACAGGGCAACACCCTCAATCAATGCGGCGGCAATAATCATGTTCATACGAATGTCTCCTGATGCCTCCGGCTGACGGGCAATAGCCTCCATAGCGGAACCACCAATTCTACCAATACCTAAACCTGCGCCGATAACGGCAAGTCCAGCACCCAGTGCAGCACCTAATTTACTTACTCCGACACCAGCCGCAGCAGCTTGTAATAATACAGATGATAGTAACATAACTTTCAGTTTTTAAATGGTTTATTATTAATTGTTATTTATTTCACTTTTACTTCTTTATGTTCTTCTTGAGCCAATCCGATGAACACGGCAGACAACATGGTGAACACATAAGCCTGGATGAATGCTACCAGCAACTCCAATGCATTCATAAAAATGTTGAACAGAACGGATGCCACGGTAAGTGTACCGTTGAGTGCAGGTCCCATACTGGCAGAGATAAAAATCAGACACGTCAGCACCAGCATGGCCATATGTCCCGCCAGCATATTGGCAAAAAGACGGATCATCAGAGCGAACGGTTTGGTGAAGATGCCGAAAAATTCGATAAAGGGCATCATCGGCACAGGCACTTTCAGCCACCAAGGCACATCCGGCCAGAAGATATCTTTCCAATACGTTTTTGTACCGAACAGGTTGACGGCTACAAAGGTAAAGAGTGCCAACACCATCGTAATAGCGATATTACCCGTCACATTGGCACCACCCGGGAAAATAGGAATCAGCCCCATAATGTTGTTTATGAAGATGAAGAAGAACGCTGTCAGCAAGTAGGGTGCAAACTTGCGATACTTCGGCCCTACACAACTCTTGATGATATCATCGTTCACCATCATTATGAACATCTCCATAAATCCGATGAAACCGCCGGGTGCCGCACTACCTTGCGGATGCTTGCGATACCATTGGGCGACCGCCAGAATAATGACAAGCAGCAACATACTGTTTATCAACAATGACAGCGTCACCTTCGTTATAGAAATATCCCAGGGACGTATTTCGTTTCCGGCTGCGTCATGTTCCACCAATTTGCCTTCATACTTACTTCCGGCCGGAGCTATGGAGAATCCTTCATAACTGCCTCCATTCTCTTCCAACCGGGAAGAAAGGAAAGCATGCCAGCCGGTTTGCGAGCTATATACAATGACAGGCAACGGAATAGTGACGTGCGTCTTTCCCCATGTGGTGATGTGCCACTCGTAAGCATCGCCAATATGTCCGAAGACAATCCCCTTCACATCCACCGTATTCTCTTTCTGTTCGGCGGCAGTGATGTCATCCCGTTTGGCTATGCTGTCAAGCTCTGCTTCAACACCTTGTGCGGCAGCAGGCAAGGCAGTCAGCAGCATTCCTAGCAGCAGGAATATTCCGGTCAATAGATTACGCATTTGTTTCATTTTTCTTTTCTTTTTTCTGTTTCTTTGTCACCTCATAAGTAAAAAAGAACCAAGTCTCATATATCAGATAGACTATATAGTAAATGATGAATGTCAGCAGGAACAATTTAGCTTCCTCCCGCACTGCCAAGCAGTACACTACTAAGAGTATCACAGAGAGCAACATCTTCATCACTTTCATTGCCATGTAAAGCAGCAACAACTTCTGCGGAGTATGTTTCCGACATGCGTCGAACATTGATATCTCAAAAATCCCGAACAAGAAGAAGTATACCGGAATAAAAGGGTACCCTCCGAAATAGTGTCCGGGCAACACATAATGGAATATTCCCGCTCCTGTCCACCCTGTAATGATTGACAACAGGGTGATCTGATATAAGAAATTGCGCTTTGTTATGCTGATACTCATAGTATTATTCAAAATTAAGGATGAAAGAGTTAAATAATGAAAGGGAAGCCAAGTAATCAGTCCACACAGGCAGAAACCACTCCACCACTCAACTCCACAAAACCTCCCTTGATGTCAAGGGTTTGTTCCTCACTTCCTTCCGGCACATACGTCACCTTGCCTTCACGAAGCGAAGACACGATGGGAGCATGTTGCGGCAAGATGGTAAAAGTTCCTATTGTACCGGGTAGCGTTACACTTTCCACTTCTCCATTAAATATTTCCTTTTCAGGAGACACTATGTTCAAAGATAATTTCTTCATAGCCTCTTTCCCTCTTCAATTTTTAATTTTCATTTTTTTATTTACTTCGCCTGTTCCAGCAACTTCTTACCTTTCTCTATCGCTTCTTCAATCGTACCTACATTCAAAAAAGCAGATTCGGGCAAATAGTCCACTTCGCCATCCAGAATCATCTTAAAACCTTTGATGGTATCTTCTATGGACACCATCTTTCCTGGTACGCCCGTAAACTGTTCGGCAACGGCAAACGGCTGCGACAAGAAACGCTGCACACGACGTGCACGGTTCACCAGTGTGCGGTCGGCATCCGAAAGCTCTTCCATACCGAGAATAGAGATAATATCCTGCAACTCCTTGTTGCGCTGTAGGATTTGCTTCACACGCTGTGCCACTTCGTAATGTTCCTGTCCCACGATGTGCGGATCGAGGATACGCGAGGTAGACTCCAACGGGTCAACGGCAGGATAGATACCCAATTCGGTAATCTTACGGCTCAATACAGTCGTAGCATCCAAGTGAGTAAAAGTAGTGGCCGGAGCCGGGTCTGTCAAGTCATCGGCAGGTACATATACAGCCTGTACGGAGGTGATAGAGCCATTACGGGTAGAAGTAATACGCTCCTGCATGGCCCCCATTTCAGTGGCCAACGTCGGTTGGTAACCTACAGCCGAAGGCATACGCCCCAGCAAAGCGGAAACCTCGGAACCGGCCTGTGTGAAACGGAAAATATTGTCGATGAAGAACAGAATATCACGAGAACCACCCGTTTCGGCACCCTGATCGCGGAAAGCTTCTGCCACCGTCAGTCCGGACAATGCCACTGACTGACGAGCGCCGGGAGGCTCGTTCATCTGACCGAATATCAGAGATACCTGTGACTTTTCCACTTCGTTGTAGTCCACCTTGGACAAGTCCCAGTTTCCTTCTTCCATACTTTTCTTGAATTCTTCACCATAGCGGATAACACCGGACTCAATCATCTCGCGCAGCAGGTCGTTACCTTCACGGGTACGCTCACCTACTCCGGCAAACACTGAAAAACCATGTTGTTTCTTGGCAATGTTATTGATAAGTTCCTGAATGAGCACCGTTTTGCCCACACCTGCACCACCGAACAAGCCAATCTTACCACCCTTACTGTATGGTTCCAGCAAGTCGATAACCTTGATACCTGTATAGAGTACTTCCTGTACGGTAGTCAAATCTTCAAACTTAGGGGGATCTCTGTGAATGGGATACGCACCGGTTCGGTCTAACTCTTTCATACCATCGATGGAATCACCCACAACATTCAGCAACCGGCCTTTAATCTGGTCGCCAACCGGCATTGTGATAGGTCCACCTGTAGGGTGCACTTTCATACCTCTTTGCAAACCGTCCGTACTATCCATGGCTACGGTTCTCACCGTGTTTTCGCCAATGTGCTGTTGTACTTCTACGATTAATGTTTTTCCATTTGGTCTGTTAATCTCCAGTGCGTCATGGATACTTGGAAGCATCAATTCGGCATCCGTACCCTCAAAATAGACGTCTACTACCGGTCCGATGACCTGAGAGATATGTCCGATAATTTGTGACATAAGCAATCTTTTTATATAATTTCTCTTTTTCTAAATTCAGCAGGTCGCGTTTCTGTCCTTCCGCTGCTATGAGCTTAACACCTATCGATTAAGTTTTGTTCAACTCCCTAAAGCTTATTTCTTGCAGAATAGTTACATAAACAACTTTGCAAATGTAGAAACAAAATGTTTCAAGTTGTACTCTTATGAAACTTTTTTTCTATAAATTATACCCTTTTGAACTATTATTACTACAATCAGAACAAAAAACCAGTTCCCATTTAACGTTGCTTAAACATTCATCAACAGATAGTAACAGTGTTTTCCGGCATTACGGTAAGAATAAAACAGTCTTTGATAAGTGATATCTTGAAGTATAAATTTAATGAAAAGATAAGGGCCTTGAGTCACTTTGATTTTGCTAAGATTCACTTTCAGAAGGAGTTTATTCTCTATGGAAGGGATAAGGTTAGCCAAAGTACGTTCAGCGGAACGGCGGCTTCTGCAGAATATCACCATATCGTCAGCAGAACGGACATAAAGATGTCCACAGGAATACCCTGACCTCGTTTCTGACCGTTAGGCCTTGTGTATAAGCGAACATAAAAAAAGGCTATCTATCCCAGACAGCCAATCTTTTTGTTAACCTTA
>CAJMQU010000036.1 GCA_905215555.1 uncultured bacterium
AGGTTGTCTTCACTTTCGGGGGTGGCTTCTCCAAAAAGCCAGCAGAGTTTGTCGATGTCTGCTTGAGGGAGTGCGTGCTCGCATTCTACTGCTATCACGCTTTTGGATGAGGTTCTGAAAAAAAGAATCATACTGAATATTTATGATTTATGATTTATGATTTATGCTTAGGGCACTCCGGAAAAGGCGGGGAGGCGTTAACGGGAGATGCCGGCTTTTTTTCTTGGGCGCAAAGATAATGCAAATCAAGGGCAGAATAAAATGAATCTATTCATTTTTTTATGCCGGAATGTAGCTTATCTGCGCTTTTGCTGCAAAGATACACAAAAAACGTTGAGGGAGAGAAAGAAAAGAAATAAAAATCCTCCGCACTTCGAAGGAAGATACGGAGGTTAAAATGTATTTGATATTTTGAAGGACGAAAATCTTACTTGGCAGGATTGATGACTTTGTCACTGTTGTATGTCTTATACCAATGTATTTTCCCTGTTTGCATGGTTTCTTCGGGCTTTAGTTATGTAAAGTATTAGGTGTTTTGTGATAATCAGTCGAAAAAACGTTAACACTATTGGCTCTTCTCATAAAAAAGTACGATATTTGCAGCCATGATTGAAATAAGGACCATATTCGATATATTATGGAAGGGCTTTATTATCGGGGTAGTTGTGTCTGCTCCGCTGGGGCCTGTCGGCGTGCTGTGCATTCAGCGTACGCTGAACAAGGGGCGTTGGTATGGTTTCATAACGGGACTGGGAGCTTCGTTGAGTGATATAGCCTACGCCTTGCTGACAGGATACGGGATGAGCTTCGTATTCGATTACGTAAATAAAAATATCTTTTATTTGCAGTTGTTTGGAAGCATCATGCTGCTGGCATTTGGTGTTTATACATTCCGTAGTAATCCTGTCTCGTCCATCCGTCCTGTCTCTACCAATAAAGGGTCTTATTTCCATAACTTCATAACGGCGTTTGCCGTCACACTATCCAATCCGCTCATTGTATTCCTGTTTATCGGTCTTTTTGCACGCTTTGCTTTTGTCAGCGAGGGGGTGCTGGTGTTTGAAGCGGTCACCGGATACCTGGCCATTGCCTTGGGAGCATTGGCATGGTGGTTCGGCATTACTTATTTTGTGAATAAAGTCCGTACGCAATTCAACCTGCGCGGCATCTGGATATTGAACCGTATCATCGGAGGCATTGTCATTGTTGTGTCTGTGTTTGGGTTGGTGTTTACGCTGATGGGCGAGTCACTTTACTGACAAGAAACATATAATCATGAAGATAGCACAACAACTGAAAGCGAAGAATATCGCGGAATACCTTATATATATGTGGCAGGTGGAGGACTTGATACGTGCCAACGGGTGCGATATCGATAAAATCCGCGAAAGCATTATCTCCCGTTATCCCGAAGAAGAACGTCCCGCGCTGGAAGAATGGTACGGCAATCTGATTGATATGATGCGTATCGAAGGCGTGAAGGAAAAAGGGCATCTGCAAATCAACCGTAACGTAGTGATGAACCTGACGGAGTTGCATGGCGAACTGTTGGCATCTCCCAAATATCCTTATTATAGTGCAGCCTATTTCAAGGCGCTGCCCTTTATTGTGGAACTGCGCCAGCGGAACGGAAAAAAAGATGAACCGGAGCTGGAAACGTGTTTCGAAGCTTTGTATGGTGTCTTGCTGCTACGTTTGCAGAAGAAGGAAATCACACAGGGAACGGCGAAAGCGATAGAGGCTATCAGTAGTTTCATTTCCCTGCTTGCCAACTATTATGAGAAAGATAAAAAGGGGGAGTTGAAACTGGAAGAGTGATAAGGTGATAGCAAGGAAGTTACTTTGATTGTGAATCGTAAATAATAAAATCTAAATAGAGAGGATGAGAATATTAGTAACCGGAGCCAACGGACAACTTGGCAACGAGATGCAAGTTCTTGCAAAAGAGAATCCGCAACACACTTATTTTTTTACTGACGTACAGGAACTGGATATTTGTGACGAACAGGCTGTGCGGGCATGCATTGCCGGCAATCAGATTGAAGTTGTAGTGAATTGTGCTGCTTATACGGCAGTCGATAAAGCGGAAGATAACGAAGAGTTATGCCGTAAACTGAATGAGGAAGCTCCGGGGATATTGGCACGTGCCGCTCAGGCTAATGGTGCTGCGATGATACAGGTCTCTACGGACTATGTGTTCGACGGCACAGCGCATATTCCTTATACGGAAGAGTGCGAGACATGCCCTAACTCTGTTTATGGATTTACCAAGCTGGGCGGAGAGAAGGAGGTTATGCAGAACTGTGAGAAAGCGATGGTGATTCGTACTGCCTGGTTGTATTCCATCTATGGAAACAATTTTGTGAAAACGATGATTCGTCTGGGACGTGAACGTGAATCGTTGGGAGTGGTTTTCGACCAGATTGGTACGCCTACGTATGCGAAAGACCTGGCAGTTGCTATCTATGCAGCCATCAATCGTGGAATTGTTCCGGGCATTTATCATTTTAGTGATGAGGGCGTATGTTCCTGGTATGACTTTACGGTTGCTATTCATCGTATTGCCGGTATTGCCACTTGTAAGGTGACTCCACTGCATACGGATGAATATCCGGCAAAGGCACCTCGTCCGCATTATTCAGTATTGGATAAGACGAAAATAAAGAAGACATTCGGCATCGACATTCCTCATTGGGAGAAATCGCTTGAAGTGTGCATTAAGAAATTGGATGAAGTGTGATGGAAGTTTCGATTCAATGTGCGGACTGGCGAATTATCTTTGAAATAATATATACCTAATATATATGGCAAATAATAACGAAATAGAGCGGAGGAGAACCTTTGCGATTATCGCGCATCCGGATGCCGGTAAGACGTCATTGACCGAGAAACTATTGCTTTTCGGTGGACAGATTCAGGTGGCTGGTGCTGTAAAGAGCAATAAGATAAAGAAAACGGCTACATCCGACTGGATGGATATAGAGAAACAACGTGGTATCTCTGTGACCACCTCCGTGATGGAGTTCGATTACAAAGATTACAAGATTAATATCCTTGATACCCCCGGCCACCAGGACTTTGCCGAAGATACTTACCGTACACTGACTGCTGTAGATAGCGTAATCATTGTAGTGGACGGTGCAAAGGGTGTGGAAACGCAGACGCGTAAGCTGATGGAGGTCTGCCGTATGCGTAATACGCCGGTAATCATCTTCGTCAATAAGATGGACCGTGAAGCTAAGGATCCTTTCGACTTGCTGGACGAATTGGAGGAAGAACTTTCCATTCATGTGCGTCCGCTGACCTGGCCTATCGAGAGCGGTGTCCGTTTCAAAGGGGTTTATAATATCTATGAACATAATCTGAATCTTTTCCAGCCTTCCAAACAGGTGGTTACGGAGAAGATCGAAGTAGATATCGATACCGAAGAGTTGGATAACCAAATCGGTGCGCAATTGGCCGACAAGCTGCGTGGCGAATTGGAACTGATAGACGGGGTTTATCCGGAATTCGATAAAGAAGACTATCTGAAAGGCGAACTGGCTCCGGTATTCTTTGGTTCGGCATTGAATAACTTTGGTGTGCAGGAGTTGCTGGATTGCTTCGTGGAGATAGCTCCGAGTCCCCGTCCGGTACAGGCAGAAGAGCGTGAAGTGGAACCGGAAGAACCGAAGTTCACCGGTTTTATCTTTAAGATTACAGCGAATATCGACCCGAATCACCGTTCTTGTATTGCATTCTGTAAGATTTGCTCAGGTAAATTCACGCGTAATGCTCCTTATTTGCATGTGCGTCATGGAAAGACAATGCGCTTTTCTTCGCCCACACAATTTATGGCACAGCGCAAGACGACGGTTGACGAGGCCTGGGCAGGTGATATCATCGGTCTGCCGGACAACGGAACGTTCAAGATTGGCGATACGCTGACGGAAGGGGAGATGCTTCATTTCCGTGGTCTGCCGAGTTTCTCGCCGGAGATGTTCAAGTATATAGAAAACGCCGATCCGATGAAACAGAAACAGCTTGCCAAGGGTATCGACCAGTTGATGGACGAGGGTGTGGCACAGTTGTTTGTCAACCAGTTTAATGGTCGGAAGATTATCGGTACGGTGGGACAGTTGCAGTTCGAGGTTATCCAGTATCGTCTGGAGAACGAATACACTGCGAAGTGTCGCTGGGAGCCGCTGAGCTTGTATAAGGCTTGCTGGATAGAGAGCGATGACCAGGAAGAACTGGAGGCTTTCAAGAAACGTAAGTATCAGTATATGGCGAAAGACCGCGAAGGAAGAGATGTCTTCCTGGCAGATAGCGGTTATGTGCTGCAAATGGCTCAGATGGACTTTAAGCACATTAAGTTCCATTTTACGAGCGAGTTCTGATCGGAAGAAATATTATGTAAAGACAGGGGTGCGAAGTTTGCTTTCTTTGGCATCCCTGTCTTTTTATTTGTCTTTTGCGATAGATTTTCAATTGCGGCAGTTCTTTGTTACAAGAATACCTCTGCACCCAATAGGTTATTGAAGTAAGTTGCATTACGTTCATCTTCCAATCCTCCGTCGGGGGTGAATAGCAGTTGATATTTGGTCTGTGTATTTGCCATCCCCACTATTACTGAAATCACCGGTTGCTTTTCGGGAAACTGGACTAGCGTAACGTCTTGTACCATTCCATCGGAATACTGGCTGGCTGCAAATGCGTTATAAACTGCGGCAGGGACTTCATCCATTGTTTCCCAGTCTGTCTGTTTCATCGCCCACGAAGCATTGGCGTTGAACCAGACCTTGGTGTCGAAGCCATTCAGCATAAAGTCTGCCACATAATACGCCTCATCCCGCGACCAGGCTACATCTTTGGCTTGGGGATACATCTTCTTTAAGGCTTCCTGCACATTGACAGGAGCGTAGTCGGCAAAAACCGGAACTGATGCCAGAAACATCAGAAGCAGGAAAGAAAACTTCAACTTATTCATATTCATAATTTTTAGTTAAATACTATATTGCAATTAAGTGATAAATAAACTTTAAGCTATTTCTTAAATCTTAGGTTCTAATTTTGTAGAGAACAGCATTCCATGTCTTTTGTTTGCTGATTTGACAGAAATCATCTGGAAAAACTACTTTAATTTGATAACATGAGGAGGCACATTCGATTGCAAAACTGCCATCGACCGCGGCATCTGCAACTTTGCGCTTTTGGGGACTGAATGCCCTGAACGAGAAACGCTTTACTCCCGAATGGGGGCAGGTGGGTAATGAAATTGCTCCATCGGCTCAAATTCAGTGAAAGAAGTGTTCTCCAATGCAAAAGTTATTGTACATTTGCATGATGATAATGATAACGGTACGTATCGCTGGATATTCGATATTCTGAAAGCCGATAATACTCATAGTTATGTCCCTTTATCCTGACTCGCTGCTTCCCTGCAAGTGCAATGCAATGAGTCTCTTCTTGAGAAGAACTGGAACCAAATGTGCAAACGGCCGGACACCCGGAGAAATCGCTTTCGAGGCCAAGGCTAAAGGTTTGAAGTCTGGTAAACTAACACTGAGCGTCTTAAAATAAAATATTTAGCTTCAACGAAATTATGTATAAACACGTTTTATTGGTTTTATTGTTTCTAACCTCCATGTTGTGTAGCTGTCAGTCGGAACCACTGCCAATAGACTTGTTGGCCGACCGTGTGACCGAAGGGACATCGAAAGGGCGAATCCTTTTCCAATTGTCTCCTGCCGGAGGTGAGTCGTCCGGAGATTATTTTGAGATAGCTTCCGAAGGAGCTAAAGTGTTGATAACGGGAAATTCCGACTTGTCTTTAGCCACCGGATTGAACTGGTATCTGAAATATGTTGCCGGAATTCATCTTTGTTGGAATAACCTGTCGCAGAAGTTGCCGGAAGTATTGCCCCTTCCGCAAGAGACAATCCGTAAAGAGACAACTATGCGAAATCGCTATTATCTGAACTACTGTACCTATTCCTACTCCATGGCTTTTTGGGACTGGGAGCGTTGGGAAAAGGAGATAGACTGGATGGCCATGCATGGAATCAATATGCCACTGAGCATTACAGGAGTAGAGGTCGTCTGGTATAATCTGCTGAGACGCAACGGATATACGACGGAGGAAATCAATGAATTTATTTCCGGTCCCGCTTTCATGGCTTGGTGGCAGATGAACAATCTGGAAGGGTGGGGCGGACCGAATCCCGACAGCTGGTACCGGCAGCAGGAAGCACTTCAGAAGAAGATAGTGGCCCGAATGCGGGAACTGGGTATCGAACCCGTATTTCCCGGCTATTCGGGCATGGTTCCGCGGAATATCGGTGAGAAGCTGGGATATCGGATTGACGATCCGGGTAAATGGTGTGGTTTCCCTCGTCCGGCTTTCCTTTCTGCCGAAGATGAGCATTTCGATTCATTTGCCGCAATGTATTACGAAGAATTGGAAAAACTCTATGGAAAAGCGAAATATTACAGTATGGACCCCTTTCATGAAGGGGGGAACACGGAGGGAGTAGATTTGGCAAAGGCCGGGACTTCTATCATGAAGGCGATGAAGAAAGCTAATCCCGAAGCCGTCTGGGTGATGCAGGCATGGCAGGCAAATCCGCGTGAAAAGATGGTTGGAGCTCTTGAAGAAGGAGATCTGATGGTGCTGGATTTGTATAGTGAGAAACGTCCCCAATGGGGCGATCCCAATTCGATGTGGTATCGGGAGAAAGGTTTCGGCAAACACGGCTGGCTCTACTGTATGTTGCTCAACTTTGGCGGTAATGTAGGTCTGCACGGACGAATGGAACAATTGGTAAATGGATATTATGACGCCTGTGTCCATGTCAATGGAAAGACATTGCGTGGAGTAGGGGCCACTCCGGAAGGCATTGAAAACAATCCGGTTATGTTTGAACTTCTTTATGAATTGCCTTGGCGTCAGGAGCGCTTTTCATCGGATGAGTGGTTGCAGGGATATCTGAAAGCTCGTTATGGCGGTGATTTGCCATCGGAAGTGATGGAAGCATGGCAGGCGCTTGAGCATACCGTTTATAATGCTCCGAAAGACTATCCGGGAGAGGGAACCGTGGAATCCCTGTTGTGTGCACGTCCGGGTTTCCATCTGGATAGGACTTCTACATGGGGCTATTCCAAACTGTTCTATTCGCCCGACTCTACTGCAAAAGCTGCGCGGCTGATGGCTGTTGTGGCAGACCATTACAAAGGGAACAATAATTTTGAGTACGATCTGATAGATATAACGCGCCAAAGTTTAGCCGACAAGGGTAACCTTTTGCTCGAAGAAATCTCCGGGAGCTATGACCGGAAAGACGGGGACAGTTTCCGGAAACAAACTCGGCAGTTTCTTGAATTAATACTGGCCCAGGATCATTTATTGTCTGCCCGGAAAGAGTTTTCAGTATCTTCCTGGCTTACGGCCGCACGTTCTTTAGGAACTACTGAAGAAGAAAAGAAACTCTACGAATGGAATGCTTCCGCCCTGATAACAGTATGGGGAGACAGTATTGCTGCAAACCAGGGAGGACTGCATGATTATTCTCATCGCGAGTGGAGCGGGCTCCTCAAGGATTTGTATTATCCACGTTGGCGGGCTTTCTTCGAGCAGAAACAACGTGAACTTGATGGACAATCGACCGGGACGGAGCAACCCGTCAACTTCTATGGTATGGAAAAAGCTTGGGCGGAAAAAGAGAAAGAAATATGATCAGAACTTGCTGTTTTGGAATTTATATTGTTCAGCACCTGGGCATCGGTTGCTTCATGTGCCGATAACTACCGGTTTTTGTCATTTGATAAATCAAGGCTGTCTTATCAATATAGAAATAACCGTCCTTACGAATCTTCTCGAAGTCTTGTATTCCTATGGGGTAAATCTTATTGCTCATAGGCATCTGTTTTTGTACATCAGTATACCAAGGTACTTATTGCTGTTTTATTTCAGTATTAAAAAGGGAAATTTATATAGCCTTGCCAAAGTCGTACCCGGTCCATATCTGCTCCGTTTCATCTCCATGTCTATAGGAAGCGTACTGACGCGGAGATGTTACGGAGCAGATACGGACCGGGTATGGAGATGTTACGGAGCTTGCATGGAGATATTATGGCATTGATTCTGACAAATTGTATTTTCAGCCGGCTGAGAATCCATTGTTTCTGTCCTGATGCTGGTGAAAGCTGAAATATGCGAATGAAAGTAAGCAAGTGACAGATTGATTGAGGAATATCGAAATACTTACATTTATTCTGGAGTAGAATATCCCTTGAAAATTACTCTTATAAGTGAAAAGCATGATGCAAATAAGTGCTTCAGTCGGAAGTAGTAACCCTTTTACCCATAAGTAGTAACCATATCACCTATAAGTAGTAACCATATTACCTATAAGTAGTAACCATATTACCTATAAGTAGTAACCCTTTTCTGCATAAATAACTTGTATAGTAGTATGTATATGCAGTAATGGCGAATTTTTATTCCTTGCTTATTTATAAAATATGCTGGAGCGCAGATTTTGTATTTTGTTCGTGTTGCAGAAAGTATACAAATGTAATCATTGTGAGGGCAAATGATGGATTTAGCTTTCGTATTGATGTCTTATAATGTTCGTCTTTTGAAAATGCCTATATATTTATCGGATATCATCTTTTGAAATAAGATTCTTTTGAGAGTTGTAGTTGTGCAATTCCGTGCAATCGTTTGCACTGTTGCTATTGCATATTTCTTATGTTTCTTATATTTTAATATTTATATAAAGCATATTTTTGTTGCGTCATGTTATAGATACCTTATAAAAGAAAAAGCAATCGAAAGATAATTTCGAATAATAAATATAGGTAATTAATATTGTTAACTTTAATTTTTTAAATGCATGAAGCAAGTTAATCTTAGAATCTGTCGAATGATTCTTCCCCTATTAGTAGGGTTATTCTTGTCTGTAGGCGTTTATGCACAGAACATCACCGTGAAAGGGCATGTAAAAGATGCCACGGGGTTGGAAGTGATAGGCGCGAATGTCGTAGAGAAAGGAAATTCTGCGAATGGTACAATCACTGATTTAGATGGTAATTTTACGTTGAGCGTTCCGCAAGGGGCTACGCTTGTTGTTTCTTTTATTGGCTATAAAACGGAAGAAGTAAAGGCGGCTTCCACTGTTATGGTGACTCTACAGGATGATTCACAACTTCTGGATGCTGTTGTGGTAATCGGATATGGTACTGTGAAGAAGAATGATGCTACAGGCTCGGTTACAGCTATTAAACCTGATGAATTGAGCAAAGGTATCACCACAAATGCGCAGGATATGTTATCTGGTAAAGTAGCTGGTGTAAGCGTTATCTCTAATGATGGTACTCCGGGTGGTGGTGCACAAATCCGTATCCGTGGTGGTTCTTCTTTGAATGCAAGTAATGATCCGTTGATTGTTATTGATGGTCTGGCTATTGACAACCAAGGTATTAAAGGTATGTCAAATGGTCTGTCTATGGTTAACCCTGCTGATATTGAAACCTTTACTGTATTGAAAGACGCTTCTGCAACTGCTATCTACGGTTCGCGTGCATCTAATGGTGTAATTCTTATTACTACTAAAAAAGGTAAGAGCGGACAGGCTCCAAAGGTAAGTTACAATGGTTATGTATCATTTTCTACTACTCAAAAACGATATGATGTATTGAGTGGTGATGAATACCGAGCTTATGCTACTAAACTATGGGGGGATAAATTACCGTCTGAATTGGGTACAGATGATACAGATTGGCAGGACCAAATTTATCGCACTGCTGTAAGCACTGACCACCACGTTTCTATCAATGGTGGTTTTAAAAACTTACCTTATCGTGTTTCTTTAGGTTACACGAATGATAATGGTATCGTTAAGACTTCTAATTTCCAACGTTTTACAGCATCAGTAAACCTAGCTCCTACATTCTTTGATGAGCATCTGAAATTTAATATCAATGCTAAGTATATGAATGGTAAAAACCGTTATGCTGATACCGGTGCTGCTGTTGGTGGGGCATTGTCTATGGATCCCACACGTCCTGTATACGGAACAGGTGAGCCATATAAATTTACTGGTGGTTATTGGCAAAATACAGCTTCTACCAACAACTTTAGTGATAAAACATGGAACTATACTGTGAATCCTAACTCTACTCAAAACCCGTTAGCTGCATTGGAACTCAAGAATGATAATGCCAATAGTAATGATTTTGTAGGTAATGTGGATGTAGATTATAAAGTACATTTCCTGCCCGACCTGCATATCCATGCAAGTATGGGTGGTGAGTATGCAGAAGGTACCCAGACAACTATTACCTCTCCCTATTCTTTCTCTAATAACTATTATGGTTGGAATGGTGCTGCCACACAATATAAATATAATCTCTCTTATAATGTATATGCACAATATATCAAATCTTTAGGTTCTCATGACTTCGATGTAATGGTGGGTGGTGAAGAGCAACACTTCCATCGTAACGGATTTGATGAAGGCCAAGGCTGGGATGCTTATCTTGGAGAAGCGCATGATGCAACTTTGCGTGAACAGACTGCTTATGCAACCCGAAATACACTGGTTTCTTACTTTGGTCGTTTAAACTATTCTTTATTGAATCGTTATCTGTTTACATTCACGATGCGTTGGGATGGATCTTCACGTTTTGCTAAAGATAACCGTTGGGGAACATTCCCGTCACTAGCTTTGGGCTGGAAGTTGAAAGAAGAAAACTTCCTGAAAGATGTAAGCTTCCTTTCTGATTTGAAACTGCGTTTAGGTTGGGGTATCACCGGACAACAGGATATAGGTGATGACTTTGCTTATTTGCCTCTATATGTAATTAACAATGACTTTGCTCAATATCCTTTTGGCGATACTTATTATTCAACTTCACGTCCGAAGGCTTTTAACGAAGAGTTGAAATGGGAAAAGACTACTACGTGGAATGGTGGTTTGGATTTTGGTTTCCTGAACGGAAGAATCAGCGGTGCTATCGATGGTTATTACCGTAAGACGGACGACTTGTTGAACAGTGTGAAAATTCCCGTTGGTACTAACTTCAATGCGCAAATGATGCAGAATATCGGATCACTGGAAAATTATGGTGTGGAATTCTCTATCAATGCCAAGCCAATTGTTACGAAGGATTTTACTTGGGATTTGAGTTACAACATTACGTGGAATCACAATGAAATTACCAAGTTGACCGGTGGCAATGATGACGATTATTATGTAGAGGCTGGCGATGCAATTTCCAAAGGTGTTAATACTAAGGTACAAGTAAACAAAGTGGGATATGCGGCTAATTCATTCTATGTTTATCAACAAGTATATGATGAGAATGGAAAGCCTATTGAGAATACGTTTGTTGACCGTAATGGTGACGGTATTATTAATAGTGCAGATAAATATATTTATAAGAAACCGGCTGGTGATGTCTTGATGGGACTTACTTCTAAGATGTTATACAAGAACTTTGACTTTAGTTTCTCTTTGCGTGCAAGCCTGAATAACTATGTGTATTATGACTTTTTAAGCAATAAAGCTAATACCAGTACTTCGGGATTGTATTCAAACAATGCATATTCTAATATACCTGTTGAAGCTCTCTCACTTGGATTTACGGGAAAAGGTGATTACGCTATGAGTGATTACTTCGTACGTAATGCATCATTTATACGTTGCGATAACATTACGTTAGGTTATTCTTTCCAGAATCTGTTGAAGAGCCAGTCTTATAAAGGTATTGGCGGACGTGTTTATGCTACAGTACAAAATCCGTTTATAATTAGTAAATACAATGGCCTTGATCCTGAAGTAAAGAGTGGTATAGATAAAAATCCGTATCCAAGAGCTATGACTTTCTTGTTAGGCCTGAGTCTGCAATTCTAAATAACATAAAAATGAATTTATCATGAAAACGAATTATATAAAACATATATTTTCTGCTGCACTAATTGCTGCTTTTTCTTTTGGAGCAACTTCGTGCATCAATGATTTGGATATTAGCCCGATCGATCCTCAAACAGGAGGTAGTTTCGATCAGGAAGGAGTATTTGTAAAAGGGTATGCTATGTTGGGTGTGACCGGGCAGAAAGGTATTGCTGGTTCTCCAGACTTGGATGGACAAGATGAAGGTGAATCAGGTTTCTACCGTACTACTTTTAACTGTAATGAATTGCCTACGGATGAATGTATTTGGGCATGGCAAGACAATGTAGATATTCCTCAGTTTACGAGAATTGGTTGGAACTCTTCCAGCCAGCGTACGGAGTGGGCTTATGTTCGTCTGGGTTATGACATTACACAATATAACTTCTTCCTCGATCAGACAGAAGGTAAAACAGATGCGGAAACAGTGCGTCAACGTGCTGAAATACGTTTCTTACGTGCCTTGCACTATTGGTACTTCCTCGATTTGTTTGGCAAAGCTCCGTTTAAGGATCATTTCAGCAATGAACTTCCTATAGAAAAGAAGGGCAAAGAATTATATGATTTCATCCAGAATGAACTGAATGAGATTGAAAATGATATGTATGAACCTCGCCAAGCTCCTTTCGGGCGTGCGGACAAAGCTGCAAACTGGTTGCTTCGCGCACGTTTGTATCTGAATGCTGGTGTATACACAGGACAGACTGATTATGCCAAAGCTGAAGAGTATGCTTCTAAAGTTATTGGCTCGGCATATAAGTTGTGTCCGGATTATCGATTGCTTTTTATGGCTGATAATGATGAGAATGAAGATGCTATGCAGGAAATCATTCTTCCTATCCGTCAAGATGGTGTGAAGACACGTAATTATGGTGGTTCTACGTATTTAGTTTGTGGTAGCCGCATTAGCGGTATGCCTCGTATGGGAACAACGAATGGTTGGTCTTGTATCTTTGCCCGTGCTTCTTTTGTACAAAAGTTCTTTTCCGATCTGTCTAAAGTTCCGATGTTGCCTGAGGATGTAGAAATACCTGATGCAAAAGAACTTGGAACAGATGAAAAAATTGATGCTTTCGATGTACAATACGGAATTCGTACAGTTGATATGATTAAGGCTGCTGGTGATGATCGTGCCATGTTATATTCAGGTGTAGGAGGTGGCAGACGTAAACTTCAGGCTGAAGCCATTACTGGATTTTTAGATGGTTTGTCTATCGTGAAATGGCAGAATATTCGCTCGGATGGTAAGCCTACCAGTCATACTGAATACCCTGATACAGATATTCCTTTGTTCCGTCTGGCAGAAGCTTATCTAACACGTGCAGAAGCTGTCTACCGTCAAGGGGGAGATGCTACTGCTGATATCAATGAACTGCGCAAGCGTGCTAACTGTACAAGATTGGTACAGACTGTTACTGAACAGGAACTTATTGATGAGTGGGCTCGCGAATTCTATTTGGAGGGTCGCCGTCGCTCTGACTTGGTTCGTTTTGGTATGTTTACTACCAATAAATATATTTGGGACTGGAAAGGTGGAACAGCTAAAGGAACAAGTGTTGCTTCGTTCTATAATGTTTTCCCGATTCCTGTATCAGATATTAATAACAATGAGAATATGACACAGAATGTGGGCTATTAATCAATAGTTTATCATCTAATAAAAGAATATAGTTATGAAAAAAATATTCAATATAATACTGGCTTCCATATTCGCACTGCCCTTGTTTACAGCTTGCGAAACGGATAATGACAGCAATCCGATTTTACATGAGCCTGATACATTTACACTCAATACGCCCGTGTATGCTGCTAACAATGTATATGACCTGAAGAATGCCAAAACAGTGGAACTGACTTGCTCACAACCTGATTATGGTTTCCCGGCACCTACGACTTATACTGTACAAGTATCTTTGTCCGCTGATTTTCAGGAGGCAACGGATGATGTAAAAGCTAACTATATAGAGTTGGGCAGCGTGTTTACGTCAGCTAAACTGAATGTGGATGCTTCTGAACTTAACGCTACGTTGCTTGAATTGTGGGCTGCAGCAAACGATGAAAATACAGCTTTTCCAACAGACCCGATTAGCGTATATGTACGTTTGAAGGCTACCATTACAGATAGTGGACGTGGAGTATGCCTTTCTAATGTTATTGAATTGCCGAAAGTATTAGGATCTGCAGACGCAAGTTCATTGGCTCCGCCGAAGACAATGTTTATTATTGGATCTATGATTGAAGATTGGGGAGTATGGAAACCGATGACAATGGTTAGCGGTTTAGATGGTCAGTTCTGGACAATGGTTTATTTTGATGCAAATTCAGAATTCAAGTTTGGTACTAAAGAAAAAGAATATATTGGCATGACAGATAGTCGTCTGACTATTACGGATAAGGCAAATGCCGGAATCGAAGGTGATGATAATATTAAAGTAACAACTGCTGGTTGGTATATTGTTTACATTAAAGCAGCTGTCAAAGGGGATGATTATGTATTTACCATGACATTCTATCCGGGTGAAGTCTATTTGTTTGGTGTTACTAATGGTGGTGTATGGGCATATGATGACGGTTGGAAGTTTACCGCTCCTGACGCTAAGGATGGTAATTTTGTATCTCCTGCAATGGTTGCAAGTGGAGAAGTCCGTATGTGTGTCAAGACAGAAGTAGATTGGTGGAGAACTGAATTTACACTCTATGATGGTAACATATTCTATCGTGAAAATATTGCAGTTAACGATAGTTGGGGCGCTGATGTGGGTGCTGGCTATTCTATACAGGGTTCAGCAGGTAAGATTATGCAACTGAACTTTACTGCCGGAACAGGTGAAATGAAGTAATTAACCTTTAAAAGAACGATTCATTATGAGAAAACATTTAATATATGCAGGGCTATTTCTGGTATCAATAGGATTCTCTGCTTGTGACGAAGATTTTAAGGACTGGGCTGACCCTCAGTCCAATCCTCAGGAAGATGCAGTTGCACAACTGACCGCTACTTTTGCGGCGGGTAAGGATGCCAGCATTGTTATGGATGAGGCAACAGTGGATTCTGTTGAAATTGTAAAATTGAGCTCGACTACGGCAGAAGAAGGTAGTTCTATTGCCATTAATTCTCTGACTTTGAATGGAGATTATACAATTCCATATGCAGTAAAGGAAGGTAATGTAATAAAGGTAGCATTGGCACAATTAGATAGTGTGACACAAGAAGCTTATAAAAGCCGTGCCAGTGTGGAGCGTGAATTGAAAGTGGCAGTTAAAGCTTCTGCTGTCACTTCTTCTGGAGAAGGCATTCAGCTTTCAGGCAATGAAGTAAGTATCACTCTGAAACCAGGTGCAACTCCGGTTCCTGATCCTGATGGATATTACATTGTTGGTGATTTTAAAGGTTGGAGTGCAGCTGGAGCTATTCCTATGACTAAAGCTGGTGATAATTTGTATACTCTGGAAATGGAAGCTACGGATGTTGCATATTTTAAAATTTTCCCGGCTTCTGCTATTAATGGAGATGACTTGGATTGGGATAAAGCTCTTGGAAGTGCAGTAGACGGTGATGTTTCCGGTGATAACTTTATTGTATGGACAGATGTACAGGCTATTAAGTCTGAATTAGTTGGTAGAATAAAGATTACTGTTGATGTTGCTAATTATCGTTTTACAGTGAAGGATAATAGTGCACCTACGGAAATTTATATGACCGGTAGTGCTTACAACTGGGGAGGTACTTGGAACCAATTTATCCCTGTGAATGATACAAAGGGAGCTTTCTGGGGAATTTATTATTTCGGTACTGATGAAGAAGTGAAGTTTGCTCCGCAAGCTGATTGGGGTGGTGACTTTGGTTTTGCTGCATCTATTTCGGCTGCATCTATTGAACTGGCAGGTTTGTCTGATTCAGGTGGTAACATTAAGGTTGGCAAAGCCGGTTGGTATTTGGTATTTGTTTCAGTTATTGGTGATGATAAACGAGTTGAATTTGAGAAACCCAATGTCTACTTGATAGGTGATGTTTCTAAAGGTGGTTGGGATGCGCAATTAGGTGAACAAGACTTGTTTACTGTACCTACAACAGCTGATGGGGAATTTATTTCTTCTGAGTTTGCCAAGGATGGAGAAGTACGTATCTGTGTTCACCCCGAAGCTGCTTCTACTGATTGGTGGAGAACAGAATTCATTGTTCTTGAAGGTAAGATAGCTTATCGTGGAAATGGTGGTGACCAAGCTCGCGTTCAAGGTCGGGTTGGACAAAAAACTTATTTGAACTTTGGTAATAATACTGGAAGAATAGAATAATATATTTTTATAATAGTATAGAGGGTACCCTAAAATGAAGGGTATCCTCTTATTATTTCTAGTCTCTATGTCTTTTTTGTGATTTCGCCAACAGGTTAGTATCTTTAAACTTTATGTATCATGAAAATTAGAACTTTATTTTTATTTCTTGTTTTATTGTTATGCCAATCGGGATTTGCTAAACAAATAGTGTCGTCAGGGAGGCTCATTGAATATCCTGAACTTGAATCTTCTATTATACCTTTGCATGATACTTTTGTTGGGCTTTCTGCTGGTTATTCTAACAAGAAGAGTGAGACGATTGATAAGATAGAACCTGCTTTTTGGTGGTGTGGTATGAAGAATACTCGTTTACAGTTGATGGTGTACGGATTGAATATAGCAACATATAAACCAGAAATTAATTATCCGGGAGTTGTTTTAAAGGAAGTATGTCCAATGGAAAGTTCAAACTATCTGGTTTTGTATTTAGATGTGAAAGATGCGGCGCCAGGTAAATTTCAAATAGAATTTATTAAAGGTAAACGTAAATTAAATCGTACTTATGAATTGAAAGAACGCCAGCGTAGCAGTGAAGATAAGATTGGCTTTAATTCTTCTGATGTTGTATATTTATTAATGCCGGACCGTTTTGCCAATGGTGATGAAAGTAATGACAATATACAGATGAGGCATCCTTATGAAGTAAACCGTAAGGATGTGAATGCTCGTCATGGCGGGGATTTAGTCGGCATCATGCAACATCTTGATTATTTAGATAGTTTAGGTGTTACAGCAATTTGGACGACTCCTGTCTTGGAAAATGATATGGGTGAAGGCTCTTATCATGGTTATGCTGCAACCGATTACTATAAAATAGATCCTCGTTTGGGAACTAATGAGGATTACGTCCGTTTGGCTGAACTCATGCATCAACGTGGCCTGAAACTGATAATGGATATGGTTTTTAATCATTGTGGAACCAATCATCCTTGGTTGCTCGATCCACCGATGCACAATTGGTTTAATAATTCGCATAAATATGTTGAGACCAATCATAATAAAACTGTCTTTTTTGATCCTTATGCTTCGGATATCGATAAACAGGAATTAACGGATGGGTGGTTCGTACCTACAATGCCCGATTTGAATCAGAGGAATCGTTTTGTTGCTGATTATTTGATTCAGAATTCAATTTGGTGGATTGAATATGCTGATTTGGATGGTATTCGCCAAGATACTTATGTATATCCGGATCCGGATATGATGGTACGTTGGTGTAAAGAAGTTTTTGAGGAGTATCCTAATTTCAATATTGTGGGTGAAGTTATGGTTCCTAATAACCCTGTCGGTACTGCGTATTGGCAGCAAAACAGCCTAGTAAATGGGAAAGCTAATACAAGACTGAAATCAGTGATGGATTTTCGTTTAAGGACAATAGCAACTGACGTTTTCCATGAAGAAACATCTTGGAATACTGGTCTGCAACTTCTTTTTGAACATTTTGCTTATGATTTTTGCTATCCTGATATTAATAATGTGATGCGTCTGCTTGAGAATCATGATACGGATCGTTTTTTATTGGAAGATCCGGAAAATTTGAATGCATATAAACAGGCGGTTACCATGTTGTTGACAATTCCTGGTATTCCACAATTATATTATGGACAGGAATTATTAATGACTGGTAGTACAAAGAAAGATTTTGGATATGTACGTCCGGATATGCCGGGAGGTTGGAATGGAGATGAAATTAGTGTTTTTCAAGAAAGTGGGAGAACGGCTATGCAACAGGAAGCTTTCAATTTTATGAAAAAAATGCTGCATTGGCGTAAAGGGAATGATGCTATATCTAAAGGCAAAATGAAGCATTTCATGCCTCGTAGCAATGTATATGTGTATGAGCGTTCTTATAATGGCAAGAGCATACTGGTTATAATGAACGGAGTTAACAAGGAAGTTGACTTGGATTTAACGTTTTATAAAGAGGTTATAGGAGATAGAACTAATTCGAAGAATGTGTTGACGGATAGTAATGTGCCATTAGGAAAAAAACTTCATTTACAGCCAAAAGAAGTGCTTGTGCTTGAATTATGATATTGGGTAATTGAGGTTTCGTAAGTTAGTGATTTGTTTAGGAACAGACAATATTAGAGATAATGGTATGTTTAATAACAATTGTATTTGTAACAGCTTGTAAGTACATTGGTCATGGATAAATATGTAATACAATGAAAGTGAGATTCCTTTTTATAGCATTTGCTCTGTTGCTATGTCAATATGGTATTGCGCAGCAAACCGTTTCTTTAGGACAACTTGTAGAGTATCCTGACTTTAGCTCTTCAATTGTCACTCCGCGTGATGTCTTTGTTTGGTTACCTTCTGATTATTCTCCAAAAGAGAAATATGATGTTCTTTATATGCATGATGGCCAAATGCTGTTTGATGCGAATACCACTTGGAATAAGCAAGAGTGGGGGATTGATGAAGTTGTTGGAAAACTCCTGAATGAAAAGAAGATCAAACCCTGTATTGTTGTAGGAGTGGCAAACATCCCGGAAGCGAGATATGCAGACTACTTTCCTCAAAAAGCATTGAAGAACTTACCGGATAGTGTGGTTCCGGGTGATGTGGGGTTTAATGCGGATAACTATCTTCGTTTTTTGGTAGAAGAAGTTAAGCCTTTTATTGATAAAAAGTATTCTACGAAGAAAAGTGTCGAGCATACTTTTGTGATGGGCTCCAGTATGGGGGGCTTAATTTCACTATATGCACTATGCGAATACCCAGAAGTGTTTGGAGGAGCTGCTTGTATGTCAACTCATGTCCCTATGATATTAAGCAATGAACTCTCTAAAGAAAAAGCGGACCAATGGTCGGAAGCTTTTCGGAATTATCTTGATAGGAACCTTCCAAAGGCTAACAGCCGTATGATTTATATGGATAGGGGGGGGGCCACTTTAGATGCTTATTATCCTCCTTATCAAGATAAACTGGATAGTTTGATGGCAAGGAAGGGCTGGAAAGCTCCCATGTGGATATCTAAGGTCTTTCCGGGAGCCGGACATACGGAGGAGGATTGGAATAAGCGTTTGGATAATCCGCTGATATTTCTTTTGGGAAGTGAAAAGAAGAGTGCTATTTGTGATAATCACGATAAGAGCCTTTCACCTGATGATTATTTGATATCTAAATTTAAGGAAGCAGACATTGTTTTGTTGGCTGAAGATCATGGGGTGAAAGAGAATTTGGATTTTGTTCGAAACATGATACCTAAATTGTATGAGAATGGTATTTATATGTTGGGAATGGAGTTCGGGGCATACGAAGATCAAAGACAATTAGATTCATTGATAAATGCACCAAAGTATGATGAACAATTGGCTCGTCAGTTGATGTTTAATTATAATACCCGATGGGCTATCGTCGAGTATATGAATATTTATAAGGCTGCATGGGAGTGGAATCGTTCGTTACCGGAACAAGCGAGGAGGTTCCGTGTTTTAAATATCAGTTATCGGTATAATTGGGAAGCGTTTGAAAAGGTGAGAACACCGGAAAATATGAAAAAAGTTTTTCCTTTGGGGAATACGGAAGATTTCAGATGTGCTCTTTTAGAACGTGAAGTGTTGTCTTGCCATGAGAAAATATTGGTTTTGACAGGGACAATTCATGCATTTACATCCTATCGTTTTCCTTATTATGATTATACATCTTCTGATTTTGTGCGCTATGAAAAGCGCTTCTTAGGAAATTTGCTCTATTCAAAATATAATACGAAAGTAGTTTCTGTGGCTTTACATCAACCTTTCTTTAATTATCCAAATCATCAGCCTGCATTGGTTTCTCCAGCAGGAGGAAAATTGGAAGTGGTAATGAGTAAGTACAACAATAAACCTGTTGGTTTTGATTTGAAGGAGTCGCTTATAGGAGAATTACGTGATCATAGTTACTACTCAATGGGGCATACAGACTTTACTTTAGCGGATTTATTTGATGGATATATATTTCTTAAACCTATAAAGGAATTATCTTCCTGCACTATTGACTATAAATTTATGAATGATGGAAATTGGGAAGAGGCTGTTCGTAATAGCCCTGATCCGGATTGGCATTCGCGTCCACAGAACAAAAGGCAGTACTGGGAGACAGTGACAGAATTCATGAATATTGAAAAGAGGTATGAAAACGTCCAATGAAGTGGGAAGTAGGAGATGCTTTTTTGTCTTATATGGATGATAAGCCTATTAAAATGGTATGCTATTGCTAATATGGATTTAGTAATTGTCCACTAAAATAGATTTCTTTTTTGTTTAATGTTCTGTTTCTTAATGTTTTATGTGGCGTTTGTTTGTCCATACTCTTTTGTTGCTTATATCCTATTTGTGTGTTATTTTTGTTAATGAACAAAAATATAATACTATGAAAACAAAAGCTTTATTGAAGAGTTTTGCATTTTGTCTTATTGCAATTTGCTCAGTCTGTGCTAATGCTCAAATCAGCACCAATGAATTACCTCCGAGTTTTTCATCCTCTTTATTTTCTACTCGTTCGAGTGATGTGATTAATTTGCCTGTTCCTGATGTAGCTGAAGCATTACATGAAGATAGTTTGTTTGCGGATGCTGATATCCCTTATCGTGTTGGTTTACCTCTTGCTGTGAATTACAATCTGCACAATTCTGGTCATTGGCAAGTCTTGGGAGATAGCATGCGGGTTTGGCGTCTGCAACTACATGCATCAGGAGCAAAGGCTATGACTGTCAGCTATGATAAATACTGGATACCGGAAGGTGCTAAATTCTTTATTTATAATGCAGATAAAACATTCTGTATAGGAGCTTTTACGAGTTTTAACAACAAAGGTACGCGGGAAAATCCAGTAGATTTTGCAACAGGATTTGTGGCAGGAGAAGATATTGTACTTGAATATTATGAACCTGTTGGAAGGGAAACAGGAGTTATCTCTGTAGAACGAGTGATTTATGTTTATAAAAATGTTCTTGCAGTTCAAAGTAATGTGACGCATGGTGTGACTCCTGGAATTTCCAGGAGTTGTAATGTGAATATAAATTGTCCGGAAGGTGCTAATTGGCAGAAAGAAAAGAGAGCTGTTGCTGCGATTTATGATGGTAATGGAGCACTATGTACTGGTGCATTAATCAATAATACAGGAAATAAAGATTATTTTTTATCTGCAAATCATTGTTTTGCTAGTGGATATGACGCACAGGGAATTAATTTGATGAATCAGTTAATTTTCTATTGGAACTATGAAAGTCCTGATTGCTCTAATACATATATATATAATCCTCCAAGTTCAGCTGGGGCTAAACTTGTAGCAAATAACAGCCACTCAGACTTTGCTTTGTTGGAATTGATGGAGTCTGTTAAAGATGTGAATGGGTATATGCCCTATTATTTAGGTTGGACTCGGAGTAGTGTTGCGGCTGCAAACGCTGTTGGCATACATCATCCACGAGGTGATATAAAGAAAATTTCAATAGAAAATGATGCAGTTGTGAGTTATAATTCATCACTTAATTGGACTGATGGTACAACCACAGCAAAGAATACGCATTGGAGGGTTGGGTTTGATATTGGTACAACCGAGGGAGGCTCTTCTGGATCTCCATTGATGAATCAAAATCATTTAGTTATAGGGCAGTTGCATGGTGGTGATTCTGGTTGTGCTCCAGTAATAGAATTTTATGGACGTTTTGATGTGTCGTGGGATTATGGAAGTGTAGCGACGAGAAGATTAAAAGATTGGATAGATCCAAGTAATACAGGTATGATGCAGTTAGAAGCAAGAGAATTGATTCCAGAAATAGTAGGAACTAAATTTATTTGTGATAGTAGCACTTATTATATCAAGAATTTGCCAGCTAACGCAATGGTGGTATGGGAATATCCAACAGAACCAAATAGTGCACCACGACCACAGTTTTACACTAATTATCCAGTACCTAATCAATGCACTATAAAAAATAAATATTATTATCCTTACAATGCAAATTTAGTAGCAAAGATAGTCTATAATGGAAATGCTTTATTGACTTTATCAAAAGAAGTTATATCTGATACAAAATCCTATCCTTATGCAACCTATATACAAGAGGCTTGTACTTTTTATGGGGTTACTCATCCGAGCATAAGTGGCAGAGTAGAGAACTCTACATTTGTACATCAAGGCTGTATGGTTCGTGTAACTTTTAACAGTGATTATGATAAAGATATCTATTATGACTCTTCAGGTGGAATTACTCATAAACCTTTATTTTGGAACTATCATCGGCCAACAAAGACTTTAGAATTTCAATTACCATATCGTTCTGGTGGTTTACCTTTTGCTTTTATACTTGATGGTGAAGGTGTATGTAAAAAGAAACGAATAATATTCTTTTCCTATACTGGTAACGGAAATGCACCAGCTTCTGCTTATTCATTGAAAGTGCTTTCTCCTTCAGAGAATATTAAAGAAATACGGTTAGTTACTGATGATGTGATAAATGGAAGGAATAGTCTGAACTGGAATCTGGAAGTATACAATGTAGCTTATGGGACAAAAGTTTTAGAAGTTAAAGGTCTGACGAATTTATCTTATATGATGGATACTTCAGGATGGACCTCTGGTATGTATGTAACTCGTATTATTATAGGAGATAAAATTTTGACTGAAAAAATAACAGTAGGAAAGTAGACTGCTAATTGAAAAACAATACTACATTCTATAAGTACAACAATGCTGTTTTTATAGCACTTTTTTGCTTATAGAATGCAGTATTTCAGTTTTTATGTATTTACTATATAAGTAGAAACCTTAAAATATATTACTTATGAAAAACTTATTATTTTTTGCCTCTTTATGTTTGGCTATTTTGTATACAGGGTGTAGTAGTGATAAAAATAATGATAGAGCAGAGGATTGTTCTGATGTAATTTGCGATATGGCGTTTTTGAGTATTCCAATTACAATAAAATACGAAGATGATACACCTGTCGTATTGGATAGTTATGAAGTTATAGAAGTTGCTATAGGAAAAGTGCGGGATGTTCCTAACTGGGGGGAAGTTTTTCACACATATGCCATCGCTTCAGATCTTGATAGAGAAGAATTCTTTGGAAAAGAGATTGAGTTGCAGCTTGTTGGTAAAATAGGAGAAAAAACAGTAGTTACTGAAAACTATGTTGTTTCAGCAAACTGTTGCCATACTTATTTAGTAAAGGGTGATAAGGAGGTTGTAGTAAAGGATAAGGAGCTTCAGTAGGTAAAGGCTGCCATAGCCCATCCCTAAAATCCTAACATTGCAGCTGGAGGAATATTCAGTACCCGGCAAAGTAATCTAGTTCAGCAACCGTAGGCTTTTCTATTGGGTAATGTTCCTTTTCGTAAGCAATCACTATATCAGACATAACGGTGAGTTCCACTGCGTACTTATCGTTTGCAGGGGTATTATCATCAACCAATGGTAGAAGCATCTCCACTCTTGCTAATGCAAACTCGTATTGTTCTTTTGTTACTTTATTCATAATCCTATACTTTACAAACTTGCAAGTTTGCAAGTTTCGCAGAGCTTTGCTTTTTTCTTACTTGGGAAAAAATATTTCTCCAACTGGAAAAAATATTTCTCTAATAAAATCGATGAAACCCACCAAATCCCATAAGCTGATTTCCGGTCCGTTATATTTTTGCCGACAGAAACCAGTTGATCAGGAATGTATGCTTTGATTCATGCAACCGTTTGCACTACTTCTTTTCCTGCTTCTGTTTCAAGTACTTGATAATCCGGGATAACTGGTGTACTTTTGAGCCATTAACCAATAAATTGATACCGCATGAGAAGACTTTACTCCTTTTTTAGTTGTTTGCTGGCAGTGGTTGCCATGCAAGCGCAAATAGTAACCACTACTCCGGCTTTTCCGACGGAGAATGATGAAGTCACCATTATTTTTGATGCAACGAAAGGTACGGCAGGGTTGAAAGGCTTCACCGGGGATGTGTATGCACACACGGGAGTGACAATTGGGGGCACAGCCTGGCAATATGCTCCGACATGGGGAGATAACTCGGCGAAGTATAAAATGACTTCATTGGGAAATGATAAATGGCAATTAAAGCTAACTCCCAGTATTCGTGAATATTATGGCGTTAAGAGTGGCGAAACTGTAACGCAGTTAGCTTTTGTGTTTCGTAGTGCCGATAAATCGAAAGAAGGAAAAGAAACAGGTGGTAAAGATATATTTGTAGATGTACATGCCGTTGGCTTAACTGTTCGCTTCGACCAACCTGCTGAAAAAGAAAATATACTTATTGGTACACCTTTTACGATTAAAGCTTCTGCCTCTACGGCTTCCGATTTGAAACTTTATGTAAATGCGGACGAAATAGCTACAGCAACTAATGCTACTATTATTTCCAAATCTTATACATTCTCAACAGCCGGAAGCTATACGTTGAAAGTAGAGGCTACTGCTAATGGTAAAACAGAATCCGCTACACAAGAAGTAATAGTACTGAATGGAACAAGTACTTCGGAAACGATGCCTAAGGGAGTACGTCCCGGTATTAACTATGTCAGTGATACGGAAGTAACTTTGGTGTTGCAGGCTCCGGGTAAAAAGTATGTGTATGCGGTAGGTGACTTTAATGATTGGACGCCTAAAGCAGACTATCAACTGAAACAAGACGGTGAATATTTCTGGATAACTCTTTCAGACTTGACTAAAGGAGAAGAATATGCTTTCCAATATTTGGTAGATGGTTCTATCTATGTGGCGGACCCCTATACAGATAAAGTTTTGGATCCTTGGAATGACCAGTATATTGAGAGTACGACATATCCGAATCTGAAAGCCTATCCGACCGGAAAGGCAGAAGGTATTGTTTCCGTCCTGCAAACAGGACAGACAGCTTATAACTGGAAAGTGAAGAACTTTGAGCGCCCTGCTTCTGAAAAGTTGGTTATTTACGAAATGCTGATTCGTGATTTTACCGAGGAGCATACTTTCAATGCTGCGAAAGAAAAACTGGAGTACTTGAAGAATCTGGGAGTAAATGCAATCGAACTGATGCCCGTTAATGAATTTGAAGGAAATACAAGTTGGGGTTATAATCCCTCGTTCTATTTTGCTGTAGATAAGTATTACGGTACGAAAACAGATTTGAGAGCTTTTGTAGATGAATGTCATAATCAAGGGATGGCTGTAATTATCGACCTCGTTTTAAATCATAGTTTTGGTCAGTCTCCTTTCTATCTTTTGTATAAAGATGCAGATGGAAGGCCCTCTGCTGATAATCCGTGGTATAATCAAGAATCAAATATTAAGAATCCGAGTCTTTCATGGGGATATGATTTCAATCATGATAGTGAATATACCCGTGCTTTGGTGGATAGTGTAGCCGGTTTTTGGATGTCGGAATACAAAATTGACGGTTTCCGTTATGACTTTACGAAAGGGTTCTCCAATACTTCTTACGGAACAAATGATTGGGCCAATGGGCCGGATAATGCACGTATTGCTAACTTGAAGCGTATGTCGGCTGCCGTACAAGAACGTGAACCGGGCGCTTATGTTATCTTTGAACATTTGGCAGCTACCAGTGAAGAAAAGCAGTTAGGAGATGCAGGTATCTTGTTGTGGCGTAATATGAATAACTCATATTGTCAAACAGCAATGGGATGGACTACAGAAAATGATTTCAGTGGTTTATATGCGGGAACAAGTATGCCTGCCGGTAGTTTAGTGGGATACATGGAAAGTCATGATGAGGAACGTACAGGGTTTAAGGCTTGGAAATGGGGAAATACCGGAGTAATAGCATCAACAACGAGTAAGAATGACGGAATAAGTCCTGCAACAGGAAGTAATATTAATCTGTCTACCCGTACCAAACGTTTAGCCACTAATGCGGCCTTCTTCCTTACCGTACCTGGACCAAAGATGATCTGGCAATTTGGTGAGTTGGGATATGATTTCTCTATCAATAACAATAGTGACGGTACTAAATATGATGAGCAGGGTGGATATCGTACAGACCCTAAACCCATCAAGTGGGAGTACTTTGAAGATGCTGACCGGAAAGAATTGTACCAAACATATGCGACTTTGTTAGATTTACGCCATTCCTATCCTGAACTGTTTGCTTCAGACGCAAAGTTTAGCTGGAAAGTCGGCACTTCTAACTGGGACAGCGGACGTACCCTATCCGCCACTTCTGCTGATGGAGAGAAATCTCTTGTCGTAGTCGGAAACTTTACACTGGCAGACAAAAACCTCTCAGTTTCGTTCCCCAAGACAGGTACTTGGTATGAATTGTTGAAGGATAATAAACAAATGACTGTATCGGGCACGACGCAGACGGTTGATGTTCCGGCTCATGAATTCCGTCTTTTCACCAATTTTAAACCTACTCTGACGGATATCGGAACAACTACTCCGGATGCTGAGAAGCCTCTGATATATTATAATAGAGGAATAGATGAGCTAGTGTTGTCTGCCGGAGAAGCTAAACGCGTAGAAGTGTATTCTGTCAACGGTATGCTGGTTATGACACAGGAGAATTGTACTTCTGTAGGTTTATCCGTTCTGCCTGTTGGTTACTATATGGCACGGGCCTATCTGGAAGATGGAAGAGTACAGGTTTGTAAAATTATGAAATAGGTTAGTTGTTGTAAAATGGTTGATAATAGAATTTATTTGTGTTTTCGGAAGAAAGCTGCCGGTATATTACTGGCAGCTGCTTCTTTTTTAGTGGTTTCTTGTGGTGAGAATATGAAGGAATTGTCTCCTTTAAGTATCGATGAATTAGGTGTTTCCATACCCAGTGGTCATTCCCGTGAATACTCCTATACAGATAAGAGTGGAGGATTTTATTATGGAATGACCTCCACGGATAGTTGGGGGGACTGGTATGCAGGATGGAACGTAAATGCGAAACGCATTTTTGCTGACTACCGTTTGTATGTGGATGGTGAAAGGCTGCTTCGGAAGAATGCCCATGTAAGGGTGTACCCGGACAGATTGATGCGTCATTATGGTAAAGCTGCAGAAACATTCTGTTTGTTGGATAAACCACGTTTACTATATGTAGGCATGGATAGCATACAAGGAAAACTCGTTTCCTTGATGTTGGAAGGAGAGAATGTGACTGATGCCCGGAAATGTGGAAATTCAGTAGTCTATAAGGCAAAAGAATCACCCGGGAATGTGGTACGTATAGCACCGGTCAAAGAAGTAACTATCACATTTACTGATAGCATAATGACCGTTCCGGCTTCTTCAGGCGGTTTCTTAATTGCTTTTGGTACGGAAGAAGACAGCCGGGAAGCCATAGAGGGGTTCTGGAAAGAAGGAGAGAAGTGGCTGGCTGAACGTAGCCGGCGCATACAATCTCTGCTCAATCATAATCCACTGAAAACTGATCAGGATTCTTTGGATCAGGCACTTGCCTGGATTATGCTCACTAACGATCAGCTGATTACTTATCAACATGGTGGTTATGGTATGTATGCCGGTCTTCCTTGGTTTACAGACTTCTGGGGACGGGATATGTTTATCTCCATGCCGGGAGCAGTGCTTTGCACCGGACAGTTTGAAACAGCACGTGATATCCTGGCATCTTTTGCCCGCTATCAGGATACTGTTTCCACTTCTCCTACTTACGGACGTGTTCCCAATCGTCTGAATCTGGAAGGTATTTTGTATAATACCACCGATGGAACGCCCCGTTTTGTGATGCAAGTGCACGATTACCTGAAATATACAGGTGATACGGCTTTTGTGAAAGAGATATATCCTTCAGTGAAGATTGCTACGGATGCCTCTTTGCATCTGTATACCGATGAGAAAGGATATCTGACTCATGCTGATGCAGACACTTGGATGGACGCCAAACGTCAGGGCAAATATCCTTGTTCGCCCCGTGGTAATCGTGCTGTAGATGTACAGGCTTTATGGTATACCCAATTGATAAATGCTGCTGACCTTGCTCACTATATGGATAGAGAGGAGGATGCCCGGCGCTGGAATGACGCGGCGGCACGTCTTCGTTCAAACTTTGAACGGGATTTTATAGATGTTGCCACCATGTCTGTTTATGATCATCTGAATACGGATGGAACCGGAGATATGCAGTTCCGTCCCAATGCTATCTATGCGTTGGAGTTAATTTCCGACGCAGATCTGAAAATGCATGAAACCAAAGAAGTTTGGGAACGTCTGGTATATCCCTGGGGTGTGTCGTCACTCGATCAGCGTGACGGACAATTCCATCCTTATCACGAACAGTGGCATCGATATCATAAAGATGATGCTTATCATAATGGTACGATATGGCTTTGGAACAATGGCATGGCAATGCAACGGATGATAGAGAACGGCCAGGCAGATATTGCTTATGCTTTATTCAGAAATATGAACCGCCAGGCTCTTGCCGAAGGTGCTGTCGGCAGTCTGTCGGAGAATGCGGATGCATGGCCGCGTGCCGGGCAGACGTGGGTACGGCGTAGCGGGACTTTCTTGCAAGCATGGAGCAACAGCGAGCATGTTCGGATATGGAATCAGTATTTTCTAGGAGTGCGTCCTGACATGCTCAATCATTTTGTCACCCTTGCTCCGCAACTTCCCTCTGATGTGAAAGAAGTGGATAGCAGGGTGAATATCGGAGACGGTACGCTTCGTATGATAATCTCTAAAAATGGGGTTGACGGAACATACCGCTACGAATGGGATGGTGATCCTGTTACTCTGAAACTGAATATCGATTCTTATCAGACGTTGGATGTACCGGTGCCAACCGGTAGTTCGGTGACAATAAAGACAGATGGAATGCGTATGAATGTAGAAGTATCTGATGCTTCCGGTAAGAAAACAGCCGGTCACGTTGTAGAACCGGATGCCTCCAAGTTGGGAAAGAAGAAACTGCAAGATGCTTATTTCAGCGATACTCGCTTTGCAAAACCTTCTTATAGGGAAAATATGAAGAGTATGTCACGCTACTTCGATCCTCCGTTGACATATCAGAGTGTGGAATAAGATTATTCGTAAATCTTGTTTAGCAATCTGTTCAGCCATCCCCAACTGAAACGGAACCAACGGCGGGTGCTGCTCTGCTTCCCGCCGAAACGCAGGACGAAGTCACGGTAACCATGCTTGCGGAAGGGGAGGCCGACATCCATAAATTCAAGATGGCGGCAGCCCCGCTGCTTTGCATCGGACAGGGCATGCCACACGGCAAGTATACCCGGATATTGCAAGGCATACGTCTTGCGCATGCCTCCTGAAAACCAAAGGTAGGCATTGTCATCGGAATAGATACAGGCGCTGCCTCCGATGATTTTATCTTTATAGGTGACTATGAATATTTTGCTTTGTTCCCCTTTCATCATCTCTTCTTCCAGGTGCTGGAAGAATTCTCTGCTGGGAAAGTGGCGGCGTATTTTTGAGGAGTAGACATGGTGCAGCATTTGGGAGAATGCGTGTATTTCTTCCGGATTATGGGCTTCCTGTACTTTTGCACCATTTTTCAGTCCTTTCTTGATTTGCCGGATACGTGAGGGGCTAAAGCGTGCTTCTACATGCTCGATACTATGTAGCGAGTTTCGCACCCGCAACCAATTGATGGCAAAATAGTGGTTCTTGCGAAAGGATTTGTAACCGAACAGTGAATTTTCCAGATTACGGAATTCAATGAGGAATGCTTCCCGCAATGCCTCGTCCGTCAGCCGTTGCAACATCTCGCCGAAGACGAATTCCTTGTCTGTCGTTTCATCAAAATACTCTCCCGTACCATAGATTTCACACCTCTTGATGATGGAGGGAGGAAACAGGCGGACACTCTTGCGTATTGCTGCCAATAACTTGGCAACGGGTCTCCCGTCTTCGGATGCAACGATGAGAAGGGGCGTATAGCCTGAGGTTGCTTCATAGATGCGAAACAACTCAATGGAGTGAAATGTATTTTTGCCCGGCAGTTCCGGGATGTTACTCCCGTGGTAATATGTGGTCAGTTTCAAAGGCATTGACTGCAAATTTAAAAAATAATCTTGTATCTTTGCACGATTAAATGATAATTTAGCTATAAGCTACTCAACTAATAGATATGGAAAATTTCAGTGAACTACTAAAAGTTCGCCGCAGTATGCGGAAGTTTACAGATGAAGAGTTGGCGCAGGAACAAGTGGTTGCTTTGATGAAAGCAGCACTGATGTCACCCACTTCCAAACGGACAAATGCATGGCAGTTTATCATGGTGGACGATAAGGAATTGCTCGGGAAACTATCACATTGCAAAGCGCAGTCATCGCAGTTTATTGCGGATGCTCCGTTGGCTATTGTGGTGACGGCCGATCCGTTGGCAAGCGATGTGTGGATTGAAGATGCTTCCATTGCTTCGATTATTATACAGTTACAGGCAGAAGATATGGGCTTAGGCAGTTGCTGGGTGCAGGTGCGCGAACGTTCCACCGCCACCGGCATGCCATCTGATGAATATGTGCGCGAAGTTCTAGACATTCCCTTGCAGTTGCAAGTGCTCAGTGTCATTGCTATCGGACACAAGGGCATGGAGCGTAAGCCTTTTAGTGAAGAACATCTGCAATGGGAAAAGGTTCATATCAATAAATTTGGAGGGAAGTAACGGTGGGCGCAGCAAAAGCAAACAATAACCGCGATACTTACAAGGCTACGGCCATTACGTTGATTGTTTTCGGTATACTTTATTTAGTAGATAAATTGATTCATTTCTCCAGTGTCGGCTTGCCGTGGGTGATGAATAAGGATAACTTTCTGCTATATACGGCGATTATATTCCTTATTTTCAAACGTGATAAATCGGTGGGATTGGTACTGATAGGTCTGTGGCTGATATTGAATTTCGGGTTGATAACGGCACTGCTCGGCACGATGTCTGCTTACTTGTTGCCAGTGGCCCTGCTGGTTCTCGGAATTATTTTATATTGGTTGGCTACAAGATGAAAAGAAGTGTGCAAGATACGCCGATAGTCTTTATCGGTGCCGGAAACCTGGCGACAAATCTGGCTAAGGCTTTATACCGGAATGGTTTTCGCATAGTTCAGGTGTATAGCCGTACTACCGATGCTGCCCGTACATTGGCGCAGGCGGTGGAAGCGGAATATACGACTGAACTTTCCGAGGTGTCAAAAGAAGCCAGGCTCTATATCGTTTCTTTGAAAGATGATGCTTTCGTTGATTTATTGCCTGAAATAGTTGCTGGAAAAGGAGATGCGTTGCTGGTGCATACAGCCGGAAGTATTCCGATAAGTATTTGGGAAGGGAAAGCATCGCGCTATGGGGTGTTTTATCCGATGCAGACATTCAGTAAGCAGCGTGCTGTGGATTTTCATGCGGTATCTTTCTTTATAGAGAGTAATTCAGCGGAAGATACGGAATTGCTGAAAGCTGTTGCTTCCGTACTTTCGGAGAACGTATATGAAGTGACTTCCGAACAACGGAGGAGTCTGCATCTGGCAGCCGTGTTTACCTGTAATTTCGCAAATCACATGTATGCCCTGGCAGCTGATCTGTTGAAAAAATATGAGCTTCCTTTCGATGTAATGTTGCCTTTGATTGATGAGACGGCACGTAAGGTGCATGAACTGGAACCGAAACAGGCACAGACAGGACCGGCAGTTCGCTATGATGAGAATGTGATCAGTAAACATCTGGAGATGCTGGCGGACGAACCGGAGATGCGGGAGTTATATCGCTTGATAAGCGAGAGCATACATCGTCTGCAAAACAAGCAATGATTGTGGGGATAACAAGCAATGTTTTGGCCTATAACAAGCATTGTTTTGGAGCAGAACAAGCATTGTTTTTTTACGAATAATCTTGTAAAGAATATTAAAGTGAGTACCATTAATTACGATCTGAAAAAGATAAAAGCACTGGTGTTTGACGTTGACGGTGTTTTGAGTGCCAACGTTATTCCAATGAGTGCAGATGGAGAACCCTTGCGCACCGTGAATATCAAGGACGGTTATGCTCTTCATCTTGCTGCAAAACAAGGTATGATACTGGGTATCATCACAGGCGGACGTTCCGAAGCGGTACGCAAGCGATTCATGGCTTTGGGTATTCCTTCCGAGGATATCTGCATGTCCTCTTCTGTTAAAATCCATGATTACCGTGATTTCCGTGATCGTCATGGTCTGAAGGATGAAGAAATCCTTTATGTGGGCGATGATATTCCGGATATTGAGGTAATGCGTGAATGTGGCCTGCCTTGCTGTCCCAAAGATGCGGCTGCGGAAGTGAAAGCGGTTTCCTGTTATATATCTCATGTTAATGGCGGTTATGGATGTGGCCGGGATGTTGTGGAGCAGGTCCTGAAAGTTCAGGGGCTTTGGATGGATGATAAGGCATTCGGATGGTAGGATGATGGACAAGTTGAAAATTAATAATTAAAGATAAAGAGACGATGTTGGACAATTTGAAGAAATATAAGGTGATACTTGCCAGTAATTCTCCCCGGAGGAGAGAATTGCTTGCGGGGTTGGGTGTGGACTATGAGGTGCGGACTTTACCTGATGTCGATGAATCTTATCCGGAGTCTTTGCAGGGGGCAGCTATTCCTTTGTATATTGCTAAAGAAAAGGCAGACGCCTATGTTGCCATGATGCAACCCGGTGAGTTGATGATTACGGCGGATACGATTGTCTGGCTGGACGGGCAGGTTCTGGGAAAACCGACGGATCGTGAGGATGCTTTACGAATGCTGCGCACGATGTCGGGACGTGCTCATGAAGTATTTACGGGCGTATGCATTACCACTACTGAATGGCAGCGGAGTTTCACTGCACAGACCGAAGTACGTTTTGCAACTCTGAGCGAAGAGGAAATGGCCTATTACGTGGATAAATTCCAACCTATGGATAAAGCCGGTGCCTACGGAGTGCAGGAGTGGATTGGCTTTATCGGCGTAGAAAATATCTCGGGAAGTTACTATAACATTATGGGGCTTCCGGTTCAGAAACTATACAGGGAACTGCTGCAAGTGTAAATCAATACTTTTCCTCATTGGCCAGATTCCAGGCGTTCAGAAAAGAAGCCTTTGTTATTTCTACTATCTTCTTCCAGTTCAGTTTGTCTGTATGGTCGGAAGGTTGGTGGTAGTCCGGATGACCGTCGGTGTGATACCAGATGATGGGAACGCCCGCTTTGGCAAAAGAACCGTTATCGCTACCGCCTATGGGATTATCCCATGGACGATAGTCCGGTTCCAGTTCCAGATTATACTTCTTGATATCTTCTTTCAGCCATTTGCCGAAAGCCGGATTGGCTTCCGTATAGAAATAAACAACCTGCATGGGTTGCTGTGGTTTATTGTTGCGCCCTATCATATCAAAGTTCAGATACCCTTTCACCTGTGAAATGAAAGGGCAAGTCTGTACGAAATATTTCGAACCTAGCAATCCTTTTTCTTCGCCATCCCAAAAAGCGAAGATTATATTCCGTTCCGGTTGCTTGCCACTGGTAATGAATGCTCTGGCTATTTGCAAGACGGCAGAGACTCCGGAAGCATTATCATCGGCACCATTGTAAATCCGGTCACCATCAAGGGCGGGGTCTGTCCCTAAATGGTCGAAGTGCGCTCCGACAATTGCATACTCACGGGTGTTTTTACCAGGAATCATTCCTAATACATTTGCCATTGCCAGTTTCTGATGCACTTCCTTTTTTAATAGAGCTATTGAATCGGGATGTACTTCCAGATGTCCCCTTTTCTGTCGTTCTCTTCTGTAGGCTTCGAAGGGTTGAAAATAACTGTCTCCCAACGGTTGCACTCCCATGGCTTGCAGTAGCGAGGCGATGTATTGGGCAGCTACTCTGGAGCCGTGATATCCGGCTTCGCGCCCTTGCAATTCATCGTGTGCCAGAAAACCGATGTATGCTTCGGCTGATGTACGGTTTATGCTGTTTAGTCCCTTTTCTACGGGAGTCTGCGCATATATTGCCAGATAACTGAAGCAACAAACAGCAAGGAGAATACAGTATCTTTTCATTTAATCTTGATTTATAGTTCTTATTATTCAATCATATCCAGCATCAGTGGAATATCCTCTTCGGCAATACCCTGTTTGAGAAGACTTTTCCGGTCTCTGTCGAATATCTCCAGAAAAGCATCTTTACTGCCGCTTTCTGCCATAGCTTTGCCGTACAGTCCGGCAGCTTTTTCTATGCTTCCCAGCCCCCATGCCACATGTCCGGCGTTAAGGTAGTCGGTGGCAAGCGGTTTTCCGGCAAGAATCTTATCGTAGTATTTCATGGCCTGTTCGTGTTTGCCACTGACGAACGAACACCAACCGATGCCACGCCATGCCTTCATGCAATCATTTTCCAGAAAGTCCAGTTTGAAGAAATATTGCAATGCTTCATCATATCGTTTCTGTTCAGCCAGGCAACTGCCGGTGTAGAACAATACATTCCGATTTTCCGGCTGGATGGCTTCCACGCGATGATAATATTCTAAGGCTGCATCAAAATTCTTCATCTGGCGGTAGCATGTAGCCAGATGGCGGAGCGTCCACAGGTGGTCGGGTTTCAGCATGTCAGCTTTCGTGTAGGCATCCACGGCTTCCTGGTATCGTTTTTCTTTTTGTAGGCAGAAACCTGTTTTCTGGAAAATATCAGCGTTAGCCTGTTTCCGGTCAATCAGTATCCGGTAGAGCTCCAATGCTTCTGCCGGATGTTCTTTGCTGAAGTGGAAGTCGGCAACGGCAGTCAGTAGTTCGGGATCACTCAACAACCCTTTCAGTACCGGATTACGATGCAAAGATATCTCTTCCTGGAAGATGTTGTGGAACTCATATCTGCGCTGGTTTAGCTTGAAGAAACGGTATAAATCGTGAATATACTGGTTGCTGATCACATCAGGTCGGTCGGCATATTGCTTCAGGCTTGCGCTGTTTTTTTCTTCCATAAAGTCGCTTTGGTCTTGGGGAGTCATCTGGCTCAGCATCATATCACGTTGTGCCTGCGGCAGTTGTGCGATGGTGAAGCAGAACGAATACTTATCGCTGTTGCAGAAGAAACCCGATTGCAGGATGATGGAGAGAACGGAACTTTCGTTTGATTGGTTCAGCCCGACCTGATGGATGATGCTGGAGTGCATCCGGTCGAAAGGATAGAACCAGTTATGCGGTTCGCGGAAGAAAGGATATCCTTTGAGTTGTGCGAAGGTACTCATGTACACGTCAGCTCCTTCCAACTGTAAATCATTCATTTCACGTATCTTATCTCCCAAGCCCGATTGTTCGAATGCTTGTTCCCAGTCCGGGTTGCGGTCATTCTCGTCCGTTTCTTCAAAACCGAACTTCATGTTGCGCATGATGTTTACGTTTCTTATCATTTCGGGGATGATTTCTTCCCGCATTTTCCTGTCAATCTTCTCTGTCTCCTGGCTACGGAGCAGCTGAATATAAACACGGTTCAACTGTTTACTGAAGTCCGGGTCTTCTTTGTAGAGCGATATGCGTGCTTCCAGTTCCGGATAAAGCGCAATGCGTGAGGGATAAAGATGCAGGGCGATGACAAGTCCCACCAAAGCCCTTTGGTTTACCTGAGGATTGACGTGACGCAAACCGTTGAGCAGCCAGTTAACTTTGCGCTCGTCAAAACATTCCATAAGGCTGAGGGTGACAGCACTGACAAACAGGCATAAGTCGTTGACCGGTAGTATCTCCGAACGGAGCATGGTTTCTGCTTGCACCATTTCTTCTACCGTCCAGCTACTGTTGCTCCACGTAGTGAGGAACATGACTTGCAAGGTCTCTTCATGCCGTTTCAGAATAGTATCCAGTCCCTGGTAATTCGCCAATTGCGATACGGCCATCTCGTCCGTGAAACCTTCCAGAATCCTCTGGAAAGCGGAGAGGTCGTATGCTTTCGGAAGCTGGTTCGGATTTCTGCGTAAGGAGTGATAGTAGTGGGTAGACACCTCATCCAGCAGGGTAAGGCGCGTCTGATCGGCTATCTCCCAAGTGTCAGCCAATAGTCGGCGGTATAATTTCTGCCGTTCCGGATCCGTCATACCCAACTTCATGTATTGCAACATATATTGGTAGGAAGTCTGGATTTGCTCCAAACGGTTGCGGAGAGTCCAGTCGTTACCGTTGTACAGGAAAGCATCCAAGTGAACGAGAGCTTCTTTCAACCGTTTGTTTTCCAGCAGACTGATAATCTGGTTATAATGTTTTTGGATGGATTGTTCATTCATATTCAGGCCTTTCTTTAATACTTTATTTATATAAGGTACAAAAATAATGCCAAAAAGGTTCGGCCCTTTAGAAAATGCTGATGGCTGTCTTAGTTGTCAGTAGTTCAAGAGCTTTCATGCCCATCACGGAGTTGCCTTTCGGGTTGAGTCGCGGACTCCATACGGCTACCGAGTACTTGCGCGGACAAACTGCCGCAATGCCACCGCCTACGCCGCTTTTACCGGGTAGCCCCACCAGATAGGAAAATTCACCGGCTTCATCGTAGAAACCGCACGTCTGCATAATGGCGTTGATACGCTTCACTTGCGATATGGTCAGTTCGGTACCGTCGAAGTTGAATGGCCTGGTATGGTCAGCAAAGGGGAGAAACGCGCGTGCCAGCTCCCGGCAATTCATGCCTATGGAACATTGGCGGAAGTAGAAGCGGAGCACCCGTTCGATGTCGTTTTCTATATTGCCGTGATACTTCAGCATGTTGGCGATGGCAGCATTCAGATAGCCGTATTCTCGTTCGGAAGTTGCCATACTTTCATTATACTGTATCATGTCATTGCCGCAAAGCTTCCGTACAAAAGAAAGATATTCTCTTTCAGGATAATCAAGTACTGAGAGCAATACGTCGGCCATTACCAGCGCTCCTGCATTGATCAGCGGATTACGTGGAATGCCTTGTTCCATTTCCAGTTGGAAGATGGAGTTGAATGCATTGCCGGATGGTTCCACACCTATGCGCTTCCAAAGCTCGTTGCCCACCCGTCCGAAACTCATGGCAAGGGAGAATACTTTCGAAATACTTTGCACGGCGAAGCGTTCATCGCTGTCTCCCTGGGCATATTCCTTTCCTTCGATGGTGCGCAGGCAGATACCGTAGCTGTCGGGATTTACTTTCAGCAATTCAGGAATATAACTTGCCGGTTCACCTATTTGGGCGTACGGCTGTATTTCCTCATATATCTCTTTCAGAATCTGGCTGTAGTTCATGATGTTGTGGTTTTCTTTAGAAGCGTACTTGCAACTGTGCTTGAAGCAGGTTGTTGTTGTCTCCAATGTGACGGTTACAGTATGTGTATTGTGCCTGTACCCTGCATTTGGGGTAGAACCAGTATTGCAGTCCTACTACATAATTGGTTTGTTTATCGTCCGCCACCTTGCTTTTGTTGAAGTAATCGTAGGATGCTATTACGTCGAACTTAGGGAATACATGGGCGGAAGCAGTCACGTAGTAACCGTCGCTTTTGACGCGTCCATCTTTTCCGGCAAGATATTCCGTGCGTATGTCAACCGGTTTGGTCTTGATGACCGCACCTGCCGACCAGCGGTTGCGGGTGTAGTTATCGCCTGCCTGTATATCTGGATTGAGGGAGGAAGTCGCAACAGCGCATCCTTTTCCTTTCACGAAAGAACCGCCTACAGACAACCAGTCCAGCGGATTTACCATCAAGCTGCCTACAATATCTTTCTGGTTATTCTTATCTTTCAGGTTGATTCCTTGTCCGTTCATTAATGCAAAATTATAATTGACCAGTTTGCCGAACAAGTCACCGTAGATCAGTAATCCCATATCGCGTCCGCTGGAAGAACCATATAACGGGTCACTGCCGTTGATTCCCGCCAGATAGTTGACGGATTGTGAGTAGCAGTTTATCAGTTCTACATAGCAGGGAGACATCGGATTCTCAATCGTATACATGGTTTTGAACTGTCCGATGCGGGCGGTCAGTTGCGGTAAGAATTTGTATTCGGTGTATGCTTCGAGAATTTTTCCGGTATTGGCGAAGCTGTACATGAAGTAGCATGTCCAGCGGTCGGTGATTTTTCCTCGTGCCATGAAGATGACACGTTTGATGTCGAATGTGTTGCTGCCGCCATTCGCGTCATCGTAGGTATATCCCACCTGTGCATATCCGGCGAGGCTGATACGGTCTTTAAGTGTGTTTACTACGTCATTCAAACAAGCATCTTGTGCGGTTACCATCCAAGCGGATAGCAGGAAGGCAAAGGATAACAGCGTTCGTTTCATTTTTAAGATAATGTGTTTACTTAGAATAATGATAATCTATCGAAAGGAAAGAATGGGTATGCGTCGTCCGTGTACCCATTCTCCTTTCTCTAAATTATACCATTTATATACTTGAATATAAGATTAAAAAAAGGCAACTCTTTGGAAAAAAGAGCTGCCTTTCCGTATGATAATGTTTATTCTTATTCGTTGATAGCAGCGATACCCGGAAGAACTTTTCCTTCGATTGCTTCAAGCAATGCCCCACCACCTGTTGACACATAAGAAACACCGCTTGCCAGACCGAACTTGTTAACACAAGCTACAGAGTCACCGCCACCTACGAGTGAGAAAGCACCGTTCTTAGTAGCTTCTACGATAGCTTCGCCTACTGCACGTGAGCCGTGAGTGAAGTTCTCGAATTCGAATACACCGGTCGGGCCATTCCACAGGATAGTCTTGGAATTCTTGATAACTTCTGCAAAGATTTCCTCGGTCTTGGGACCGATATCCAGACCTTCCCAACCATCAGGAATTTCGTCTACCGGACAGAACTTGGTGTTGGCATCGTTAGAGAAAGCATCGGCAATCTTAGCGTCAACAGCCAATACCATGTTTACACCTTTCTCTTTTGCTTTCTTCATCAGGTCGAGAGCCAGATCCAGTTTGTCATCTTCGCAGATAGAGATACCGATCTTGCCACCCATAGCCTTAGTGAAAGTATAAGTCATACCACCGGCGATAATCAGGTTGTCCACCTTACCCAGCAGGTTCTCGATAATTTCGATCTTTGAAGAAACCTTAGAACCACCCATGATAGCAGTGAACGGACGTTTGATGTCATTCAAAACCTTATCAACAGCCTTTACTTCTTTTTCCATCAGATAACCGAACATCTTGTGGTCTTTGTCGAAGTATTTAGCAATCAAAGCTGTAGAAGCGTGTGCACGGTGGGCAGTACCGAAAGCGTCGTTTACGTAGCAGTCAGCGTAAGAAGCTAATTTCTTGGTGAATTCTTTCTGGCTTTCCTTAACAGCCTTCTTGGCAGCAGCCTTTTCTTCGTCTGTAGCATCTTCGGCCAAACCACGGGGTTTGCCTTCTTCTTCAGCATAGAAACGAAGGTTTTCGAGCAACAGCACTTCACCCGGTTGCAGAGCAGCAGCTTTCACAGCAGCTTCTTCGCCCATGCAGTCGTTAGCAAACTGTACCTCAACACCCAGCAATTCAGATAAATGTTTCAGGATGTGTTTCAGAGAGAACTTATCAGCCGGACCTTTCGGACGACCGAGGTGAGAACCGATAATTATACTGCCACCGTCAGCCAGGATTTTCTTCAGCGTAGGAAGAGCAGCGCGCATACGGTTATCATCTGTAATGTTGAAGTTTTCGTCCAGGGGCACATTGAAATCCACGCGGACGAATGCCTTTTTACCGGCAAAGTTGAATTGATCAATTGTCATAATACTCTATTTATTTAAAAGTGTTACTGATTTCATTTCGTGAGCGCAAAGATAATGTTTATTTCTTTTCTTTTGCTATGAAACCGTCATTTATTCTTTATCTTTCGGCTTCTCTTTGCTAACTTTATACTTCTCGCAATAATATTTGCACATCAATTGCAAACCGCAGTTGTCACATTGCGGTGTACGTGCCTGGCAGACGTATCGCCCGTGCAGAATCAACCAATGGTGGGCAATGGGGATGTCAGCTTCGGGAATGTTTTTCACCAGTTCTTTTTCTACGCTGAACGGGGTGGTGCAGGCATCCGACACCAGTCCGAGGCGGTGGCTGACGCGGAACACATGGGTGTCTACCGCCATTGCCGCTTTGTTGAATACGACGGATTGAATCACGTTTGCCGTCTTGCGTCCTACGCCGGGTAGTTTCACGAGGTCTTCCAGGGTACCGGGCACTTCGCTGTTGAAGTCTTTCACCAGCATCTTAGCCATGCCCACCAGGTGCTTTGCTTTATTGTTGGGATAAGACACGCTGCGGATATACTCATAGATTACTTCGGGTGTACTGGCTGCGAGGGCTTCCGGGGTAGGGAAGTCGCGGTACAATGGCGGCGTAATCATATTTACCCGTTTGTCTGTACATTGGGCGGAGAGAATAACCGCTATCAACAGTTCGAACGGATTGTTGTAGTGCAGTTCTGTTTCGGCTATGGGACGGTTCTCCCGAAACCAGGCGAGGATTTTCTCGTAACGTTCTTTTTTTCTCATCGCAATTTGTTTTTATGGTAATGTGGAGCTACTTTTCCATTAAAATAGAGCATGGACACAATGGTGAGGCAGGCTCCGAATAAATAAGCTTTATCAAAAGTGCTGACCTCCGCAATATATCCTCCTGCCAGCATACCGATGCCGATTCCTACATCCCAGGAAGTCAGATAGCTGGAAGTGGCGGTGCCGCGTTGGCTGTTGGGGGCCAGGTTGACGAACAGCGTATTGTAAGCCGGAAACATGATTCCGAAACCGACTCCCAGCAACAGGGCTATTGCAAAGAAAACAATGGTGCATAGCAGGCTGTTCCAATTGATAAGGTATACGCATGCTGAAAGTAGGAAGAAGCTGAATACCACGAGGTAAAGTCCGGCAGAAATGACTTGCGTAATTTTGCCCCTATCCACAATCTTTCCGGAGAAGATACGTGAAATGGCCATACCTATAGCCATGAAAGTGAAGAAGAATCCCGTGGTAGCATTGATGCCGATTTGTTTGGCGTACATGGCCACATAGTTTGTTGTCATTCCGTAAGGTATTGAAAGCAATAACAGGCTGATGCCTGCCGGAATGCCTTTCAGTAAAATGAAGCGGTCGAGCGATATCGGTTCCCGTTTTACAGGTGGTTTATAGGGTGTCTTTACCAGGCTTGCACAAGCGAAGCCGGCGATACAGGAGCCCAGTGAGCAACAGAATATGGTGGTATAACTCATCCCCGCATCATGCAGGAACAAACCGGACATCGGGCCTACTGCCATTGCTATGTTGTTAGAAAGTCCGTAGTAGCCCAATCCTTCGCCGCGTCGTGACGAAGGCATGATATCGATGACCACCGTATTTCCACCCACTGTTACCATTCCGAACGAAACACCTTGTATGATGCGGAACAGGATGAACAGCGTCAGCGAACCGGCAATGATATATCCGGCAAATATCGTCATAAAGATGAAGTAAGCCATCAAATATAAGGGCTTGCGGGCGAAACTGTCCAAAAAATATCCGGAGAAAGGGCGGATGCATAATGCAGCTACTGTATAACAGGAGAGAATGATGCCGATTGTTGAATTACCCGTACTGAACACTTCGGACAGATAAAAGGGAAGTACCGGTATCAGCAACCAGAAACCGAAGTACAGCAGGAAGTTGGCTGCAAGAATAAAACAATAGCTGGGAGTGACAAGTCTATCTTTCATTTTTATAAAGTTGAGAGTTGAGAATTGAGAGTTGAGAGTCAGGCTACGCTATCATGCTGCAAGCAACTCTCAACTCCCAATTCTCAACTCTCAACTTATTTTTAGTATGCGGCTTCGAATTCCTTTAGGAATCTCGTGTCGTTTTCAGAGAACATGCGAAGGTCTTTCACCTGATATTTCAGGTTGGTGATGCGCTCGATACCCATACCGAGGGCATATCCGCTGTATACCTTGCTGTCGATGCCGTTGCTTTCCAGCACATTGGGGTCTACCATACCGCAACCCAGGATTTCCACCCAACCGGTGTGCTTGCAGAACGGGCAACCTTTTCCGCCGCAGATGTTGCAACTGATATCCATTTCCGCACTTGGTTCTGTGAACGGGAAGTATGACGGGCGCAAACGGATTTTGGTATCTTCACCGAACATCTCTTTGGCAAAGAGCAACAGCACTTGTTTAAGGTCAGTGAAAGATACATCCTTATCTACGTATAATGCTTCTACCTGATGGAAGAAACAGTGTGCGCGGTAACTGATAGCTTCATTACGATATACGCGTCCCGGACAGATGATGCGGATAGGAGGTTGTGAAACTTCCATTACACGGGTCTGTACGGATGAGGTGTGCGTACGCAACACGATGTCGGGGTGGGCTTCGATAAAGAAAGTATCCTGCATGTCGCGTGCGGGGTGGTCTTCGGCAAAGTTCAATGCGGAGAACACGTGCCAGTCATCCTCTATTTCCGGACCTTCGGCGATGCTGAACCCCAGACGGGCGAATATATCGATGATTTCGTTCTTTACAATGGTGAGCGGGTGGCGTGTACCCAGTTCTACCGGATAAGCCGAGCGGGTGAGGTCGATGTCATCGCAATCCGTATCCTGACTTTCAAACTGTTCTTTCAAGGCGTTAATCTTTTCCTGGGTCTTGTTTTTCAGTTCATTCAGTCTCATGCCGACTTCTTTCTTCTGTTCGGCAGCCACGTTACGGAAGTCTGCCATCAAGTCGTTGATGGCACCTTTCTTACTGAGGTATTTGATGCGGAGTGCTTCCAGTTCCTCGGCATTGGCAGCTTTCAGTGCTTCCACTTCTTGCAGAAGCTGGTTGATTTTAGCTATCATATATATATTTGTTTATTATTTTATTCCGGAAATACATAAAACGGTGCAAAGATACAATTTTATCATGATTCCGGTTGCAAACTCTCTAAGAAAATAAATCGGGGGATAAGGAAAATGCCTGTGTATGCCAATGTTCGAGCACCAAAATTGTGCTGAAATGAATTTATCTCGGGAGGTCCGAGGTATCAGGTCCGTACCACCTCCGTAGTAAGTCCGTACTATAGGATATGGACCTGATATGTAGATGCTATGGACTTGCTATGTAGATGATGCAGGACATATATGCCGTTGATCTCAACTCAACATTTGTCTGAAGAAGTATGTCGGGCATTTTGTTATGCCAATAGCGGTGAATATTAGTTTGATTCCTCTTTGTGCTTCTTTATCGCTTTTTGGTAAAGAGATTCTTGCAATACAAAATACTCGGCTATAACTTCAGCAGGAATGCATGCGTCATTTTCATCTTCGGCATTACTCATCAATCGTTCGATTTCCTTGGAAAGTGAAAGATAACGTTGCACCTCCGGATCATAAGGGTTTAGTGTATGCAGTATTATGTCACTTTTCCTTAACTTAGTTTGTTTCATCTTTTAAATTAATTTTTCGGTAAAAGTAAATGTTTTTTTCAGTATTCTTAAGGTTTTCATCGTGAAAAAACAGATTATTAAGCAATTTTGCCAAAGTGGTCTTAAAAAAGCATATTTATAGCTGTTTTGAGTGACAACTTAACTCTGATTTGGCTATCTTTATTACAGAAACTAGTGGCCACAAGTGTTTTTTATATTACTAATAATTAATTTGAAACTATGGAAATCAAGAAAACACCCAAAGCGAACCTGGAGAGTAAGAAGCCGACTTGGTTACTTATAGGTTATGTAGTTGTATTGGCCTTCATGTTCATTGCATTCGAGTGGACGCGTGATATTCGCATTGACACAAGCGGCGGTATCATCGAGAATGTATTTGAACAAGATATGGAAATTCCTATTACTATGCAACCTGAACTGGCACCTCCGCCTCCCCCTCAAGTGACTCCTATTAATGATGTCTTGACAATCATTGACGATGATGCTCAGGTGGAAGAAACTACCTTTAGATCTACGGAAGAAACAGGTGAAGATGTGGAAATAAAACATATTCCTGTTGCTTTGGAAGAGGATGTGATAGTAGAAGATGAAATCTTCGAAGTGGTGGAAGAAAAGCCTGACTTCGCCAATGGCGGTATGATGGGACTGATGCGTTATCTGCGGGATAATATGAAATATCCTACCGTTGCACAGGAGACAGGGACGCAAGGTCGCGTGACTGTACAGTTTGTTGTAAACAAGGATGGTAGCATTGTGGATGTTAAGGTGGCAAAAGGCATCGACCCCTATCTGGACAAAGAAGCTGTCCGTGTAATTTCCACTATGCCGAAATGGAAACCGGGTAAACAACGTGGGGTTCCTGTACGTTGTAAATTTACGGTACCCGTTACGTTTAAATTGCAGTAGTAAACGATATTAATACGTGAAAAAAAAGATCGCCCGACTTTAATAGATAAAGTCGGGCGATCTTTTTTGTGCATCAGTGATGCAAATTTGTGGAGCGTATGAGACTCGAACTCATCACCTCGACACTGCCAGTGTCGCGC
>CAJMQU010000037.1 GCA_905215555.1 uncultured bacterium
TTGTCCAAATTAGTGCGTGAAGTCGATAAATGCATCGCTTTGTTGAATGAATAACAAGATGTATGAACGATAAGATAAAGATAAACCTACAGATGGCAGGCTCCACCTATCCTCTCACCATATTGCGTGAAGAGGAAGAAATGGTGAGAGAAGCCGCTAAACAGGTGGATATACGGCTCAATGCGTATCGAGAACATTATCAGAATGTGACTCCTGAAAAGATTATAGCCATGGTGGCCTATCAATTTGCCTTGGAGAACCTGAAAATGAAAAACCGAAACGATACTCGTCCGTATGCCGAAAAAATAGAAGAACTGACAGATGTGTTGGAAACATACTTCAAAGGGCTGTAAACGTCCGGAAGCCTTTTCAGAAGCATCTGAGCCAGCAAAAGATTAAGAAAAACCGCGCACTGTGTAAAAGTGACCTCCAGAGAATGGGGGCGACTTTTCTACAGTGCGTTTTTATTTATATATAAAAAACAAATTGAAATGACAGTAACAATACTAGTATCCATTGCCTGTTTCATTATCGGTGGATTTTTGTCGTACATGTTCTTCAAGCATGGCTTGAAGTCCAAATATGACAATATCCTGAAAGAAGCCGAGACTGAAGCGGAAGTGATTAAAAAGAATAAGCTGCTTGAAGTGAAGGAAAAGTTCCTGAACAAGAAAGCAGACTTGGAGAAAGAAGTAGCAATCCGCAACCAAAAAATTCAGCAAGCGGAAAACAAGTTGAAACAACGTGAATTGGTGCTGAACCAACGCCAGGAAGAAATACAACGCAAGAAAGCAGAAGCCGAAGCGGTGAAGGAAAACCTGGAAGCACAGTTAGTGATTATCGATAAGAAGAAAGAAGAACTGGACAAACTGCAACAGCAGGAAATCGAGAAACTGGAAACCATTTCCGGACTTTCTGCCGAAGAAGCCAAAGAGCGCATGATAGAGTCTTTGAAAGAAGAAGCTAAAACGCAGGCACAGTCCTACATCAACGATATCATGGACGATGCCAAGCTGACTGCAAGCAAGGAAGCCAAACGCATCGTGATACAGTCCATCCAGCGTGTGGCTACAGAAACGGCCATCGAGAACTCAGTTACCGTATTCCATATAGAATCGGACGAAATCAAAGGACGCATCATCGGCCGCGAAGGTCGCAATATCCGTGCGCTGGAAGCAGCTACGGGTGTGGAAATCGTTGTAGATGATACTCCGGAAGCTATTGTTTTGTCAGCTTTCGACCCGGTTCGCCGCGAAATTGCCCGTCTGGCTTTGCACCAGCTGGTAACTGACGGACGTATCCACCCGGCTCGCATCGAAGAAGTAGTGTCCAAAGTGCGCAAGCAAGTGGAAGAAGAAATCATCGAAACCGGTAAACGTACCACGATTGACCTCGGCATCCATGGTTTGCATCCCGAACTGATCCGTATTATCGGTAAAATGAAATACCGTTCCTCTTATGGTCAGAACCTGTTGCAACATGCCCGCGAAACAGCCAATCTCTGTGCAGTGCCCGATGAAGAACCGGAATTGCCGCACGCACTCTACGGTATGAAACTGGCTGAAAAGTTCAAAGAAAAACCGGACATCTGCAACGCCATCGGCGCTCACCACGACGAAGTGGAGATGACAAGCCTTCTGGCACCTATCGTACAAGTATGTGATGCCATCTCAGGTGCACGTCCGGGAGCACGCCGTGAAATCGTTGAGGCTTACATCAAGCGTCTGAATGATCTGGAACAGTTGGCAATGTCTTATCCGGGTGTGACGAAGACATACGCTATCCAGGCAGGGCGTGAATTGCGCGTAATCGTTGGCGCCGACAAGATTGACGACAAGCAGACTGAGAACCTTTCCGGTGAAATTGCGAAGAAGATACAGGATGAGATGACGTATCCGGGACAGGTAAAGATCACGGTAATCCGTGAAACACGTGCTGTAAGCTATGCGAAATAGATTGTGAATTTGAAATAAAGGATAAAAGGCGGAGAATTGATCTCCGCCTTTTTCATTTTCACCGCAGAGGGACGCAAAGTTCACAAAGTTTTTAATACTTTTGTAAAGGCTATCTGTTATTCTGAACGTGACGTAATTAACAGGCAGACATCATTCTTATTTCTCGCATTATGTCTTATTTCTTTCAACATAAAAATTATGGAGCAACATCTATTTGAAGTTTGTGCTAATTCCGTAGAGAGCTGCCTTGCCGCACAGTCAGGCGGAGCAGATCGGGTGGAATTGTGTGCCGGAATACCGGAAGGAGGCACTACCCCTTCTTACGGAGACATTGCCATTGCACGCGAAGTATTAAACAACACTCTGCTACACGTCATTATCCGCCCTCGTGGCGGAGACTTTCTGTATTCTCCCATCGAACAGCGCATCATGCTAAAGGATATAGATAACGCCCGCCAATTGGGAGCAGACGGAGTTGTATTCGGTTGCCTTACTGCAAAAGGAGATATTGATTTGCCATTAATGCAACAACTAATGGAAGCCTCACAAGGCATGTCTGTCACTTTCCATCGTGCCTTTGATGTATGCCGTAATCCGCAGGAAGCATTGGAACAGATTATAGAATTAGGATGCAGCCGTATCCTGACCTCCGGACAGCAAGCTACGGCAGAACAAGGCATCCCTTTACTGAAAAAATTGCAGCAACAGGCAGCAGGACGCATCACCCTACTGGCCGGATGTGGAGTGAACGAAAACAACATCGCCCGTATTGCCGCCGAAACAGGCATCCGCGAATATCACTTCTCAGCAAGAGAGAACATAAAAAGCGGCATGTTACACCACAATGAACAAATATCCATGGGAGGAACGATACATATAGAAGAGTATTGCCACCCCATCACCACCTCAAAACGGGTTAAGAAAACCATTGAAGCACTCACGCACCAATGAATCTAAACAAGAAAATATAGAAACCGTAAGTGCTATTATCCTGACTGCTCTTTTATGCACTTCATTCATGCACGCATAAAGGCACTGAATAGATCCGCCAGAATTTATCGCCCCTATTGTTCTAAAGGCAGAGGAAACAACCTGCCTGCTGCAAAAATGGAAGAGGCTTACAAATAAGCCTCTCCTACTCCATCATTTCTTTCCTTACACTTATATTATAGTCCTTTCACTGTTTTCATCAACTGCTCACCCAATCCGATGGTGTATCCTTGCGAAACAAACACCACGCGGTTGAAGGTATCAGCAATGATAAAGACGGGCAGACTATTCTTATTCTTTAATTTCATGGCTTCGGCTATCTGCCCCACAATGCCGTCCGTATCTATACCATATATTATTGTGGAAGGCATACCGGAGAATGATTCTTTTGCAAACTTTCCGGCCTGAGCCTCATCAGGGAAAAGCAACACCATCTTTCGTCCCCATTTCTCCAGATCGGCCTTGTATGCAGCGATGTCTCGCAAGGCATGGTTGGTAGGTTCCTGATTGACACCTAATATACCGACCACAAAATAGCCACGTCCGCAAGCCTGCAAAAGACTCTGCTTGGCAGAAGATGTTCCTTTATCCGCTATCGGAGTGAAAAGAGACTCGGAATTGAAGTTTCCGATGACTTGCACTTCATCTTTGCTTTCTCGCATCACCAAGTCTATTTTCATTGTCTTTTGCGGTTCGATGCTAAAGAAAGTGACATTGGAGAGCACTGCACCGCTGGCCAGACGTGTACCGGTGACCAATACATAGTTCCCGGCATCCAGCGCTGTCCCTCCCTTCAACAGATTGCTCCATGTGGTACCGCTCCCCATATCTGCATCGCCTTCGTCATAAGTGAGCAACTGTAAACGTCCCTGCGGAGTGATTTTGGAAATAGTGAAATGAGAATAATATTTCGGATTATCCAATGACTTGATGGGGCTATATCCGGCAACGAGCTTCCCTCTCAAGGCAATGGTCTCCTCCATGAATACAAGTTCTTCAGGATTACAGTCAAAATTCACATCTACCGCACCTTCATCCGTAATCAGCTGTACTTTACCAGTCACTTCATCAATACGTGCAGGCATCCCCATGCTGCGAGCCATAGCCACAAAGAAAATATCCCGACTATGAGCATCCGCCACACGTGCGTTCCAAACACCTGCAGGTGAGATGGCAGGACCGCCCAAATTGCAATCCTTCTCCACGCGGATATTCTCAGCTACCCATGCAATCAGTTTGGCAGGTTCTGCCAGATAAATCTGCTCTGTTTCCTGAGAAATCACTTTGTCAAAGAAGGTTTTGTATGGGGTCAGCATCTCATTGCTTATGCGCGGATTGCGTACATATTTTCGGAAGTTCACAGCACTTGTGCGTACATGAGACAGCATGTTTTCTATCAATACTTCCAGACTAACATCACGGAGGTCCTTTGCTGAAATCTGTTGCAACAGGTCGATGCCGCCTTTTCTGGAATCCTCGGAACGCAGACGGGTAATAAAGTCCGCAATCACTTTATGATTGCCACGGGAGGCAACCAAAATCTTCGCCACTACATCTGCATCCAGCTTATACTGTTTTGCAAGACGACGTGCTGAATCTTCTGATATGAATGTAGTCACGTAGGCATTGCGGATGGAGTCCTCATACGCCAGACGCCGATCATTTTCGGCACGCTGTTCGGCAGTAACGGCAGGCAAGTTTGCACTTTCCGTAGGCGGAACGATGTCAAAGTCGATAACACAGTTATCACCGGGAGTTTTATCCAGCGCCACAGTCAACTCGTTGTCCTTGCCGAAAGAGAGTTTAGCAAAACCGAACTTCCCATCTTTGGATGTCCACACCAGCATGTCTCCTTTTCCGGCAGTCAGAGAACAAGTACCGTCAGCATCAGTCTGCTTAGTTGCTACCGTGTAAAATTCGGCATAGTTGTAGAGTTTAAATTCTACCTGCGCACCGGAAACGGGATTTCCTTGTCCATCCGTCACTTTTACTTTGGCCTGTGCTGTAGGCGCATAATTCTCAATCACATTGATTTCCGTATAGTTGGGGGTGACGGACATCACTTCTTCTTTTCCTTCATAACGGCCGAATACCTTTGTGTGCATCAGCATGCCGCGACTGGCAGGAGCATTGAACCAACCAAGATTCAAAACCGGTTCCGGCTCACAGGCACCCAAGAAATACCATTTGCCATCCGCCCAGGCCTCCACCCAAGCATGATTATCATCGGTATGCGCCCAACGCGGCGTATAAACCTGCCGTGCCGGAATACCTACCGAACGAAGGGCGGCTACCAGAAGCGTAGATTCTTCTCCACAACGACCGTAAGCAGTACGCACAGTTGCCAATGGCGAACTGGTACGGGCGTCGGAAGGCATATAGACTGCTTTTTCATGGCACCAATGGTTCACTTCCAGTATAGCATCGTATAGGGAAAGGGACTTCACACGGTCTTTCAGCTCATCGTAGAACACAACCCGGGCACTGTCCAGATACTCATTGTTCACCCGTGCCGGAAGCACGAAGTGACGGAACAAATCTTCGGGGATAGTCTTTCCCCAAGGCATTTCCTCCGTCGTGCGCCGGGAAGCGCGGATATTCATCAGATGAAACTGCCCGGGATAGTCCGTAATATCTGCCAACGGCATATATGCATAGAGAAATTCCAAAGCTTCCCGTTCATAGGTGGTCAGCGACTCATCATCCAATATGGTAAACAATTCCCCTTGCGATAGCATCGTCTGCTTTTGCTGCAAGTCCTGTTCCACACGGGAACGGTAGGATTCATCAGTTATGAAATGGGATTTTCCACAGGAAGCAAGCAGGCAAAGCAGCCAGCATATTCCGAAAAGATGTGTAGCTCGTCTCATAATACTTATATATATTAAGGTGTGAGCCACAAAGTTAAAGAATTATCCGGAAAATCACCTCAAATTCGCCCAGCATTTCCCATACCATAACCAAAACCATAGTATAATACAAAACACCAATACAGCTAATACCGCAATATTCATATCTACATTTTGCATGATATTTATCACAGAGTGGAAACAGGCACAAGCTATTACTGAATGTGATTTGATGACAATCTCCCCGATTCCCCAAGTACCGAAAAACAGTATTACAAGAAAAATAAAATTACCTGTGGATAATTCAAAATTAAGATGCCAGACAAACCACAGAATTGTAATAATGGATATCCGATACCATTTACGAAGATTTATCAACTCTGATTGAAGATATCCGCGCCAGCCATACTCTTCAAGATAAGCGTATAGCAGACAGGTTATCGTTATCTTAGTATAGATAAATGATGAATTTCCATTCAGCACATCGAGTAAGCAGAACAACAGTACCGGGCAGGCAAGACAAATAAGCGACTTTGCAATAGACCTCCCAAAGCTTGAATAAATTTTCTTTCTACCCAAGAGATATACTGCAATTACTCCGCCGATAAAAGGTCCGATACCTGTTAATACAGCGTAAAGCAGACCGTCGGAAACAGGAGATAAAAAAGTCGGTTTATAAATGGCAAAATAATAACGGATAACTATAGCAGTCGCAAAGAAGACTGCAACAGCTATTTTCTTATTGGAATGTATGACGGTATTCATAATCGTTTTTTTCAGTTAGAAGACAATCACTTTAAATTTACCACTAAAGTAGTGTCTGCGGAAAACGTGAAACTACATTTCTCGTAAGACGGGGGACCCATGACCCCTTCGGCATCGTTACTGAAACCAAATTTCTCGGTGGGAATGCCGAACGTAGCGGTATCCAGTTTGCCGTTCCCGTTCTCATCCTGATACATGGAGAAAGCATAGGTGCCTGTGGGAAGGCCCTTACAGGGAACGGACATCACCTTATCCTTTACCTCGACCACAAACCCAGCAAGCGGTTTCTTCATGAATGTTTCCGGAGAATTGTAAATAGCAACATAAAGTTTCCCGGTTACTTTTTCGATACCACGCACTTCCAGAGTAAGATTCTGTGCTGACAGACTTTGAGCAACAAATGCCAAAACGCAAACGAAACTAATAATAAATGCTTTCATGTTCATTGTTTTTTAAAGAGTTAATTTATTGAATTTAGAAATTAGATACATCATAAGCCGCTTTCTTGCCTATCGTGATAAATACACCGATGTAGAAGAAATGGTCACTTGAAGCAAATATCGCCTTATCATCCACCTTGCCGAATTCATTTTTCCGGCAAAGGATATTCGTGGCAGAGGCATGGATGATAACTTTCTTACTCGGCAAGAAGGTCAGCCCTAGATCAAGACTGTTATAAGGCTTCACTTCATCGTTCATCAGCCCCGGCAAACCGGGATTATGGTAAGGACGACCGCTACTGAAACGGTTCGTCAGCCCAACAATCGTTCCTATGCGGGGAATGGAATATTTCAGAACTACAGATGCATTATGACGGGTGGCATATTGCGGAGTAGTCAATTCCGTGTACTCCTGAAACTTTCTTTTGGAGATATTATAGGTATAAGAAAGCTGGTATTCCAGGTTCTTCACCAACACACGGTCATTGAAAAACAAATCGAACCCCTTGCTATGACCGTATCCATCGGATGTTACGCTCTCTGCTTGATTCATATTTCCTTTCTCTATCAATACCAGATGGTCGTATTTCTTATAATAAACTTCCGCTTTATAAAAACGCCCCTCACTCCCGAATTGGGCACCTAAGTTATACTGGATACACGCCTCCGATTTCAGATTCTTACTTTGAGCTAATAATCTATTTATCGGTAATTGCGTATATCTCCCTGCCGTAGCAGAAAACACCACATCGCCCAAATAGTAATTGACGGACAAGCGAGGAGAGAAATTCATCCGCCGGTTCAATGAAGTATATTCCGTCCGGAAAGAAAGTTCCGCTTTCAGTTGCTCTATGGGATAGTAGGTGGCAGAAAGGAAAGCTGCGCTGACGGTAGGACTCATCTCATTGCGGCTATCCACTGTACCCATTTCTTGCATCTGATACTGATAATGGTTTTTATATCGGCGAATAAAGCTCTCCAATCCCATATCCAGACGAAAAGCCGGAGTAAGGCGCTTGAAAACTTTCGTCTTTATGTGAAGTTCCTGCTGGCGTTCCATCCAGTCATCACCGGTAAGCGATACATTCCCTATTTTCTGTTCAAAGAAACCGTATGCCACTCCGGCAAACCAATTCCAGCCCTTAGGAGTGCTCTTGCGAAAAGTTGTATTGACATAGAAATTATTCTCACCCAAATCAAATAATCTTCGTTCCTGCCCCTCATAATTGGAGAAGTCTGTCCGGTCATAACCAAAGTAAATTTTAAAGAGTGTCGCATCATCCGGATGATAACGGAATTGCGCCGAACCTGTCATCAGGCGGTAAGGGTCTTCAAAATCCACTCTCCCCGAGTAAATGCGGTCATACACACACAAATCCTGATAATCCAGATTCACGGAAAAGGAACCTTTATCGAAAGCCCGCGTGCCTCCACTGCCAAAGCCCACCGTAGAAGCGTTGATGCCCAACTTATTCACCGGACTTTTATCCTTCGTCTCCAAAGGTAACACAGCCGAAAGCGCCTCTCCATATTCCAAAGGAGCACCGCCCGATTCCAGATTGACACCACTGAACATAAAAGTTGAATAACGACCACGTGCGGGTGAATTTATTCCCGTAGCAGTATAAGGATTCAGGACGTGCATCCCATCAATGTAGGTTTGCGCTTCGTCACTACTTCCGCCACGCACCAGCAATCTGCCGCTTTCACCTTGTATTTGTGTACCGGGTAACGTTTGCAATGCATGGTATAAATCTCCGTTCGCACCTCCCACCGTTACCAGTTCCACAGGGTGCATGTCGCTCCAACGACTGTTAGCCACCGGTGTTCTTTTCCCTTTGACCACTACTTCCTTCAAATCTACACTATCATTGTATATTTGCAGAAATACAGTATCCGTCACCGCCGTTTGTGCTTCTGAATGCTGTGTCATCAGCAATGCACCCATACCTAAAAGTAAAATCAATCTTTTCATTTATCTATGTTCTTTACGATTTCCGTCAGCAAACATAGACCAAGATTCCGGGGCAAAAAAATATCCGGGACAAACAGCCCAGATATGTGACAAACAGCGCTCCATCTGTGACGAATGGCTGTTTCTATCCCTTTTCTGTGACGAATGACTACCCTTCCAAAGTGCCTTCTATCAACGTTTTTACCTCTTTTGAGTAAGCTCTGGAAACAGGAACTTCATCCTTACACCCATCCAAACGTAAACGGTATCCCTGTGAATTTCCATCCACTTTCACTACTGTACTTACATTCACCAGAAACGCCCGGTGGCAACGGACAATAAACGGACAAGCCGCCACTGCTTCTTCCGACTGTTTCATTGTAGCGCGCAGCAACCTCTGCTGTATTTTGTTCTCAACACGATAGATAATACGCACATAGTTTCCCTCCGCTTCCACATACAACAGCGCATCGGCGGGTATCTCCAGCATCTCTTTAGTTCCACCGGAAAAGACCAGATGCGCAGGTTTCTCCGTCACCGGACAGCAGACATCATCTTCCTCCTCAGCTTCCGCTTCTCTCTTTTCTTTCCGAAGACTTATCTTTTTAGAAAGGATGAAGTTCATCTCCGTGGCTTCTTTCAGGTTGCGAGCCAGTTGCAGATTACGGTTCCACATCAAGAAGAACGCAATAGGGAAAGGAGCAAGAATACCTACCCAGATTACACTGATAAGAAAACCTCTCCAACTCAGTAGATTCCCTCCGAACCACCAGGCCGTATAAAACCAGTTACCTATCGCAATCAGCATGCAGGCTCCCAACGTTCCCAGCAGCTCCTTCCCTAATGTCCAGTGCTGCTCATCATAGTATCGGGGGAGTGTAGCCGGAAGCATATACACAAATACGCTCAACGCCATTGAGGAAACTATGCCATACCCTAATACTACCCAAAACTTATGGCTCTCCATCATAGAGATACCGAAAGGCTGCAATAGAAAAAGAATAATGAATACGATAAAAGAGGGGATTACCACCGCCTTCCATCGTTTCACCAATACCGGATAAGGACTATGCAAAAGTGTCAACAACTTATTTATCATCGTAGTTTCCTGTTTATAACTTCCATTTCATATAAGATATTACAAAGATATTGCATATCTTTGTAATATACAGATGGCAAAACCATGCTTTTTAAGAGATAATTGAAGAAAAAGTGCACATTTTTATGTTATAGAACATATTTCTCATGAACATTTCGTATCTTTGCAACGTTAATAAGATAAAGAAAAAGATGTAAAACCCGCTTTCCGAAACGCGGAAGGCACAAAACAAGACGATTATGAAAAAGAATGCAAATGAAATTTTTATGTTACAGTACCGTATTAAGCGTTATCAAGCAATGGGAAACGGTGCAATGTGCCAGACTTTGAATGGCAAACTTCAGAAACTGCTTGCAAAGCAAGCTAACATTACCATGTAAACAACACCTTTAAATAAAATGAATGAGGGCGGAGAACTGAAAAGTTCTTCGCCCTTTTCTTTTCTGTTTAATCTGCAACAATATCTTTTCCAAAAGGAGTCAACGCCAATGCCGCCAGTTTGAAGTGCTGCAAACCGAAGGGAATACCGATGATGGTGATGCACAAAATCGCTCCAAACGCCAGGTGTGAAAGGCAAATCCAAATCCCTCCCAGAAATATCCACAACACATTCATTAATACATAAAGGCATCCAGCCGAACGCTCCCCGCTCCGCACCGTCTTACCGAAAGGCCACAATGCAAGTGCAGCAAGTTTCAATGTTTGCATGCCGAATGGAATGCCTATGATGGTAATCATCATCAGCAAACTAGCCACAAGATACTCAATGGCCGTGAAGATACCTCCGAATATCAGCCACAAAAAGTTCATAAAACAACCCATAGTTTCGCGTTTTTATATTATAAAACGCAAATATAGATTATTTATTTGATAACGAACTTATACTTGCCCGTTAATCGTGCTTCTTTATCCTTCAATGTTATGCGGTAGATTTTTGGCCCCCAGACATTGGAAAGACGCGTATCCGGCAATTCGATTGTTTCAAGGTCTGCCGTGAACCCAAGGGGATATTCCAGCGTAACCTTCTGTCCCTGCACTTCAACAGTTACTTCTCCGGGAACGGAAATATCCACTTTCCCCCAGGTAAGGAAGTTAACCAAGTTAGGTGCTTTCGCTGATTCTAGGGAGAAATTATCAGTGATGGTCAGTTGCTTTTCACCCAGGGAGTATGCACGTGTCCAGTTGTTCACAGCAGCTTCTTCGGGATAGGCTGTGGCTATATTGGCGGAGAAAAAACGCTTTTTAGGCTGGCAGACAACATCCGCAGCTCTATACTTCTGTCCGTAGCTTTGCGGCACACTGTTAATCATCGGCAGGTTATGATAGTTGCTCTGCATCGTCCAGATGGTGTAACGGTCTTTGCTGAATGTCTGGCGTGTATATGTTCCCACACCTGCATCAATCAGCACCGGTATGGCATTGACGTATAAAGAAAAAGTCCCCACATCATTATGGTTATGGCTTTCATTGTTGAAGCCGCCTTTTGCTGCCAGAAACCAACCGGATTTATTCGTCAGGTAGCAAAATTCCGTTTCGGGATACCAGGTACAGGCAGGTATAGTGTGGGCAGCCACCGTCTTTTCCAGTTCTGCATTCCACAAAATGGACTGTAAGGAACGGAAGGTATCATTTCCCACAGGTATGGAAGGACGTTTGCCATTCAGAAGATAAGCCGCAAACTGCATCATTTCACCACTACCCACAGCATGACCATAGCGGTAAATCAACGGAGCGTCACCTCCGCCCTTGGCAGAAGCATCAGCAAAGTTCACTACCCAGCCGTTTCCTACATACGTACGACTGATATACTCTCCCATCCGACGCACCATCGGCTCTTCAAAAAGCGACACTTTTCCTCCTGTACCGTCAAAAAGTATCTGAAGATAATCGTACATCTTTCCTGCGGCATGTCCCCAATAAGAAGGGCCTTCCTCGCAAGCACCGTCGGCTTTTACAAAGTTGATGAACTTATCGACTGACTGCATACTGCGCCATACAGCCTTTGCCAAACGGTCACGGTCATTTTCCAGCAAAAGATAGCATTGCAACACATTCGAGTTACACCACGGGTTCCAGTTATTGATAATCTCTCCCGGTTTCCAGTGAAAGGCCATCCACCATTCGCGGTCATTATTCATATAAGGGTCGAGAATACGTTCCTGCAAAGTCTGGCGCAAACGCAAGGAAATCACCGGATCCAGTTTATCGAATGAGTGATGGAAGAAATAATATACCCACGAAAGCATTGATCCATAGTTGCCGGAGCCGAGGTCAATCACCTGTTCCCGGTAATCGGGTAAAGAGCGTTTCGTGCTTTGGCGTACCAGATGGGCGGAAAGCACCCAGGAAGTCATTTCACAACTGAAAAACACTCCGTTCGCCAACTGGTCGATGAACCGTCCTTTTCCTTCGGCAAGCTCGGCAAGCATCAGGGCATTGATAGCTTTCCGGTTTGCTTCATAAGGGTTCTGCATGATGTTGCGCTCACCGCTGCGTTCATACTCCAGATAGTCAGTAGCACGAACGACCTTCCATTCGTAATTCAACTGTTTTTCACCGGCGCGGATAAGCGTTTCTTTATCAGCACCCAGCAAGGCATCCCAGGCAGCACGGTCGTTATAGGCCGGATAAGGAACCCAAGCCTGATTCATCACCAATACTTCTTTGAGTTTTTCTTCACTGCCGGCAGTCTTTTGCAAAAGATTCCGCTCGGTATAGGCATGCGCTGAAACACCTGCGACAACAAGCAGGCAGAAAGAAAGGAAAAGGCGGCAAAGCGTGTTTTTCTTCATGATATAAAAAAGTTAGATTATTTGTTATATGATGAGGCAAAAGTACACAAGTTTCGCCAAAGCAGTGTATCTGATTATCCGCAGTTGAGTACAAAATCATCCATTTCTACATCTGCTTGATAAATCACAGGAAAAGAAAGTTTACTTCCAATCACTAAATTCAAAACTCAACTGTTCCCAGACACCTTTTTCCTCGGTCTCCTCCCGCGGATTAGAAACGGAAAGACCGATCAGGCGGATCGGATGGTGTTCATAATCCACTTCTTTCAGCAGTTGTTTCGCCAAAGGCAGGATTACATCAAGAGTGATTAATTCTTTGGATTGTGTAATGCTGCGGGTTATCTGGTTGAAATCATGAAACTTGATTTTCAGCGTCAGTGTATTTCCTCTGAAATCCTTATGTTCCAACCGCCCTACCAGTTCCACTGCGATATGATATAGCTCGATAATAGCCGATGAACGCTGCGAAATATCTTTTTCCAACGTATGCTCACAGCCGATAGACTTGCGAACACGCACCGACTCTACCGGACGAAGGTCGATTCCCCTCGCACAATCATAATACAACGACCCGACTTTCCCAAACTCACGCATCAACGTGGCTTGCGAACAGGCACGCAACTGCTCCCCATTGTGAATCCCCAACGAGTGCATCTTCTTTGCCGTCACCGGACCTACTCCCCAGAAACTCTCGATGGGAAGTCGGGCTATAAAATCCAGCGCCTGGTCGGGGTGGATGGTGCATAGTCCGTCCGGCTTGCGATAGTCCGAAGCAATCTTTGCCAAAAACTTATTATAAGATACTCCGGCAGATGCCACGAGATTAAGTTCTTCCCGAATCTTCCGTTTGATTTCCTTGGCAATGTCCACAGCCAGCGGAATGCCTGATTTATTCTCCGTTACATCTAGGAAAGCCTCGTCCAGCGAGAGCGGCTCAATGATATCCGTATATTCATGGAAAATTTCATGTATCTGACGGGAAATGTCTTTATACACCTCCATTCGCCCAGGCACAAAGATGAGTTGCGGACACAGCCGTTTTGCTTTCGTGGATGCCATTGCCGAACGCACTCCGTATCGGCGCGCCTCATAACTGGCAGCCGCCACTACCCCACGTTCTTCGGCATAGCCCACGGCAACGGGTTTCCCACGCAACTCCGGATTATCACGCTGTTCTACAGAGGCGTAGAACGCATCCATGTCTATATGTATGATTTTACGTTCAGTCATAAACATTCAACCTCATACAAAGATACGTTTTTTCAAATAAATATCCAGCTTTGCACTATTCCTTTAACCCATATACATATTATAAGATACTCAGTAAATCATCACTCCATTCATAACAACTGCAAAATGAATAGACGTTTTACTAGTGTTCGATGTCAGAATGCTTTTTTGTGCCGATAACTGATTCTACTTGATAAATGACCGTCCGTCGGTGGAGCCTGTCGAAGAAAACACAAGGTTATAACACTTTATATTTAAAACACTTAAAAGATACACATTTCACATAACGACTGAGATAGCCTCGCATAACAACTGAGGCTGCCTGAGATAGCATAGCTGATCGGATGTAAATATAGAAGATAAACTTCAAGGTCGGTTGAACTCATCACTGAAAAGAAAACTATACGGTTTCTTGATTCTTCATCCGCAGTAATCTTCTATACACAAAGATAAAGGCAGGTATCAGAAACAAAACAGCTGCAATCCACGCTGTTGGATCACCAAAGCACACAGCCAGATAACCGAAAGCAGGCACCGCGTAGAGGCTGACTAATACACGCGCTATCATCTCAGAGACTCCGGATAACATAGCAAAATTAGTATATCCCGCACCCTGGATAGTATAACGCAGAATGCAAAGCACTCCGAGAATCGGGAAGAAAGACACAGAAATATGCAAGAATAATTCCGTGTCTTTCAATATCTCAAATTCGGAAGCCTCCACAAAGAGCAAAGCAAACGCCCGTGCCCCCAGCATCAGCACACAGAACGTAAACGCCCAATAAATAATCATCATCAACGCACTCGCCTTGACTCCCATCCAGATACGTTCGGGCTTTCCTGCCCCATAATTCTGTCCGGTATAAGTAGCCATGGCAATGCCCAGGCTCTCAAGCGGGCACATAAAGAACATCTTGATACGCATAGCCGCTGTAAATGCAGCCACACAAGCCGTACCCAACGCATTATTGGCACTCTGCAACATGATGCTGCCAATAGCCGTAATAGAAAATTGCAATCCCATAGGCACACCTATATACATCAGCCTCCGTGCCAACATACCATCGAACCTCCGTTCATCGGGCGTCCCGCGCAATATCGTAAAACGGCGCATCATATACCAGTAACAAAGTACCGCCGATACACCCTGAGAAATGACCGTAGCTATCGCCGCCCCGGCCACCCCCCAACCCAGAACCAGGATACAGAACAAATCGAGAATAATATTGAGTACAGTAGAAAGAAGCAGAAACCAAAACGGAGTTTTACTATCTCCCAATGCCCGGATGATACTGGACAACAAATTATAGAAGAAAGTAAAGGGTACTCCGATAAACGTCACCAGCAAATAGGAATAAGCCCCTTGAAATATATTATCCGGTGTGCGCATCATCAGAAGAATATCACCGCACAGGATACTTGTGATCAGTGCAATCACCACCGACATCACCGCCGCCAATTGCAGACTGACCGATACATAGCGACGCATTGTGCTGTAGTCCCGGGCCCCGAACTTCTGTGCTACCGGAATACCGAAACCGCCACAACACCCATTGCAAAAACCAAGAATCAGAAACACCACCGAAGTACTTGCCCCGACAGATGCCAACGCATTAATCCCCAAGAATCTACCTACGATTGCCGCATCGACCAAAGAGTATGTCTGTTGCAAAAGGTTTCCCATCAACAGAGGCATGGTGAAATTGAATATTAACGGCAAAGCCCGTCCTGCCGTCATTTCTTTTGATATTGCCATAAACTAATCTCGCGAAAAATTCGTGCAAAGGTATGAAAAGATACTATAAAATAGAACTATGTGCCAGATAATCGGGAGTTTCGGCATAGATATACATCACACTTCCTCCCTTGATAGCATCTATTATAGGACGGGAAAGTTTCTGAGGAACAGCCGGACAACCGAAACTCCTGCCCAGCCTGCCGCCTTTGCTCACCACCGACGGATCAGCATAAGCAGCTCCGTGCATCACAATGGCACGCTCACGGGCACGGTCATTGATGCCTTTCTCCAATCCGTTCAGGATAAGCGAATACCCATTCTTGCCCTGATAAGTAGATTCCGTAAGATAAAAGCCAAGAGAACTTTTATAGGAACCATATTCATTGGAAAAAGAAGTGGCATAATTGGCACCGCTATTCTTCCCGTGAGAAACAACTGAAGTGAAAAGCACTTTACGTTGCTTCATATCAAATACCCAAAGACGCTGCTCCGTAGAAGGCCGGGAGAAGTCTATCAAAGTCAGTATATCCCGCTTGCGGTTTTCTATCTTATTATATCCTGCCACTGCCTGACGGAATGCTTTCCAGCTGACGACTCCCTCCAGTTGCATGGAACAATACAGGTCGGCACAAGCCTCAACATCAGTTTCAGCCATAGTTTCGGGTGACTCCGGTGCGTTATCAGACGACTTGCCCTCCAAAAACAAAGTACAAGGAACAAATAAGAATAAAATAGATACAAAAAGTCGCAGCATAATGGTTCATCAGAAAAATAACGGCGGCTAAATTACAGTTTTTTCTTCTAATGCTTATCACACAGATAGTTAAAAATAAACAGTCACTATTCAATGACTACCACTAAAGAGCGTTCGGCAGGTGCCCAGTCAAAAACAAACTTGGCATGCGAAGTGGCATTGCGCACACACATATGCGAACGCGGAATCGTCCCCAACGACCAGCTATACTCAATCATACTTGTACGTGGTGCATTGACCGGCACCCCATGAATATAAGCACCATTCGTGAAACGACTGGCATAAGGAGCATAACCTCCCGTTTCCGTGGATCCGTCTTTTAAAAACACCATACGTGTTTTCTTCTGTTGAATCAGATACATCCCTAAGGGAGTTTCTTGGGCATAAGGCGGTGCATGCCTTCCGGTGGTAGAAGGATTCATGCTGCGTATCTTCCATTCACCCTTGCCTGCATGTTCCAAAGTAGCGATATTCTGGTCCAGACGGTCAACAAAAACAACATGACTGAAAACAGTGCTGTCAGCCAACTGTTTAAGGTAACGGCGCGGAGCCAGCCACTCTTCCTCAAAAGTAACAGGATGTATTCGGCAAAAGCTCCCCTCCTCACCCCTCAGATAGGCAATCGTCCCATCTCTTCCATAGCGTTCGGGGACTACGGTATCAGTAGGCAAATACAACGGAACAGACTGATAACGTTCCACTCCCAAAGTATCGGACACACGACGATAAGCATTCCGCACGAACTTACGAACCAACGGAGCTTCTTTGTTTAGATTCTTATAGTTCTGCAACACCACCCACTTTGCAGTATCAATCTGCATATTCTCAATGTAGGCCAGACAATTGCGGATTACGTCCCACTTGAAAGAACGTACCGTATCTTTGTAGGGATAAGTATCTTCCAAAGTATGTTGGTCGTAGAGCAGTTCTTTGGTAAGAGTGATATCATCGGCAGTCAGTAACGTCTGTTTAGGGTGAGGAAATTCCAGTACAGCCGTATCTTTCGGTTCAACTTCCTGTACGACTATGGCTACCGGCACGGATGCTTCCTGCCGATGGCGACATCCGGCAAAAATCAAGCAAGCAGCTACGCAAGTAAAAAGAACAAAATGCTTCATAAATATTGAATTATACTATAATTCAATAACGACTATCAGCCTGTTATTGTTGACTCCTTATCTATTTTCTGTAAACAGCATCAAATATCCCCAACAAAAAAATCACAGGAAAGACAAATATAAACACAACAATAACAGATATCGTTTCATTTTATCCAATGATGATTTTCGCAAAGATAGTGCTTACCAAGCTAAATCAAGGCATATCCCTCAATCTAAATCAACCTGTGCATCTGCTATGGTAGAGACAAGCGGATAAATGCCAATTGAATCCCCGAGGCCCAACTCCCGTGGCGTAGGGGACAGAAAATCAGCCTGCGTACCTTTAATGTCAATCCTGTCTTTTGTCAACGTAACAATGGCATACAAAGGTTTATCGTAAGTAATTGAATGACGCAATAATGGATATTTTTCATTAACAGCCTTTGGATAGCGCTTCTCAGTCATTGTCGGTTTGCCAACCCATACATAAGATGCACTGTTAATCTGTATATAGGTAATTCCATTTATTTCTTTCATATAGTTACTATGATTATGCCCGCTGAAAGCCAATACTACCTTTTTAAAACCAACACGTTTGTTTTCATTCTCTAATATCTGACGCACATCATCGCCGTTATTCATAAAACTGTCTATACTTTGATGAGAAAACAGAATGCATTTTTTATCAGTTGAAGCCAAATCATTGATCAACCATTCCAATTGTTTCGGATCAACAAAAGCACGCATCCCGGCCTTCACAAAATAGTTAGCTTTAGCATAATGACGATATTCTTTGCCATCGTAGAGGTGGTTGCCATCCAACACGATGAAATGAAACTTACCTTTATCAAAAGAATAATAACGGTCAGAGATTCCAAGTCCTTTCATAAACTCTTCTTTTGTATAAACATCTAAATCATGATTACCCAGTACATGATATTTTTCTCCCTTGTACTCATGCCAAATAGAATTTAACGACTGACTTGCACTATCAAAACGTATAAAATCACCTAATTGAATCAGAAAATCTACATTTTCTTCATTTGCAGCATCCACTACAGCCTTCATGCGCTCTTCGCCATCAGGCATAGCAGAAGCATGCAAATCCGATACTATCACAAACTTCAGCGGTTTATCAGAAGAATTGCAAGATACTAAACTTAATAATATACATAGAAGTACTATGCAAGAGTATATAACCGACTTCATCGCTTCATCTGTTTATATTCAAATATATCTATAAGACTCTTTCATTTTACAGAGAGGAGTCATCCGAGGCCTTCCTTTTCAACTTTAAACAGAGTGGTTCGCCCTCAGAAAGTGCCACTTTAATTGTGGTAGCAGTTGACTTTGACTCGATTAAAAGAACTCTGTCCATATGTTCTCCGCCAGCTAATGACCATTCTCCGTTCAATACAAACGATGCATAAGTGGGGGTAGCTATCCATCCATACACTTTAGATGGCTGAGGTCGGAGATTAGGATTACATAAAGCAATGTCGAGCGTCTTTTCTTTCTTGTCCATCCTTTCCATAAAAAGTAATTCTGTGTCAGAAGAATGTAAACATCCATAAGACAAGTGCGAGACCGGAGCAAATAAAGAATATGCTATAGTACCGGAAGAATGGTGTTTCAATGCATGGACGGAATCCTGTGTTGACAAGACTTCAAACAATTCTCCTTTCTTTCGTAATTGCTTCACTAACATTGCCATCTTTCGTGGAGTAGTATTAGGAACAACAACAAAGCAATACCCCCTGTTTTCAGGCTTAACTCCATGATTTATATAAGCCTTAGTTGACCTAATTCTCTTCAGGCCATTCTGAAGTCCCGAGGAAACAGGAACATCCTGCTCCACATTCTGCACTATTAATGAATCATTACCGGCAGGAAGATAGTAGCCTGTAGTATTAGGAGCAACCAACCATGCATCCTCTTCCTTCAAGTTCAAAGTTCTCACTCTATTTCGTTTAACCTCTTTTCCATTGAACACTAACACACCACTTCCTTTTCCACCCACTACCTGAAAAAGATTGGTTGCCGTTAAACGATTACCGATATAATTGCCTACAGCAGAAATATCACTGCCCAAACTAATCAACATACCATCAAAAGCAAAAACAGATTTGCAAAATTTTAAATTGGTCGGTTCAAAACGTTGTTTTCCCCAACTGTCTCCCTGATCGAATGCAGCAGCAAACAAACCACAGTCTCCCCATGATAAGGCACCGGAAAAGTTTGTAGTCAGAGACTTTTGGTCAAAACGATCCGTGGCATTACCACCCGGCATCATTTCTTTCCAAGAGGTATAATGCACAGTTGTACTCCCCGGTATTACGTTCCAATCCCATCCTTTATGCCCTTCATTGACCGGATATCCGGAACGTTCCAACGGTCCGTCATACAATATTTCCAATGTCCCATGACTTTGATACCTGCCGAAACGATTGGTTTCTGCATATATTTCAGCACCCCAAAAGTTCGTTGTCGGACAACGCATGGTAGCTACCCAATTATCAAATCGGTAAATTCCCAACGGACTATAATTGAACTGGTAAAAGCCTTCTAAATCCAGATCGGGAGCACTCTTATACTTCTTTGTCATAAAGAAGTAATTATAGTAGGAAGCTAATTCCAAGTCTACAGTCTCCCCTTTTATATCTCCTCCCACTTCTATCAGTTGCTCAAAAAGCTGTTGCGTAAAACTGAGGCCAATACCCGTAAATGGATGACGCCCTGCCAGACTATTGGCATAATAATGATTATCGTCTGACCCAGAACGGGTAGCCATCAAATATAAAGAGATTATCGCTTTACGAATACGTTGGTAAGCACCGCTATCTATCCGGAAAGCGGTACCTTTCAGCCGAACTGCATACTCAACCCAAGTCTTATAGGAATACATATATCCATTATAATGTGTCCGGTGATGAAAGCCAGTACCATCAGGTTTCAGCCAGTCATTCCCTCCCGGGACATACTGGGTACAGGCAGAAAGAAAATGAGAGAAAGCCTCCAAATCAATTAAAGCCTGATGGTCGTCCGGATTATGCAATATACAAATAAGCAAGTGAGGAGGCACATTATAAATATAGTCCGAGTTTACGTAGGGAGTTAACCGGGAGGAAGATAGATACACTTGCTCAAACTCTAACAGGCTTTTTACTCCCTCAATCAATTGTGATTTCCGGGTATCGTCACAAACCGATAAAGCGCTCAGGAAGTCGGCAGGTATTTTGCGAACAGCCTGATAATTGCTATAGCGAAAAACAATACGTTCAATAGCTTTCTGAGCAATCAAATAATCAATAAATAAAGTAAAGTCTTTTTCTGCTTCAGGATGTTTCTCTAATACAGCATAAGCTAAAGCACGAGTCACTGTACTTAATTCCTGCGCCTGTGCTAAAGTAAGCTTTTCTTTATTGGATAATGGCAGTCCCGCTACCTGCCCATTCTGCATACGTTTCAATTGATATCGTTTTATCAGCTTCAAAGCTTTTGCCAACTCTTCTGACGTAGCCTGAGGTAATGGTAATGGATTTGATTTGCGTAAATCTTTCAAATCACTCAACTTACGTTCTATATCTTCCCCTGTTCTTTTTATCAGTTCAATCCGCATGACACGAACATTGTTCTCGCTTTCATTCTGAATATCCTCGCCAAAAAATCCAAGACGACTATATGTCCCAATCGTATCGATCGAAAGCTCCAACGTTTTGTTTCCTGTTTTCTCAAAGAGCACCGTCCCAATATAACTCCATGTTTCAGGATAAGAATTCTGCCTGACGTTTACCAGTTCCTCATCTTTTCTCAGCAAACAGGCCTTAAATTGTTTTTCATCCCCTATCTTCAAAGAAACTTTAGTTCCCTCCGTAAACGATCGCCTCCAATGTCTGCTGGTATATAACCTCACATCATATTCCCCGGGAACGTCAACCACGCACTCCAACAGTAATTTTCCCGTCTGAGGATTGAAGTTTTCCGTATTTCCTCCTTCGGCTATTGTAAAACATCCTTTCTTACCGGATATCTTCTTCCCAGATGCAGCCGGCATACTTATAATCCCCTCATTCGAAAAATTCATGGTACTTATATTTAAAGGATCTTGACAGGTAAGTTTAAGAACCGGCACACACTCATAATCCAATCCTTCAGGAACAGATATCTTATTATGATCCGCAGTCAGTTTCTGACCGGATGCTAATATCTCTGCCGATAAAAGACCTGACTGTAACCCCTTCAGCACAATCTGATTATTTTGTGGCTGACTAACTAAATGCAAATACAGAGTATTCTCCTTTCGAGTGACATACCCCCATGGAAAGTTATCATTGAACGGATTTCCGGTTGCACCATAAATAGCCTCTGAGTTTACCTTCAACCAGTTTCCTACAAAACTCAACACATCAACGCTCGGCTGGGGAACCACTCCATCTGCACGCGGCCCTATATTAATCATGTAATTGATATTCCGGTTTACAGCCTCTATCAGTGAGCAAAGAATTGCTTTCTTTCCTTTCCAGGCATGATCATTCTTTTTGTATCCCCAGGTGTGATTCAGAGTAGCCACCATTTCTAAATCCGTTGGAGCATATGCACAAGGCATCTCATTATCACCCAATGCTCCGTAATCACCAAGATTATATCCCACACGTCCATTGATCAAACAATCCGGTTGCAGTTCTCTAACTACATCAACAAAAAGCTGGCTCTGCTCTTTTGACAAATCAAAAGGAGTATCATACCATAGCAAATCAATCTTTCCATAATTCGTAAGCAGCTCACGTACCTGCGGCAACGCTTTGTTTTGGATATATCGGTTCAAATCCGGTTTTACCTCCGATTTGCCTTTTCCATAATGTCCGTCATATTCGTTTTTCATTACGGCAGCATCTTCCTCCCGCCAATCTTGACGATGTGAGTAATAGATTCCTACTTTTAAACCATACTTATGACACGCCTCTATCAGTTCTTTCAGCGGATCGCCTTTGTAAGGTGTGCTCTCAATATCAAAATCAGTGACATCACTCGGATAAAGGCAAAAACCTTCGTGATGCTTAGCGGTGAAAACAATGTATTTTGCACCAGCCAGCTTTGCTATCTGCACCCAAGTCTCAGGCTTGCATTTACTTAAAGTAAAATCAGACAGTAGCTTTTCATATTCGCAATTCGGCACCTTGGCAAAATTCTGTATCCACTCACCGATTCCTTCCACTTCTTTCCCATTCCACTCTCCGGCAGCCGCAGAATATAAGCCCAAGTGGATAAACATTCCAAAACGAGCCTCCCGCCACCAATCCATACGCGAAGCGTTACTTTGCGCTTCAACTGATATAGCAATCCAGCTGAGCAACAAAACATAAACTATTTTTCTCCAAATCATATCTAATTCTATTTATAAGACAATTGTCAGTCTTCCAAAACAGGGAGATGCCTCCAGGGTTTTGCAATAGTTCCCCCAAGCTATTTCCGGATAGTCCCACTTATTCATTATATACAAAACCAAACGCTCGTCTGCCCGTTTACTCGTTCTGCAGGCCAATGACGCATCCGAAGATATCACTGACAAATGAAGGCCGGGCTTATCTTTCTGTTGAGATAGTACATAATAATAAATATTCTCTTTCAACCCCTTAGCTACCTGAGTTAACGGTTTGCGACAGTTGGCACCAGCATCGGCCCAGTAATAGTAATTATGAGTGTCCAGTGACCATGCTTGGCGTGGATTTTCCCTATATGCTACGCTATGATTATTGTATAAAGGCACACAGCCATTATTGCCAGCAAAAGCCCCTTCCTGATAATAATCCCAATACCCTTTACGTTCCCATTTCAAATAATTGTAAACATCAGGCAGAAGAAAAGAGAGTCCGGACTCGCGTACATAACCGTTGGGAGCACCTGATACAATATAATTCATCTCTATTTGTCCCTCCGGAAGAATTAATATTTGTAGGTCAATTTTGACTTCACCATATTCTCCAGACAATGAAATCTCCACTTTACCATTTTTCAATTGACAAATAAAATCCTTTTTAATCCAATTGTCTTTTGAAAGAATAAACTTCTTTGCATCTTTTCGTACCTCAGCGCCGGTCAGATGATTTAAGTTTGTATTCAGATTCAAGAAAGGTCCTGATTCCAACACCACTTTGCCGGCAGAAACGGCATTACAGATAAGCCCTGTATGCCTGTTGAACGGAATAGCAAAATCATCACCTTCAACAATGACCAACTCATCCGTTTCAGTCACCCGCAATGCTCTTTTGTGACCGCTATTGTAAGAAAACGGAACTTTCTTCTCTCCTAAAGTTATCAGATTGGCATCAATCAACTGATCATCGGAAGTATAGAACTCCACCAGAATTCGATCCCCATCCTGCCAATCTTCTTCCGGCAAGATTAAACTCCCCTTCTCGTGTGGAGGCAAATCCAGAGAAATTGTTTTCGAGATATTATCATTACGAGTATAGCGGATTTTTATTTCGCTAAGGTTAGTATGGTCAAAACGATTATGGACAGGTACTATCAGCCGTTCTCCGGATGTGAATCGGACAATCTGTTCAACTGACAGTCTGACCGGAGAGTATGCTTTCTTCGTAGACCAAAATTCCGGTTTTTCACGTCGCCACACATCTACAATTCCCCATTCGCCATAACCGACACAATTTCCTTGAAACTCTTCCGGTTTTGCCGTTTTTGCAAAAGTCTTCCAATAGGGTTCTCCCACTTTTAGTTCAGGAACCATAAAGGTTTCATCAATATATCCCCAAATAGCTCCCCCGAGTCCACCGGAGGTTTCGAATAACTTACTCCACATTTTATCTAATGAAGCTCCCCAAAATTCCCGAATGTTAGGGTCCTCCCTTAAAGTTTCATACGTATAACATGCCGGATGCGCCCATTCGTCAAACAAAGCAGGTATACCATATCCTGCAAAATTCTGTACAGTCATCCCAAACTGGCTTAAACTTCCGTTTACGTCTGGATAGTGCATGCTCAAAATGTCATATATCTTATCGCCCTTCACAGTGCCCGGCCAACTGAAAATGACAGGACGCGCTGGATCAGCCTTCTTCACCCAATCCCAACTAGTTTTGAAATTTTCGCCATATCTGCTTTCATTTCCAATTGACCAGAATATAATAGAAGAGTGTGACCGCAAGGATTTCACCATTTCCATACATTGCGATAAATAACGATAAGTAAAATCGACATCATCCTGAGACTTTCCCGGTTTATAGTTCTTTTGCCGATAGGTATCTACAAAGCAGACAGCGGTTTCACATTCCACATAAAGCCCCAGTTCGTCACAATATTCCAGAAATCTTTCAGTAGGGGGATAATGCGAAGTACGTACAAAATTCATATTCGCACATTTAAACAGGATGGCATCCAGACTGTCTAATTCCTCAGTCGTCGTCCGTCCCAAAGTAGGGTGTATATCATGTCGGCAAGCACCGCGTAACTTTATCGGCATACCATTCACCAACATACGCTCTTTTACTATCCGAACCTCACGGAAACCTATTCTCTTACTAAAGCGGCTCACCTCCTTCCCCTTCTGCCAAACTGTAACAATCAATGAATAAAGATTCGGATGTTCCGCATCCCATTTCAGTACATTGTTGACAGGAAGTTCGTTTACGACTTCCACATTTTCTCCTTTCCTTAACGGAAAGACCGAAACTGGCAGTTCTACATGTTTTCCCTGCGGAGACAGAAGTGTATATCTAATCTCTGACTCCTCACTTGCGAACGCTGAATATCCGAGTTTCAGCACAGCATCCTTGTAAGAAGCATCCAACACAGTCTCAACATAAAAATCAAAGATATGAGTTTCTGGCATAGCAAATATGACAACATCCCGTAAAATGCCTCCAATGGGATGGTGAGCATAACCGGAAGCATAAGATATATCATCCAAACGGTCAGTAACCTCCAGTTCTATTTCATTCTTCTTTCCGATTTTTACATAAGAAGTTATATCCGTCTCCCAACGAGTAAACCCTCCAAAATGCTCTCTAACTTTTTTCCCGTTCACCGTCAGACAAGCATGGCTATAAACTCCGTCAAAACGAAGTATGACCCTTTTATTTTTATAACTATCCGGCAATACAAACGATTTGCGATACCAAAAAGGCAGGTCGTGCTCAATGGCATAACCTTGCATCACAACTTCTCCGGGAACCTGAATTGTAGTCCATCTGCTTCTCGAAGAAGGCTTGAAATCCCAAGTTCCATTCAACAACATTTCTAGTTGTCCCATTTCCGATGCTAACTGAGGTATCACATAACTCCGCTCTCCGGCTGAAAGTAGAGGTACCACCAGATAGCTCAATACATATACAAGAAATAATTTATAATAATTCCACATTATTTTATCCATTAAATTATGGTTCTATATCGATGCGGGTTACTTGCAAAAAACTGTGTTTAAACGTCATTCATAAAAACTACCCACACTGAACATATAAAAAAACAAAACTACAATTTCTTTTCTATGAAAATTAGATCCAGACATAATAAATATGATCTGGATCTAATTAAAAGCTACATGTTATCCATTCTTTCTACCACCCTGTATTTTGTTTCAAGTTAGAATTCTTGAAAACTTCTTCCTGAGATATGGGATATAGATACATCTTATCCTCCCACTTGCGCTCTTGTACTTTACTTTTCGTATATAAGAACCCATCTATTACCTTCTGTATAGTTACTCCATAAATGTCTTTAACCACTTCTCCGATTTTCCATCGGCGTATATCCCAAAAACGATGATCCTCAAATGCCAGTTCTATGCGGCGTTCACTACGAATACGCAGTGTGAAAGCTTCCCCGTGCTCCGTTACGGACGGCATATTAGCCGCAAAACGTATTTGATTGAGAGCTTCGCGTGCCGATATTGGATGTGTGCCGTCTGTATAGTCCGGACCTTGCCATTCATTCATAGCCTCAGCATAATTAAGTAATATTTCAGCATAGCGGAATATAACAAAATGATGGGGCTGCGAAATCGGTTTGGCAGGTGACAATGACACTGTTTCATTCATATACTTCCGTAAGTAATACCCGGTCAAAGAAGCACCTTCGATAGGATAGGCATTTTTTCCACCTACAAAAGTTTCTATCGCATTCTTCATGAAAACAGACCCATTATATAATATGGTTGTATATAAACGTGGATCACGTGTATTTCGTCCTTCCGCATCAACGTACATATTTTGAACATGCTCCGGATTATTCCAATCAAAAGTGGTTCCGTCAGCCATCTCGAATGCATCCACTAAATTCTGGGTCGGAGTGTTACCACTGTTTCCGCCTTCAAAACCGATGGGGAGGTTATACCCCTCAAAAGAGCTGGTGTTTCCATTGCGTTTCACAAATATAAGTTGCTTAGACTTAAGTACATCATGCCCACCTCTGGCATCATACAAAGGGTCATCTTCTATATTCGGCAATGAATACCAATTCTCTTTGATTATGGCATAAGCAGCCATAGCTGCCTTTTCCCATTTCCCTTTATCTGCTTCAGGATTATGCAACTTACTTGCCGCATACAAAAGGGCACGCGATTTCAAAGCCATTACCATACCACGAGTCACACGACCAGTTTCCCCCAGTCCGTAGTCATTCCATTCAGACTCAGGAACAGTGGTTCCAGGTGCATCTTGTGTAATAGGAAGCCCCAAAGCAACATCGTCACACTCCTTGATAATGAAGTCAATCACATCTTCAAACTTCGTCTTCTCGACAGAATTGATTTCTACAACCGCATAAGTACGAGTCAGGAGAGGGATATCCCCATATCTTTTGCATAACTCAAAAAAATAGAAAGCACGAAGTGCACGTACCTCATATACGTAGCGTTTGGCACGTCTCAGGTTTTCTTCATAGTCCTCATTCCATTTAAAGAAATCAAGCTTCTCCAAGGAGTAATTTTCCAGAAATGAATTAGCAGAGCGGATGGCAGTATAAAAATCACCCCACACATCATCTATAGTGTTAAGCGGTCCCCATGCGTTATCATAAATATCATAAACCTTGCTATTGCTCCACGTGAACACGGCATTATCCGTCGCCGCTTCGCGTAAAGCTCCACCTCCCATTACTCCAAAATCCTGTGGCAAGAAAGAATAAACGTAAGCCACCAATTTATTTACATTATTAAAATCATATGTATAAGCTCCTTCTTTCGTTATGTCCGTAGCTTCTTCCAAATCTAAGAAATCACAGCCAGACAACGAAAGTGATATACATATAAAAGCAATATATTTCTTAAACATAATCATGTACTTTTTAGAATTTTACATTAAACCCGAAATAAACGGAAAGCATATCCGGATAGTTGACACTCAGATCCTCACAGTTCGAATACTTCACATGATCCAATGAAAACACATTGTTAGCACGCGCAAATATCCGACAGGCTTCCATCTTCGCCTTCTTTACCCACTGTTGCGGCAAGTTATAATATACATTCAAATTACGTAGCTTCAAGTATGAACCATTAACCAACCACTGGGTACTATTCTGAAAATTATTACTTGTATTCAAAGTTGTCAGGCGGGGAAGATTGGCTATATCTTTCGTCTCTTCCGTCCAGCGTATATTGTCGTCCATATACCAAGTGGATATATTGGTATTATTACGTAAGGGCCAATATATATTTGTCGTATTCAACATTTTGCTATATCCACCAACACCCTGAAACAGCATATCCACTCCAAAACCTTTATATTCGAAACCCAGATTGATGCCATAATATAATTTAGGAATCGTCGAAGAGTGTCCTATAGCAATCCGGTCATTATCATCTATCTTCTGATCATTGTTTTGATCTTTATACTTGATGTCACCGGGACGCACCTCCGAGAATGCTTGTGTAGGACTTTTCGCTATATCTTCTGCATCGCTAAAATATCCAATCGCTTCCAAGCCAAATATCTGGCCGACAGGATACCCCTTAGCAGATAAATAAGAATAGGGTTTATATCCTTCTCCATTTTCCACTATTTCCGTTTTGGCATAAGATAAATTGGCTCCCGCATGATAGCCGAAATCTTTTTTTGCACCATTCCAGTTTAGAGCCAGTTCAAATCCTTTGGTATCAACAGCTCCCATAAAGGTTTTGGCAATTTCTATACCCAGTGCCGAAGATACCAGATTGGCACCGTCAACCAGAATATTTCTTCTACGATCCATAAAGTAATCAGCAGTGAAAGTTAGGTTCTTGAACAGATTCATGTCTAAACCGACATTGTATTTGTCTGAGATTTCGCATGATATATCGGAAATAGCCAGCCGCCCCTCTTTCAAACCACTTTGTGTACCTCCTGCATCATTCGTCACAAAACCTGCACCACCTACCCAGTACTGACGGTCCAAGTAATAATCAAAGCCATCATAACCGGAACGTCCCCACGATGCCCGAAGTTTCAGCAAATCGACGAAAGACGCAGACTCCATGAATGATTCGTTTGAAAGAACCCAACCGACCGAAATTGCAGGATAAGTGCAAAAACGATCTCCTTTAGGTAATACACTGGTTCCACTATGATTCACTACTACATCCAATAAGTAACGATTGTCATAATTATAACCGGCAGTAGCTGTAATATACTGACGATAACGTGATTGTGCCTTACCTGTTGGGGTCAACGACTCCTGACGATACAACCCCGATGCCATAACGGAATGTTTCCCAAAGGCACGGTCATAAACAACTTTAGCTTCCAAGTTAGCACGTATGTACTGGTCGGCCAGCCCTTTATTATTAACTGTCAAAGCTTTATCATCCCCGAAAAGTTCTGTGTTAATCTGATATTCACCAGTTTCCGGATTCAATACAGAGGAATTAATCTCATACAGAAAGTTCTTGCTTCCGGTTTCTTGATAAGTTGCACTATTATCATAAGAAACAGCCATCTCTGCACTCAATCCTTTCGTGATTGCCGACAAATTCTGTATAATCCGTAAATCCGCCTGCAACATACGCTGATTCTCTTTATAATATCCGACATCGGCAATGCGCGCAATCGGATTATCTTTATACACAGCATTGCTCCCCCAGTATCCATTACTTGTCTTGACCGGAAAAGCTGCAGAAGGAGTTTTATATAAACCTGAGAAAATCTTATCTTCTGCCGTATTGGGACGTTTTCGTTCATATAGCATTCCCAGCATGGTCAGTTTAGCCATTGTTGTGGAAGTAACCTCCACATCCAAATTCATCCGAAAATTCAGACTATACTTCTTCATTTGTGTATTATAGCGGTCTGAATAATCGGTATAAGCAGAATTCAGTATACCATAATCATTCTTATAGCTCAACATAGTGAAATACCGGAGACGTCTACCTCCCCCTTGAAATGTAAAGTCTGCCTGATTGTTAAAAGACTGATTTCTTAATCCCTCATTCAACCAATCCGTATCAGCATAAAGATCACGATTGCCCCCATTTCTAAAAGCCTCTAAATTGGCATCAGTATACTGTGGCTGCAACCCGTCCAGCAGCAGTGCTTCATTCTTAGCCTGAGCGTAAGTATAGGCATCGACAAACTTGGGCTGATTTATAGGAAATCCCATACCAAACCGATAGTTCACATCAATACTCATCTTAGTTTCTTTTCCACGCTTTGTAGTAATAACGACCACACCATTCGCTCCGCGTGGTCCCCATACGGCTGTAGCCGCACCATCCTTCAATACGGAAACAGATTCTATCTCCGCTACATTTAGGTACTCTAACGGACGGGGAAATCCATCGACTATAATCAGTGGTTCCGCCCCGTTCAACGAACCTCTGCCACGTACAATCAATTTTGCATTATCAGTCCACCCTGTCTGCTGCAGTACACTCAATCCCGGTAACAAACCATATAATGTATTATAAGGGTTAGGAGTAGAACTCTTTTCCAATTCTTCCGATGTCACAGTAGAGACAGCCGACGTCTGACGTTCATCAATCTTTGATTTTGTCTTTATATCGCCATCAGCCATTGCCGAAACAGAATACAATAAAGCTATTCCGACTATATATACATTTTTCCTATTCATAAGTTTTCAATGTTTCTAATTAGATTTATTCTTATTCCCAACCCGGATTCTGCACAAGTCCATACTTCTTATTTATTTCACTTTGAGGAATAGGAATCAGAAAATAACGATTATCCCAACGCTCTATATATACACGTTTATGCAGCATATCATATCTCACCTCATACGAAAGTTTGTCATTTTCTTTAGTGATTCTTAATCTATGAAGTTTTGCTTTCAGATAGTCGTCTCTCTTCCATCGGTTTATATCAAAGTAACGTACTTCTTCAAATCCAAATTCAACGGCACGTTCATGCAGAATAGCTTCGCGTAACTTCTCACCAGGTGTGACGATACTTTCATCCAATCCCGGCATTCCCACACGATTACGCACCAACTTTACATAGTCATAGGCAGTTCTACCGAATTTATCCGGAGTTGTGGCAAGTCCCAATTCGTTCATTGCTTCCGCTATGTTCAGGTAAATCTCAGGCAAACGCAATAATGGACAAGAATAGAATTTCTTTCTCATTTCAGTGCTCAAGTCACGCTGAAATTTACGCATTCCATATCCGTTATACGCATTTTTTTGAAAAGAAGAAACCTTGGAACCTTCACATGATTCACGACCACCCAACCAAACTTCAGCTGTGCGTGATTGCCACTTATCACCATTCACAATCAGAGTTTCATACATCCGAATATCGCGAACCGGTTTTCCGTTATCATCAAAAAACGGATTAGCTCTATGCACCGGATTATCCCAACTAAATGGAGTTCCGTCTGCCATTTCAAACATGTCTGCATAATTTCCAGTAACTCCACTCGTTCCAAACTTTATCTGCTGGAAAGATTTACTGTTAGCATCATATGTGACGAAACGGTGGGAAACAATAATACACTCTCTATTGCAACGATTGAAGTATGCCGCCGCAAAATCATCTCTTGGATTGCCTGTATTAACTAAACGGTAGTAATCACCTTTAACCTGATTGGCTTCCAGAAAAGCCAATCCCGCATCTAAAGCATCTTTCCAACGTGAAGCATCATAACTACCATACCAGGTATATAATTTATCAGACGCTTCTCCTTCTCTGAAAGGAGTTTCAAAGTTAAACAACGGACTTGCAGCAAATAGTCTAACCCGTGATTTCAAAGCCAAAGCGGCAGCAGCAGTCATGCGCCCTTCCTCTGCTTCTTCCACACTCCATGGAAGGACCTTAGCCGTGGCATCCGCTATCGAATCAATTTTAGAAACCGTCTCTTTAACAGTCATACGGGTACAAGTCATATTATCATCTGCTTTATAAGCATGATCTATCCATGGCATTCCACCATAGTAGCGCAGCATTTGAGAATAATGGAATGCTATAATCAGAGCTGCCTCAGCCTTACGGACCTCTTTTTCCTGAGCAGACATATCCGGTACCTTATCCACATTTTCCAAGTAAATCCATGCTTTGCGAATGCCATACATAGGGGAGCAGGCAGCAGCTTCCTCACTAGTACCAGCGGGGTCTAAGCGATAAGGAAACTGACCGTTGTCTATCGCAGTCAGCGTACCATTATAATATCCTTGTGCACCGGCTGCCTTTGTGTTTTCACCCAAATCAGTTATAGTCTCCAAAGTGCCCCATGACAATCTTCCATCGGTAGGCAAATAATCCGGTAATGAGTGATATACTTCCGCCAAAGCCTGTTCCGCATACTTTTTGGAAGAAAAGACCGTATCAATAGTCACATCCGTACTAATAGGCTTTTCCAGAAAAGCATTACCAAATTTCAAATCTTCGCATCCTGCCAATATGAATAAGAAACAGGTGGGAAGAAGTCCTATATATTTCAATTTCAATTTCATGTCATTCATTTATTTAGAAAGTAATATTAACACCTAAATTATAAGTTTTGGTAATAGGATAAGTATCTTGATTATTGGGTTTACATTCCGGATCCATAATGCCGAATTTATCAAAAGTCAGCAAATTATACCCAGAGACCTTAAGTCCCAGTTTACTAATACCAATTTTCTTCAACACTTGTACATCTGTAAATTCATACCCGATTGTCACAGATTTCAATCTTAAATAAGAACCATCCTTAATCCATAAAGTCGATTGCTTGCTATTATGCGACAAACTATTTTCAGAAAAGCGAGGCATAGTCGCAGTTTCTGCTGTTTCGGGTGTCCAACGATTTTCTACATGATAAGAGAATAAGCCCAATGATTGCCCACCTCCATTACCGAAAGGCGTTCTGAACTCATTGGCCAGCACAAGCGAGCGGTCTGTAACTCCCAACCAGTTCATCGTAAAGAACCATCCTTTGTAATTCACTCCGTAATTCAAACCGAATGTATAGGATGGACGAATCGGATATCCTATCTCACGTTGATCGTCCGTATCAATCACATCATCACCATTCAAATCTTTATATTTCACATCACCCGGGTATACAGGCACTTTAGGATCTGGCAATCCATCGATCAACGTCTTTCCGTCTTCTTTAAAATCAGCATCCGAATAAAAACCTTCGGATACATAGCCGAAAATGGCACCTACTGATTTTCCAGTACGCCATAAATAAGGTTCATTGGGTTCCACCTCATCTTGTTCTATAATTTTATTCTTCGAATAAGAAACATTACCATTGGCCCAATAACGGAAATCATTAATCTTGTCTTCCCATTTCACTTCCACTTCATAACCATGATTCTTCACACGTCCCATGTTCACTACCGGCAAAATGCTTGATGTCAAACTGGAGATCATAGGAATAGTAGAGCGGCTGATTAAAATGTCCTTACGATCTTCAAAGAAGATATCGGCCGTTACTTTAAGACGGCTCTTCAGAAAATAGACATCAATACCGTAATTCTGCTTCAAAGCAGTTTCCCAAGTCACGTTCCGGTTTCCAAGGCGTCTTTCTATCGCAGCGGGTATCCAATAGGTCGAATTATAGCCAAAGTTATAACCATGAGGATATCCTTTCCACGCCGTTTGATTACCTTGCTGATCTACTAAATAGGCATCTGCTAAATAAAGGAAACGGTTATTATTCATATTATCATTTCCGACCAATCCCACAGAAGCACGCAATTTTAAATAATCAACTACCTTTTGTTTCTTCATAAACGGCTCCTCCGAAATAATATAACCGATAGAACCGGCAGGAAAAGCACCAAAACGTTTATCCGGTGCGAAATTCTCCGAACCATTGTAGCCGAAATTAAACTCTGCCATATAGCGTGATTTATAATCATACGTCAAACGCCCGACAAGTCCTACGTAAGCAGCAGGAACATCAGAATACTGAACCGGATAGTATTTCTTACTCTGATTATACAGCAACAATCCACCTACATTGTGATTGCCAAACTTACGATTGTAGCGCAAACTTGCCTCCAAATACCAGTTACGCCCTCTTGTCGTCTCTTCATCAAAGGCCAGAAATGGAGTGGCGTAGTCATTCAGCACTCTATAGACAACAGTCTTGTTGTAATTGGGGTCATCAGACAGCGGATGATCTGCTCCCGGCTGATATCCCTCCAATTCTGACTGATAATGAGGTTCATATCGAATGGTTTGCGAACGTGTTCTGCTCTTCGAATAAGAGTAGGATGTATTATAGGCTCCTTTTACCTCAGCGGAAAGGCCTTTAGTTATCACATCCAGCTTCTGAATCAGCGTCAAATCCATATTCATGGTGTTAGCTGTCTTATCTTTATAACCTAAATCATAAAATCCCTTTAATACATTATTATTCATCAAAACTCCTTCGTATTTCTGAGGATTCATCACAATCAATTTCCCGTCGATGACCCCCGGACTACAAAAAGGTTGTGACAGATTGCCAAAGCCAGCGCCTTTAGGCTCATGAGTCACACCGACAATTCCGCCAAGTCCCAACTTCAGGACAGTAGATTTCGTCAAGTCCAAATCCAGATTAGCCAGATAATTATAACGGTTATAAGTATAATTGTTCTTATAGTCCAACTCCTCAAATTGACGGAACAAACCATTCTGGTATAGGAACCCCAATGAAATAAAATAGCGTACCCTATCCGTACCTCCTGATATATTGAGATTATGCTGTGTCTGAATGGATGTCTTGTTCAGCAAATAATTCCTCCAATTCACATTAGGATACATGATAGGTTCATCATTTAAACGAAAACGTTCTAATACATAATCATCAAATGAAGGTGCTTTCCCATCGTGCGCCTTCATTTCATTATGACATAGAGCATACGTATAACTATCCGCCATCTCCAACAAACGCGTAGGTTGTGTCAGACCGAAAGAAGAAGAAAGAGAAATTTTCGCTTTTCCCTCTGCCCCTCGTTTAGTGGTAACAAGCACTACTCCGTTAGCTCCACGCACACCAAACACAGCTGTAGCTGAAGCATCTTTCAATACACTGACACTTTCTATCTCATTAGGGTCCATCTGAAAGAAAGAACGTTCCACACCGTCTACCAATATCAATGGTTGCGAACCGGCTTCTGTCAACGAACCGACTCCACGTACATAGATGGAGGGATCTTCCGCACCAGGTTGCCCACTTGTTGATACTGAAGACAGACCGGTGATCTGACCAGCTAGTGCATTGGCAACACTAGCATTAGGTGAACGTAACAGAGCCTCATTCTTTACAGATGAAATAGCCCCTGTCAGTGTTTCCTTTTTCTGAACACCATAAGCCACAACAGTTACCTCATTCAATTCATTCGCAACTTCAAGTAAAGTCACCTTTACATCTTTCTTACCTTTCAAAGCTACTTCCTGCGTTTGATAGCCAATAAAGGAAATCACCAAAACAGCTTTCTCCAGGTTAGGGACACTCAGTCTGAATTTCCCGTCAAGGTCGGTAATGACTCCTATAGAAGAGTCTTTCAATCTTACGTTTGCTCCTATTACTTCCAAACCACTTTCATCATATACAATACCTTGTACTGTAATAACCTGAGCATGTCCTACAAGTCCGGTACTGAGTAAAATCAGCAACCAAACCCATTTAAGAATCATTTTTTGCATCATAAAATTAGATTATGTGTCTACTGCTTATGCAATAGACACGGTTAGTATTAAGATCATTTTTTTACTTCTCCAAATCTCGCTTTCTCATCAATGCCTCCAAAAAATAATAATCAGCATAATTCAAGGGAACATCTATCTCTTGTCCATGAGGAATGCTTCCTACTGAATGTTTCAATAGAAAAAAGCCATTCGTCCCTTCTTCAGCCCGATAGGCGGAAGTGCTTAACGTTTCTATTATCAGATCGGCAGTTTCTTTGTATTTCGTACCAGGAAGATAGGTGTCCAATTCATAGAGGGCAGAAGCTGTGATTGCCGCTGCTGAAACATCACGAGGTTCATTAGGGATATTCAATGCATCATAATCCCAATAGGGAATTAAATCCGTCGGTAGATTCTTATTAGTAAAAATAAAATTGTAAATATTCTGTGCCTGTGTCAGATATTCAGTGTTATATGTATAGCGATAACACATCGTGTAGCCATAAAGCGCCCAAGCCTGACCTCTGGCCCAAGCAGATTCATCTGCATATCCCTGCGCAGTTTGTTTACTTCTCACTTCCCCGGTCTCCGGATCATAATCGACTACATGGTAACAGCTATAGTCGGTACGGAAATGATTTTGAAGAGTTTTGTCTGCATGACTGGCCGCCATAGTATAATAGGTAGAATCCCCGGTCAGACGTGCGGCCTCAAACAGAAGTTCCAGATTCATCATATTATCAATGATAACCGGGCATTTCCAACCTCTCTTGGCTTGCCAGCCCCTATCCACATCCCATGATTGAAATATCCCTGCTTTCTCACGAAAACGAGTGGAAAGGGATTTTGCCGCTTGCACAATTACCGGACGATAATCCCTTCCTCCTACCCTCATTCCATTCAAGAAGCTACATCCGACCATGAACCCTACATCATGATGCCAAGTCAGATATTGAACAGAATCCAGTGCTTCGGTGTACTTCACTGCTAAAGTTCTCCACTCTTTATCTCCCGTCAAATTGTATAAATGCCATATACTTCCCGGAAAAAAACCGCTGGTCCAGTCACTATAGGGGACATAAACTATATTTCCTTCTTTATCCAGCGTACGGGGATTCAGAATCTCTTTACTATTCTCCTCCATTAATTTAACTTGTGAAGAGTACTGCGCAACAGCATTCCTGACATTGTCAGGAAGAATACCTCCTACTGCAATAGGCTTGGGCCTACACCCTCCTAACATAAATAGTGAAAATCCGACCAGTGTTAACAAAGAGTTTCTCATATACAAATTATTAATAAAACTAAATGGTATCGCAAATGTAGATTACCCATAAAAAACAGAACCGTAGTGGGTATACAGAAAACATACATTGTCAGTACATCCCTCCACTCAAAACAGAAAATGTACTCAGAAAACACCTGTTTTGTACATAAACGACGGTTATAACATATTCATTTTCTAATTAAAAAGGAGTATCTTTGCACTGTTGTCTAATGCTCTTAGAAAAACACATGATGAACTTTAAAAGCTTCTTTCTTCTAATTTGTAGTTGCATTTTAGTTATACCTAATAGTAAAGCGCAAGATATATCTTTCGACCATCTGACTATAAACGAAGGATTGGCACATAATTCAGTTATGTCCGTTTATCAAGATCCTAAAGGGTTTGTATGGATAGGTACACGCAACGGAGTCTGTTTATACAATGGCAAAGAGTTTACCACCTACAAATATCAAAAGAATGTTCCCAATAGTCTTATCTACAATAATATATCTCAAATAACCGGGAATAATGAGGATGAGATTTATTTTATGACTTCCAAAGGTATATCTGTTCTTCAATTATCCAAAAACGAACTATCAACCCTCATTCAGGGAACCATACGTTCCATGTTTTACCACAAGCAACTTTACATTACTCAGAATAACACAATCTACCGCTATGAAGACAAACAATTTAAAGAATACTACAAAATAAAAGAATTAGACAGCTATATCACTTCCCTGTACATTTGTGATGAGTTCATACTAATAGGAACTGAAAGACAAGGACTTTTCCGCCTGGATTGCCATGAGCATAAACTCAGCAATCTCTTACCTGAAATTTATGTCGAAGACATATTTAAGGACTCTACCGGTAAGTTTTGGATTGGAACCATGAATCATGGTATTTATATAATGGAGGAAGATTCGTTTATCAACTTCCAACATAAACAGGATGATCCTTCAAGCATCAGTTCCAACTTCATCCGTTGCTTTTGTGAAGACAAGCAGGGTAACGTGTGGATTGGTACCTTCAACGGACTCAATAAATATAATGCTTCTAATCAAACTTTCACCAGCTATAAAAAACAGAATAAAGAAAAAAGTCTTACTCATTCTTCCATTTGGGCTTTATTATGTGATAAACAGGGTACTATTTGGATTGGCACCTACTTTGGAGGCATTAATTATTTTCATCCGGAGAACCAAATCTACCGACATTATCAAGTATCATTTCAAGAGGGAGAAGGGCTCAGTTCTCCCATTGTGGGTAGCATGACCGAAGACAGTCAACATAATCTATGGATTGCAACCGAAGGAGGAGGAATAAACAAATACGATTCTCAAAATAATAAATTCCAATGGTACAGGCATAAAGAGTACTCAAACAGTATCTCGCATGACAATGTAAAGGCCATATATTATGATAAGGACAAGGAAGCCTTATGGATAGGTACTCATATGGGAGGACTCAACAAACTAAATATTCAAAACGAGCATTTTACGCATTATCCTTTGGAAGGTGACCAATCTCAATCCTCCATTTCAAAAACGATTCGAGACATTGTACCCTATAAAGACAAACTTATTCTAGCCACACACAGCGGAATAAGCGTATTTAATCCCCAGACCGGTCAATACAAATCGTTGTTTCAGGATAAATCCAATAAAATTCATTTCGCCACTTCTGTATGTGTGGATCATCACAACACTCTATGGATTGGCGGTGATGGCAAAGCTGTATACAGATATTCATTCACCGACAAGGTTTTACAAATCTACAAACATAATCATGCCTTAAAGCAAAGTATCAGTAGCAATAGTGTCAATCGAATCTATGAAGACAGCCAAAAACGCCTATGGTTCTGCACCAATGAAAGTGGCATTGATTTATACCGATATGAAACAGATGACTTCGAAAACTTCGATGAGCAACATCATGGGTTAGGAAGTAATTATGTATATGATGTATGTGAACTCTCACCAGACAAACTATTATTCATCACCGACTCCGGCTTTTCCATTCTGGATTATCCTACCCGCAAATTCCAAAACTACAATAAGAAGAACGGAATACCGCTATCAGCCCCCAATGAACGTTCCGTCTATAAGGCAAGCAATGGAAATATATTCATTGGAGGTGTAGACGGTATGATCTCATTCAGATCGGAAGCCATCAACCCCACTCCGCAAAGTTATAATATTTATCCATTCCGCTTACTCGTAAATGGTGAAGTGATTCAAGTGAATGACAAGAGTCACATACTCAATAAGGATCTAACTTACTCACCACAAATTACATTGAAATCCCATCAGTCTATGTTCAGTATTGAATATACCACTACAAACTATATACCTTTCAATCAAGATGAAATAGAATATTTTCTGAAAGGATTCTCACAAAGCTGGACCAATATGCGTAATCAGCAAGCCATCACATACACTAACCTGAATCCCGGCAAATATACACTCATTGTACGTGCCAAAAACAACCCGATTATTTCCGAAAGCAGACTGGATATTGAAATTCTTCCTCCTTTTTATCGCACGGTATGGGCCTATCTGCTATATACGCTATGTATATGCTGCGTCCTCTTTTATCTGATTCGCACGTACAACAACCATATCAAGTTACAGGAGTCGCTAAAATATGAAAAGAAACATGCCGAGGATATAGAAAAGCTCAATCAAGTTAAACTACGTTTCTTTACTAACATTTCACATGAATTTCGTACTCCACTCACGCTAATTATCGGACAAATGGAAATGTTGTTGCAAATGAGGTCTTTTGTCCCAACTGTTTATAACAGAATATTAGGCGTCTACAAGAGCAGTCTGCAATTAAGAGAACTGATTACTGAATTACTCGATTTCCGTAAACAAGAGCAAGGATATATGACAATAAAAGCCTGTGAATCAAACCTTGTCGATTTCGTATACGAAAACTTTCTGCTTTTTCAAGAATATGCCATGCAACATAAGATATCCTTCCATTTCCACAAGACGCATGATAACATCCCCATCTGGTATGACCCTAAGCAGATGCAAAAAGTAATGAATAACCTCCTCTCGAATGCTTTTAAGCATACAAAGGAAGGTGGTCGCATTTCAGTATCCGTAAGAAAAGGAAACCATGAAGCCATCATTGAAGTAACCGATAATGGAACCGGAATCCCACCTCAAAATATCGATAAGATTTTTAACCGTTTCTATCAAACCGAGCAAATAGAATCATCCACTTACACAGGCACAGGAATCGGTTTATCACTTACCAAAGGTATTGTAGAGCTACATCATGGTACGATAGAGGTTTATAGTGATCCGGGAGAGGCTACGACTTTCAATGTACACCTACCCAGTGGCAGAGAACATCTGACCCCAGAGCAGATCAATGAGCAGAACAGTGATTTACAATTAACTTTGCCCAATATACCTCATCCGACCTTTTTTCCGGATGAACATGAATTCGACATGCTGAATACAGAATCAGCTATTGAAAAGAATAAAGAAGCCAAAATACTGATTATAGAAGACAATACCTCGTTGCGCGAAATGCTTAAGAATATATTTGAGACATTCTATAATGTAATGGTGGCTTCTAATGGAGCGGAAGGCTGGGAAATCGTTCAGGCAACGCATCCCAACCTTGTATTAAGCGATGTGGTAATGCCTATATTATCAGGGACGGAACTATGTAAACTTATCAAAGAGAATATAGATACCTGCCATATCCCCGTTGTCCTGCTCACTGCCCAAACTGCCATTGAACACAATCTGGAAGGATTACGCATTGGAGCAGATGATTATATCACCAAACCATTCAACATAAACCTTCTATTATCTCGCTGCAACAATCTTGTCAATAACCGGATTATGCTACAAGAGAAATTCAGTAAGCAACTTCAAGCAATGCCGCAAATGCTGGCTACAAATCCCTTAGACAAAGAATTCATAGACAAAGCGATGAGCATCATAGAAATACATCTTGATGACACCAATTTCAATGTAGATGTCTTTGCACGCGAAATGGGAATAGCTCGTACCAAACTATTCAATAAATTAAAAGACATCACCGGTCAAACCCCTTACGATTTCATAATCACCGTCCGTCTGAAACGGGCAGCACTCATGCTGAAGAATAATCCGGAACTAAACATCTCGGAAATAGCAGATCATTTAGGTTTTTCTTCACCCAGGCAATTCACCAAATGCTTTAAAACTAAATACCACATCATTCCGCAAGCATACCGGAAAAATGAAACGCCTGGCGACAAAAAAGATGCAGAAGACGATGAGAAAGAGTAATGTGTACTCAACAAGCACGTTTCATGTATAGAGAATGCACTTCCCCATAAAAATGTTTTCATTCCTTTGCCGATGATAAGAACTTAACTGGTAATATGAATATGAGAACATTTTATCTATTGACTTTATTGTTATGCGTTTCTCTTGCTAATGCTCAGAACATGCGCAAAAGAATTTTGCTTAATTCGGACTGGCGTTTCGCCAAAGGACATGCTGCTAATCCAGAGAAAGATTTCAATTACGGACGGGCACTTTCCTTCTCCAAAATAAATTTCCTGCAAGAAGCCACTCTGCTTCAAGCTGATCAGAAGTCTCGTTTTACAATTCCTCATACCGAGATTTATGACGATAGCCAATGGGAAAGAGTATCCTTACCTCACGATTGGGGAATGACACTGGACTTTGCGCCCGATCAACTAAAAGTAAAAGGCTATCGTAGACTGGGTGGACTTTCTCCAGAAAACAGTGTGGGATGGTATCGTAAAAAATTAAAGCAAACATTCGTTAAAGGCTGCCGTTATCATCTGGAATTTGAAGGTATATTCAGAGATGCACAAGTGTGGATAAACGGCATCTACCTTGGAAGAAACGAAAGCGGCTACGTACCTCTGTTGTTTGATGTAACAGAATGCTTAAACTATGAACCGGAGAAAGAGAATGTAATAACCGTGCGGGTAGATGCCACCCAGTCAGAACTATGGTCTTATGAAGGAGCCGGAATTTACCGTAATGTATGGTTGATACAAACGTCCTCGATACATATTCCGCAATGGGGTACCTTCGTCAGCAGTGATGTAGATCTCACGAAACGGCAAGCCACTATAGAAGCATTAATTGAAGTTGTCAATGAATCGGATAAAACCGTAAATGTTGTTTTAAAAAATAGCATCACCGACATAGAGGGAAAACATGTAGCTTACACAGAAACCCGTCTAAGCATTCATTCGCTCGAAAGAAATGAGATAAAAGCCCACATGCAGGTGAATAATGCACACCTATGGTCACCGGAAAACCCTCATCTCTATACACTACACACGGAAATAGAGATGAATAATACGGTTATTGACAGCTACGTTACCCGTTTCGGAATCCGCACCATTGCTTTTAATCCCGACCAAGGTTTCCTCCTGAACGGTAAACGTGTACAATTACAAGGAGTGTGTTGCCATCAAGATCATGCCGGAGTAGGTGTAGCTGTCCCCGACCGCTTAAACGCCTGGCGTATTCAGAAACTAAAAGAGTTCGGCACCAATGCCTATCGAGCTTCTCACAATCCACCTACAGTTTCACTTTTGGATGCATGCGATAGTTTAGGAATGATGGTGATAGATGAAATGCGTATGATGAGTTCCAGCGATGAAGGACTCCAACAAATGAAAACCATTATCCGGCGTGACCGGAATCATCCTTCAATTATCCTCTGGAGTTTAGGAAATGAAGAGCCGGCTATCCAAAAAACAGAAAAAGGAAGAATGATAGCCGAACGAATGAAATGCATACAACATAAACTCGACCCGACCCGTATGTGTACGGCAGCCATGAATGGTGGTTGGGGAAGCGGGTTCTCCTTGGCCGTAGATGTGCAAGGTTCCAACTATTTCAGAATAGGTAATCTGGACAACATACACAAAAAACTCCCACAACTTCCTTGTATCCTGACCGAAGAAGCCAGTACACTCACTACCCGAGGCATTTATAGTACTATAAAAGAAAAAGACTATCATCAGTCCTACGACCATGACCGGCCAAACTGGGGAGCTACCGCACAAGAATGGATGCGTTATGTAGATACCCGCCCATATATCGGAGGAGCATTTGTTTGGACAGGCTTTGATTATGGCGGTGAAGCTTTGATGCATTATTGGCCGGGAGTCGTCTCCAATTTTGGTATTCTGGATTATTGCGGCTATCCTAAAGATGCTTATTGGTACTACAAAGCTTGGTGGACAAATGAACCTGTATTGCATATATTACCTCATTGGAACAGTATTGGGAGCGATTCGGTGGATGTACAACTATATACCAATATGGATGAAGCCGAACTATTTCTTAATAACAAAAGTCTCGGAAAGCAAATAATAAGTAAATATGATATCCCCACATGGCGAGTGAAATATATGCCCGGAAAACTGACGGCTAAAGGTAAATTCAACAATAAAAAGTATGTAGCATCCGTAGAGACAACCGGAAAACCGGCATCATTGCAACTAATCAGTGAAACCGGAGATTCCATAAAGGGAGACGGCAACGACATAGCCATCATAACAGTAAAAATAATAGATTCACAAAAACGCACAGTCCCTACTGCCAATAATCACATCCGCTTCAAAGTAGAAAACGGTGTTGTGTTGGGCATAGGTAATGGTGACCCGTCTTGCCACGAGCCCGACGTTTTCCCGCAAGGGGTACCAATAGAGAGAAGCGCCTTCTCAGGATATGCACAATTAATCGTTACGTCCGACCGTTCGGGGAATCCCATAAACATAGTGGCTACTTCTGAAGAACTAAAAGAAAGCCAAATTCAAATTAATATTCAATAGACAGCTGCATGAAAGCCTTTGAGAAATCAGCAGCTAATCACAGTTCCTAACTATCTGTCCATAAAAAAGAGGCTGACTCAAAATATATATTGAGTTCAGCCTCTTCTTATCTTTCTGTGGAGCTGGAGGGAATCGAACCCTCGTCCAAACGAGGAAATCATAAGCTTTC
>CAJMQU010000038.1 GCA_905215555.1 uncultured bacterium
CGTGACAGGCATGTATTCTAACCAACTGAACTAACGCACCATTATTTCATTTTTTTTGTTTGCTATCTCTCTCGATTGCGGTTGCAAAGGTAGGCATTTCTTTGAAACCTGCAATAGATATGATGATTTTTTTTTGCTTAATTTTATCGCTTTTTCTTTTATATCCTCATTTTGAGGACGTTGTAATATGAAAAAAAATCGGAGTTTTGAAAGCGGTTTGTTGCGAGGTATCATGGGACTTTTGTGGTGAAAAGGAAAGAATCTATAGCTTGTTTTAAACTTCCTGCTCGAAAACTTCGTTATTTTGCAATAAATCGTTATTTTTGCAAACTCAAAACGAGAAAGTTGTAATTTGCAAACGATAAAAACGATAATTAAGGATGATGAAAACTGCCAAACTGTTACTTCACTGTCCCGACAAACCGGGAATCCTGGCAGAAGTGACGGACTTTATAACGGTAAACAAAGGAAATATTATCTATCTGGACCAATACGTCGATCATGTGGAGAATATCTTTTTCATGCGTATTGAGTGGGAACTGAAGAATTTCCTGATACCGCAAGAGAAAATTGAAGATTATTTTGCAACGTTGTATGCGCAGAAGTATGAGATGTTTTTCCGTCTTTATTTCTCGGATGCAAAACCACGTATGGCTATCTTTGTTTCAAAGATGTCACATTGCTTGTTTGATTTGCTGGCACGCTATACCGCAGGCGAATGGAATGTGGAGATACCTCTTATTATAAGCAATCACCCCGATATGCAACATGTGGCCGAGCGTTTCGGCATACCTTTCTATCTGTTCCCTATCACGAAGGAAACGAAGGCGGAACAGGAACAGAAGGAAATGGAGCTGCTGGCAAAGCATAAGGTGAACTTCATCGTGCTGGCACGCTATATGCAGGTCATTTCGGAACAGATGATTGATGCGTATCCCAACCGGATTATCAATATTCACCACTCGTTCCTGCCTGCATTCATAGGGGCGAAACCCTATCATGCAGCATTTGAACGCGGTGTGAAGATCATCGGTGCCACCAGTCACTATGTGACCACAGAGTTGGATGCAGGTCCTATCATAGAGCAGGATGTGGTTCGCATCACGCATAAGGATACGGTGGAAGACCTTGTGAATAAAGGTAAGGATTTGGAGAAAATCGTCCTTTCGCGTGCGGTGCAGAAGCACATTGAACGTAAAGTTTTGGCATATAAGAATAAGACAGTGATATTTAGTTAATATAGATTCATGAAGATTGCAGTTATCAAATATAATGCGGGCAATATCTATTCGGTGGACTACGCGTTGAAGCGTTTGGGCGTGGAAGCGGTGATCACGGCAGACAAGGATGTATTGCGTGCGGCAGATAAGGTTATCTTCCCTGGTGTCGGCGAAGCGGAAACGACGATGAAGTTTTTGCGTGCCAACGGCATGGATGCGTTGATAAAGGAGTTACGGCAACCCTTGTTGGGCATTTGCCTGGGTATGCAGCTGATGTGTCGTCATTCGGAAGAGGGCGATGTGGATTGTTTGGGTATTTTTGATACGGAGGTGAAACGTTTTGTTTCGCAACGGCATGAAGATAAAGTGCCTCATATGGGTTGGAATACTCTGGCTGCGACGAACAGCGCTTTGTTCAAGGGCTTCACTAAAGATGAATTTGTTTATTTCGTGCATAGTTTCTATGTACCGGTCAACGAATGTACAGCGGCTGTGACAGATTATATTCATCCTTTCAGTGCAGCGCTGCATAAGGATAATTATTATGCCACCCAGTTTCATCCGGAGAAGAGCGGGAGCGTGGGCGAACGTATTTTGCGTAACTTTTTAGAACTGTAATCAATGATAGAACTGATCCCTGCAATAGATATTATCGACGGAAAGTGTGTACGCCTTTCTCAAGGTGACTATGATAGTAAGAAGGTGTATAACGAAAATCCGGTGGAAGTGGCCAAGGAGATGGAAGCGCATGGTATTCGTCGCCTGCACGTGGTAGACCTGGATGGAGCGGCTTCTCATCATATCGTCAACTATCCGGTGCTGAACCGGATTGCTTCCCGGACTTCCCTGATTATTGATTTCGGTGGAGGAGTGAAGAGCGATGAAGACTTGAAGATTGCTTTCGAGAACGGGGCGCAGATGGTTACGGGCGGCAGCATTGCTGTGAAAAATCCCGAACTTTTCTCTTATTGGCTGGATGTTTATGGCAGTGAGAAGATAATTCTCGGTGCGGATGTGAAAGACCGCAAAATAGCCGTGAACGGATGGAAGGATGAAAGTACTTGTGAATTGTTCCCCTTCTTGAAAGAATATGTGGAAAAGGGCATTCAAAAGGTGATTTGTACCGATATCAGTTGTGACGGGATGCTGCAAGGCCCGTCCATCCAGCTGTATCGGGAGATGCTGGAGCAACACCCCGGTCTTTATCTGATAGCCAGTGGTGGCGTGAGCAGCATGGCTGATATTCATGCGCTGGAAGATGCAGGTGTGCCTGCTGTTATTTTCGGTAAGGCTCTGTATGAAGGACGTATCACAATGAAGGAAATTGAAAGATTTATGATTAATGAATTATAATTTATGGAGGCTGTGGTCGTTTATAAATCATCATTCATAAATCGGAAATTATAAATCATAAATAAGGTGTTAGCGAAAAGAATTATTCCCTGTCTTGACATTAAAGACGGGCAAACAGTGAAAGGAACCAACTTCGTGAACCTGCGCCAAGCGGGTGATCCGGTTGAATTGGCGCGCGCTTATAGTGAGCAGGGAGCTGATGAACTGGTGTTCCTCGATATTACAGCCAGCTTTGAAGGTCGCAAGACGTTTGCCGAGCTGGTGAAGCGCATTGCGGCCAATATCAGTATTCCGTTTACGGTGGGTGGCGGCATCAACGAACTAAGTGATGTGGACCGCTTGCTGAATGCCGGTGCGGATAAGATTTCCATTAATTCTTCTGCTATCCGTCGTCCTGAGCTGATAGATGAGATTGCGAAGAACTTCGGTTCCCAAGTCTGCGTACTGGCACTAGATGCCAAACGGACAGAAAAAGGTTGGTGGTGCTATCTGAACGGTGGACGTGTGGAGACGGATAAAGAACTGTTCGCGTGGGCCAAAGAAGCTCAGGAACGTGGCGCTGGAGAAATACTTTTTACGAGTATGAACCATGACGGTGTAAAGACCGGATATGCCAATGAAGCCCTTGCCGAGATGTCCGAAAGCCTCTCTATTCCGGTCATAGCATCGGGTGGAGCGGGTGCGAAAGAGCACTTCCGTGATGTCTTCCTGCAAGGAAAAGCAGATGCTGCACTGGCAGCCAGCGTTTTTCATTTCGGAGAAATCAAAATTCCCGATTTAAAATCGTATCTTTGCGCCCAGGGAATACCAATGCGGATGATGTAAGAGTGATAATATTAATAATTTATAATTCATAATTATCTAAATGGATTTTGATAAAATGAACGGACTTGTTCCGGCAATCATACAAGACGCAGACACCGCTAAGGTGTTGATGTTGGGCTTCATGAATAAGGAAGCTTACGATAAAACGGTGGAAACCGGTAAAGTAACCTTTTTCAGCCGTACCAAGAACCGTCTTTGGACGAAAGGTGAGGAGAGTGGTAACTTTCTGAATGTAGTCTCCATTAAGGAAGACTGTGACAAAGATACATTGCTGATTCAGGTGCATCCTGTAGGTCCTGTTTGCCATACAGGTACGGATACTTGTTGGGGCGAGAAGAACGAGCAGCCCGTTATGTTCCTGAAGCATCTTCAGGATTTCATTACCAAGCGTCACGAAGAGATGCCGGAAGGCTCTTATACTACCAGTCTTTTTGAGTCGGGTGTGAATAAGATGGCACAGAAAGTGGGTGAAGAAGCTGTGGAGACCGTAATTGAGGCCTGCAACGGAACTGACGAACGGTTGATTTATGAAGGAGCTGATTTGATATACCACCTTATCGTGCTGCTTACATCCAAAGGATACAGCATTGAAGATTTAGCACGCGAGTTGCAGGTACGTCACAGCGCTTCGTGGAAGAAACATTAAATAATTGAAAATTAGAAATTAAAAATTGAACAGGGAATGGGGGAGCCGCTGATACGGTATAAGGAGGTCGAAGTACACCAACAGGACTTGTGCGTGCTGAATGGGGTGAACCTTGAGCTGCAGAAGGGAGAGTTTGTGTACCTGATTGGTAAGGTCGGTTCAGGCAAGACCAGTCTGCTGAAGACACTTTATGGCGAGCTGGATGTCGTTTCCGGTGAGGCGGTCGTATTGGGGTATGACATGAGGCGCATCAAGCGCAAACATATTCCGCAACTGCGCCGCAAGCTGGGTATTGTGTTCCAGGACTTCCAGTTATTGACGGACCGCACGGTGAATGATAACCTCGCTTTTGTGCTGAGGGCTACTGGCTGGAAGAACAAGGCGGAGATAAAAGATCGCATCAACGAAGTGCTGATGCAGGTGGGTATGGGCAATAAGGGATATAAATTTCCTAACGAGCTTTCGGGAGGCGAACAGCAACGTATTGTCATCGCCCGTGCCATGCTCAATTCTCCTGAGATTATTCTGGCGGACGAGCCGACCGGTAATCTGGATGCAGAGACTGGGCGTGCTATTGTGGGATTGCTGCACAACATCAGCCGTACAGGCTCGTTGGTGGTGATGACCACGCACAACCTCCAGTTGCTGCACGAGTTTCCGGGACAGGTATACCGCTGTGCAGGTCATCAGATAACAGATGTGACATTCGAATATTCGGGCATGATGCCTGTTGTAGAAGAAATAAATAATAATATATAATCATTTAATACAGGAACGAAGATGAAAGTTTTAAAGTTTGGAGGTACTTCCGTTGGTTCCGCCCCGCGGATTAAGGAAGTGGCCAAATTGATTACCGATGGTGAGCAAAAAATAGTTGTTCTCTCAGCTATGTCGGGCACGACTAACACATTGGTGGAGATTTCGGACTATCTGTACAAGAAAAATCCGGAGGGTGCTAATGAAATTATCAACAAGCTGGAAACCAAGTATAAACAGCATGTGAATGAATTGTATTCCACTTCCGAGTATAAACAGAAAGGTCTGGAGTTGATCAAATCTCATTTTGACTACATTCGTTCGTACACTAAAGATCTCTTCACATTGTTTGAGGAGAAAGTGGTTCTGGCACAGGGAGAGTTGATTTCCACTGCCATGATGAACTACTATCTGCAGGAATGTGGCGTAAAATCCATTTTGCTTCCGGCTTTGGAGTATATGCGTACCGACAAGAATGCAGAACCTGACCCTGTATATATCAAGGATAAACTCCATATGCAGCTGGAGCTGCATCCCGATGCTGAAATCTACATCACTCAGGGATATATCTGCCGTAATGCCTATGGAGAAATTGACAATCTGCAACGTGGTGGAAGTGACTATACCGCTTCGCTGATCGGTGCTGCCATCAATGCTTCTGAAATCCAGATATGGACGGACATAGACGGTATGCACAACAACGATCCGCGTATCGTAAATAAGACTGCTCCCGTGCGCCATCTTCATTTTGAGGAAGCCGCTGAGTTGGCCTACTTCGGTGCGAAGATTCTTCACCCCACTTGCATACAGCCTGCTAAGTATGCCAATATTCCGGTACGCTTGCTGAACACGATGGATCCGACTGCTCCCGGCACCATGATTTCCAATGATACCGAGAAGGGTAAAATCAAGGCTGTTGCAGCGAAAGATAACATCACGGCAATTAAGATTAAGTCCAGCCGTATGTTGCTTGCACACGGTTTTCTACGTAAGGTATTCGAAATCTTTGAAAGCTACCAGACTTCTATTGATATGATTTGCACTTCCGAAGTAGGAGTATCTGTATCTATTGATAATACGAAGCATCTCAACGAGATTCTGGACGACCTGAAGAAATATGGCACGGTGACCGTGGATAAAGGTATGTGTATCGTCTGCGTGGTGGGCGATCTGGAATGGGAGAATGTAGGTTTCGAAGCCAAGGCTTTGGATGCCATGCGTGACATACCGGTACGTATGATTTCCTTCGGCGGTAGCAACTACAACATTTCTTTCCTCATCCGCGAGTGCGATAAGAAACAGGCCTTGCAGTCGCTTAGTGATGCATTGTTCAATGAAGAATAAGAGATAACCCCGATACAACCTGAGCGCTTTTACCAATCCTGATAAAAGCGCTCTTTTTTAACTGAGCAAAGAATACACTATATTTATATAAAGAATATGAAAGGAACATTCCCCATAGATAAATTCCGTGAGTTGCGTACCCCATTTTATTACTATGACACGAAAGTGTTGCGTGACACCCTTTCCTGTGTGCGCATTGAAGCTGCCAAGCATGGCAATTTTGATGTGCACTATGCCGTGAAGGCAAATGCCAATCCCAGGGTGCTTTCCATCATCCGTGAGAACGGACTGGGAGCCGACTGTGTAAGTGGCGGTGAAGTGCGTGCAGCTATCAAGGCAGGTTTCCCCACGAATAAAATTGTGTTTGCCGGAGTGGGCAAGGCGGACTGGGAGATAAACCTTGGGTTGGATTATAATATTTTCTGTTTCAATGTAGAGTCCATCCCCGAACTGGAAATCATCAACGAATTGGCGGCGGCAAAGGGCAAGGTTGCGAATGTGGCTTTCCGCATCAACCCCAATGTGGGTGCGCACACTCATGCCAACATCACCACCGGATTGGCGGAAAATAAGTTCGGTATCAGTATGCAGGATATGGACAATGTAATAGATGTGGCACTGGAGATGAAGAATGTGAAGTTCATCGGGCTGCATTTCCATATAGGCTCTCAGATATTGGATATGGGTGATTTTGTGGCTCTCTGCAATCGTGTGAACGAACTGCAGGATAAGCTGGAGGCGCGTCGCGTCCGCATCGAGCACATCAATGTAGGTGGCGGACTTGGAATTGACTACAAGCATCCTAACCGCCAGGCGATACCGGACTTCAAAGACTATTTTGAGACGTATGCCGAGCATTTGAAATTACGTTCCTATCAGACACTCCATTTTGAACTGGGGCGTGCCATAACAGGGCAGTGCGGTTCGCTGATTTCCCGTGTGCTTTATGTGAAACAGGGAGCTAATAAAAAATTTGCTATTCTCGATGCCGGTATGACGGATTTAATTCGTCCTGCATTGTATCAGGCTTATCATAAGATAGAGAATATCACTTCCGAAGAAGCTGTGGAGGCGTATGATGTAGTAGGACCTATTTGTGAGTCTTCCGATGTATTCGGCAAGGCGATAGACTTGAATAAGGTGAAGCGCGGAGATTTGATTGCACTGCGCTCTGCCGGCGCCTATGGTGAGATTATGGCTTCAAGCTATAACTGCCGTGAGTTACCGAAAGGGTATACTTCGGATGAATTGGTATAGCCGTTTTATTAACCAGTTAAATATTATGCCGGGTGAAAACATACAGGTGGATTCCGGATATTTTATATAAAAAATGTTATCAGATGAACAAACTGTGTGTATCATTGTTACTTTTGTAATGATTTCAAATTAATTAAAAAATACGATTATGATTACTGAAAAATTACAGAATGCAATTAACGAGCAGATTACGGCTGAAATGTGGTCGGCTAACCTTTATTTGGCAATGTCTTTCTATATGGAGAAAGAAGGTTTTTGTGGAATGGCACATTGGCTGAAAAAGCAATGGGGCGAAGAAAACGAACATGCTTGTGCGATGGCTGATTACGTAATCAAACGTGGCGGTAAAGCCAAGGTTGATAAGCTGGACGTTGTTCCCAATGACTTCGGTACTCCGCTGGAATTATTCGAACAGGTTTATAAACACGAATGCCGTGTATCTGAAATGATTGATAAACTGGTTGATGTGGCTGCTGCCGAAAAAGATAAAGCAACTCAGGACTTCCTGTGGGGATTTGTTCGCGAACAGGTGGAAGAAGAAGCTACGGCTGCCAGCATCGTCGATATGATTAAGAAAGCCGGTGCTACAGGTATATTCTTTGTAGACGCAAAACTGGGTGAACGTTAATAATCTTTTTATATAGAATTGCTAAGTCAAAAAAAGCCGCTTGAACTATTTTTCAAGTGGCTTTTTTATTGTGTGCCAGTTTTGACACATCCTCATATAACACAGCAACTCGTAGCTAACTTACAGCTTTTTAGTGTGATAATACTCCGAGTTCTTTTCCTACTTTGATAAATGCCTCAATGCATTTATCCAAATGTTCTTTTTCGTGTCCTGCTGAAATTTGTACGCGGATGCGTGCCTGGTCTTTCGGCACTACGGGATAATAGAATCCGGTTACGTAGATGCCCTCTTCCTGCATGCGTGCGGCATAAATCTGAGACAGCTTGGCATCATACAGCATCACAGCGCAAATGGCGCTTTGGGTAGGTTTGATGTCGAAACCGGCAGCGGTCATCTTATCGCGGAAATAGTTTACGTTATCTACGAGTTTGTCATGCAGCGCATTACTTTCTTTCAGCATCTTGAACACTTCGATACTTGCACCTATCACAGCCGGAGCTACAGAGTTGGAGAACAAGTACGGGCGGCTACGCTGACGTAAGAGGTCGATGATTTCTTTCGGTCCGGTAGTGAATCCTCCCATGGCACCACCGAAGGCTTTACCCAACGTTCCGGTATAGATGTCCACACGTCCGTAAGTCTGGTACAGTTCGCTCACGCCGTGTCCCGTAGGGCCTACTACACCTGCGGAGTGTGATTCGTCCACCATTACCAGTGCATCGTATTTTTCGGCCAGGTCGCAAATCTTGTCCATCGGGGCAACATTGCCGTCCATAGAGAACACGCCGTCGGTGACTACAATACGAAAACGCTGTGCCTGGGCTTCCTGCAAGCATTTTTCCAGTTCGGTCATGTCAGCATTGGCATAGCGGTAGCGTTTGGCTTTACACAGGCGGACACCATCAATGATGGAAGCATGGTTCAAAGAATCGGAGATGATAGCATCCTCTTCCGTGAATAACGGTTCGAATACACCTCCGTTGGCATCGAAACAAGCAGCGTAGAGTATAGTGTCTTCCGTCTTGAAGTAGTCGGAGATGGCAGATTCCAGTTCCTTGTGAATGTCTTGTGTGCCGCAAATGAAGCGTACGGAAGACATGCCATAGCCACGGCGGTCCATCATTTTTTGGGCGGCGGCAATCAGTCGCGGATGGTTGGACAGGCCCAGATAGTTGTTGGCGCAGAAGTTCAGTACTTCTTTGCCTTTTACAGAGATAGCAGCTTGTTGTGCACTCTCAATCAGGCGTTCTTCTTTGTAGAGTCCGGCCTCTTTAATTTCAGCAAGCGTGTTGCTGAGGTGTTCTTTCATTTTCCCGTACATAGCTTTAATAAATTAAAAGTTTGTCATCTTAATACTAGACGATACAAAGGACACGATTTTTCTTCAAATAAACAATAGCAAAATGATAGAATAATGAAAAAAAAGTATGTATATTTGCGCGTCTCTAAGGTTGGAGCACCTATAAATAAGTCGTATGAAGAATATTTTGGTAATTGGAGCGACCGGACAGATAGGTTCGGAACTCACATTGGAGTTGCGTAAACGTTATGGTGATGACCATGTTATAGCCGGATACATTCCGAGTGCTATGCCCAAAGGGGAGCTGAAAGCATCGGGGCCATCAGCTATTGCTGACGTTACGGATCGTCAGTCTATTGAAGTTGTAGCACGGCAGTTTAAGATTGATACAATTTATAATTTGGCCGCTTTGCTCTCGGTTGTTGCCGAAAGTCGTCCGGCTATGGCTTGGAAAATCGGTATTGACGGATTGTGGAACGTGTTGGAGGTAGCGCGTGAATATGGTTGCGCAGTGTTCACTCCGAGTTCGATCGGTTCTTTCGGAGAAGCAACGCCTCATGTGAAGACTCCGCAGGACACGATTCAGCGTCCCCGCACCATGTACGGTGTGACAAAGGTGACTACTGAATTGCTGAGTGATTATTATTATACGAAATATGGAGTGGATACCCGCGCGGTTCGTTTCCCCGGAATCATTTCCAATGTGACCCCTCCGGGTGGAGGAACTACTGACTATGCAGTGGATATTTATTATTCCGCTGTGAAAGGTGAGAAATTCGTATGTCCCCTGAAACCGGGCACTTATATGGATATGATGTACATGCCTGATGCACTGAATGCAGCTATCTCATTGATGGAAGCGGCTCCGGCACGCCTGAAACACCGGAATGCTTTCAATATTGCAGCCATGAGTTTCGATCCGGAACAGATTTATCAGGAAATCAGGAAGCACGTACCCGATTTTGAAATGGTGTATGAGGTTGATCCTTTAAAGCAATCCATTGCTGATAGCTGGCCTGATAGTCTGGACGACACCTGCGCCCGCGAAGAATGGGATTGGAAACCACAATATGATTTAGAGTCCATGACGGTGGATATGCTTGAAAAATTAAGAGCTAAACTAAATAAGTGACCTTTATGGTCCGGTAAAGAATGAGGAAAATAGGATTAGGGTTGTGTCTTCTTGTTTTCTTGGTGTCCTGTGGAAACAAGAAAACGAAGATAGACCCTTTTGTAACAATCACCAACATGGTGGATTCGGCTTCACACAAAACTGATACAGTGCCACAGGCTGCGGTTGATACGATCCCCAAACCTATGGAAGCAGATGAATCGTTTGATGACTTTGTCTATGCTTATGCTTCGGACGATGCCCTGCAGCAGCAGCGGACGAAGTTTCCGCTACCTTATTACAATGTCGATACTCTGTCGAAAATAGAGAAAGCGGACTGGAAACATGATTATCTGTTCACTCAACAAAGTTATTACACGTTGCTCTTCGACAATGAGAAGGACTTGGATTTGGTGGGAGACACCGCTGTTGCGTCCATACAGGTGGAATGGATTTTTCTGGAAAACCGTATGGTGAAGAAGTATTACTTTGAACGCATCAAGGGGGCATGGATGCTGGAAGCCATTAATCAGCGGCAAATAGAACAAGGGGAGAATGAAGATTTCGTAGCCTTTTATTTACGTTTTGTGACAGACAGTCTCTATCAGAGTCGGCATATACGCGAACCTCTAGTGTACATAACGATAGATCCGGATGATGAATTTTCAATCCTGGAGACTACTCTCGACTTGAACCAGTGGTACGCTTTCCGCCCGGTGTTGCCTGTGGATAAATTATCTAACATTAATTACGGACAAAAAAACAGTGATGACTCGAATACGAAAATTCTGAAAGTAAACGGGATTGGAAACGGATATACCAATATTTTCTATTTCCGCAAGCACAGGGGGGCTTGGGAATTGTATAAATATGAAGATACAAGTATTTGAGATTTATGATTCACAGAGGAGTATAAATCAAAATTCATAAATTATTGATCATATGAAGATTCCCAATACATTTGGGCTTAATGTTGAAGCTGCCGTATTTTTGGAATACAATTCGGTAGAAGAATTGGAGGAGCTGATTGCTGCAGGGCGCATCACTTCTCCTTATCTGCATATTGGCGGAGGCAGCAATCTGCTGTTTACTGGTGATTATGAAGGTGTGATACTGCATTCGCGTATCGGTGGCATAGAGGTGACGGAGGAAGATGAGGAAACTGTGTCGGTGCGTGTCGGTGCCGGTGTCGTATGGGATGATTTTGTGGCATATTGTGTAGAACAAGGATGGTATGGTGCCGAGAATCTGTCGCTCATTCCCGGAGAAGTGGGGGCGAGTGCAGTGCAGAATATCGGAGCTTATGGTGTAGAGGTGAAAGATCTGATTTCTGCTGTGGAAACAGTGAACATACAAGGTCTGAAGCGCGTTTATCAAATAGATGAATGTGGTTATTCGTATCGGAATAGTGTTTTCAAATGTCCGGAGATGAAACAAGTGTTTGTCACGTATGTTTGTTTCCGGTTGGGTAAGAAAGAGCATTATACGCTGGACTACGGTACAATTCGCCAGGAATTGGAGAAGTGTCCGGCAGTTGATCTGAAAACACTGCGCCGGGTTATTATCCGCATCCGTGAAAGCAAATTGCCTGACCCGAAAGTGTTAGGCAATGCCGGCAGTTTCTTTATGAATCCTATCGTGCCGCGTGGAGTGTTCGAGGCGCTGCAGAAACAGTATCCTCAGATGCCTTTCTATGAACTGGATGCTGATCGGATAAAGATTCCAGCCGGTTGGATGATAGACCGGTGCGGCTGGAAAGGCAAGTCACTGGGGAGGGCTGCCGTACATGATAAACAAGCGCTGGTGCTAGTGAACCGGGGCGGGGCAACGGGAGCCGATATAGTAGCTCTTTCGAACGCTGTGAGGGCGTCTGTCCGTGAAAAATTCGGCATCGACATTCATCCTGAAGTGAACTTTATATAATGATGAATTAAAATTACTTGAAGTGAAACTAAGAATATTAGGAAGCGGAACATCGACAGGAGTACCTGAAATTGGTTGCAAATGCGAAGTTTGTACTTCTGCTGATCCGCGTGACAACCGCTTGCGTGCATCGTCTTTGTTGCATACGGACGATGCGGTGATACTGATTGATTGCGGACCGGATTTCCGGGAACAGATGCTGTGTGCATCTTCATTTGAACGAATAGATGGTGTATTGATAACCCATGAGCATTACGACCATGTAGGCGGGTTGGATGACTTGCGTCCTTTCTGTCGTTTCGGCGAAATACCTATATATTCCGATGGATATACTGCATCCCATTTGCGTGCCCGGATGCCTTATTGTTTTTTGGAACATAAATACCCGGGTGTTCCGCAGATATTCTTGCGGGAGGTGGAGCCGGGGAAGAATTTCTATATCAATAGTACGGAGATTATTCCTATCCAGGTGATGCACGGACGCTTGCCTATCTTGGGATATCGTATCGGCAAACGTATGGCTTACATTACGGATATGTTGACTATGCCTGAAGAATCCTATGAACAATTGCGCGACCTGGATGTTCTCGTTGTGAATGCTTTGCGTGTAAAACCACATCCCACGCATCAGAGTATTTCCGAGGCATTGGAGACGGTGAAGCGAATCGGTGCACAGGATACTTATTTTATTCATATGAGTCACCATGCAGGTTTGCATGCCGAACTGGAAAAACAGCTCCCGCCTCATGTGCATTTGACCTTTGATGGGATGGAAATTGAGTTTTAAAGCGCAAAAAAAACTAAAACTTTTTTATATCTGCTAAACTTTTTAAAACATTTGTTTTGTTTTATTAGTAGAAATATTTATTTTTGCCAAAACTTGATGCCTGAAAAACCATGAAGTTACGCCTTATCATAAGAATATCCATCATTGTGTCCATAGTTTTGCTATGTGCGGGTTTTGGGGTGTATTCATTCTTCAGGTTGAATGCTGTGGAAAGTCAGAAAGATTTTAATCTTTATACATTGGTACCTCAGAGTGCGATAGCCGTATTGGAAACAGATCGGATGGCAGAGTTGGTGGATGACATCAATGAACTGAGTTGTAGCAAAGACAATCATTTCCTTTATGCTTCTGAACTTTTTGTTTATCTGAAAAATTACCTGCATACCTTGCTTGAGGATATTCCGCATGGGTTTAGTAGGCAGATGAATAAGATGCTTATCAGTTTTCATGAGCCGGATAATCCGATGAATCAGGTGTTGTATTGCAGTCTGGGTACAGGCGATTACGAGTTGGTGGAGTCGTTTATCCGGAAATATTGTTCCAGCTCGTTCCCTTCTAAATTCTTTGATTACAAAGGAGAGGAAATCAGGATTTACCCTATGCCTGACGGACGTTTCCTGGCTACTTATTTTACACCGGACTTTTTGGCGGTCAGTTTTCAGAAAAGGCTGATAGAGCAGGTGATAGATGCCCGGATTTCTAAGAATTCGTTGATAGAAATGCCATCGTTCAAGTTGATGCATGCCGGAAAAAATGCCAATGTGCAGGCTACGGTATATGTTCGCATCAAATCAGTGGAGATGGGGAAGAAAACAGACGGTATTCGTTCACAGACTTATCTGGGTAGTTGGGCAGAGTTTGATCTGAAGTTGAATGAAGACGCTATTTACTGTTCGGGCATCAGCCATGGATCGGACACGACACATACTTTCATAAATGCGTTGCGTTGCCAGCAACCTATAGAAGGATTTCCGGGGGAGCGTCTGCCGCTTTCCACTTTCTTTTATGATTGTTGGGCTATTTCAGACATGGATGTCATGTGTCGTTTTACGGCGGAACAGGAATATGCTAAGGCTACTTATTCCGATTATATAAAGGAAAGGGATGAAGAGTGGCTTGATTTCCTGAAAACGTATGCTGGTGGTCAGGTGGCATCCTGCCTCTTCCAGTCGAAAGACACGGTGAATAAATATCCGTGTGCGGTGATGAGTGTCCCTATGAAGAATGTATTGCAGGCGGAACGGCGCTTGCAGTCCTTGCTCTATACCACTCCGAAAGAAGTGGATGCGCCGCCTTTGCCGCAAGATTCTCCCGAATATCATCTTTATCCGAAATCGAGGGGATACCGTCTTTTTGTATTACCTCGGAATACGATGTTGACCCAGTTGACGGGTATCACCGAATCTGCTCTTTATACCTATGTGTGCTTCTATCGGGGGCATCTGTTGATGGCTCCGGATGCGGTCAGTCTTACAGCTTATATCGATGCGATGGAAAACGGTGAGGTGTTGGATGATACTCCGATGTATGAAGAAGGTATAGCGAGTCTTTCGCCGACATATAGTTTTGTGATGATGGTGGATATGGAAGAAATGCTGCATCAGCCAGAGGCATATGTGCGCCTGATACCTAACTTCTTTTTCCGCCAGGCTAACTTCTTCCGGCATTTTATGTTTGCTATTCAGTTTACTTGCGTAGAGGGGATTGTTTATCCGAACCTTGTGCTTTTGTATAAGGGAGATAAAGGTGAGGCGGAGTAAGTGAGGACATAAATGAAAAAAGGGAGAACACTCTCCCTTTTTTCATTTATATCATAGCTTTATTTAAAATGGCAGGTCATCTTTTGCATCACCTGAAAGGAAATCAGGAGTGGCAGCCGGTGCCGGTGGCGGAACGGGAGCACCCGGTGCACCGACAGGGGCGCCTGCGCTGACGCGCTCTACTTTCCATGCGCGGATACTGTTGAACCAGCGGTCCTGCCATTGGCGCGCATCCACATCGAATGATACGGTCAGTTCTTCGCCCATCTGGATGTTAAACTGTTCTATTTTGTCTGCTCCGAAAACATCGAAACACATTTTGCGGGGATATTGGCCGTGGTCTTCAATCACGTATTCCTGTGATTTCCACTCATTGCCCGACTTTGATACTCCGCCTCTTGGCTGAAGTATAGCGATAATTTTTCCTGTAAATTCCATTGTGTTCTTTTTAAATGATGCTGCGAAGTTACAATTTTTTAGGGAAATGCAGAGTACTTCCGGACGTTTTTTCTTAATTTTCTTTGCTGTGGGAAAATCTTTTTTTGTAACTTTGTCCGATACTATGAAGTTATAGTACGAATAGGGAATAATATAAAACTTAAATACACAGAACATATGAAATTTATCGTTTCTAGTACTGCGCTCTCCAGCCATTTACAGGCTATCAGCCGTGTGATTAATTCGAAGAATGCGTTGCCTATTTTGGATTGTTTCCTCTTTGAACTGAAAGACGGAACATTGTCAGTAACCGTTTCGGACAGTGAAACGACCATGGTGACTTCAGTTGAAGTGAATGAAAGTGATGCCGATGGACGTTTTGCCGTAGCTGCCAAAACCATTCTGGACGCTTTGAAGGAAATTCCCGAACAACCTTTGTCGTTTGAGGTAAACACCGATTCATTGGAAATCACAGTACAGTATCAGAACGGTAAGTACAGCCTGATGGGGCAGAATGCGGATGAATTCCCCCAATCGGCTATGCTGGGTGATAATGCTGTGCGCGTAGAAATGGAAGCGTCTGTATTGTTGGGTGGTATAAACCGTGCCGTATTTGCTACGGCAGATGATGAACTTCGTCCTGTGATGAACGGTATCTATTTCGATATTACGACGGAAGATATTACAATGGTTGCATCGGACGGTCATAAACTGGTGCGCTGCAAGACGTTGGCTGCTAAAGGTAATGAACGTGCTGCGTTTATCTTGCCCAAGAAGCCTGCTTCGTTGATAAAGAATCTGTTGCCGAAAGAACAAGGACAAGTGGTGATTGAATTTGACGAGCGTAATGCCGTGTTTACATTGGAGAAATATCGTATGGTATGCCGTCTGATTGAAGGACGTTATCCGAATTATAACTCAGTGATTCCGCAGAATAATCCTTATAAGGTGACGGTCGACCGTCTGCAACTGGTAGGTGCGTTGCGTCGTGTATCCATCTTTTCATCACAGGCAAGCAGCCTTATCAAATTGCGTATGCAGCCCAATCAGATTGTGATTTCTGCTCAGGATATCGACTTCTCTACTTCTGCCGAAGAAACATTGGCATGCCAGTATGACGGAAATCTGATGAGTATCGGTTTCAAATCGACTTTCCTGATTGATATTCTGAATAATATTGCTGCGGATGAAGTTGTGATAGAGTTGGCAGATCCGTCACGTGCAGGTGTCATTATTCCCGTTGAACAGGAAGAAAATGAGGACTTGCTGATGTTGCTGATGCCGATGATGCTGAATGATTAAAAAAATAATAGAGTTAACGAGGGACGAGTTGACAAGGAGACAAGGGTTGTGTGCTGTTGTGCTGAAAATTCCTTGTTCTCTTGTCAACTCGTCCCCTTGTCAACTATAAAATAAGAAAATAATGAAATTAAACCTCAAGAATCCGATTGTCTTTTTCGATTTGGAGACTACCGGAACGAGTATCAATGCAGACCGTATCGTAGAAATCTGTTATCTCAAAGTACATCCCAATGGTAATGAGGAATCGAAAACACTCCGTATCAATCCGGAGATGCATATTCCCGAAGGAGCATCTGCCATTCATGGCATTTATGATGCTGATGTAGCGGATTGCCCTACTTTCAAGGAAGTGGCACGCAACATTGCCAATGACATAGAAGGATGCGACCTGGCAGGATTCAATTCCAATCGTTTTGACATTCCCGTGCTGGCGGAAGAATTTCTCCGCGCCGGTGTAGATATTGACCTGAGTCGTCGCAAGTTTGTAGACGTACAGGTCATTTTCCATAAAATGGAACAACGTACGCTTTCTGCCGCCTACAAGTTTTATTGCGGAAAGAATCTGGAAGATGCACATACTGCGGCAGCCGACACAAAAGCCACTTATGAGGTGTTGATGTCTCAGCTTGATCGCTATCCGGAACTTCAGAATGATATCGCTTTCCTGTCCGATTATTCCAGTTTCAATAAGAATGTGGATTTTGCCGGACGTATGGTGTACGATGATAATGGGGTAGAAGTCTTCAATTTCGGAAAATACAAAGGAATGTCAGTAGTTGATGTCCTGAAACGTGACCCAGGTTATTATAGTTGGATTTTGAACAGTGATTTCACCTTGAATACCAAGGCTATGCTGACCAAAATACGTTTACGCGAACTGACCAATAAATAGTCTTATGGCAAATACACTGAAAGGGAAAAAGATCGTGTTGGGTATTACCGGAAGCATTGCCGCCTATAAGGCGTGTTATATCATTCGGGGACTGATTAAACAAGGTGCGGAAGTACAGGTTGTCATTACACCTGCCGGAAAAGAGTTCATTACTCCTATTACGCTTTCGGCGCTGACGAGCAAACCGGTTATCAGTGAATTCTTTGCCCAGCGCGACGGCACGTGGAACAGCCATGTGGACCTCGGTCTGTGGGCGGATGCCATGCTCATTGCCCCGGCCACTGCCTCCACTATTGGTAAAATGGCGAATGGTGTGGCGGACAATATGCTGATAACAACCTACTTGTCGGCAAAAGCTCCCGTCTTTGTGGCACCTGCCATGGATTTGGATATGTATGCTCATCCCTCTACGCAAAAGAATCTGGATACGCTTCGTTCTTATGGAAACCATATTATCGAACCGGGTACCGGAGAACTTGCCAGCCATCTGGTGGGCAAGGGGCGTATGGAAGAACCGGAGGTTATCATACAGCATTTGGCGGACTATTTTGCCGCAACCGAAGGGGACTTGCGCGGTAAAACCATTGTGATTACTGCCGGACCGACTTATGAAAAGATTGATCCGGTGCGGTTTATCGGTAACTATTCTTCCGGGAAGATGGGTTTTGCTATAGCGGATGAATGTGCTGCGCGAGGAGCTAAGGTTATTATGATTGCAGGTCCGGTGCAGCAGAAATTGCGCTATCCGGTATACCAGTATCACCGTGTGGAATCGGCAGAGCAAATGTATGCGGCTGCCTATGATTTCTTCGGGGGGGCTGATGCAGCCATCCTTTCGGCTGCCGTTGCCGACTTTACACCGGAACAGGTAGCTGAAACTAAGATAAAACGGGAAAAGGAAGGAGAAATGACATTGCGTCTGAAGCCTACGAAGGATATAGCTGCCTGGTTAGGGCAGATAAAGACTGATAAACAGGTACTGGTGGGCTTTGCTCTGGAAACTAATGACGAGCAGCATAACGCTGTGGATAAATTGAACCGGAAGAATCTGGATTTCATTGTCCTGAATTCTTTGAATGACGAAGGAGCCGGTTTCCGTTATGATACGAATAAAATCAGTATTATCGACCGGGAAACAAAAACGGACTTTCCGTTGAAATCCAAAGCAGAAGTAGCTGTGGATATTGTGGATCGTCTGGTGAAAGTATTGAAGAATAAGTAATGTAGACAGTGAAGAATAAGGCACTTTATATCATTCTGTTTTTGTCTGCGGTAGCATTGAAGACCGTAGCTCAGGAATTGAATTGTAAATTGACGGTGAATTATTCTCAGATACAGGGTACGAGTACGCAGGTTTTCACTACACTGGAAAATGCGCTGATGGAATTCATCAACACGCGTCGGTGGACACAGGCGCAATATGAAGTGAATGAAAGAATCCGTTGTTCCATGAATCTGACGGTGAAAGAATACAGTGAGGCGGACGGACGCTGGAAGTGTGAACTTATCGTGCAGTCTACCCGTCCTGTCTGGCAATCGGGCTATCAGACGGTAGTCTTTAGTTTTAAGGATACGGATGTATCTTTTAATTATCGTGAGTTTGACCCGCTGGAACTGAGGGACAATGTGGTAGACAATAATCTGATTGCCGTTGTTGCTTATTATGTCTATATGATTATCGGTCTGGATATGGATACGATGGCTCCGCAAGGCGGTACAGATCTGTTTCGGGCTGCCGAAGATATCGTGACTGCCGCACAGAACCTCGGTGAAACCGGCTGGAAGGCATTCGACAGCAGCCGTAACCGTTATGCATTGGTTTCCGATTATCTGGAGGACGGTATGTCACCTTTGCGTAAACTGATGTATGACTATCACCGGACGGGGATGGATGAACTCTCAGTCAATGCCATTCGCGCCCGTGCTGCGATTACGACAGCGCTGGACGGCTTGAGACAGGCACAACAGAATAAACCGATGTCGGCATTGCCCGGTTTGTTCACTGAGATAAAGAAGGATGAATTGGTGAATCTCTATTCCCAGGCTGCGATGAAGGAAAAAGAAGCAGTTTTTGAGTTGCTTTCTTCCGTTAATCCTTCGTTGAGTGCTGAGTGGGAAAAGATGAAATAATGATATGAAGTGAGTAAGATTTTAATTTGTAAATAAGTTATGTTACGTTCGCTTTACATACAGAATTATGCTCTTATAGAGAAACTTGATATTGGTTTCGATGCAGGTTTTTCCGTTATTACGGGTGAAACGGGTGCAGGAAAGTCTATCATATTAGGTGCTATCGGTTTAATGCTCGGACAGCGTGCCGATGTAAAAGCTATCCGGCAGGGGGCTTCGAAATGTGTGATTGAAGCCCGTTTTGATATATCGGCTTACGGTATGCAGCCTTTCTTTGAAGAAAATGAATTGGAGTACGAGGAAGAGTGCATTTTGCGTCGTGAAGTGTATGCTTCCGGCAAGAGCCGCGCATTCATCAACGATACTCCGGCTTCGCTTGTGCAGATGAAAGAACTGGGTGAACAGCTTATTGACGTTCACTCGCAGCATCAGAATCTTTTGCTGAACAAGGAAGGTTTTCAGCTTAATGTGCTTGATATATTATCCCATAATGATGAACAACTTTCCGTTTACCAGTCCATATACAAGGACTGGAAGCAGGCATTGCAAGGTTTGGAAGACCTTATAGCCCGTGCTGAACAGAATAAGGCTGATGAAGATTATATCCGCTTTCAGTTAGAGCAGTTGGAAGAAGCCAATCTGGCTGCCGGTGAACAGGAAGAATTGGAACAGGAGGCTGACACATTGAGCCATGCCGAAGAAATTAAAGCCGGTTTATTCCGTACCGGACAGTTGCTGACTTCTGATGAAGGGGGCTTGTTGGTTTCGTTAAAGGAGAGTCTGAACACGATGCTGGGGTTGCAAAAGGTTTATTCTCCCGCCACCGAACTTGCCGAACGTCTGGAAAGCACATATATTGAGTTGAAAGACGTTTCTCAGGAAATTTCTTCACAAGAAGAAGATGTAGAGTTCAATCCTGAGCGGCTGGAGGAAGTGAATGATCGCTTGAACCTGATTTATACTTTGCAGCAAAAACACAGGGTGACTACTGTAGGGGAGTTGCTGGCGCTTGCTGAAGAATATTCGGCTAAACTGGCGGCTATAACTTCTTATGATGAACGTATTGCCGAACAGAAAGTTCTCTGTGATACTTTATGTAATAAGGTGAAGAAGCAGGCGGCTGTTCTTACTAAAGCTCGTGTGAAAGCTGCCCGCGAGGTTGAAATGCAAATGGCATCCCGACTGGTGCCGCTGGGTATGCCTAATGTCCGTTTTCAGGTGGAGATGGGAATGCGGAAAGAGCCCGGCGTGTATGGTGAGGACACTGTTAACTTCCTTTTTTCCGCCAATAAGAACGGTGCCTTGCAGAGTATTTCATCCGTAGCTTCCGGAGGTGAGATTGCCCGCGTCATGTTGTCTATCAAGGCAATGATAGCCGGTGCGGTGAAACTGCCTACTATTGTGTTCGATGAAATAGATACCGGGGTATCCGGTGAGATTGCCGACCGCATGGCAGATATCATGCAGGAGATGGGAGAGCAAGACCGCCAGGTTATCAGCATCACCCACTTGCCGCAGATTGCTGCGCGTGGACGTGCACACTATAAAGTGTATAAACAAGATAATGAAACCGAGACCAACAGCCACATCCGTCGTCTGGCAGATGAGGAGAGGGTGGAGGAAATAGCTCATATGCTGAGCGGAGCCACTTTGACAGAAGCAGCCTTGAACAATGCGAAGGTACTTCTCGGTCTTAGCAAATAGCTTTTAATTTTTAATTTATAATTTTTAATTTCTCAAAGATGGTTGATAAGAGTGAAATGATTTTCGGCGTTCGCGCTGTGATAGAAGCAATACAGGCAGGAAAAGAAATCGATAAGATTCTGGTGAAAAAGGATATCCAGAGCGATTTGTCCAAGGAACTTTTCGCTGCATTGAAGGGAACTCTGATTCCTGTTCAGCGTGTTCCGGTGGAGCGCATTAATCGCATAACCCGAAAGAACCATCAGGGGGTGATTGCCTTTATTTCTTCCGTTACATATCAGAAGACAGAAGATTTGGTGCCTTTCCTGTTTGAAGAGGGGAAAAATCCGCTGTTTGTCATGCTCGACGGAGTGACGGATGTCCGCAATTTCGGAGCTATAGCCCGTACCTGCGAGTGTGCGGCGGTAGATGCCATAATTATCCCTTCCAAAGGGAGTGTGACGGTGAATGCGGATGCCATGAAGACTTCTGCGGGGGCATTGCACGTGTTGCCGGTTTGTCGCGAGCAAAATCTGAAGACTACTCTGCAATACCTTAAAGATAGTGGTTTTCGCATTGTGGCAGCTACGGAAAAAGGTGACTATGATTATACTAAAGCCGATTATACAGGACCGATGTGCATCATTATGGGAGCTGAAGATAAAGGTGTCTCTTATGAAAACCTGGCTCTTTGCGACGAATGGGTGAAAATCCCGATGCTGGGTACTATCGAGTCGCTCAATGTTTCTGTTGCGGCGGGTATTTTGATTTATGAAGCTGTGAAACAAAGAACCAACTAAGATATGAAAAAGAACTTATTGTTGACGCTCACCCTCTGTTTATTGGCTCAGTGGAGTGTAGCTCAGGCACCCAAATGGGTGGAAAAAGCCAAGCGTGCCGTTTTTTCAGTGGTCACGTACGATGAGAATGATAAAATTTTAAATACGGGAAACGGATTTTTCGTGACCGAAGATGGAATTGCTTTGTCAGATTACGGCCTGTTTAAAGGTGCGCAACGTGCGGTAGCTATCAATTCGGAAGGAGTACAAATGCCTGTGGATGTTATTCTGGGGGCAAACGACATGTATGACGTTGTCAAGTTCCGTGTAACGATTTCCGGTAAGAAAGTTCCTGCACTGACTGTATCTGCTATGGCTCCGGCTGTTGGAGCAACCGTTTATCTGTTACCTTATTCTACGCAGAAAGACCGTTCTTATACTGGCGGACAGGTGAAAGAAGATTCTAAGATAGAAGGGAATTTCCACTATTATACACTTGATATGCATCTGAAAGACAAGATGGTGAGCTGTCCTGTCATGACTGCTGACGGACAGGTGTTCGGTCTGGCTCAGAAATCCTCAGGAAAAGATACAGCTATCATTTGCTATGCTGTAGGTGCTGATTATGCGATGGAGCAAAAGATAAGCCCTCTTTCATTCAACGACCACACTTTAGCAAGCATCGGCATAAAGAAGGGATTGCCTGAAACGGAAGAACAAGCATTGGTATTCCTTTATATGGCTTCTTCACAACTCACTCCGGAGAAATATGCTGAGTTGCTGAATGATTTTATAGCCCAATATCCCAACAGCACAGATGGATATCTTCGTCGTGCAAACAATCAGATGTTCTTATCGAAGGAAGCGGATTCAATGGATAAAGTAGCTGCTGATATGGATAAAGCACTTGAAGTGGCGCAAAAGAAAGACGATGCGTACTTTAACCGTGCCAAACTGATTTATAACTACCAGTTGACTAATCCTGAGACTGTTTATAAAGATTGGACGTATGACAAGGCTTTGGAAGAAGTCCGTAAGGCAATGGCAATTGAAGAACTGCCGATATATATTCAGTTGGAGGGTGACATCCAGTTTGCCAAGAAAGACTATGCGGCAGCTTCAGCCAGCTATGAGAAAGTAAATACGACTAATCTCGTTTCTCCGGCCACTTACTTTAGCGCAGCCAAGACGAAAGAACTGATGGAAGCGGCTCCGGAAGAAATACTGGCGCTGATGGATAGCTGTATAGCACGTTGTGTACAACCCTTCACGGAAGAAAATGCTCCCTATTTGCTGGAACGCGCTCGGATGCGTATGAATGCAGGACAGGCACGCGGTGCGATGCTTGACTATGACGAATATTACAAAGCAGTGCGTGGTAATGTAAACGATGTGTTCTATTACTATCGTGAACAGGCATCTTTCCAGGCAAAGCAGTTTCAGCGTGCACTGGATGACATAGCAAAGGCTATTGAACTCAACCCGAAAGAGTTGACTTACCGTTCGGAACTTGCAGTGGTGAATATTCGTGTCGGCAGACATGAAGAGGCTGTCAAAGTGTTGAAGGGTGCTTTGGAAATAGATCCTAAGTATGCGGAGGCTTACCGTCTGATGGGCGTTGCCCAATTGCAGTTGAAGCAGAACAAAGAGGCATGTGCCAGCTTTGCAAAAGCAAAAGAACTGGGCGATTCGAATGTAGATGCTCTGATTGAGAAACATTGCAAATAAGGAAACTGCATAAAATACATCATTTGTTTGGCCTGAACAGATGGGGCATTTCAGGTGAGCAGATGATATGTTTGGTTGAAACAGATGATGTATTATTATGAAAAAAGGCTCTGCTTTCACAAGCTGAGCCTTTGTCGGGAAACTCCCGTGTCAAAAAAGAATTAGCTAAGTCTAGGTTTTAAAAACAGGTATAAGTGAATTTCTTTTGTATATAATCCTATAAGGTAAATGCATGAACTTTCAGAATACTGCATGTGATACCTGATTTTTTTCAGAATAGATCATAAATTGTTGAATACTAAAACTATATCGGAATGAAAAAAGTTATTTGTAGCCAGAAGGCACCGGGAGCTATCGGTCCTTACAGTCAAGCAATTGAAGCGAATGGAATGATATTTGTGTCCGGTCAGTTGCCGATTGATGCAGCCACCGGAAAGATGGCGGAAGGTGCCGAGGCACAAGCCCGCCAGTCATTGGAGAACATCAAACATATCCTGGGAGAAGTAGGGCTGACGATGGCAAATATCGTTAAGACTACAGTTTTCCTGGAGGATATGTCTCTGTTTGCAGATATGAATAAGGTATATGCCACCTATTTTGATGGCGATTTCCCGGCCCGTTCGGCTGTAGCTGTGAAGGCTTTGCCGAAGGACGCTTTAGTGGAGATTGAGTGTATCGCGGTTCGCTAACAGGTCGGCAACAATAAAGCTACTGCCTCCCACGAAGATGAAGTCTTCCGGGAGGCTTTTTTCTTGTGCGGCGCGTACGGCAGAGGGAACATCCGGGTAACAATCTCCCTGCAATCCGGCTTCGGCGGCAATCCGGGCAAGTTCTTGTTCGGGCAATGCACGTTTCACGCTGGCTTTCGTGAAGTAATATTCGGCATCTTCGGGCAATAGTGCCAGCACACCGCGAATGTCTTTGTCATTCACCATGCCTATGACCATGTGCAGTTTCCGGTAAGACTGCTGTTGCAGTTGCTCCGTGATGTAGGTAATGCCTCCCACGTTGTGTCCAGTATCACATATTAGGGTGGGAGCATCCTGCAACTTTTGCCAGCGTCCCATAAGCCCGGTCAGTTTGCCGACGTGCGCAAAACCGCTACGGACAGCCTGTTCGCTTAGTTTGTATCCGGCTTTCTGCAATTGCGGGATAGCAGTAAGCAGGGTGCGGGTATTTTTTGTTTGATATAATCCTTTCAACTCACATTCCAGTCCGGGATAATCATTCTTTGGGTTCTCCTCTGCAAAGAAAATGGGGGCACCGGTTTCATGGGCCTTTTTCGTAAATACGGGTCTTGTTTCGGGAGTCGTTTCCCCGATTATTACAGGTATTCCACTTTTTATGATACCGGCTTTTTCTCCCGCTATCTTTTCCAGCGTATCTCCCAGGAACTGTGTGTGGTCAAAACTAATATTGGTGATGATGCATAAATCCGGCTGTATGATGTTGGTGCAGTCCAGTCTTCCGCCAAGCCCTACCTCTATAACAGCTACATCCACTTGCTGGTCAGCGAAGTAACGAAACGCCATGGCGGTGGTCAGCTCGAAGAAAGAAGGATGTAAGGGTTCGAAGAAATCTCGTTCTTCTTCCACAAACCGAACCACGTAACTTTCCGGGATGACCTGTCCGTTTACACGGATACGTTCGCGGAAATCCACGAGATGCGGAGAAGTGTATAATCCCACTCTGTATCCGGCTTCCTGCAAGATTGCAGCAAGGGTGTGCGAACATGATCCTTTTCCATTCGTTCCCCCTACATGGATGCTGTGGAAATTGCGGTGTGGATGTCCGAAATGTTCGTCCAAGGCTTGTGTATTCTCCAGTCCTTCCTTATATGCCGAACTCCCCACCTGCTGGAACATGGGGACACTGTTATATAAGTATAATAAAGTGTTCTGATAATCCATCTTTTTAAATATTTAACGAGAAAGTAAGCTATTCTCTCTTTTTAATTCCTATCTTAGAAGCTGCAAAGATAATGCAAACTGAGGGCAGAATAAAATGAACTTGTTCATTTTTTATGCCGAGGTGAAGCTTGTCTTCGCTTTGGAGGCAAATATATCAACAATTTAAATCTAATTGAGTATGGGAGCAAAGAAAAATTTTGTGATTGATACCAACGTAATCCTTCACGACTATAATTGTCTTAAAAACTTTCAGGAAAATGACATTTATCTCCCCATCGTGGTTCTTGAAGAGTTGGATAAATTCAAGAAAGGTAATGAACAGATTAACTTCAATGCCCGTGAATTTCTTCGCGAACTCGATTTAATAACCGATGACAACCTTTTCAGTAAAGGCGCTTCTTTAGGCGAAGGTCTGGGGCGTTTGTTTGTGGTGGCGGGGGCCGTGAATGCCCCGAACGTGCATGAGTCTTTCCCGGAACGTATTCCGGATCATCTGATTCTGTCTGTGGTTGACTGGCTGACGCGGGAAAAGAGCAATATGAAGACCATTCTGGTGACGAAAGACGTAAACCTTCGTATGAAAGCACGTTCCATAGGTTTGCTCTGCGAAGATTACATCAATGACAAAGTGATAAATGCGGATATCTTTGAGAAATCGAATGAGGTGTTCGAAGGGATTGATCCTTCTTTGATAGACAGGATTTACTCTTCCAGAGAAGGATTGGATATCAATGAGTTTGATTTCAAGGATATCATTCATCCGAATGAATGCTTTGTCCTGAAGAGTGACCGGAACAGCGTTCTGGCACGCAATAATCCCTTCACACATACGATTTGCCGGGTGAATAAAACGAAGAATTACGGTATCGAACCGAGGAATGCCGAACAAAGTTTTGCTTTTGAGGTTCTGAATGACCCTAATATAAAATTGGTTGCCCTGACGGGTAAAGCCGGTACCGGAAAGACGCTGTTGGCTTTGGCTGCCGCGCTGAGTCAGATGAACGATTACAAGCAGATTTTATTGGCACGTCCTATCGTCGCTTTATCTAATAAAGACATTGGCTTCCTGCCGGGTGATGCTAAGGAAAAAGTCGCTCCTTATATGCAGCCATTGTTTGACAATCTGAATGTCATTAAACATCAGTTTGCCACAAATTCTACAGAAGTGAAGCGTCTGGACGATATGCAGAAAAGTGATCAGTTGGTGATTGAAGCGTTGGCTTTTATCCGCGGACGTAGTTTGAGTGAGACTTATTGCATCATTGATGAAGCACAAAACTTGACTCCGCATGAAATAAAAACCATTATTACCCGTGCTGGAGAAGGAACTAAAATGGTGTTTACCGGTGATATACAACAAATTGACCAGCCTTACCTGGACAGCCAGTCCAATGGTTTGGTTTACATGATTGACCGTATGAAAGATCAGAACCTTTTTGCACACGTGAATTTGTTAAAAGGTGAACGTAGCCAGTTAAGCGAATTGGCAAGTAATTTGATGTAAAAGAGCTTGATAGACAGTAAATATGGTGGTAAAGTTATACTCTTAACTTTACCACCATTTAATTTTATCACACATTTTTATCTTTTTATTGTCCTAATTGATGAAAATAGTGTATCTTTGCCTCGCCTAAAAACAAAACTGTCAAACGAAATGAAACATAAAATTATTCATCGGTACCTTTCGTCGAAGGTATTGCCGATTTGGACTATTCTGTTGATTGATGTACTGATAATCGTAGTATCCAGCCTGTTGGCTTATGCACTTCGGTATGATTTTCGGAGTATTTTCCTGGAATCTTCCACCATTGATAAAACGATTGTCTGGACAGTCATTGTCAACCTGATCTTCTTCCGCATTTTTCGCACATATTCCAATGTGCTACGCTTTTCCTCGTTTATAGATATCATGCGTATTTTTGTTTCATTGACGGTATCTTATGCACTGTTAATGATTTCAAGTGTGCTTCTGGCAAGCTATATGGACATTCGTCTGGCACCTGTAAGTGTGTTCTTTATGGCGTATATCATCAGTTTTGCCATGATGTCTTGTTCGCGTATTGTGGTGAAGATGTTTTACGAACTATTGAACTTTGATGGAAGTCATAGTGCTAACGTCTTTATTTATGGCGCTAAAGAGGCTGGAGTAAATATTGCTAAAGCATTGCGGGTGAACTTGCGTAACCATTATCGTTTGCGGGGATTCATTGCCGATGAGCCGGAGTTGATCAATAAAGTGATGATGGGGGTGAAGGTATTCCCTAATGACGACTCGTTGATTGACGTGCTGAGCGACCGCGATGTGCATACTATCATCATTTCTCCTGCCAAGATGGAGGAACTGAAAAAGTCTGATATGGCTGACCGCCTTCTGGCAAATAACATCAAAATGATGACTGCTCCTCCTTTGAGTGAATGGAATGGACAGACACTGAACCGCACTCAGCTGAAAGAAATTCAGATTGAGGACCTGCTGCAACGTAATCCTATTGAAATAGATATTCATAAAGTAGCTTCCCATTTGGAAGGGAAGCGGGTGATGATTACCGGTGCTGCCGGTTCTATCGGTAGCGAGATTATGCGCCAGGTGGCTTCTTTCAATCCTTATAAACTGATTTTGGTAGATCAGGCAGAGACTCCGTTGCATGATATCCGCTTGGAATTGCAAGACCGTTGGCGCGACATTGATGCGGAAACCATCATTGCGGATATTTCCAATGCTACGCGTATGGAAGATATTTTCAAGGAATATAAACCGCAGTATATTTTCCATGCGGCTGCTTACAAACATGTGCCGATGATGGAGGATAACGTCTCCGAGTCTATCCAGATAAATGTGTTCGGAACCTGTACACTGGCAGATCTGGCAGTGAAATATGGTGCTGAAAAGTTTGTGATGATTTCTACGGATAAGGCTGTGAATCCGACGAATGTGATGGGATGTTCCAAACGAATCTGTGAAATCTATGTGCAGTCTTTGGCTAAGAAGTTGCAGAAAGAGGGTGGGCATGTGACGCAGTTCATAACGACACGTTTTGGTAATGTATTGGGATCTAACGGTTCGGTAATCCCCCGTTTCCGCGACCAGATACAGCGTGGAGGTCCGGTGACCGTGACGCACCCTGAAATAATCCGTTATTTCATGACTATCCCCGAAGCTTGCCGCTTGGTGCTTGAAGCCGGAAGTATGGGTAATGGAGGTGAGATTTATATCTTTGACATGGGCAAACCTGTGAAGATTGTAGACCTTGCTAAACGTATGATCAGCCTTTCCGGGCGTACGGATGTGAAGATTGAATTTACCGGTCTGCGTCATGGTGAGAAGCTGTACGAAGAACTGCTCAATGTGAAAGAACTGACGAAACCGACCTATCATGAGAAAATTATGATTGCTACGGTGCGCGAGTATGATTATGATGAGGTGAAAGAGCGTATCCGGAAATTGATAGAGGTTAGTTACACGTACGACCAAATGAAGATTGTATCTGCTATGAAGGATATTGTTCCTGAATTCATCAGCAAGAATTCATGCTTCGAAGCATTGGATAAGAAGGCGGAATAATAGAAGTAAGAGGTTCCGGATAAGGGAGCGGCAATAAATATAATGCCCCGTAACGATTGTTAGATATACTAACGATATGTTACGGGGCATTGTTTATGATATGGTTTCCGTTTATTTTCTGCTGGAAAAATACTTCATGAATTGTGTGCGTTCGAAGGTGTTGATACCATTCAGATCACTTACATTCAACATTCCTTTGAATTGGGAGATTGTTTGCATGCCTTTACGGTCCATCCATAAATTGATGAAGCGTGTATATTCTCCTACAAGAGCGTAGCTGTTCTGATAGAATGCACTACAGATTTCTACTGCCGAGGCTCCTGCAAGGATTGCTTTTATGACGCTTTCGGGAGAATGGATGCCACCCGATGCTGCATAATCCAGTTTATTCACTGCTGCCGAAGCAATGCCTATCCAACGTAAGGTTTTTGCTAAATCAGCGCCTGTACTGAATACGTTTCCTGATATTTGTTTCATCTTCTCGATGTCAATGTCCGGCTGATAGAAACGGTTGAACAGTACGACTGCGGCTGCTCCGTTGGCATACAGCTGGTCTATCAAAGCTATCGGGTTGGTCAGATTGTCGCCCAACTTCATGATGACAGGGATACTTACTGTTTTCTTGATGTGACGGAGAATGTCGATATGGCGTTGTTCGAATGAACCGTAATTGTATTGGACATCGGTTTGCAGGGCCAAGATATTGATTTCTATGGCATCAGCTCCTGCTGTCTCCATTTGTTTGGCAAAGTCTACCCATTCGGCGTCCTGATAGCAATTGATGCTGGCAATCACAGGGATGGGGCATACCTTCTTGGTCTCTTTTATCAGTTCCAGATATTCCGACAGCTTATGTTGGCGGATGTATTCTACCAGGTAATCACTGCCTTCGGGGTACATATTCGGGTCTCCCAACCAGTCGGCTTCCAACATGATTTGCTCTTCAAAAAGAGATTTGAGAACGATGGCACCGACGCCGGCCTCGTAAAATTTCTGATTCTTTTCAGCACTGTCAGTTAAGCCAGAACTGCTGACGATAATCGGGTTTCTTAATTCTAACCCGGCAAAAGTAGTTTTTAATGTTGCCATGGTAATAATGTTTATTGAATGATCAATTAATAAATTCTATCTCCAAAAATCTTGCTTCCTACGCGTATCAGGGTACTTCCGGCAGCAATGGCTTGATGATAGTCGTGCGACATTCCCATTGATAATTCCCGGAAAGCTTCCGTATCAGCAAACCATGAGTTCTTCACCTCTTTAAAGAAGCTACTTAATGAACAAAATTCTTTATCTATTTGTTCACTGGCGTCCGTATTTGTAGCCATTCCCATCAGGCCACATAATTGTATGTTACTGAGAGTTTTCCACTTTCCGTCAGCCAGCATTTCGCGGCACTCGTCGAAACTGAAACCAAATTTAGTCTCTTCTTCTGCGATGTGGAGTTGCAACAGGCAGTTGACTATCCTTCCGGCTTTGGCGGCTTGCTTGTTGACCTCGACCAGAAGTTTATATGAGTCGATTCCGTGGATGAGGGCCACGTAGGGAACAATGTATTTAATTTTGTTTGTTTGCAGATGCCCGATAAAGTGCCATTCGATGTCTTTGGGAAGGCTTTCATATTTGGCAGTCATTTCCTGCACCTTGCTTTCTCCGAACACTCGCTGTCCGGCGCGGTAGGCTTCTTCTATCGCCTCATTGGGATGGTATTTGGAAACTGCTACCAATCGCACCCCCGCAGGCAACTCATTGAGCACCTGTTGAAGATTCTCTGCAATATTCATAATTAGTTCATTTTAAGTTTCGCAAATGCTCAACTTATTAGTTGGCAAGGTTTCAGTTGACAAGGGGACAAGGGAGATAGTTCTTAAATAATCCACTTGTATGGCAAATGAGACTATCATCCGCCCTTGTCAACTTGGCTTTGACTTCTTGGTCAATACGGAAAACTTGAGTTTGCGAGAGTTGAGTTAATTTGTTAAACTTCAGGTTTATCGTTAGGCTCAGCGCTATACGGATATACATCCATAATGGCTGTTTCGGCAACGGATGCTATCTGATAATCAGCCATCGTTCCCTTCATGCCTTCATCCAGCTTTTTGACTGCATCGCGCAGGTCGGCAGCCTGTACCAATACCTGAGTAGATGTTTTCTTTTCAGCCCCGCTTTTCTCATCCAAAGTGATGAAAACCAGTTTGCACCTAAACCAACGGTCAGCGGCTTCTTCTTCGCTGGGGAATAATTCGCTATAATTGGCACGTTTGATGTCGGATACTGTAAATTCTCCTGAGATAAACGGAGTCATTTCTTCAATGATACGTGCTTCTGCCTCAGTAAAGCTGAGTGCATCAACCAGATAAGGTTCTGTTACTTTCTTATTCATTCCATTTTCCATTACCTTTTCGTAACGGATCTTGCACTCAAACCATGTATGCATTGCCATAATTTCTTTGTTTTTTTATTATGAATTTATACTCTTGTTATAAAACTGACTACAAAGATAATGCAAACGGAGAGTAGAACGAAATGAATCTATTCATTTTTTTATGCCGGAGTATCGCTTATTTCCGCTTAGTTTATAAATGAGCTTGAATGGTAAGGGCGAAATTGAAATCTACGGGCACACGGTCGTTTTCTTCTCATGGTGATTTTCTTTACCCCAAATGGTAACTCTGTTTACATATGGAGGTAAGGTTCGTAACAATACGGGGTAAAGGTCGTAACAATACGGGGTAAAGGTCGTTACAATATGGGGTAAAGGTCGTTACAATGCGGGGTAAAGGCCATTACACCCTTCGGTAAATGCTTTTACATTCTGTGGTAAATAGACGGTAAATGCAATGCTTTGATTTTCTTGTGTTTATCTGAATGTCTTTTCCTGATTTAGCTAGACGCTTTTTCTGTTAATGAACTATCTTAGTAGACACTTCTTTGTCATCGTGTCCTGAGCCAGTAGTCACTTCTTCCGAAGTCCTACTGATGGAGTAGACACAACTAAGTGAGCTGTATTGATTCAAAATTCGAGTTTATAGAAATAGAAAAGAGGAAATTGTTCAGTAGAAAAGAAAGAAGATTTTTCTTGTTTCTTTTTATGACCGGCTTTGATATGGGAATATGTATTCCTGCATAATTTGCTTTGCAGTCTGCGAAATAAGTGATGTAAAATAAAAGGGGTAAAGAGGGGGAACTTACTGTATTTCATTACTTAATGATGCTGTGATTTTTCGTTGTTATTGCTGTTCTTTGGCGCCGTTAAACCTATAAAAAAAATCAAATTATGGTAGTAGCTTATTTAAGAGTAAGTACAGAAAAACAGTTTCTGGCAAATCAACGTGAAGAAATCCTGCGTTTTGCAGAGAAGAATGAGTTAATGATTGACAAATGGTACACTGAGACGGTGAGCGGCAAGGTGAGTAGTAAGGAACGCAAGTTGGCAGGTGTGTTGAACCGGATGCAAAAAGGGGACACGCTGATTGTGACGGAAATATCAAGATTGAGCCGTACGATGCTGGAAATCATGACGATTTTGAATTCATGCATTAAGAAAAATGTTATCCTGTACAGCACCAAGGAAGGGTATGTGTTCCAAAATGACATTAACAGTAAAGTGTTGGGTTTTGCATTCGGATTAATGGCGGAGATAGAACGTAATCTGATATCCATGCGGACTAAGGAGGCATTGGCAAGGCGAAAGAAAGAAGGCGTCAAACTGGGACGCAGAAAAGGCACTTGTCCTGCCATGCGGATACTTCGTGAGAATAAAAGGCGATTGAAAAGAGATGCACAGCGTGGTGTCTCTTGTTCGGAGCTGGCTCGTCAGATGGGTGTATCGCGCACCACCATGTTCCGCTTCCTGAAATCTAACTAATGGGAAAACGAGTTGACAAGTTCCTGTTGCCAGGTACTTTAGTCAACTCGTTTCTCCGGGTCGCGGCATATTGGTTATTCTGCCGGTATTTCTTTTCCTTCTTCTTCACTTCTTTCCTTTCTCATCTTTCCTCGTTTATGCAAGCTCTTCAATTCAAATGACAGCATGATACGAAAAGTTCCGATAATCAGAAATGCGAACGAAATCATATATACAGCATAGAGGGCACCTATTGCCGGCTGCCACAGGATGATGAACGAACAAATCACCGCCAGTATGCCAAGGGCGATATACCATCCCCAGTCTCTTGTGCCATATCTTTTTAAATCCATGGCATAGCCGATGGAAGAGAAGCCACGGAACATCAGCCAGAATGCAATGATGAAAGGAATGACCTCCATGCTCAGCAACGGATAGGCTATCAGATAGAAACCGAATATCATATCGATGATACCCCCTGCCAGATACCACCCCCAGCTGGACACATTTTTACGGTTGCTCACTGCAAAAGAAATCTCAAGCAGACCACTGAACAACATGGATATACTGAACAGGGCACTTAAAACAGCGTAACCGCTGAGTGGGGCGAACATCAGACTTATGGCAACTACTACATAGAGTATACCGAGCAAGAGAGACATCCACCAGTTTTTTACTTCGTATTGAAGTTCGTCAAATAAAGTTTTCATGCAATTAAAGTTTTAATTGGGTTATTGTTATTTTGTTTAGGAGAGTAACAATTTACGATAGGAAAAGTTTTTGGGCGAACTTTTCTAATGGTTTGTTTGTTATGTGAATATATAAAATAAGAAAACTATGGCTACAACAAAATTTAAAGGACAACCGGTTAAGATTATCGGTGAATTTATAAAAGCAGGGACAGTTGCTCCCGATTTCGAGTTGGTAAAGACTGACCTTTCTTCTTTCTTTCTGAAAGATATGAAAGGAAAGAACGTGATATTGAATATCTTTCCGAGTCTGGATACCGGTGTTTGTGCAACTTCTGTGCGCAAATTCAACAAGCTGGCAGCGAGCCTGCCTGATACCGTGGTATTGGCGATTTCCAAAGACTTGCCTTTTGCCCATGCTCGTTTCTGCACGACGGAAGGTATTGCAAATGTGATTCCTTTGTCTGATTTTCGTTTCTCCGATTTCGATGAAAGCTATGGCGTGCGTATGGCAGATGGTCCGTTGGGTGGTTTGCTGGCACGTGCGGTAGTCGTTATCGGTAAAGACGGAAAAGTGATGTATACCGAATTGGTGCCTGAAATCACTCAGGAACCGGATTATGACAAAGCGATTGAAGCTGTGAAGAAATAACAATCTCAAATTTAGATAAATAAAAATGGCGGTGTGCAAAGGTCGTGAGACTATTGCACGCCGTTTGCCTTTTATATGAGTGGGCTACTTGCTTTGAATTTCAATGTTTTTTATTGGTTTATGGTGGGTAACTGACTTTTTTTGTTTTACTTTGCGCTGTGAAAATCAAGTATTAATAAGGTTAAACAGATAAAGAAAAAAAATGGAACGAGGTTTAAAAGACTACGCCCTACTCATGCTAAAAGGTGTGGGAATGGGAGCAGCCGATGTGGTTCCCGGAGTGTCGGGCGGGACAATTGCTTTTATTGTGGGGATTTATGATGAACTGATAGACTCGATAAAAAGCATTAACGGGAATAGTTTGAAGTTGTTTTTTACAGGTAAGTGGGGTGCATTCTGGAAAGCTGTTAACGGCAATTTTTTGATTTCCATTCTGTTGGGAATTGGTATCAGTGTATTTTCATTGGCTAAAATTATCACATGGTTGCTCACGGATCATCCTGTGATGGTTTGGGCATTCTTCTTCGGGCTGGTGCTGGCTTCCACATGGTTTGTGGGGAAAGATATAAAGGAATGGAACAAGAAAACGATTCCGGCTTTCATCATAGGCGTGGCAGTTGCCTATTACATTACGGTGGCAACTCCTGCTGAGACGCCCTCTAATTTATTCTTTATTTTCATTTGCGGAGCGATTGCTATTTGCGCTATGATCCTGCCGGGGATATCAGGCAGTTTTATCCTGGTGCTTTTGGGCAAGTATTTCTTTATTATGGAAGCTGTCAAGACGCTCGACATAACGGTGCTGCTGGTATTCTTTGCAGGTGCCTGCATCGGAATAACATCCTTCTCACGTATTCTTTCGTATGCGTTGAAGCACTTCCGCAATATTACATTGGCGGTGTTGACAGGTTTTATGCTGGGTTCTCTTAATAAAGTATGGCCTTGGAAGGAAACTCTTGAGACTTTTACAGATAGTCATGGAGTGGTGAAACCGTTGGTTGAGGCGAATATTCTGCCTAATCAGCATATTGTTGAAGCTGTGGTGCTGATGGTGGTAGGTTTCTTCCTGGTATATTTCCTTGAAAAGCTTTCTACGCGTAGTGCAAAGTAAAGGGAAGTATCTAAGAATATATTTTAAAACAGGGAGTAAAAGACAATTAAAATTCTTTTACTCCCCGTTTTTTTATAGCAAAGCATTTATGATATTTTGCATATAAGTCGCCAGGTCTTGATTGTCGCTCTCCATAAGCTCCTGCATCTTCTCCAACTCTTTCACGTCGAACGGACGAACGCATTTTTGGTTGTACTTTATGAAGTTTTCTTTATCGTGCAGAGTCATGTAGAGGATGGTCAGTTTTTCATTGATACCTTCAAAGTTCGGTTCCAGTTCGCAAACACGCTCCAAGGCTACTTTGGCATAATCCAGAAATCCAGCTTCCAGACTGTGCATGCCTATCTCATTCCAGGTTTCGGCATAAGGAGCACACTTCAATGCTTTCGTCCATTGCTTGATTCCCTTATCAAAATCCCCTTCTTCGACGTAGATGCGTCCTTCAATCAGATAAGCTTCCGGACCTTTCGGTTCCAGTTTTTGGGCTTTCTTACAGTATTGATGAGCTTTGCGTTTCTTTCCCATCTTAGCAAGGCAAAGTCCGGCATTGGAGTATAAGTTGGGCAGGAGATAGGAGCAAGGATCTTCTTTCTCATTTAGCTGGATTGCTTTTTCCAGATTCTCGTAACCTTCGTCCCATTTGCTTTGGGATATTTTGCATAACCCTATGAAGCTATAGACAAATTCCGGTTCAAGTCCTTGCAATTTCCGGGCTTTCTGATAAAATTCCAGTGCCGTCTCTTCATTATCCAATTGGTAGAAGCAATGCCCTTTCAGCAAATAGGCGTCCGCAAATTCATCATCACATACCAAAGCGTAGTCGCAGGCATCGATGGCTTGGTCAAATTTATTTTCCTCGAAGTAACATTTAGCCAGGCTAACCCAGTAGGAGGGAGAATACGGTTTTTGGTCTATCAGCTGGTTGTACATAGGAATGGCTTTTTCTGTCATACCTTTGCTGTAGTAGCAGTCGGCTACTACAGCGATATAGGCTTCTTCATCAGCATACTCATTCTTTACCGGTTTGAGCCATTCCAGGGCTTTATCCGGATAACCCATATCGAGATACATATAAGATACATCAAGCACGTTTGCCAAATCTTCTTTGTCTTCAATCGTGTCGAGTAACTTTTCGGCGTCATTCAACTTGCCTTCGCTCAACAGTAAGTGGGCACGTACCACTTTAGCTTCCGGCGAATAGGTTTCGGGAAAGTTCTCGATGACCTCACGTGCCTTTGCTTTTTTTCCGAGATCCAAAAACAGGTAGGCATATTCAATCATCAATGTCATATTGTCAGGATGTAGTTTTAAGCCATATTCTACTATCTCAAGAGCCTTAGCATAAAGCTTTTTCGTACTGTACCAATCGGCAAGGTCGGCCAAGTCGTCTGCGTCCTGATAAAACGATTTATTCTCAGACATTGCCATTTCATATTGTTCGGCAAGTTCTTGTATTTCTTTATCTCTGCCGGACAGCAGGTTTTTATTACTCATTATAATAGTTTACTCCTATAGTCTTTATTTTTATTTGTTGATTTTCCCCCAGGTATCTTTCAGGCCCACAGTGCGGTTGAATACCATCTTTTCAGGTGTAGAGTCCGGGTCTACATTGAAGTAACCGATGCGTTGGAACTGCAGGTAAGTGAGCGGTTTCATGCCGGCGGCATACTTTTCGATGTAGCAGTGGGGCAATACATGCAGCGAGTCCGGATTGATGATATCTTTCATGGCTTCCAAGGCATCGCAATTTTTGGCTTCACGGATGGCGGCGAGCTCGTCGCGCGGATTTTCTACTTTCCACAGACGGTCGTAGAGGCGTACTTCGGCTTCGAGGCAATGCTCACAGCTCACCCAGTGCAGGGTACCTTTCACTTTGCGGTTTGCTTCGGGCATGCCGCTCTTGGTATTTGCGTCGTATTCGCAGTATACTTCCACCACTTCTCCGGCTTCGTTCTTCTTGCATCCGGTGCACTTCACGATGTAAGCGTTCTTCAGGCGTACTTCCTGTCCCGGTGTCATACGGAAATATTTCTTCGGGGCGTCTTCCATGAAGTCTTCACGCTCCATCCACAATTCGCGGCTGAACTCGATGAGGTGGCTACCTTCTTCCGGTTTCTCCGGGTTGTTTACGGCTTCCAGTTCCTCTACCTGTCCTTCAGGATAGTTGGTAATCACTAGTTTCACCGGATTGACTACGGCTGATATGCGGGTTGCACGTGTATTGAGGTCTTCGCGTACAGCGCTTTCCAGCAGGGCGAACTCGTTGAGTGCATCGTAAGTGGTATATCCGATTTTGTCGATAAACTTATGAATGGACTCGGGAGAGTATCCGCGGCGGCGGAAACCGCAAATAGTCGGCATGCGAGGGTCATCCCATCCGTTCACCAGATTTTCTTTTACCAGAATCAGCAGGTTGCGCTTGCTCATCAATGTATAGCTGAGGTTCAGTTTGTTGAATTCGTACTGATGAGGGCGGTTGTCGTTCAGGTCTTTACCTTCCTTCACCCAGTCCACAAAAAGATCGTAGAGCGGACGGTGGGGAACGAACTCCAGCGTACACAGAGAGTGTGTTACACCTTCAAAGTAGTCGCTTTGTCCGTGAGCGAAGTCATACATCGGGTAAGCTTTCCACGCTGTACCCGTACGGTGATGCGGATGATTCACCACACGGTAGATGATGGGGTCGCGGAAGTGCATGTTCGGGTTCGCCATGTCAATCTTGGCACGGAGCACCATAGCGCCTTCTGCAATTTCACCTGTATTCATTTTCTTGAACAGGTCGAGGCTTTCTGCTATCGGACGGTTGCGGTAAGGGCTTTCCACACCCGGCTGGGTAGGAGTACCTTTCTGCTGTGCTATCTGTTCGGAAGTCTGCTCGTCAATATATGCTTTACCTTCTTCGATGAGGCGGATGGCAAAATCCCACAATTGCTGGAAGTAATCGGATGCGTAGTATTCATTACCCCACTGATAACCCAGCCATTGGATATCTTCCTTGATGGCTTCTACGTATTCCACATCTTCTTTGGTCGGATTGGTGTCATCGAAACGGAGATTGCAGATGCCGTTGTGGTCGGCTGCAATACCAAAATCAAGGCAAATAGCCTTGGCATGCCCGATGTGGAGATAGCCGTTGGGTTCCGGCGGGAAACGTGTCTGCACTTTACCACCGTTCTTACCCTCTTTCAAATCTTTCTCAACAATTTGTTCAATGAAGTTGAGGCTCTTTTTTTCACCTACTTCTTCGCTCTTAATATCTGCCATAATGGTATGTATATATTCTAAAAATCAAGCTACAAAAGTAAGACAATTTTTTCGTTTATCCTTATTTCACGGGAATATATCCACTCTTTTTAATGATTTCCTGACCGGCGGGTGAAAGTATGAAATTGACAAGAGGGGCTACTTGTTCTAAGTTTTCCTTATTATAATAATAGTATAATGGGCGCACGATGGGGTAACTTTTGTCCGTGGCGCTCTCCATGCTGGGTGGTGCATAGTGCTTTCCGTCATAAGAAACGGAGATGGATTTAACTCGGGGGGACAGGTAAGCCAACCCTACGTAGCCTATCGCTCCACGCGTCTGGCTGACGGACTGGATGATGGCACCCGTGGCAGGCATAGAGAGGCTGCTGCTCATATAATTCTTGTTTTTGAGTACGCTTTCCTTGAAAAATTCATAAGTACCTGATGATGTTTCGCGGGAATATACCACGATTTTGCGGTCGTCTCCGCCCACCTGCTTCCAGTTCGTTATTTTTCCCCGGAAGATGTCTTCCAGTTGTTGGCGCGTCAGTTGCTTTACGGGATTGGAAGGATGTACCACTACGGCCAGTGCATCGTAGGCGACGATTACTTCTTCCACTTCCTTGCCTGCGGATTTTACCTTCATTTTTTCGCTGAACTTGATGGGGCGTGATGCCATAGCGATGTCCGTTGTGCCGTCAAGTAATGCTGAAATGCCTACACCGGTACCGCCTCCTGTCACGGTGACGCGGGCTTCGGGGGTGAGAGCCATGAATCTTTCGGCAGTTTGCTGCGCTATAGGCAATACGGTGTCACTGCCTTTGATGCGTTGTGCCTGTATGCTGCTTGCAGCTAGCGTCAGGAACAGGATGATGCTTATTGTTCTCATTATAATCAAAGTTTTGATGTTCATAAAGAATAGATAGATTATCGTTTATCTCTTTGCAAAGGAAGCAATTGTATATTACAATCTTATTACGAGGGCTGTGTTTTCGGGTGTTGTAACACGTTTGTAATATGTTTGAAACATTTCTTTCAAACGTTAGTCACACTCTCTTAACGTCGTTCCCGTTTCTTTGCATACAGAATTTCGATAGGCATTTATGAAGAAGCTTTTTGAGAAAATAGTAGAAGGAATGTTGGCTTGTAGCGGGTTTGTGACAAGCATCACTATCGTGCTCATTATCCTGTTTCTCTTTTCCGAGGCGTTGGGATTGTTCAACAGCCGGGTGATTGAAGAAGGATATGTGCTGGCATTGAATAAGGATAATAAGGTAAGTGAGCTGACGCCGACTCAGATAAAAGATGTTTTCGATGAGGAGATAACGAATTGGAATGAAGTCGGAGGGCAGGACATGCCTATCCGGCTTTTTCGTTTGGAAGATATCACCGAGTACTATACCGAGGAAGAACTGGGACCTGCCTACAAACATGCCGGAGCGAAGATAACGGAACTGGTGGAGCGTACACCGGGCATTGTTGCCTTTGTGCCGCAGCAGTTCATTGTCCGGCAAGACTCCGTGCATCTGCTACGCGATAATACCATTTCGGTAAAAGATGTCTTTGCCGGGGCAGAATGGTTCCCGACCGCTACGCCCGCCGCACAATTCGGCTTTCTGCCACTGATAACAGGTACGCTGTGGGTGAGTCTGTTCGCCATCCTGATAGCGCTTCCGTTCGGTCTTTCAGTGGCTATCTATATGTCCGAAGTGGCAAATCCAAAGATACGCAATCTGCTGAAACCAATCATTGAACTACTGAGCGGTATTCCATCTGTGGTGTATGGATTCTTCGGATTGATAGTGATTGTGCCGCTTATACAGAAAGTCTTCGACTTACCGGTTGGCGAAAGCGGACTGGCGGGAAGCATCGTGCTTGCCATAATGGCATTGCCCACGATTATCACTGTGACGGAAGATGCCATGCGTAATTGTCCCCGCGCCATGCGCGAAGCCAGTTTGGCACTGGGGGCATCGCAATGGCAGACTATATATAAGGTGGTGATTCCGTATTCCGTATCAGGTATCACTTCCGGTGTAGTGCTGGGCATCGGGCGTGCCATTGGCGAAACAATGGCGGTACTGATGGTGACGGGTAATGCGGCAGTCATACCACATACCATTCTGGAACCTTTGCGCACCATTCCCGCTACGATTGCCGCCGAACTGGGAGAAGCGCCTGCCGGAGGGGCACATTATGAGGCTTTGTTTCTGCTGGGGGTGGTCTTGTTCTTTATCAGCTTGCTGATAAACTTCACGGTAGAAGCAGTATCGGCCCGAAAAAGATAATGTTTCGTAGAGATAAGGAAAATAAGTATGATAGATAGGAAGCATCTTTCGCAACGCATTGCATTCGGAACTTTCCGTTTGCTGAGCCTGACGGTGGTAGGAATACTCTTTGCCATCCTCGGCTTTATTATATATAAAGGTATAGGAGTTATCAGTTGGGAATTCCTGACTACCGCCCCGACGGACGGAATGACGGCAGGGGGGATTCTGCCCGCCATAGTCGGTACGTTCTATCTGATGACAGGCAGCGCTCTGTTTGCTTTTCCGGTAGGGGTGATGAGTGGTGTTTATATGAATGAATATGCCCCTAAAGGTTGGATTGTCCGTCTTATCCGCATGATGACCAACAACCTGAGCGGCATACCTTCCATTGTTTTCGGTCTTTTCGGTATGGCGCTGTTTGTTAATTATATGGGTTTTGGCGACAGCATCCTTGCCGGTTCGCTTACTTTAGGATTGCTTTGTGTACCTTTGGTCATCCGTACTACCGAAGAAGCGCTGAAAGCCATTCCCGACACTTTGCGTGAGGGAAGCCGGGCTTTGGGAGCCACTAAGTTGCAAACCATCTGGCACGTTGTCCTGCCGATGGCAATGCCCAATGTGATAACCGGACTGATCCTTGCTTTGGGACGCGTTTCGGGTGAGACCGCCCCGATTCTGTTCACTTGTGCCGCATATTTCCTTCCACAACTGCCTGCAAGTATGCTGGACCAGTGTATGGCTTTGCCCTATCACTTATATGTTATCTCTACCAGTGGTACGGATATGGAAGCCCAGCTTCCGTTGGCTTATGGCACCGCTTTGGTCTTGATAGTAATCATCCTTTTGGTGAATCTTTTGGCGAATGCCCTGCGGAAGTATTTCGAGAGAAAAGTAAAGATGAACTGACAGGAATAAAACAGTAAACAAAATGATTGGTAAAATAGAAGCAAATGACGTCAACTTCTGGTATGGAGACTTCCATGCTTTGAAAGGTATCAGTATGTCGATAGAGGAGCGTTCGGTAGTAGCTTTTATCGGTCCTTCGGGATGCGGTAAGTCCACTTTCCTGCGCTTGTTCAACCGTATGAATGATCTTATTCCCCATACCCGCCTGACCGGTGAGATCCTTATCGACGGGAAAGATATTTATGGAAAAGATGTCCGGGTGGATGAACTTCGCAAAAAAGTAGGTATGGTATTCCAACGTCCTAATCCTTTTCCGAAAAGTATCTTCGAAAATGTGGCGTATGGTCTTCGGGTGAATGGCGTGACGGATAGCGGGTTTATTCGCCGGCGGGTGGAAGAGTCTCTGAAGGGAGCGGCATTGTGGGACGAAGTGAAGGACAAACTCAAAGTCTCTGCTTACGCCCTTTCCGGCGGGCAACAGCAACGGCTTTGCATAGCCCGTGCCATGGCTGTGTCTCCCTCCGTATTGCTGATGGACGAGCCGGCTTCTGCACTCGATCCTATCTCTACTGCTAAAGTAGAAGAACTTATCCACGAATTGAAGCAGCAATATACGATAGTTATTGTCACGCACAATATGCAGCAGGCTGCGCGTGTCAGTGATAAGACGGCTTTCTTCTACCTGGGGCAAATGGTGGAGTTTGGCGATACCAAGAAAATATTCACGAATCCCGATAAGGTGGAGACACAGAACTATATCACGGGGCGTTTCGGGTAATACAAATAACTTAAAATAGAAATATCATGGTAAAATTTATCGAATCGGAACTCGTCTTGCTTAAAAAAGAGATAGACGAAATGTGGACTTTAGTGTATAACCAGCTCGATAGGGCAGGGGAGGCAGTGTTGACCTTCGACCGGGAACTGGCGCAGCAAGTGCTGGTACGCGAGCGTCGTGTGAATGCTCTTGAACTGAAAATAGACAGTGATGTGGAAGATATCATTGCCTTGTACAATCCTGTAGCCATCGACCTGCGATTTGTACTCGCCATGCTGAAGATTAATACGAATCTGGAGCGCCTCGGCGACTTTGCCGAAGGCATAGCCCGTTTCGTATTGAACTGCAAAGAGCCGGTGCTCGACCCGGAACTTCTGAAGCAATTGCGCTTGGAAGAAATGCAGGTGCAGGTGCTTTCCATGCTGGAACTTGCCAAGAAAGCCCTTCAAGATGAAAATCAGGATTTGGCCACATCCGTGTTTGCCAAAGACAACCTGCTGGACGAGATAAATGCCGGAGCCACTACCGTTCTGGCAGACTACATTGCTAAACATCCTGACAGTGCTCTTTCCTGTCTGAACCTTGTAAGTGTCTTCCGCAAATTGGAGCGTTCCGGCGATCACATTACCAACATTGCCGAGGAGATAGTCTTCTTTATCGATGCGAAAGTGTTAAAGCATAGTGGAAAAACCGATGAACATTACTCTTTCAGCAAGAAATAAGTTCTTTTTTAGATAAAATTTAGTGTTTGTTAGAAAAATACTATATATTTGTCCATTGAAAACGATTGCGGATGTAGAAAGGCTGTATAAGTGGTAATAAAATCAAAGAAATTTCAAAAAGATGTTATAAGACATGTTTTTTAATTTGGTAAGTAACCCGAAAAGCCGCTATATTTGCACCGTTATCCTGAAAACAATCTTTTTACCTTAAAAAAAAACTAAT